>JALWOZ010000001.1 GCA_027083345.1 Candidatus Kaiserbacteria bacterium
TTTAGTGTTCCGTCAAAAACTATAGAATTGCTTAATGTTCTAGCTTGATTAGGTAATAAATATTGTGGGTGGTTTCTTGTATTAAGTCCACCGTTAAAAGCTAATATTTCCATTAGTTTATAAACTCCAAAATTAATTTAACTTTAGTTCCTATACCTTTAGAACTAAAATAATCTTTTAACTCAGTACCATTACTAATAAATTTATAATTATCACCACTAGATTTAGGTAAAGTTAAAGTAAAGTCATCTGTAGTAATTTTTATAGCTGTTACACCTGCTGGAATAGCTTCTATTAAAGTTACTCTATTTTCGTCTCCCAAAACTTGTGCTCCAAAGATTTGTAGTATATTAGAATTTAAAGATGAAGAAAATACTGGGTTTAAAGAACCATAACTATCTCTATCATAGCCCCAATAAGTAGCATTATTTCCTATAGTTAACTCTTGATTATAACCCTCCCAAACTACAGTTCCATTAACTTTAATCTTATTAGGTTTAGTTCCGTTTACATAAACTTCACCTCTATTAGGGATAGTTGTACCATTTACTTTTAGTGCCATATCTATCTCCTTATAATACTATATCTAAAGTAGTTCCATCAAATGACATACTACCAAACTTATTCCAAGATGACCAACCTGAACCACCTACTATAGTTCTCATATGTATTACACCTCTAGCTATACCTGTAGAACCAAACTCATAAAATATCTGAGTAGTGTGAGTTGATGAGTTACGCGTAACTAATAAAGTACCATATTTATTAGTAGCATTAGGTGCATTAGCTCCTGAGAAGTTAGCTACAAGATAACTACCTGCTGTTAAAAAAGTATTCCAATCTTGTGTATTTATATCCATTATGGATTGTCTCATAAAACCTGTACTATGATAACCATCTAACAAATCTGCATCTAAACCTGACCCTGCACCCATATTAGCTTCAGACCATTGTATTACCCAATCAGTCCAAGTACCAGATGTATTTTTATTTCTTATAAAGACTGCACCTAACTGAGTTATTAACTCTTGTACTACATAACCATTGTCCCAAGCGTGATAAACATTTAATCTACATCTGTTACCTGAGTTAGGTGGTTGATTAGGTTGAATAGTAAATGCCGTTAGATATGAGCCAACATCAGTTACATCATTCATATCTGTACTATCAGATAAAGAACCGTGAGTAACTATGAAAAAGTTATTATCTACATAATCTTTACGAGTTAAATGGTCTGCTGATGTAGCTACACCTCCAACAGGTATTCTAGCCATTAAAGGTAATGAAACACCGCTACCACTATAAGTTCCACCTTGAAACCTAATCTCTCCACTAGGTAATATATCAATAGCTCCACCAGTAGTAGTATTACCATTAGTACCTATTGCACTCATTTTTCCTAAATTGTTTCTATAAAAGTTATTAAATATAGTAGTAGACCAGCCACCTTGTGAGTACACTCCACCATATGTACTAATACCTATAAATTCATTAGTCCAACAATCGCTAGGCTTTTGTAGACTCATATTATTTAAAGTAAGTCTACCAGTCATAGTATCGCCAGTTTTACTTACATAGTTAGTTACATTTTTCCAACTAGACCAACTACCACTTGACATAACTCTAGTGTAAGTATAGTTAACTCTACTAGTATATTCTTGAATAACATTTGAACTGTTTATTCTTTTTACTGTAAGGATACCAGCTAAGTTTACTGGAAAGTTTAAACCACTTAAAGGTACATTATCTGTAGCAGCACCATAAAAACCACCATAAATATAATCATTTAAATTTTCATTATCTGGTATAATATAAGCTGTTTTATCTGATACATTTTGAGTTACTAAAGCTTCTGCACTAACATTATTTTTGGATGTTATTTCGTTTATCCAAGCACCAGTAGCAGATGTTCTAAACCATTTTTCATCATTAACAGATGTAACTTTTTGAAATAAAGTACCTCCAGCATTAACTACTTCAACTTCACATAAATCTGTAGTAGGTGCATTAACTAAATTACTACCATAATACATACCACTTTTATATAAAGTATTTAAGTCTGTTGAAGCTACTAATAATCTAGCTGTTCTATTACCATTATCTTCAGTTAATAAGCTTGGCTCTGTTGGATACTTTACATTATTCTTATCATACAAATCTACTCTCTCAATTTGTACTCTATCTGTATCACATCTTATACCAGATTTAAAACTAGATTGATTGTCATAAAAACGCATAATCATACTATTAGAGTCATTAGCATAACCATAAACACCTCTTC
>JALWOZ010000002.1 GCA_027083345.1 Candidatus Kaiserbacteria bacterium
TATATGTGTGTAATGTTATATCTACTGTGTCTCCATTCTCATTTACTGCTGTTGCTGTTGCTCCTAAGTCGCTATAGGTAGAGTTTAGTGCTATCTCTGCTGGGTTGTTGCCGAGGATTGTTATTGTTGGAGGCTCACTCTGATCTCCACCATTAGCCAAAGATGCAACCTCTTCACAAGAGCCGGCAATATTTACCATTTGTCCTCCGCGAATCTTCACACAATACGCCTCTCCTGTCTCCTCATCGTAGAGAGTTATACCATTAGGCTTCTCTGGAGAGCCTACGGTAAAGGCTGACGCTGCAAGATTATTAAACTTAGCCACAGTATTAGAGATAACAATACCCATACTCTCAAACCAGTTGTTAACTATAGCTACGATAGAATCTATAAAGCCTTGATCTTGTGTATTTATCTGGGTATTTGTGCTACTTGCTATCAAATCCTCCACCTTTAAGTTGAGCTCTTTAATAGCCTCCACCGCTACCGGTACCACCTTCTCGTATGAGACAGCTTTATATCCATCCTCCCCTGTAGAGACCACCTCCGGTATAACTTGCTCTATCTCTTGAGCAATAAACCCTAGTTGACGGTCATTAGTAAAGCCCTTATTAGGGAACTCGTCTACCCTCCAATTATATGATACTCCTCTTAATTGCAATAATTTATCTAACGGATTCTCTAAATCTTCTATGTCTTTTTTATACCTTTTGTCAGAGCTGGCCCAACCCCCTGTAGAGTAAGCACTACCCGCTACATACAACTTATATGAGCCCGGACTCGTCGTCCCAATGCCGACGTTGCCATAAGAATTGATAAACAATGCTTCATTGGTAATACCTGTTGTGTAGTTGTTTGAAGTACCAAACGCAAGATTTGAACCAGTTCCATCAAACATAGCAGCAATACGCACATTAGGAGTTGCACTTGAATCATCGTACGAACCCTCCAAAAGAGAGACATAATTTCCAACGGTGTAGTTTGTTTGTGTTACTTGCACTCCTTCTCCATGAGTACCTCCTGTAAAGGTTGCACCGAGTTTATTGGTGGTATTTATTTCAAGAGGGTTATCTGGTGTAGTAGTACCAATACCCACATTACCATCAGTCCTTACTATAAAGTTACTGCCAGAGGCTCCGGAGCTAGCCTCTATAAGGTTACGAGCATTGCCGGAGTAGCCGGGCATCGTAATCTTAAGTGCTGAAGCTGTAGGGTATCCTGATGGATAGTTGATAGAGATTGCGTCATCTTGTTGCCCTGAGCCTGCCACCTCTACAGCCAATTTGGCTCCTGGACCTGTAGTGCCAATGCCGACGTTGCCGTTGTCTTGAACTGTGACAAATTTCGTCGCCCCTGCATCTGAATTCTTGCCAATATGATATTTCCACCCTGTACCATCTCCAAATAACATAGATCCAGCATCAGGCGACGATAGTCCACCCACAAAATGCAATGCACCCGCACTAGCATTTGCACCATTAATACGCAATGTATCACCAGAAGTTGCTGCAGCGACCTCCAACTTCGCCCCCGGACTCGTCGTCCCAATGCCGACGTTGCCCGCCGCCGTAGCAACTAATTGATAATCTGTATCATCGGCAGACAATCCTAAATATGTAGTCGCAGTAGTATCACCAGGTACTAAATAGTATCCTGCTCCACGTGAAGTACCTCCTGACGACACTGCTTGTAACCTATACCCCACATTAGATCCTGCAGTAGTACCCTCTACGGTAGCTCTAGGATTGCCTCCGTAAATGTGTAAGGGATAACTCGGAGTAGTCGTCCCAATGCCGACGTTGCCTGCTGAGGTGTCTACATAAAGCTGATTGGTATTAACCACAAAATCTCCAGTACCATTTGGTGCAATTGTTACGTTACCATTACTTGCACTTGTGATTGTTTTGCCATTGACATCAAGATTGCCACCAAGTTGTGGTGTTGTGTCTTCTACTGTGTTTTTTAAGAATGTACTTACGAGGTCTGCGTCTTGTATAGCTCCTGTTAGATTAAGCTTAGAGTATGCAATACCTGCTGAAGCATTAATATCTGCATTGGTGATGGTGCCGTCTGTGATCTCGCTTGTTGTAACAGTAGAGAGTGTTGCGAGAGAGCCGAGTCCTAAGCTTGTACGTGCTGTTGCTCCGGACTCTACTACCCATCCTGATGGAGATCCTACTATGAAGTTAGAGTCAGCGCTTGAGAGACCTCCTAGAGTAGTAAGATCTGCGTCGTATGCTTGTACATCGCTTCCAATTGCAAGCCCTAAGTTGG
>JALWOZ010000003.1 GCA_027083345.1 Candidatus Kaiserbacteria bacterium
ATTACAGACACTTATATAGAGAAGGAGGCCGTAGTTAATGAAGAGATAGACAGACTCCGTCACGCTGCCACACAGTCACTCCTGACTCGTGATGACGTGCTCATAGTCGCATCTGTCTCTGCTATATACGGCATCGGTAACCCTAAGGAGTATGCCAAGGTGGTGTTGCGTCTAGAGGTTGGAGGCAAGGCAAGCCGCACGGGGCTATTGCGAGAGCTTATAGACATATACTTTACTCGCACGACCGCCGACCTTACACCAGGCTCCTTCCGCGCTCTTGGTAATACTATTGAGATACACCCGAGCCATGAGCAGGTACTCTATAGGCTCGTATTCTCCGGTGCGACTATTGCTCGTATTGAGTTATTAGACCCAATAACTCGTGAGCTCAGAGGAGAGGCGCAGGAGGTCATAATCTTCCCCGCAAAGCACTTTGTGACTCCTCAAGCTGAAGTGGAGCGAGCAGTGAAGGATATTAAAGAAGAGTTGCAAGAGCAATTAAAGTACCTTAAGAAGAAGGGTCTAAATCTAGAGGCGGAGCGTCTGAGTAGGCGGGTGCGTCAAGACGTTGCTATGATACAGGAGATTGGGTATTGTAATGGTATAGAGAACTATAGTAGGCACTTTGACGGGCGTAAGGAGGGAGAGCCGGCTCATAGCTTACTCTCTTATTTTAAATCACAGAGGAGTGTGTGCGAATTTTGTTCCGCCCACTCAACCAGGGTGCCCCCTCCACAAAATTGCACACACTCCTCTGCTCATGCTGAGCGAGAGTTTCTGACAGTAATAGACGAGTCGCATGTGACATTGCCACAGATAAGGGCAATGTATGCAGGTGACAGAGCTCGTAAGGATATGCTTATAGAGCATGGCTTCCGCTTACCGAGTGCGAGAGACAACAGGCCGATGACTTTCGAAGAGTTTGATGAGAGAGTGAGCGATATGATCTTTGTAAGTGCTACTCCGGGTGAATTTGAGATAGAGACATGTTGCCCTTCGACAAGCTCAGGACTCAATAATTGTAATGCAATTATTGAGCAGGTGGTACGCCCAACAGGCCTCTTAGACCCCGAGATTACCGTGCAAGGTGTTGTGGAGAGTGTGAACTATCCAGGTCAAGTAAAAGATGTGATACGAGAGATAGAGGAGGTGACAAAGCGCGGGGCGAGGACTCTTGTAACCGTACTCACTAAGAAGATGGCAGAGGACTTAACCGACTTTTTAAAGGACACTTCGACAGGCTCAGGGCAAGGCCAAAAGATAAAAGCAGAGTACATACATAGTGATGTTAAGACCTTTGAGCGCATAGAGATAATGCGCCAGTTCCGTGAAGGTGAGTTTGATGTGCTTGTAGGTGTCAACCTCTTGCGTGAGGGGCTTGACCTCCCAGAGGTAGAGCTTGTGGCAATACTTGATGCGGACAAGGAGGGTTTCCTAAGGAGTGAGACAAGCCTTGTGCAGACAATTGGGCGCGCAGCTCGTAATGTCTCCGGCAGAGTAATCCTATATGCAGATAAGATTACAGGCTCAATGGAGAGAGCAATGGGAGAGACAAACAGGAGAAGGAAAAAGCAAATGGAGTATAATAAAAAGCACAACATAACCCCAAAGAGCATTAAGAGCACAATAAAAAGTATGAACACGCACGCCAAGAGTGCTCATACCAAAGCCGTACATGAGCTTGTGGTGATGGACAAGGGCTTGGTAAAGAATAAGAAAGACTTGGAAAAGTTAATAAAAAAGAAGCGTAAGCAAATGCTAGAGGCAAGTAAGGAGCTAGACTTCGAGACAGCTGCGCTTATCAGAGATGAGATTAAGCAATTAGAGAGTGGCGAGTAATATGGAAGATTTAATTAACAAATACCGGCAAGCGCGGAAGGGGAATACTGACCTTGTGGTTGTCGAGGGCGTACATGCCTTTAAGCATGCTATACGCTTCGGTGCAGAGGTGGTGCATGTCGCTCTTGCACCAGAGTCAGAGGCTCATGAGCTGTTGCGTGAGTTTGGTGGTGAGGCTGAGCTTGCAGAGCTAGACAAGTATGCAGAGGTGGTGAGCGCAGATGTATGGGGAGGCTTAACACCACACCCACCAGACACAGGCGTAGTGGCATTGATGAAGAAGCCAAAACTTAGAAGTTCAACTTCTAAGTTTATAGGAGACACCGTCGTGTTTATAGAGAATCCGCACTCTCTCTTCAATGTTGGGGCTATTGTGCGTACTGCTGTTGCTGCTGGAGTGAGGAGCTTTGCCATAAGTGGCAGGCACAACCCATGGCATGCAGACTGTGTAAGTACGGCACGTGGGCTCAACTTTGCATTAGAGTATATAAATGTGGTAAGTATTGAGGAGCTCAAAGAGCTCGCTCAGAGTGGTGAGTATAAGCTAGTGGCTATGGAGGTGGGTGGTGAGGATATATCAAAAGTAGAGTTGCCCAAGAAAAAGATATTAATCTTCGGTACAGAGCGAGACGGTATATCTAAAGAGCTCTCAGACATCTCTGACCTCCACGCGTCACTGCCAATGAGAGAAGGAGTCTCCTCCCTCAACCTCGCTAGCTCCGTAGCCGCTGCGCTTTATTCTTGCTAGTTAATAAGGTACACTTAGACTCTTATGAGTAAGAAGATAGATACTAAAGACAAGATTATAGTTAAGGGTGCGCGGACGCATAATCTTAAGAACATTACTGTGGAGATGCCCCGCAATAAGATGGTGGTTATTACAGGCCTCTCCGGATCCGGCAAGAGCTCGCTGGCCTTTGATACCATATTTGCCGAGGGGCAGAGGAGGTATGTAGAGAGTTTGAGTGCCTATGCAAGGCAATTCTTAGGAAAACTACAGAAGCCAGATGTAGATGAGATAAGCGGACTCTCGCCAGCTATCTCTATAGACCAAAAGAGTAGGAGCAATAATCCGCGCTCTACAGTGGCAACCATCACAGAGATATACGATTATTTGCGCGTGCTCTATGCCAGAGTTGGTACTCCGCACTGCCCTAAGTGTGGAGACGCTATACACAGGCTGAGTAATGAGGAGATTTTAAATACTATTATAAATAAGGTCCGCGGAGAGTGTGTTGGTGGTGAGCAGAGACATGTGTGCGAATTTTGTTCCGCCCACCAACCCGGTGTAACCCCTCCACAAAATTGCACACATGTCTCTGCCAGGACGCCCTCAGGTAAATCTAAGAATAAAGAAGTATTGGGCGTAAGAATAGATGAGGCCACCGTGAAGCTCTATGCACCAGTAGTGATGGGTCGCAAGGGCGAGTATTACCAATTACTCTATGATCTGCTTGGCAAAGGCTACGAGCAGGTACTTATAGATGGCAAAGAGTACAGCCTGCGAGAGAAGATAAAGCTCACAAAGACTAAGAAGCACAGCATAGACGTGCTTGTAGACGAGATATTTGTAAGTGAGTTTGTAAGTGAAGACCCCTCGACAGGCTCAGGGCAGGCAAATAAGGAGGTAACTGAGCGCCTCAGTGAAGCTATAGAGAGGAGCTTAGATGAGGCAGACGGCTTTATTAAGATAGTGAGTCAAGACGCAGATGGGAACGAAAGCGAGGAGCTTATCTCTGCGACCTTTATGTGTCCTAAAGACGGCTTCGCCTTCCCTGAGATAGAGCCGAGGCTCTTCTCCTTCAACTCTCCATACGGAGCTTGCCAGGAGTGCAAAGGCTTGGGAGCAAAGCACTTCTTCATCTCTGAGGAGGGCTATGAGGCATGTAGCGAGTGTGGTGGCGCTCGCCTGCGCTCAGAGGCATTGCAAGTGCTCTTAAAGAGTGAGGAGATCAACAACAAGGGTAAGATACAAAAGGTGGAGAAAAACATTGTAGAGTTTACTGTAATGTCTATACGCGAGGCAAGTGAGTTTATCTCTAATATCAAGCTGAGTAAGAAAGAGGAGGAGATAGCCGGCATAGTGCTTAAAGAGATACAGTCAAGATTGCAATTTATGCTTAATGTCGGTATTGACTACCTTACACTTGACAGGCGAGCTAACACCCTCAGCGGTGGCGAGGCTCAGCGCATACGCCTTGCCAGCCAGCTTGGTAGCAAGCTTGTGGGTGCTATGTATGTGCTAGATGAGCCGACCATAGGCCTACATCAGAGAGACAATGACAAGCTTATAAAGACGCTTAAGGAGCTACGGGACTTAGGCAACACTATAATAGTCGTAGAGCATGATGAAGACACCATACTTGCCTCAGACTATCTTATAGAGATAGGTCCAAAGGCCGGGGAATATGGTGGAGAGGTAGTTGTTGCAGATTATTTGGAGGACTTATTGAACGCAAAGACCAATAAAAGCAAATCTCGTACACTGGCATACTTGCGTGGAGACACTAAGATAGAGGTGCCAGAGAGTAGAAGGACTAAAGACAAGGGCACTATCAGGATATCAGGAGGAAAGAAGCACAGTATAGACAATCTCTCAGCAGATGTGCCACTTGGTAGGTTTGTGACTATCACCGGAGTCTCTGGCTCTGGCAAGAGTACCTTTATGTATGAGATATTGCACCGCAATTTGCGCGCTCGGTATGAGAGACGCTATATGACGAGCCACCTATACAATTGTAGTCGATTTTCCGGTACAGAGTATGCTGGTCGCTCAATACTCATAGACCAGAGCCCAATAGGGCGTACACCACGCTCTAACCCCGCCACATACACCGGGGCCTTCTCTCACATTCGCGACCTCTTTGCTGCTACTACAGAGGCGCGTGCCAGAGGGTGGAAGCCGGGGAGATTCTCCTTTAATGTTAAGGGTGGGCGCTGCGAGGTATGCCAAGGTAATGGCTTGGTGGCTGTGGAGATGCACTTCCTCCCCACTGTATATGTAGAGTGCGACCTGTGCCACGGCAAGAGATTTATGAAGGAGACGCTTGATGTAAAGTATAAGGGCAAGAGTATATACGATGTACTGCAGATGACAGTAAACGAGGCACTGGAGTTTTATAAAGACATACCGGCAATATATGACCGCTTTAAGACTTTGCAAGATGTAGGTCTCGGCTACCTGCGCCTTGGCCAAAGCGCCACGACCCTTAGCGGTGGTGAGGCACAGCGTATTAAGGTGGCTAGTGAGCTCTACAGGCCATTTACTACCAAGACGGTGTATCTCCTAGACGAGCCAACGGTAGGCCTACACTATGACGATGTGCAGAAGCTTATAGACATACTCCAGACGCTGGTAAACAGAGGCAACTCGGTGATTGTAATAGAGCACAACCTAGACCTCATAAAGTGCTCAGACTATATACTAGACTTCGGCCCAGATGGTGGAGTAGGAGGAGGTAAGCTCGTGGCAAAGGGTACTCCAGAGGAGGTTGCCAAGAGCAAAACTCATACCGCTAAGTATCTCAAGAGGGTTCTTAAATAAAAAAACCCAGACCGATAAGTAGTCTGGGGTGGGGGTGCACAGTGGGTGTTTGACCCTGTCGACTGTGCACCCCCTTGTGGGGCTTGAGGCTCGACAGGGTGATTATAATGTTCTAATTAATAAAAACACTATAATCACCCCACCAAAAATCTCAAACCTTATTATAAATGATATTATATTATTCAAATTAAGTCAAGTATAACGATATTGAATGTAGTAGTAAAAAATGCAATAACCCGTCGCGATTAGTCGCAGAGGGCTTTGTTTATTGTAATCTAAGATTTAAAATGTATTATGAACTATAGTTTGATAAAATTTAGTCTTTAATCAAAAAAACAGTCTTAAACTTAAATAAAATGAACAAAAGCTTACAAATAGATTTTGATGATAATAAGGAGACTCAAGAAGAGTTTGTGCTTTTTGAAAAGGTTATTAAAGACAAGGGCTCTGTATACTCCGTAAGTGTTGGCAGGGTAGAGTGCAGAGATGATATTGTTAAGTTTGTAAAGAAGGTGCGCTCATATAATAAAAAGTTTTTAAAGGCCACACATCACACCTATGCTGCGCGCATTAGTAAGGATGGCGTAATATATGAGACTAAGAATGACGATGGAGAGGCAGGAGCAGGCAATGTGATATTGCGAGTGATGCAAAAGCAAAGATATGTAAATACAGTAGTGTGCGTAACCCGCTGGTTCGGCGGAGTCAAACTCTATGGAGATAGATTCAAACATGTGCAAGATGCGACAATGTATGGTTTGAGTAACACTTAATGTCTAAGAGTATGCACTGTTTTAATGTAGTGATAGCAGAATGAAAAATAAAACAAATATTTTAATATCGTGGAAACATGATAGCCCCCACGATATTAAATTGTTCTATCCCGAGCGATTTCTCTCATGAGCGATTTTTTGCCTATAAGCAAGATCTATGAAGTACCTTCTTCTCTCAAGTTCGTTCATTTCCAATATTGCTTCCAGATCCACATTCAGAGAATGATGGAATTCATCCTTACGAACATAAAGACGATACCACCACAACAAAATGTGTTTATTCCAAATACGCCTTTTTAATCTCCTCATTCTCCATACTTGGAGATGGAAAATAAAACGAACTTTTTTATAGAAAGTCATGCTGGCCCTCCTTTTATTTGATTTAATGTGATTTACTAAAGAACTCTCTTTTATTTATATCAATAAACTGTTAGTAATGCAAGTTACCAGATGAGCTAGGGTCTACGTTTTGTAATGTTAAGCGTCAATGGATATACATCGGCAAGGCTACAAGCTTGAAGAGTCGTGTCAACAACTAGTTTTTATTAACACACTAATTGATACATCACGTTGAAATTATAACAGTAACTATTATATATGTAAACTATATTTGAATCTTTTTAATATTAGTTCTGAGCTCTATTATTGTCGATATAAACTTTATTTAATATTCAAGAATCCTTTTGCAATATTATCTACCACGTTATGATGTCTATTCCATTTTTCATAAACATCTAGTGCCCAGTTTTTTATCATCTCTTTACACTGCGCTTCATTTGATGACTTTTCTAAAATATCCGTTGTTGTAATATCCCCTCTTTTGAGAACCTCAGGAGGAGTGAGATATTCATCCTGTTTATCAACTTTGTATTTATCTAAATAATCACTAAGCTTTGGAGAGAGTTTATAATTCCACTTAATATCATATTTAAAGATTAAATGTAATCTTGTTAAGTGAAAGTGATTATTCCACCTACCGTGAATTTCCGGATGTTGTAATGTGTGTGCATCAACAATTAAAAATATGTATAAATGATTCTCAGTATTTGAAAAATCAATATCTTGGAATCCAATATTAAAAATCTCTAAACACTCATGGACCCCTCTCTTAGTATTAGCACCGCAAAATTGACACTTCCCTGTGTCTAAGAGAGTAACTCCATTCTTTTTAGCTAAATCGGTATAATTTTGCATCGTATTTATTATGAGTGATAATGCTTTTAAATTGTATCATATTTTTTAAGTAATTATGTTTTATTGCAATTACTATTAATAGCAAGTACGCTTAGTGGGATTATGAATAAAAAAGATTTAGGCAAATACAAATTACCGAACGAGCCGGGAGTTTATATCTTTTTAAATTCCAAGAGGCAAAAGATTTATATAGGAAAAGCTACAAGTCTTAAAAGCAGGGTAGCTAGCTACTTTGGCTCAGGGCTTATGAGTAGTCGCGGGCCACTGTTGGTGAAGATGCTTGAGGAGGCTACGAGCTTAGAGTGGGAGGAGACTCCGAGTGTGCTAGAGGCACTTATACTTGAGGCTAATTTAATTAAAAAGTATCAACCGAAGTATAATAGTAAAGAGAAGAGTGATAAGAGCTTTAATTATCTGGTAATAACAGACGAGGATTACCCAAGGCTGTTGATAAAGCGCGCTAGAGAGTTGTTGAGTACGACAAATGGTCAGAGAGGGTCTCTGACCACAAGTGAGTATAAACATGTATTTGGCCCCTTCCCGCAAGGTACAGCTCTTAAGGAGGCACTTAAAGTAGTGCGTAAGATCTTTTCGTACAGGGATAAGTGCAAGCTAGAGAGTAAGCGTGGGTGTTTTAATTATCAGATAGGACTTTGCCCAGGTGTGTGCATGGGGCAAGTGAGTAAGGCTGATTATAATAAGACTGTGAGGAATATAACGCTACTCTTTAAAGGGAAGAAAAAGAAGCTAGTAGAGAAGTTAGGAGTAGAGATGCGCAAAGCGGCAAAAGCAGAGAAGTTTGAAGAGGCTGCAAGCTTGCGTAATCAGATATACTCACTGGAGCATATTAATGACATTGCACTTATGGAGGGCGGCAATAGCACCAAGAGTGGTAACACTCAAAGGCGTATAGAGGCATATGATGTGGCTCATATGAGTGAGCAAAACAGAGTTGGCGTGATGGTAGTACTAGAGGATGGCGAGCCTGCAAAGGGCGAGTATAAGAAGTTTAAGATTAAGACAACAGAGCAGGGCGACATCGCTGGACTTAAAGAATTGCTGACGCGCAGGCTGGAGCACATAGGAGAGCAGGGCTGGAGCACGCCAAGCCTTATAGTGATAGACGGTGGCAAGTCCCAAGTGAATGCCGCGCGCAAGGTGTTGCAACATGCTGAGCTTAAAATACCAATAGTTGGAGTGGTGAAGGACAAGAATCATAAGCCAAAGGCTATACTCGGAGATAAAGTAATAAGCAATATGCACGAGAGTGAGATATTATTTGCCAATAGTGAGTCCCACCGCTTCGCTATTAATTATCATAAGAAAATGCGCAACAAAAATATGGTAAAATAAATATATTGTTAAATTATAATTAAATACTATGAGTGAACATAAAATGCATACAGTATTATTAGGGGCTATAGCTTTAGTATTAGCTATCGGATTATTCCAAACACATAAAGTTAGGATGGACTTAGACTTGACTCAACAAAATAACAATACTATAAGAGTAACAGGTAAGGCGGAGAAGATGGTAACACCTGACACCGCTAAAATATCTTTTTATGTTACTAAAAAGTCTTATGATCAGAAAGTAGCAGCTAATTATGTAAATAAAAAGACCAAAGACATAATAGCTATGCTAAACAAATTGGGTATAGATAAAAAAGATATAAAAACTACTAATTACTCTCTTAACCCAGAGTATTCTTGGAACGACGGTAATAGGAATTTTAAAGATTACAGAGCAAGACAAAATATAACAGTTACAGTTAGGGACTTATCTAAGACTTCAAAAATATTAGCACGGATAACAGAACAACAAGTAGATAATATTAGTGGCCCAAATATGTATACAGAGAATCTTGATGAGATAAAGAGCACTCTACGTTATGAGGCTATTAAAGACGCTAAAGGGAAGGCTAATGAGTTAGCAAAGGAGTTGGGGGTTAAAGTTAGCAAAATCGTAGGCTTTTCAGAAGGTGGAGATAATGGGTATATACCTAGGCCAGAGTTGGCATATGCTAAGTCAGCAGACTCCTTAGGTGTTCCCGTTGCAGAGCCAGAGATAACACCCGGAGAAGATAAGATAATCAAAACAGTAACTATAATCTTTAAAATAGAAAATTAGTTATATCAAATTATGTTATTATTGATTAATGTTACAATCTGAAGCACTTAAGATTCTTAAAGCAGGACGTAATGTATACCTAACTGGCGCCGCAGGAGCTGGTAAAACTCATGTTATAAATCAATACGTAGAATACCTTAAAGATCATAAGATAAACCCTTCCATAACTGCTAGTACCGGCATAGCGGCAACACACATAGGGGGGATGACGATACACAGCTGGAGTGGTGTTGGAATTAAAGATGACCTAACAGATTGGGACATAGACGCAATGGAGCAAAAGCAATACTTGGTAAAGCGTATCACTGGTGCCTCAGTATTAATAATAGATGAGGTCTCTATGCTCTCGCCAAATATGTTAGATATGGTAGACCAAGTATGTAAGGCGCTTAGGCGCTCGCAAGAGCCGTTTGGTGGGTTGCAGGTAGTTCTCTCTGGCGACTTCTTCCAACTCCCGCCGATAATGCGTGGTGTTAGTAATGGAGATGAGTTATTTGCTAACTCTAGTAGAGCTTGGCAGTCAGCAGACATACGTATATGTTATATAACAGAGCAATATAGACAAAGAGAGGACCCTTTAACAGATATACTAAACGACATAAGAGATGGTAATTTAAAACAAAAACATCTAAACTTACTCAAGAGTAGGATCGGGGCAAAGTTAGATAGTGATTTAGATCCTATTAAATTATATACTCATAATATAAATGTAGATGCTAAAAATGAAGAAGAACTATCAAAAATAAAACAAAATCCTCACATTTTTGAGATGTCTAGTAAAGGCAATAAAAGAATAATAGAGACTCTTAAAAATGGGATACTAGCCCCTGAGAGTCTTCAATTAAAAAAGGGGGCTAAAGTTATGTTTGTAAAAAATAATTTTGATTCCGGATATGTAAACGGTACTCTGGGAGAGATAATAGATTTTGAATTTGAGAAGCCGGTAGTCAAAACAGCTGATGATGAAATAGTTGTGGATTACGAAGAGTGGATAGTAGAAGACTCTGGTAAAAGAATAGCCTCTATCAGTCAAATACCATTACGACTTGCTTGGGCTATTACGGTACACAAAAGTCAAGGTATGAGTCTAGATAATGCAGAGATAGATCTATCTAAGACTTTTGCACCCGGTCAAGGTTATGTAGCATTGTCTAGATTACGCACTCTATCGGGATTAGTTTTGCTTAAAGATTTAAGTACGTCTGCTTTAAACATGCACCCGTATGTAGTGGAGCTCGACAAATCTTTAAGAAGAGAGTCATATAAATGGGAAAAGGTTATAGATAGATTTGATGACATCCAACTCCAAAAGATGTACGATGCTCACATATTGGACTGTGGAGGTAAGAAGTAATTACATTTACTCGTATTTGCCTCTCTCTGGAGCATTTTTAATTATCTCTAATATCTCATCATCATTGTCTGTAATAGTATATAAGTCCATATCTTCTTTTGAGATAGTATTAAACTCTTCGAGCATAGTGTCATTTATAAATCTCTGTAGCTTATTCCAATAACTAGACCCTAATAGAATAACGGGGGTTCGAGGAGCTTTTTTTGTTTGTATAAGAGTTAATAATTGAAAGAGCTCGTCTAAAGTTCCAAAACCTCCGGGGCAATATATATATGCCTCTGCTGAGAAGAACATCGCCATCTTCCTTGGGGAGAAGTAATCAAAATCTAATCCGTGAGTAACATAAGGGTTTATATGTTGTTCAAAAGGTAAATTAATATTAAAACCTAGACTATAACCACACGTTTCAGTAGCTCCTCTATTGGCAGCCTCCATTATACCGGGACCTCCTCCTGTCAGAATTGCATATCCCATTCTACAAACCTTGCCTGATATTCTGCGGATATCTTCATACTCTTTAGTACCCTCAGGTGTACGCGCTGAACCAAATACGGTTACTGTTTTTGGGTATTGATTAACGGCCTCAAACCCGGCCAAGAGCTCTTCTCCAATTTCCTCTGTCTTGTCTTTTAAACGAGAGTACATCCTCAGGTCCTCCCTATGAAGCTCTGTGATCTCAGACTCATGACGCCTGATACCAACTTTTTCAGATTTATCTATTTCATATAAGTGAGCATTCTTACCCAAAGGGTGCTCGTTACTATTTCTCTCGGCGTCTAATTTATTCATATGTCATTACTCTTATTATCATTAATCTGCATATTATACACTACTCATACTATGCACATAGTTATTATTCACAATTTGTAAAAAAGAACTTTTCTAGTATTATTAATCTTATGGAATTAGATAAGCTAAATATGTCTCAAGTTATACTACTAACTTTATTGGTTAGTTTTGTAACCTCTATAGCTACCGGTATAGTAACTGTATCTCTTATGGAACAAGGAGTGAGTCCTGTTACCACTACAGTTAATAAAATAGTAGAGCGCACCAAAGAGATAGTAGTAGAGAATAAAAACCCTACTATAGTAAAAAAGACCGAGACTGTAGTATTAGACCAATCAAATACAATAGCTAAAGCGGTATCTAAAAATTCAGATAATTTTATTATAATATATAAACTTGTAGAACCTAGTAAGGTTACGGAGTCTGATAATGCAACAACCACGATAGCTACCTCTACTAATAATGAGCAACTGGCCAATTCAACAACGGCTTTAGAAGATACTACTTTAGCAATTAAAAATGACAAAGATAGTCTAGCTTTTGTTACTAGAGGAGTAGTGGTTAAAGATGGGGTCATAATAGCAGATGCTTCCAAGATACTAGACGGCTCGTCTTATATATACAAAGACCCTAAAGGGGATAATCATCCACTGACATTAAATAAGGTAGCAGGTGGTCTAGCCATATTAAAATCAGATTTACAGACGACCACTACATTAGGAGACGTACAAAAGATCAAAAGGGGTCAAACAATAATTGTATTATCCGGTAAAGATAGATTAAAAGTTATAACAGCAGTCATCTCAGACATTTTGATAAATGAAGACATTATAACAAACATAGAGATTGACAAACCCATGAGTACAGCAGGCAGTATTTTAATAGATACTGAGGGTAACCTAATAGGCATCAGTACCGCCTCAAGTAGAGCTCTGGGATCCACTTGGTTTGCTCCTGTTAACCATATACAAACAGTACTAAACACAGAACAAGACCAAAAATAATAACTTATTTTAATAAAATAAACCGGGAGAAAAGGCTAATATCATACTTATACCTATAAGGATTGCAAAGACTGCCCATATCCATTTAATTATTTTACGTGTTTTTTTACCGTATAATAAACTCATTGCCAATTAGTATACTCGCTGTTATCATTTTAGCAACATGGTATTACGTTCTAGAAGGAAGATTTGGCAAAGAATTTTATTTTCTTGGATTACTGTAGTCTTATTGTTTCTTTTATCTATTTTACTTATAAAAGGAGTGTACAGTATGTATTTTAAAAATAAAAATGCAAAAATACGAGCAATTGACACCAATAAAGAATTAAAAGCGTTAGAAGAAAGAAAAGAGATCTTGCATAAAAACCTATCTAGGATTAAAACTACAAAAGGCATAGAAATGGAATTAAGAAAGAAATTTGATGTAGCCAAAGAAGGAGAGCACGTAATAGTAGTAATAGATAAAGAAGTCAAACCAGCTATAACTACGGAAAAAGAGACAGGGTTATTGTATTTGTGGCATAAATTTAAAAATAGCCTATAATAAGATGAATTATAAAATATAAAGACATATTATGATAACATATCTAGTATTAGGTGTAGCAATAGCAATAGTGGGGTGGGTTGTATTTACGTTCAACTCTTTAGTCCTAAATCGTAATAGAGTAAAAGAGGCTTGGGCAGATATAGACGTACAATTAAAACGAAGATATGATCTAATTCCTAATCTTATAGAATCTGTTAAGGGTTATGTAGCTCATGAGAAAGATACCTTAACTAAAGTTACAGAGATGCGTACATTGGCTATGCAAGGCGGGTCAGTAGCTGAGAGGTCTGAACATGAGAATATGCTAACAGATGCTCTCAAAAGTGTATTTGCACTATCGGAGAATTATCCCAATCTTAAAGCTAATGAGAATTTTATAGAATTACAAAGAGAGCTTAGTGATACAGAAAATAAGATACAAGCAGCGCGTAGATTTTATAATACAGTAGTTAGAGATTTCAATACTAAGATAGAGCAAGTACCAGCTAATCTTATAGCCAATTTATTTGGATTTAAGAATAGAGACTTCTTTAAACTATCTGAGGGTGATGAGTTGGCCCGTGAGCCAGTAAAAGTTAACTTTGATAACTAAGGTGTATTAAGCACCATAAGTTATTTTACAATGTATAAACTCAATAATTATGAGTAGTATATACACACAACAAACAAAAAACGTCTACAAAACTTGGATGCTTATGATTGTCTTTTTAAGTTTTGTTATTGGTTCTGGATACATTGCCAGTGCGTACTTTGGTAACTCTTTAATATTGTATATAGCAGTAGTATTTAGTTTGTTAATGAACTTTAGTTCATATTGGTATTCAGATAAACTAGCCATAAAGGCTTCTGGTGCTAAACTCACTAATAAAATAGAGAATCCTGATTTATGGAATATTGTAGAAAACCTATCTATTACTGCAGGACTACCGATGCCAAAACTTTATATCATAAATGACCCCGCTCCAAATGCTTTTGCGACGGGTCGTAATAAATATCACTCAGCAATAGCTGTTACAACTGGATTAACAAACATTTTAAATAAAAGTGAGTTAGAAGGTGTAATAGCTCATGAGATGTCTCACATAGGCAATAAGGATATATTGGTTATGAGTGTCGCTACCGTATTAGTCGGGTCTATTGCTATATTAGCTGACATTATGGGGAGAATGGCTATGTTTAGGGGTAGAGGAGAAGACAACAAACATCCTCTAACTATTGTATTTAGTGTTTTATTACTATTTTTAGGACCAATCTCTGCTCAACTTATGCAAATGGCAGTATCTCGTAAAAGAGAATTCTTAGCAGATGCCTCAGGGGCACTACTTACTCGCTATCCACAAGGCTTGGCAAACGCATTAGCTAAAATAGGCAACTATACTAACCCGATGCTAAAAGCAAATAGCGCCACAGCACATTTGTTTATATCTAATCCATTTGGATCTGGGTCAAAAACTGGTAAATTTATGAGAAAAATGTTTAGTACACACCCCCCTATGGAAGAGCGTATAAAAGCATTAACCGAAATGGATATTTAAAGTGTGTATATCACATTGCACATAAATACTTGTATGCGATAATTACTCCATGAGACTCAAATTACATTATATTGTGTTTACTGTGCTAATTATAGTAACTGCTCCTGCACAAGTACATGCCGGCATGACAGCCGAAGAGATTCGTAATGAGATAGCCAGACTAAATATAGTAGCTCAAAAAATACGTCATCAACTTATACAATTAGGAGACAACCCAGATACTGTCTTACCTGGTACAACAAACCCAAACTTACCCTCTCTACAACAATCAAATTCTTTTAACCAATGTTTACAAACCAATTTACAAATGAAGCGTGGGGATAGGGGTGGCAGTGTTAGCACTCTCCAGCTCTTTTTGGTACAATCAGGGGTATACTCACCTAACCTAGTTACCGGTTATTACGGCCCCGCGACTGAAATTGGAGTACAAAAATGGCAGTTTAATCATAATATAGTCAAATATGGCACACCAAAAACTACAGGATACGGACGTGTAGGACCTAGTACTCTAAGAGCTATGCACAAAGGGTGTCCTGGAGGAGTATATTATGGCCCCAGTGGCAATCTAATTACTAAAAAGGTAACAACGAGCAAAATTAAAAAAATACTACCAAAAAATGTTCTGGTAGAGAAATATTCACTTTCATTTAACCCGACTCAAGGAGTAGTACCTTTTAGGGTTAAATCTAACTTCTCTATAACAGGTAGTAGTTGTACATCGTACTCTCTAGATTGGGGAGATGGATCTCAACCAGTTGTCTATAATTCTAATAAAAGCACAAATTGCAAGCCTAAAAATATCAAAGTAACAAAATCTCATGTATACATAAAATCCGGGTCTTATTCAGCGATATTTAAGACTGGCAGAGCTCCTCTAAACGAGATAAATAAGGTCAATGAGATACCCCTTAAAATAATAGGTAATTAATTAGATCTACCACCTATAAGTAGGTTCTGATATTCCTCTAGTTCCAGCCATTTACCTTCTGCAGCTAACGCTGCTTGATCTGCCCAACTAGAAGGGTCATGCATTTGAAATCTGTCTCCACCTTTCGTTAGTATACTCCTCAGTTTATCTATATCTGCAGAAGCTACATCTCGCCACTCTTTTAACCCATTACTCTTTAATAATTCTTCAATCTTAGGACCTATGCCCTCTATTATCTTTAAGTCGCTCTTATTTACGCCTATAAATTTTTTAGGTATAGATTCTAAGCTCAAATTACTTTGTTGCGCTGTAAACCTACTCCAAAAATAATTAAATGCCCAACCTAACATAAAAGCTACAGTCAACATAATTATTAGCTCCCAAGTTGCATCATTGAGATTATAATCTGTTGTTACTGATTGTGTAAAAATATGCATATCTTGTTTAATTTTTAATAATTTTAGTATTCTTAATAAAACTCACTTTTATATCTGACTGCCTCTCTCTGCAGAGATTTTTAATACCGCAGGCATACCATACGTAGCTTATTGCCCCCCAAATAAAAAATAAAATTAAAATAACTAGGGCAATTTGTTTATTTTTAGTTAAATACATACTCTGAAAATACCAAACATCTTTTTAACAGTCAAGTACTTTTATATAGTTTTAGCTATGGTGATGACCCTTACCTCTCTAATACCAGCTTTAGACAACGTCTTATAAGCCTCAATAACTGTAGCCCCAGTGGTTAAAACATCGTCTACTAAAATAACATAAGAACCTTTTAAATTAATACCCTTATTAAGGGTTAAGGAACCGGCAAGATTTTCTAACCTCTCTTTTTTAGATAATGTTGTTTGTGACCTAGTTTCTTTATGTTTTATTAAAATATTATAATTTATATATTGTCTTATCTCAGGATACCTAATTTTAACAATATCCAAAATAGCTTCTATTTGATTAAATCCTCTTTCTCTCCTCCTTTTTTTATGTAAAGGCATGGGCAATATATACACACAACTATTTGGATAAAAAGTCTTAAGGCTAGATATTTCTTCTAATAAATAATCTCCCAATATATTGGCTATAATGCGTATGGCCTTTTTATTACCATAATATTTTAATGCATATATTAAGGCAGAGATTCTCTTATCTCCATAATCTGATAAAGATAAGACTCTTATTTTATAAGAGTTATCATTACTCAATTGGAGCTTACTATGACTAATGTGAGCAGGAAAAGAGTATCCTAACTCCTCTATACAACTCTCAACGTCAGAATGAGGGAAAAGTATATCTAAAACAACACTCATAAGCTTACTTATAATAGGTATCATATTTACTTTTATTATACACAGGCATCACGATATATATAGTCCTGCTATGTTATTATATGAGAATGAATTTAATAGATCAGATAAAATCTAAAATATTAAGCTCAATAAAACCAGGTACTATTAATACAGGCAGTGTGGTAGGTATAGATATAGGTACATCCAGTATAAAAATGGTACAACTGAGGCGAGAAGGGGGTAAAGCTATTTTAGAGACATATGGTGCAATTACCTTAGGGCCTTATGCTGATACCGACGCAGGTAGAGTTGTTATATTAAAACCTAACAAAATAGTAGAGGCTATAAATGATCTCATAAAGGAGGCTAATATATCTACCACCAATGCTTCTATATCTATCCCATTTGCGTCTAGTTTAACCTCCATTATTAGTATGCCAAATATGTCTAAAGACCAATTAAACAAAATGGTGCCTTTAGAAGCTCGCAAGTATATACCTGTACCTGTACACGAAGTAACTATGGATTGGTTTGTAATACCAGAAAGTGCTAATAGTAAAGTCCGAAATGGAGAAATAAGAGGTGTGTCTGATACTCCTAAACATAAAACACCTAACGATACTTTAGAGGTCTTTTTAGTAGCTATACATAACAAGATATTAAGTGATTACCAAGCAATAGTAAGCACAACGGGGCTATCTGTGTCTTTTTATGAACTTGAAATATTTAGTGATGCCAGAGGAGCACTGGGCAATGGCACCGCTCCTGTTATTGTGGTAGACATTGGAGCATCTAAAACCAAGATCTATGTAGTAGAGAGAGGTATAGTCCGCATGTCTCACCTAGTGCACAAAGGTGGACAGGATTTAAGCCTACAAATATCTAGGTCCATAGGCATAGACTTTATTAAAGCAGAGAACCTAAAGCAGGAGATAGGATTAATTGCACTGGCAAATCCCAAAGCATCTAGTGAAGATCTTGAAGTGTCCAAAGCAATGTTATCAACACTCAACAATATCTTTACTGGCGTTAATAATGTATTATTAAGTTATGGAAAGAAGTATAATAAAAATATAGTGAAAGTAGTATTTTGTGGTGGAAGCACAGCTTTAAAAGGATTTGCGAAATATGCAGAACAAAAAATAGATACTAAAATAGAGATTGCGAATCCTTTTAACAAAGTTGTAGCTCCTGCCTTCTTAGACGATGTACTAAAGGATGTCGGTCCAGAGTTTACAGTAGCCACAGGATTAGCACTACGACAATTATATGGGGGTAATTAAATAATATATGGAGTCAAAAATTAAATCATCATTTATTCCACAAAAACCTGTTGTAAATGCAACAGTAACTTCTAAGGCTAGATACAAGAGTGCAAGTATGGATGTTATTATGTTGCTCTCAATAGTAGCCTTAGCTGTGTCCGGAGTACTATCGATTGGAGTCTTCTTGTATAAAAGTCTAGCCGTCTCTGACGCAGAGTATAAAATAAGTCAACTACAGAAAGCACGCGAGTCGTTTAACCCAGAGTTTATAAAAGTGTTAATGAAACTGTCAGATAGAATTAGAACAGCAGAAGGTATCCTAAAAAATCACACTGCCCCATCTGCAATATTCTCGACACTAGAGGCTAGCACCTTAACAGGCGTAAGATTTGTAAACCTAGACTATAATCAAAAAAATGAGAATATAGCAACTTTCAAACTCAAAGGTAAGGCTAGTAGTGTAAACTCTATAGCTCTGCAATCTAGCACCTTTGGGGATAGTGATATTATTAAAGACCCTATCTTCTCTGATATAGATTTAATAAAAGACGGTGTTACGTTTACGGTTAGAGGTAACATAGACCTATCAAAGATAAGATATTCAACAATATTAGCTTTGTCTCAATTACAAACAAACAATACTGGAGACTTCACCATTAACAATAATAACCCGCAAGATCAATCTATTAATAATACAAACTTGCCACAAAACGACTCTGTAGACAGTAATGGAGGGTTTGGGTCTTTTGGACCAAATAATACACAATAAAAATATGGCGAAAATAATATTATCAATAATCTTTATAGGAATATCTATAGCACTTGTAGTGGGGTATGTTAAACCTACATTTAACGATACAAAAAAGATAAAATTAAATACAGTACAATATGATAAAGCACTAAACAAAGCTAAAGAAATACAGGCACTTAAACGCTCCTTGCTGGCTAGATATAATTTATTCGCAGGAGGTGAAAATTTATCTAAATTGAAAAAAATGTTACCAGATCATGTTGATAATATCCACCTAGTATTAGACATGGACGGACTTGCCTCTTCTAGGGGTATACGACTAAGCTCCGTAAAAATACAAAAAGATATAGATAAAAATACAGACGTACAAACAGGTACTAGCGCAGTTGGCTTTAACTCAGCATCTGAGGTAAATCAATTATTCCAAAGCTTGGTGTTAGAATTCTCTGTAGTATCAACATATAGTAAATTTAAGTTATTTTTAGAAGATTTGGAAAAAAGTTTGAGAATAGTGGATCTTGTAAGTTTAAAAATCTCTCCGGTACATACAGCTAACTCTAACATAGCTACAGATATTCAAGACGACTCATCTTTTAAAGAAAATACATATAAATTTGAAGTTGGTATTAAAACATATTGGTTAAAATAAAAATATGGAAATTCTAAAACAAAACAAATTAATACTTATAGTAGTAATTATCGTAATAGCATTATTAATTTGGTATGGCATGAGTAGCTCAAATAAAACACCCAACACCTTGTTGACGGCGACACAAACATCTGAAACAGATACAGGCGACAGAGAGCTATTAAAACTTCTTACCGATATGAAAAGTATAAGATTAGATGGGGATATCTTTAAAAGTGATGCGTATTTAAGTTTACAAGACTTTAGTAGAGATATCGTTGGAGAACCAGTAGGTAGAGAAGATCCATTTGCGCCTGTTAATAAAACCGAAGTTACTTTAACTGGAGGAGGAGATTCAACAAATCAAACTCCATTAGGAAATTAATATGCTGGGAGTAGCAGACAAACAAAATGCTACTGCGCCTAGCAACAATATTAAGCAACGCACTATTAATACCGATTCACCAATACCTCACGAAGTTCTTGAATATGTACCCATAGAGTCTGCAAAACATTATAATTTAGTACCTATCGGTATAAAAGATAACGTGTTAGAGGTAGGCATGGTGGACCCAACAAATTTAGAAGCTCTAGACGCCTTAAACTTTATAGTTAGACAGTCTGGTATGCCTTTTAAAGTATTTAAAATAACCAAAGGAGATTTTAACAATGCATTACAAATGTATAAAGGCTTAACTGGTGAAGTAGGCGACGCATTAGATGAATTAGAAGTACAGCTCTCTAGTGAAGAGCAGGATATACAAAATGAAATAAACAAACAAGAACAAGGCAAAGGAGACAAACTCCAAGAAGATGCACCTGTAATAAAGATTGTCGCCACTATTCTTCGTTATGCTGTGGAAGGTAGAGCTTCGGATATACATATTGAGTTAGGTGAGTCTGGGGTAAAAGTCCGATTTCGTGTAGACGGTATTTTACATACTAGTTTATCTTTACCTCGCCGTACACACAGGAGCATAATAGCCAGGATAAAAGTATTATCTAATTTAAGACTTGATGAAAGGCGCAAACCTCAAGATGGTAGATTCTCTGCTGTTATAGATGGAAGAAAAGTTGACTTTCGTGTCTCTACTTTCCCCACATACTATGGAGAAAAAGTTGTTATGCGTATTTTAGATAGAGATAAAGGCTTTGTATCGATAGATAAATTAGGCTTATCTGACAGATACAAGAACATGGTTGAAAGGGCAATCAAAAGACCTTACGGATTAATTTTAATCTCTGGTCCAACCGGCTCAGGTAAATCTACTACTCTATACTCAATGCTATCTGCAGTAGACAGAACCACCAAA
Organism: Candidatus Kaiserbacteria bacterium; assembly: GCA_027083345.1. Classification (GTDB taxonomy): domain Bacteria; phylum Patescibacteriota; class Minisyncoccia; order Phycocordibacterales; family UBA2100; genus S139-169. The sequence continues at coordinate 20,888 of JALWOZ010000003.1, forward strand.
AATGTGCTATCTCTAGAAGACCCTGTTGAGTATTATATAGATGGTGTAAATCAATCTCAAGTACGCCCTGAGATCGGGTATAATTTTGCCAACGGATTACGCACTACATTAAGACAAGACCCTGATATAATAATGGTAGGCGAAATCCGCGATGCCGAAACTGCAAAATTAGCAGTACAAGCTGCCCTAACGGGACATCTTGTGCTCTCAACAATACACACTAATAATGCCACCGGTATAATACCTCGACTAATTGACATGGGAGTAGATCCATATCTTATAGCTCCAACTTTGGTATTGGGAGTAGCACAAAGGCTTGTACGTAGAATATGCCCAAATACGGGAATTGAAACTCCAATAAGTGAGGGCATGTATGCAATGTTAGAAAATGAATTTAAAGGATTACCAGATAAATTTAGACCTAATATCCCAGACAAGGTACTCTCTATAGAGACAGGCAATAAAGACTGTCCGTCTGGCACTAAGGGTCGTATAGCAGTATTTGAGATGTTTGAAACAAGTCCGGAATTAGAGCACACAATACTAAACTCTCCTACTGAAGACAAACTGCGAAAAGTAGTACAGGAACAAGGTATGATCACTATGAAGCAAGACGCTATTATTAAGTCTTTCAAAAAAGAAATACCCTTCTCTGAGGTACACTCTCTTGGTGGCCTTCTTTTGGCTGAAAGTGGTGAGATTACGCCAGACACAGAGAACATAAAAACTCTAGACGAAAAACAGACAAAAGTGATAGAGAAGTTAGAACAATACACTAAAGATGTATAATAAAACATAACTATGTTATACTATTAATAATAAATATGGCATCAAAAAAAGATAAGAAATACAAAATATTATTAGTAGATGACGACAAATTCATCTCTGATATGTATGCACTAAAATTTAGTAATGCGGGACACGAACTTGTAGTTGCAAATTCGGTCGCCGATGCTCTAAACTTGCTAAAGGAAGGTAATGATTACGATGCTATAGCCACAGATCTTATAATGCCCGGTAAAGACGGCTTTGATTTTCTACAAGAAGCCGGGAAAAAAGGACTATTAGGAGATTCTGTAATCATAGTATTATCTAACCAAGACAGTAAAGATGTAAAAGATAAATTTAAAGCTCTTGGAGCTAAAGAACACATAGTTAAAGCCCATGCAATGCCTAATGAAGTATTGTCTATAATAGAATGTACAATAGATAAGTACAAAAATAATAAATCAGATCTTGTGTGTAATAATATAGTATAAGTATGGCTACACAAAATAGTTATATAGAGTCTGTGCAAGATACGAGTGAATTCATACTAAATAATTCTGCTCCTAATACCGGACAATACTATAGCCATATATATTCCGGTAGAGATCCATCAACTGGGGTGCCTACTATGGAGGTTAGATTGTTACAAAAAAAACCTATACCCATTAAAGAGATAAATAACACCCAAACTTTAGAAGTTGTAAAAATAAGCAACTTTAATAAAGACAACAAAAAGAGTTATGATACTAATATAATAACAAATGATGATGCGACAACCCCAGCAAACTCCGATATTGTTTTTGATGGTGGGGGCACAACTCTAGCTGGATCTTTAATATTAGCCTTACTCATAGGACTAGCTACCTTTGTATATTTTATAATACGTATGTGGCAAAATAATCAAGTACACAGGATGGTCATAAGTAAAATAGAGAGTGTTGAGTCTAAAGATGCATTTAAAGATACTCCCACCACAGACTCTAGCTTAAAAGAATCTGTTAACAAGATCACTACCCCAATTATCACAAAAGAAATTAACTGGAGAGATACTTTATTATCTGCCGATAAAAAGTTAGACGAATTACTAACCTCTAAAGGTCTCATGGGAGATTCTATATCTGATAAACTTAAAACTGTACATGCAGGACAATTTAAAGCGATAGATGTGGCCTGGGAAGCGCATAAAGGTACTGAGCAACTATTAAAGATGCACGATGGAAAAGTCTCAAAAAATTCTGTAAAGAGAATATTAAAATTATATAAGCAAGTATTTGCTGAACATGGTCTTGTCTGATAAGATAGTACAATCATGAGACAATCCCGTTTATTTACTAAAACATTAAAAGAATCTCCCTCAGACGAGCAAGCGTTAAACGCTCAATTACTTATACGGGCTGGTTATATACACAAAGAAATGGCCGGAGCTTATATGCTTCTACCACTAGGCCTAAGAGTTGTAGAGAAAATTAAAACCATAGTAAGAGAAGAAATGGATAAAATAGGTGGACAGGAGTTCATCACTACAAGTATGCAGAAGAAAGAGTTATGGGAGAAGACGGGACGATGGAGTGATGATATTGTTGATGTCTGGTTTAAATCTAAGTTAAAGGCCGGTGGGGAGATAGGATTTGCATGGAGTCACGAAGAGCCCATAGCAAATATGATGAAGAATCATATAAGTAGTTATAAAGACTTGCCAATATTTGTATATCAATTCCAAAATAAGTTACGCAATGAGCTGAGGGCTAAAAGTGGTATTATGCGAGGTAGAGAGTTTATTATGAAGGATATGTATTCCTTCACAGACACTAAAGAGCAACACGATACTTTTTATGAGTCTTCCAAAGAGGCATATATGAAGGTGTTTGAAAGACTCGGTATTGCAAATGACACATATATTACATATGCAGCAGGTGGAGCATTTACTGAGTTTAGTCACGAGTTTCAGACTCTATGCAATGCTGGAGAGGATATGATCTATCTAAATAAAGAGAAAGGTATCGCAATAAATGAGGAGATACTTACAGATGACGTGCTGAAAGAAATGTATGTGACAAAAGATGAATTGGAATTAGTGCCGACAGCGGAGGTTGGTAATATCTTCAACTTTGGGAGAAGTAAAGCTGAAGAGGTTGGATTGTTTTACAATAATGCAGACGGTAAGAAAGAGGCGGTTTGGATGGGCTCATATGGTATAGGCATTACTCGCTTAATGGGAGTATTAGTTGAAAAATTTTCAGATAAAGATGGCATAATCTGGCCCAAGAATGTTGCGCCATACAGTGTGCACCTTATAGCCATAGGAGATACTACTGACAAAGCCAACGAGCTTTATAAAAAACTACAAAACAATAATATAGATACTCTTTATGATGATAGAGATGCACGTCCCGGTCAAAAGTTTGCTGATAGCGACCTTATAGGTATTCCAACTAGAGTAGTAATATCATCTAAGTCCATAGAGGCCGGAGGAGTAGAAATAAAAGAAAGAGCCAAAAAAGAAGCACAAATAATAACCGAAGAGAAGCTATTTACTATGCTTAATAAATAAATACTGTCATGAAGAATCTCATAAACAAAATAAAAAATCTCTTCTCAGACGATATTGGCATAGATCTTGGTACTACTAACACTCTAGTCTACGTAAAAGGTAGAGGTATCGTTATAAACGAACCATCAATGGTCGCTGTCAATAATAAAACCGGACAAGTGGTAGCAGTAGGTAAAGACGCCAAAGAAATGTTAGGTAGGACACCTGGACACGTGCGTGCAGTACAGCCACTTATAGATGGAGTTATATCAGACTTTGAGGTTACAGAAGAGATGCTCTCATACTTGATTAACAAGGCTCAAAACGGATTCAAATTATTGGGCCCCAGAGTTGTTGTTGGGATACCATCAGGTATAACAGGGGTACAAACAAGAGCTGTACGAGATGCAGCAATGAATGCCGGTGCAAGAACCGTACATATTGTAGAAGAACCTATGGCTGCTGCAATAGGTATAGGCTTACCTGTACATGAGCCCACAGGTTCTATGGTTATAGATATAGGAGGAGGTACAACAGACATAGGAGTTATCTCATTAAGTGGGATAGTTAACTCCAGGAATATCAAAATAGCAGGAGACAGGCTAAATAGCGACATAATCACATATATAAGAAATGAATTTAAAATATTAATAGGCGAGAAATCAGCTGAAGACGCAAAGATAGCAACGGGTTCTGTCTTAGAATCTGATGAGGGTTTGGAGTCCGTAGTGCGAGGTAGAGATTTAATAACGGGACTACCTAGAGAAATATTGGTTACAGATAAAGACATACGAGAAGCAATACATCATTCTATTACACAACTAGTTGATATGACTAAAGAGGTTCTAGAGACAACTCCGCCAGAGATAGTCTCAGACGTACTGCAAAGTGGTATATACCTAGCAGGAGGAGGGGCTCTGATAAGAGGATTATCTGTTATGCTATCAGATATGTTGGGAGGTATTAAGATAGTAGTGGCAGAAGATCCATTAACAGCAGTAGTACGAGGCACAGGTATCATGTTAGACGATATAGAATCATATAAAGAGTCTTTAAAAGAACATGAAAATCAACTATCACCAACAACGAAATAAAAATAAAAGGCTCTTTTCTAGATGGGTATTACTATTTATGTTATTTGGTATATTTGTCTTCTCCCTTTCTAAATTAGGTGTTTTAGATAAACTCATCCGTCCGCTTTATGTTGAAATCTCAACATTAACGAGTAATGCCACACTAGCCACAGAAAACGTTTTAAATATCTTTACCCCAAAATCAACCTTAATAAAAGAAAACCAAAAACTACGAGTACAATTACAAAAACTAAGAATCACTGAGTTATATAATAAAGCCCTACTCTCTGAGAATAAGGACTTAAAAGAAATAAAAAAGGCGTCTAAAAATACCAGTTACCAAGATGGAATGTTAGCCAGAGTTATCGACTACAGGGAGATACCGTACGGCACTATTTTAGTAAAAGTAGATGACCCCTCAAAGACTATCCATAAAGGAGATTTGGCACTATATGGTAATTGGGCCATAGGCAATGTCGTATCTTTAAATAATAATTCTGCATTAATTAAATTATTTACAAATAGCGGAGATGCGTATAATGTACTTGTGGGTAAAACAGAGGGTACCCTTATAGGTACGTCAAATGGTACAGGTAAAATATTACTATCTAGAACTGAGGAAGTTAAATTAGGGGCACCAGTCTCCTTACCTAAAGCAAACGGACTAATATTAGGTTATGTAAAGAAAGTTTATAAAAACCCTGAAGATGCTACCGAGACAATTTATGTCCAAACTCCTATAAATATAAATAAATTAAGGTTTATAACTATACATCATGAATAAAAGTAGAGCAGATTTATTACATTCATTTGTAATTGGAATATTTTTCTCTGCAATACTATTATCTAATATATGGACTTATATGCTCTTGACCATAATATTAACCTTAGGATGGAGAAATTTTATAACTCCTATAATTGGTGCTTTTATTCTAGATATGACATTCGCGAGCGATAGGATATTATCTAATTTTTATGGTTTTACATTGACTATGTCAACCATTATCTTAACCATTATCTTATTAAATGTACGGAAATTATTAAATCTTTAAAATATTTGATACACTAAGTACATGAATAAGAATTTCTTTACAGGCCTAGATCCAGAAGATGCATTTCTGGATTCATCTAATATACCAGGATTTAATACAACTGCTTCAGAGGGGAAGATAGTAAAAGCTTTAACAAATAAAGAAATATACTTAGTAGGACTATTATTTACACTAGTAATACTTATATTTTTATATAAACTATTCTCCTTGCAGATTCTAAACTACGATACCTATAATAAACTATCCAAAGACAATATATTATATAAAAAGATCCTATTTGCAGAAAGAGGGGTAATCACAGATAGATTCGGTAAAGAATTAGTATGGAATGAACCACAAACAAATGAAGACTTAACTGACCCTAGAAATACATATTCTCTACGTAAATATACACCTACTCCTGGATTATATAACCTACTAGGTTATGTGAGTTACCCCGACGCAGACAAACAAGGGCACTGGTGGCGTAGTGAATTTATAGTAAATGGAGGGGTAGAACAAAGTTTTAATACAATACTTAAAGGTAAAAATGGTAATCGTTTAATAGAAAAAGACGCTACTCAAAAGATTATTTCTACTGGCTCCGTTGAGCCAGCTATAGATGGAGAAACATTGCAACTCTCCATAGACGCAAACCTAACTCGGCATTTATACAAAGCTATAAAAGATGGTGCAACTATATCAAGATTTATAGGAGGTGCTGGGGTTATAATGGATATTAATACAGGTGAAATATTAGCTATCACAACATTCCCAGAATATAACTCCAACATATTAACTGACGGAACAAATAAAACAGCCATAGCTAACTACAGTACAAATAAAGGTAAGCCATTCTTAAATAGAGCGGTGCAGGGTAGCTATACACCAGGATCTATAATAAAACCTTACATAGGATTAGCTGCTCTTGAAGAAGGCATCATTACAGAAAATACCAAAATATTAAGTACAGGAGTACTCAAAGTACCAAATCCATATCATCCTGGCAAATTCTCAACTTTCCACGATTGGCGCAAAGGCTTAGGATGGTTAGACATAAAAGAAGCTATTAAAATGTCTTCTAGTATATTCTTTTATGTAGTTGGCGGAGGCTTTGAATCTCAACCGGGCCTAGGTATACAAAAAATAGATAAGTGGGCTAAGGTATTTGGTTTTGGAACTAAAACTAATATATCTCTACCGGGTGAGAGGGAGGGATTAATACCAACTCCGGAGTGGAAAGAAGCGACTTTTGGCAAAAATGAGAAATGGAATCTAGGTAATACATATCATAGCTCAATAGGTCAATACGGTTGGTTGGTAACTCCCATACAAGCCGTTAGATATATAGCTAGTGTAGCTAATGAGGGCATATTATATAAACCAATCTTAAGAAAGGGTGTACCTCCTGTGGGATCTAAGATAAAAATAAAACCCAAAAACTTTAAGATTATACAAGAAGGCATGAGACGAGGCGCTAAAGCTGGTACTGCCAGAGCCCTTAACTTACAAAAGATACATATAGCTGCTAAAACAGGCACTGCGCAACTTGGTAAACATAATGAGTATATGAATTCATGGGTAGTAGGTTTTTGGCCCTATGAAAATCCAAAATTTGCATTTGCGGTAGTATTAGAAAGAGCTAAAGCCAATACTTTACGTGGGGCAGCTCCAGCTATGCGCCCTTTCTTTGAGTGGCTTGGGCGCGAACATCAAGACGATTATGCCATAGGTATCTATCCAAAGATTAACGATACGAAATAATAACTTACTCTATATTTACTTTTTTGGTATTTCGTGTAGAATGCCTCGCAATGGTAAGTTTAGATAGCAATAAAGAATACATAACCAAAGCTAAGCAAAAAGAGCTACTAGAACAATTAGAACACTTAAAAACAGTGGAGCGTAAGACTATAGCAGAGAAATTAGATTATGCTAGAGGGTTGGGAGATTTATCTGAAAATGCTGAGTACCACGATGCTCGTGAGCAACAATCAGAACTTGAAGGTAAAATAGAGCATATAGAGAACATTTTAAATAATGCTAAAATTATCACTACTAACAAAAGAACTAATTCTGTAGTTATGGGCTCTATTGTAACAATACAAAAAACCGGTAGTACAAAAGATCTAGAATATACAATAGTTGGATCTGCCGAAGCTGATATGTTATCAAACAAACTATCATATGAGTCTCCTTTAGGTAGCGCTCTACTCAATAAAAAAGTTAAAGACACTATAAAAATAGAGACCCCTAAAGGTACTGTTAAATACACAATAAAGAAGCTGGCATAACTCTATCCTATGTGTATAATATAGCCACACTATGCTGGAGTGGTGAAATTGGTAGACACGATAGCCTTAGGAGCTATTGCCTTCGGGCGTGGAGGTTCAAGTCCTCTCTCCAGCACAACCAGTTAACAGGTTATCCGTCCTTAGCTCAGCTGGTTAGAGCACAGAGCTTATACCTCTGAGGTCCTAGGTTCGAGTCCTAGAGGACGGACAAATATCCACAAACTTTATATATACACATTGGTATTAATAAATTCAAGTGTATACTTGTTATATATGTATAAAAATATAATTTTATCTTTAGTATTTAGTATCTTCATATTTAGTTGGTTGCCTGTTGCTTTTGGTGTTGCTTCAGCCAATACTATAAGTGAATTAAGAATACAATTACAAAATGTCTTGAACAAAATAGAAAAACTTAAATCAGAATTAAAATTAGTGGAAAATGGTTTAACTGCAACAAATGGAGTAACTTGTGTAAAATTAAACTCCAACTTAAAACGAGGCATGAACAATAGTGAGGTTAAAAAGTTACAGATATTCTTAGCACAAGACAAAAATATATATCCGGAAGCTATAACTACAGGATATTTTGGCAAACTAACTGAGCTAGCAGTACAAAGATGGCAATCCAGCAATGGTATAATTAGTTATGGGTCTCCTTCTACCACTGGTTATGGAGCCGTAGGACCAAAAACCCGAGAGGTAATGTCTGCTACTTGCAATAGCAATAACATAACAGGGATAAACAATGTAGTAGACTTTAATTTAACAAATACCTCCGGTAAAGCTCCATTTAGCACAACCGCGCAAATATCTATGTTAGAAAGCTCTTGTATGTCTTATAAAATAGACTGGGGAGACAGATCAGAGCCTACCTCCAAAAAAAGAACAAGATCTACTAACTGTGATGTAGGTATACAATCGACATCTAGAACTCATATATATAATAACTCTGGGGAGTATGTTGTAACCTTATATGCCGGTAAAAGTAATGACACAAATACATTGCCGAAAGCTAAATCTATAAAAATAACAACTTTAAAAGGATCTCCTTATGTAAAAGTTTTGTACCCCAGTCAAGGAACAAGTCTAAGATTAGGTGAGCCAGTAACTATAAAAACACAGGTGTCTAATGCTCCTGAAGACTCAGCTATAGTATTTTATATAGTGGGTAGATCTGGTACATACAAATTTGCAAAAAGACATACACAGGGTAGTGCTGAGAAATTTAATTGGGTGGTAGGTGATGCTGTGTGTGATGGTAATGGGTGCAATGTACAATTAAGACCTGGGAGCACTTATAAAATACGCGCTGCCATGTATACTCCTGCTGATGCTTGTATACTTGATTGTGCCACTGATAGCATAAAGCCCACATTCCTAACCAATAATGACTCTGGCGTATTTAACCTAACCCAATTAGGTAGCTCAGGCAAAAATCCTTTAATTTTATTAGACTCTACTGGTAAAGCCCCTCTCACAACACTCATAGGAGTGGAACTCTCTCCTCCTAAGAATGGGGGTATAGAAAATTTTGAAGTAGACTTAGGAGATGGTAGTACACCATTTAATATACACATACCGGCAGGGGAGACCAAAATAACCAAAAAAACAATCCCACATACCTACACTAATACAGGTATATACAACATAAGATTAAGACCGGTTGGTACAAGTCAATATATATCTCAAGCTAAAATCATAGTTACAGAACCAAACTTTACACTTACACCAAACGAAGGTGCTTACGCACCCACTAAAGTCGCAGCTAAATTTGATGTAGACACCTCTTGTGGTTTAACAGGTCAACTAACCCGTACGTATACAATAGACTGGAGAGATGGGACAAATGCCTCTAAATATGAATTAGTGGCTAATAAATGTACATCTTCTAGTTTAAACACACAATCTATAACTACCCACACTATATACCACAACTATACTGAG
>JALWOZ010000004.1 GCA_027083345.1 Candidatus Kaiserbacteria bacterium
CGAGGCGGAGAACCACGGGATTGTTTTCCTGAAGGACGGGGTAAGGATCCCTGCCTCGGTGGACTACGTGGTTAACACCTTTCACTCCACGGATCTCGGCAGGGACGGGGTGGTTGTAAAGACGGTTGAGCACCTTATGGCAACCCTGCACCTTCTCGGAATTACCAACCTTACAGTGGAGCTTATCGGGGGGTGTGAAGTTCCGATAATGGACGGGAGCGGTTATCTCTTCTACAGGGAGCTGAAGGGAAAAGTCCTAAGACAAAGCGAGCCCACCGAGGTTTATCAGGTAGAGGAGGAGGTGGTAGTAAGGCACGGGGACTCCTACATAAAGGCTCTTCCCTGCACCTGCTTTCAGGTAACCTACGAGGGCGAATTTCAGACCTACTTGGGTCGTCAGGTATACACCTTTAAAGGGAACGTCAGGGACATAATCTTGGCGAGGACCTTTTGCTTTGATCACGAGATAGAGATAATCAAGAGGAACGGACTCGGTAAGGGGGGTAGCTTGGAAAACACCCTCGTTATAGGAAAGAAGGGCGCTTACAACAGGGGCGGTTTCAGGTATGCCGATGAACCCGTAAGACATAAAGTTTTTGATCTCGTAGGCGACCTCTACCTTTTAGGCAAATCCGTAAGGGGAAAGTTCATATCCTACAAGGGGGGACACGCACTCAACTATAAACTGGCTCTGGAGCTTTATAAAAAAGCTGTTCCCGTGTAATTTCCTTTTTCTTTTTCTATTTAGGCGTGGAATTCTTATCCCGACACCTTAAGGTTTAACAACACAGTATTTGTCTATCCTACTGAGGCTGTTTAAAAAAACTTGAAATATTGAGGGAGAAGGGGTAGAAGATAATAGTATGAAGATAAAGAACAACAAGGCTCTGCCAAAACTCATCCTCATATGGAGCAAGCGTATCTGCAACAGCTTTAAAAAAGACAAAAAGCCCAAAAGAGGAAGACCTCCCCTATACCAAGACCAAATCATAATAGCTGCTCTCCTGCTAAAAATCCTTAAAGGGTCTTCCTTAAGGAAGCTTGAAGAAGACCTCAAAGAGCTATTTCCAAAAGTTCCAGACTTCACGACACTGTGGTATAGGTTCAGAAAGCTTGAGAAGAGCTATCTGATGGAGATGATAAGACGGAGCGCCAAAGAGATAATGAGAGTGCTTAAAGCCAAAGAGTTTCACTGTCTTGTAGCGGATGGGACAGGATTTGGGTATGGAGAGACGTATTACATGAAATGGCTCAAAGGACAGAAACTTAGGAAGGTAAGGTCACATGTAAAGGCAGTGGTGCTTGTGGGTATGGTAAGGGGCAAGGAAGTGGTGGTGGGAGTGAATGTGGGGAGGGCTTATTCGGATGAGAACAAGCTTTTAATGCCGATGCTTGAGGGGTTGGACTTTAGGGCGAAGTATTTTTTGGGTGATGCTTACTATGGGAGGTCTGTAGAGGTGCTAAAGGGAGTAAAAGAACATGGGATGGTGGCGGTGGTGCCAGTGAGGGAAACGATGAGGCAGAAGGTGAGGGATGAGTATAGGAAGTGGGCGAAGGAGAATTATGAACTTAGGAGGAAGGTGTATAGGAAGAGGTGGAGGGTAGGGGAGTGGCCTACAGGGACTGTGAAGAACACTACGGGGGACAGGGATAATGTGAAGGACTTTCATGTAGCGAGTCTTTATGTTCTTGGTAGGTTTGTGATATACAACCTTGCACTTCTTGAGGAGCTTCTTTTATTGTGGCTCAAGCTTTTGGGGCATATGACCCCTTCCAACTCATTGTCTTTCAATAAAATGAGGATTTTTCCAACAGCCTCCGGGAGTAGTTGACAGCCCCGTGGCTATGAAGTAAATTGCAGTAGCAGTAGGGGTATCTTTTGCTCAAATCATAGGAGACCCTTTGGCGCCGTCGGGAGCGTTAAAGATGTATAAGGACAAGATAAAGAGGCTTTACGAGGTCAACCT
>JALWOZ010000005.1 GCA_027083345.1 Candidatus Kaiserbacteria bacterium
TCCACTTATCTGGGTCTTCAAATTTTAGAGTATCAAGTTCTTCAGATGCTTTTACAGAGGGACTTACCTGGTTCATTAGATACTCTCTCTCTTTAGCCAACCTCAAGTTCTCCTGACGAGTCTTTGTATATGAAGACTGTGTGTCTCTTCTTCTCTTCTCAGCTGTTGCTGCCTCTTTAAGCAGTGTTTCTATTGCTTCCTTAGGGTCTTCAGGCAACTTAGCCTTTAAACTGTCTATGTAAGTATCGTTATCCACGGAATACCTCCTTAATAATTTATTTATAAATTATTATATCATAACTAGTCTTAAAACTATATTAAAGTCCTTCATACTCGGAGTTACTATTGTTTCTTACGGCGTATGTAACATCTACTGTAGTATCATATGATAGTCCTTGTGCCATATAGCGTAGTGAGTCCATGTAGTTAGAGCACCAGTCGTGCAGTGGTATCTGCAGGGTTACATCTAACTGTTTATCATATTTCCATCTATACAACTGTATAGCACTTAGTGTCTTCCCTGTATTACTATTATCTATGTAGAGCACATTTACTAATTGTCTAAGCGCCTCTATACCATCAAGCAGCGACGTCCTCTTCAATAATCTTACTGGTAGATTATGGTCCCTAAATCTCTCCAGGCGAGTCCTGCCAGTCGAGAAGTCTGTAACGTTTGCATCGTGTGGGAGTATTACATCTGTGACGCGATAATTCTCCGTAATTACTAGGTGTTTGATGAGGTTGGCGTAGTAGTCAAGGCCCTCGCCACTATTAGTTATAGTTCTTATCAGTCGCGGTCTTCCGTTTATTACCTGCACGAAGTGTAGTACTGTCTCGTCATTAACACCTATGTCATAGCTTACAGTTACAGGTACCCCAGGAACATGTGGAAAGTGCCCGTAGCGGTTCTCCATTATAATACTATCATACTCTCTCTTCAGTATCGTTCCGTGTGCACTCTGCTCGAACGCCTCTTCTACTGTGGCCGGGTACTCAAGCTTTATGTCATCTAGCCCTAGCTCTACTGCCTTAGCTATGTACCAGTTCTTCTGCACCTGAGTTAGAGTGATGTTAAGTTTACTCTCTACTTGTGGGAAGTATTTATTATTGAGCTCAGTTACTATGTGCTCCTTGTGTTTTACTATGTGTGGTTGCTGCTCCATAGTACAGTCCTGGTCATCTACCCAGCTCAAGAACACTAGCTCGAAGTCCAGTGGTGTGAGAGTTGCTCCTGCATCCTGTAGTGCCTTAGCTTGCATACACATCTCATAAAAGAGTCCGTGAGGTCCCTCGCTAGTAGACTCTATGGTTATTTTATTACCTGCTGATACTGCCTGGAATGCACCAGTCTTCAGCTCGCGTGCCTTATCTGGATATTTCTTACTAATTTTAGCTAGCTCAGAGACGTGTAGACTCTGTAGAGTATCCCCTCTAAAGTTACCTATCTTGAGAGTGCTTCCGTTAGAGAACACCATCTCTTTTCTATTAGCGGCTACTAATGTTACGCCGAATAGGGTCTTCGCATCAGGGTCCATCTCATTCCACATAGTTAGAGCCCTCTTGGCTAATTTATCACTCTCGTCCTGTCCGTATGACTGTATACCTGCCTGATATCCCTCGTGTGTTAAACAAGAGTCCAAATTATAAGCTACTGCATATGTAGAAACACCTTGCTGTCTTGACTTTGGTATTATTTTGCGTGGGTGACTATGGTTTGATATCTTTGTCT
>JALWOZ010000006.1 GCA_027083345.1 Candidatus Kaiserbacteria bacterium
AATAGGCTAATCATACTAAACACCCATACTTGATGTATCTGGTATATTATCAAAAGTTACTGCTGTGTAAATGCCAAACCTCCTAGTATCTAAATCTGTTTTATCGTCTCTAAAACCCTCATAGTAAATATGCCATGCCTCATCTATGCTTTTATAGTATGCCTCATAAAAATTCCTTGCCATAATTTTATCTATTAGTAATCCATTATCATGGAAAACCTCATATATGTATCCTGTGCCAGTTCTCGGTATTGCAAAAACACCAATCATGGCTAACCCCCATATACAATTATATAGTCGATTTTCGCTACCTTTTCCTCTTCCTTTACAATCCTATAAGAAATCACTTGAAACACCTAGGGCATACAACAAGGGTTTTTCCTACTAAGTCATACAAACCATCTTCTTTCATTTTCTTTTTTAGTGTCTGCGAGAACTCCTTGTATTCGTGCATGTTATCACAGTCGCATTTAACAATAATGCAATAGCCGCCATATACATCTGGTGGCACCGATGAAAAATCAACGGTATCGGTAAAAGAGCAATCTGTAATATGCACACCATCAATTTTATCTATTTTATTACGCTTTACAAAACTAAGAAAACGCAGCATGCTTTCAAGAGCCATAGACTTTTTAATGAATCTGTAGTGTTCCAGCAGCTCTTCAGTCATTCTAACCACCTAATACACTATTATTCTTTTCGTTTTGAAAACCTTATCTTTTTTGGAAACCGTTTCATCTACTTTTTCTATATAATCTATTACAGCTTTTCTAATAAAAGTGCTTCTCTGTAAATGTGCTTTCTTTGCTGTATCGTTTATTTTGTTAAACAAACTCCTGCTGACCTTAAAGGAAATTAAAACCGTGTTTGCCTCATAGTCAAACACCTATACCACCAAGTGTTATAGTATTACCTGTGTTTATAAACTTTTACTGGTGAAATCAATCGTCAAATATACCAGGGCATTTCTTTTCACACTCGCTGCCATAGTATTCTAGGCAAAACTTCCTTGCATTATCACGCTGTTCTGGTCTAAGCGAAATAGCATCAGCTAAGCACCTTGTATATGCGTCGCAGTCGCACATTACTACCACCAATATAATATGAGAAAATAGACCTTAAAAATTATGGATAGGTATATAGAACCCTCCTTAGAGGCTCATCTACATCTGTTTCAACCTCTTCCGATACAACCTTTCCATTAACGAATTTCTTTTCAAAATGCATGTTCATTACAGTAGAGCCTGTATATAACCTTTCGGCGTCATGCTCAAACCTGTATGGGTCATCATGTAAAAGTAGCCTTATTGTGTATAGCTTGTTTTGTGCGTCTATGAAATCCCCATCAACCGTTATTATTACATGGTATCCCTTTCCAGTCCTGTAAAGCTTAAGCCTATCTTTGAAGAAAGCCTTGAAATATAAGAGGTATAGGCTAAACTCAATTCTGTTCTTATCGTCCTGCAGGTCCCAGTCAAAATCTATTACAACTTCGCTTTTCATTATAACAACCTCCTAGCATAGTTGTTGTTTATGTATGCTACTAAGTAAGATAAGTCCTCCTCATAATACTTGCACCTCTCATCAAGCAGAATAAAGTCTGGTAAAACCAATATATATTCAGATTTGTTGGACAGTAAGACCCTAAAGGGGTCTGCTATGTCTATGTAGAATTCCTTACCCTTTGTATCTGATAGAAACTGTTGTATAATACCTCTGTTGTTGAACAAATTGCTTACAGTTATCCTTTCGTTATACCTCTTAGTGTCATAGTTTACAATCATAGCTACAATACCTAAAGGGGCGTATTCATACTTCCTACCGTTTTCATCTTTACAGTAGAACGTTCTGTAATCAACGCCTATATTTATAAGCCTCTTGCCATCTGATAATGTTAGAAAGGTATCGCTGTTCAGGTCTTCTATTGCGTATGTATTTTTGTCTGAGGCTAGTAATTCAATTTGTATTGGTATCCACATCAACACCCCCGTGTTATCATACAAAGAAAGGGATTAAAAACTTTTTATGGCTAACATTTATAAACTCCACAAACAAAAATAACTTGGTGGTAGCATGAAAACACCGTTCAACAAAAATGTGAAGGAATGTGTTGAATATATATTGAAAAACTTTAGCATAACAAGAAAAAACGACAACGCACTAATATTGTATTACTGGCTTGTATGTGATAGGCTACCCTTGTTAAATCAATACCTTGATGAGGATGACCCTCTTTTCCATAAAAAGTTTAATGAGCTGTTGAAAGCCACAACACCAGAGACAATAACTAGGGCAAGGAGGCTAATACAACATGATGAAGGAAAGTATGTTGATAGAGCAATAGAAAATAAGAGAAGGGCATTAGAAAAGATGTATAGGGATACTGCAAAGAGTATTCTTGATTTCTACTAAAATTTTTAACTTTTTACAGCATATATTACTTGGTGTAAGAATTGGACTTGTTAGGGTTGCAGGCAATAGGCTTTGAAAATGGAACGCTATTACTACATGTTGTAGGCGGGGCTACCGTAAAATTCAAAATACCTGAAAATGCACGCCTCTGGCTCGCTACGCCTGTAGCTGTGCAGAGGTTATCCCCAGCATTACTAGATAGTATGTGCAGGGGTCTTATAGTTGAAGAGTATGTAGAGAATGACCACATGATATTGGGAGGGTCTACGGCTACGCATAAGATTATAATAGAGTTTATACCCCATAAGCAAATGCCACAGATAAACCTTATTGGGAGCAATGAAAGTATAAGCAGCAGGGCTGGGAATATGACATACGCACCAAGCAAACAATGGGAAGATGAAGTAGCAAGGGCATCAAAGCTTATAGAGGAAGAGGGCAAAAAAGGCTTCAGATAAAGCATTCAAGTAAAGCATAATGACTTCTATTATCACAAAAGCGAAAAGCTTATAAATATCTGGATATATATAAGTATTCAGGTGAAAAAGACGTGAGCCAAGAGAAGAACGACTTTGAGGTAAAGCACTTTAAGAACTTCATAGTATATGGGCTAATATTCGCACTAGTGTTCTTCGGTGCTGGTATAAGCATATCATCGCTCCTAAAGATGAATGGCGTAAATGAGATGACAAGCGGCTTACTTTTCAATACTATGGGCTTCCATAACATATCAAAGGTTCTCTATGTAAGCGGTCTCGGCACTTTTGGCATGGCTTCAATCATAACATGGGTATTTACAGCAATAGGGTTTATAATCGGTGCGGTGCTAGGCTGGAACAAGACACAATAACGCTGACATAAGCCCATTTTTAATTCAAATTAATTATTTTTTTCTTGGATAGCATCGCTATATTTTCCCTCAACATGTATTTCTGTAACCCCATGTATTTTTAACTCCCTTACAAGCTGCATGAATTCTTCCATATTAGCTATGCAACGCTTCATGGAACAGAGCCACATACTCTTATCTTTCAATATATTGGAAAAATTGAACTGAACCTTATCAAAGTCAGCTACCTCCTCGCAGTTCAATAATGGGTTAGCGGATAATTTCACATCAATTATTTTACCCATATTCTGCAAATCAAAATTCGTTATAGCTATATCAAATATATCTCGTGCTATCCTAATGGCGGAGCTGTCTTTTGCGTATATATCCACCTTTAGCAGAAAACTGTTGTTTCCACAGCTACCTACTTCCTTTATATAGGCTACTATGTGTTTTTTCTTTTTGAACCATCCAAACATTTTTCATCGGGTAAATAATTTAATATCTCCACTTAAAAATTTTTAGAGAAAAACCATCTTGTCAATATCTTCTAATGTCTCTGTGCCACAGAACGAATACACATACCTTGAATGGGGCATATTATCCTTGTATTTTGTTACTTCGCCGATATACACAACCCCAGCCCTATCAATATCGTTAATAAATGAATGTTCATTACACCAAGCATTAACTACATCTATGCCCATTACCTGACCCCTGCTTACAGTTACCTCGCTGTAGCCACACCTTGACTCTGATATATCTGCAGTTTCCCAGGTATCCATCCATACCATAAATGTAGGAACATCTTCCTCGCATGGTCCGCACAAATCAGTTAAATATGACTTTAGGGAGAACACCCAACCGTTCATATACCTTGCAACAGCACGTTCGCACATCAAATCCGCATTCTCTATTACATATTGTTCTGCACCTACGCATGTTACATCATCTTTTGTTGTTGTTATCGGAACAGGAACAAGCATGCTAAGTTCCATGACTATGATTTCCTTTTTCTTGCTCTTTTTTGGTCTATAGATTTTCTTGAAGAATACAAGCTGTATATACTTGCCCCTCAACTCAAAGTTTGTTGATACCAGACCCAATTTAAGCATGGTAGCTATTATCCTCCTGTAGTCAAACCTAGGCAGGCGACCAAGTTTAGGTCTCTCAGGGAAACTACGTATAAAAGTCATGGCTTTTCTTACAAGATAGCTATGCACTACATCGCTAGCCCTCCTAGCACATTCATATATATCAGGTGTTTCGCCAGAGGCTATCTGCTCCGCATAGCAGTTGTAGGTGTATTGAATAGCATCAAGCCTGAGCATATCAAGAAACCTCTTCCTGACTATAACTACGCCGTGCCTTATGTAAAAGTCTGACTGTATCTTCTCCGTGCAGAGGCTTGAGAGCTTATACGCCCTCCTATCATTATACCCGAATGGTGGAGGCTCCCCGCATATAAAGCACAATATATATGGAAGTATTGACCCGCTGAGCCTCAATTTACCACACCACACCTAACATTAGTAAGAAAGTTTATAAACCTAATGTAAACATTGAGCCAAACGCCCCTAAAAACGATATTATCTGTGCTAGCATGTTTAATGTGCTTATAATATCACTTATGTTGTATAGAACCCAAATCTTTATACGCTGTATTGCTATGCCTCCAGCCATAGTATATGAGCCTGTTAGGTAGATACCAGGAGAGCCTACAAGCCAAAGCCTGCCGTAAAATGTAATCTTGTTCATCATGTGAGGCACATACTTTACGCCGAAAAGGTATTCATCAGTTCCCTGAAACCTGTAGTATTGGGGTATCCCCATGTATCCCTGATATGCAATTAAAGTGCCAGTTACTGGGTATAGGTAGTATGAGTAGTCTTTGAACTGCGACGCCAAGCTATCAACGCAAGACACTTTCACCACCATTTATACATTTTTCATGAATAGTTTTAAATTTTATACAATAATATAATAGCGGTGGTTGTATGAAGGCTAGGTGCAGGAACGGTATTGAGGCTGAAAGCCTGAAAATTGTAAACAACCAGGGAAGGCAATACATCTATGGTATATACCATGAAAATGGGAAAAAGGGTATGTGCTACATAGCACCAGAGGTGCCTCTAAGAACTATGAGTTCCACATCTGTTGGCTATATAGTAAGACCACGCATCTACGCAAGTATAATCTTGGATATTCTTACGCAAATAAGTGAATACATACCATCATACCCATCCGAAGAGATTAAGAATGTATCGCTGGAGTTCGGTCAGGGTCTAATTGAAATAGGTAAGAAAATCAAAGAAATCGCCAATGAGCTAGAATAAGTCTTGCCCGCTGCATAACTTTTCAACATCAATCTGTTCTTTTTCCGTTGCTGTCTTTATACAAGATATATTCCTGCAGATTATCTCCCCTAGCTCCTTTATTAAAGCCTTAAGCTTTTTATTCCTGTTCAAGCTCTCCTCAAATAAATTCTTGTATTTCATGTATTTTTCATAATTTGTTTTATTCGTCTTTAGCTTTTCTGGAGGAATATCTGATATTTTTACCACTATGTTATCAAGCTTTGATTCAATCTCATCTATTAATTCGTTAAGCCTTAGTGCTAGGAATATATCTGTCTCATCTATACGCTCATCCCTAGCTATCATCAGGTTAAGTATGCCTTCAAGATACTTTATATAAGCCATTTTTTGGTTTATATCTATCATATTCCACTTGACTTGGTTTTCTGGGTTTATGTGTATATTTAACTGCTCAACTTCCATTTTTCTTACCAAATAAAGTAATACAACGAAAACTTATAAACTTTTGTTAGGTATGCATTATTACCACCACTTACATAAATTCGCAGCGTTTTTTCTCAGAGCTACCAGCAGTAGAGGCACAGAGAGTATAGATATAGCAGAAAATACCCCGAAAAACATATCAAAAACAGTAGTGGGATAGTTAATACATTTAGTAGTAGTAGTTAATATATTAGTAGTAGTTAATATATTAGTAGTAGTTAATATATGTAGTTAATATATTAGTAGTTATTATATTAGTAATAGTAGTAGTTAATATATTAATATATTAGTTAATATATTAGTAGTATAGTTAATATATTATATTAGTAGTTAATATATTAGTAGTATAGTTGTATATATTTGTTATACTGTATATATAGGCTATATATAGAAATTCCATGGCTGCAGCCCCTGTAAGCCCTCTGGGAGTAGTAAGCCCGAGGAGAACCTGCGAGTGGTGGTAATACTGCTTGCTCCCAGATAGAAGAACGAGCATAGCCCGAGCTACTTCCATACGAAGTTAGAACCCTAATTAACTTAGGCTATTTAAGTATAGCCTTTATTATTGGCTCGGATAGCGATAACTTTCTCCGATATTTCCCTAATATCCCCATCTGCATTAGCGTTTTCAGGGACTCTATGACCTCAGAAGGCTTTAGACCTATAGCTTTTGCTATCATGTCGGCTACTGACATTTCATCACTAGTGGCGTCTATCCACTTCTTCTTTGTTGTTCTTATATAACGCACGATGTATTGTATTACCTTTATGTCTATTTCGTCCAGCTCGTATCTAGCCAGCCTCTTTGCTATGGCTTTTGCTGTGCTTACGGCTGTTACCCGAAAATTTTCAGCGACCCATTTCAGGTGTTTTATAAATGATGTCTTTATTGAGTATAAGTTAAACCTCTCCTGTGTTTGCCTTATGTTAATAATGTTTGTATGCTTTATCAGTCTGGGGTATACACCAGCGGAGGAGTCAAGCCCAGCGAATGTCGATAGTTC
>JALWOZ010000007.1 GCA_027083345.1 Candidatus Kaiserbacteria bacterium
CATATCAACAAAGTCCAAGGCTACTTGAAGTAGCTTCTTGCACTCTCTAATCCTGTCAATAAGTTTTGGTATCTCCATTCTA
Source organism: Candidatus Kaiserbacteria bacterium (assembly GCA_027083345.1). Lineage (GTDB taxonomy): Bacteria > Patescibacteriota > Minisyncoccia > Phycocordibacterales > UBA2100 > S139-169. Next base: position 83 of record JALWOZ010000007.1, read on the forward strand.
AACCTCCGGGTACTCTTTCTTTAGTGCATTAAAAAACTTATTTGGTAGCGCCCTTCGGGCTATAATTCTGAGATATAAGTACTTTCACAAGATTTTTATTTTAGATTAGTAAGGTTTATTAGCGCAAAACAATAATAAGGTTAATCAGGTGAAAGACTGGTGGGTCAACCTCTTAAGGGTTTTGTGAAGATCCTATCCTTGCTTGTTATCATCGTCTTCATTGCTTCCATGGCAACTCCTATGGCATTTGCAAAGTCTACAAACACTAGCACAAAGTATTATGGTCCTTCATTAAATGGCAAGCAGCTCGGCTATTTGCCAGGCAACTACCCCATAACATTTTCAGTATTTCTGTTACCAAGGAACTATAACTACCTCATGTTTGTAGCCCAGCAAGTGGCCAACAAACAGATGAAACCGTTGAGTAGGAGCCAAGTATTAAAAATGTTTGCGCCGACCCAGCAACAATTTGATTCTATTGTAAACTACTTGGAGTCTATGGGATTTAGGGTTGTATACAAAAGCCCAGACAGGCTATCAGTAATGGTTCAAGGTACTGTAGGTCAAGTACAAAAGTTGTTTAAGGTAAGGATAGCCCTTTATAAAAACAATAAAGGGAAGGTTTATTATGCCCCTGCAGGAAGACCAGTTATACCTTCTCAGCTCTCTAGCACTTTAATATTCGGCTTAACAAATATTACATCATTTAGGGCGCCACACATCGTAAGTGGTATCATAAAGGATAAGTATTTTGGTTTAAGCCATGCAAAAGGGTATAAGTTACTTAAGAAGCTCTCACCTAAGTTTGGCAACAAGCAATATGCAAGCGCAGCTCTTTACTACACCCCAGCGGACTTTGAGGGGGCTTATAATGTTACAAACCTAATGGAGTATAGCAAAGGGACTTCAATAGCTATAATTGATGCATATGGCGATCCATTAATCTATCAAGATGTTGCCCTTTTTGATGAACTATTTGGTCTTCCCATGGCAAACCTAACTTTAATACCTATAGGTCCCTACCATCCAAGCCTCGGAATAAAAACTGGTTGGGATGTTGAGACAGCGTTAGATGTTGAAGCTGCACAGTCGATGGCACCCTATGCACACATCTATTTATTAATAGCATCAAATGCAGGTGACGCATTATTTGAAGCTATTGACTATGTTGTTAGTACTAAGCTCGCCAATACAGTATCTATGAGCTGGAGTGGACCAGAGAACTTAATGGCATTAACAGGTTTCTATACCTCAAACCCCATGAATGTATCTTACGGATGTGCGCTTGGATATGCCTATGCTGACTATTATTTTGCATTAGGCAGCGCGGAGGGCATAAGTTTCTTCTCTTCTAGCGGGGATGAGGGAGCCTATGATCAAACTCCATTGCTCTATGGCGCCGTTTCATTCCCGCCTAGCTCACCATTCGTAACGGGTGTGGGAGGCACAACACTATTCGTTAACGTTACCTCTGGTCAATTGGCATACTTGAATTCTACGGCAACATATGGCTACGAAAATGCATGGTCAGTAAGTCCACTATATGGAGTGGAAG
>JALWOZ010000008.1 GCA_027083345.1 Candidatus Kaiserbacteria bacterium
AACTTGTGTAGGAGATATTACCATAGCTACTACAGCTATCACTGCTAAAAACCGCTTCATATATAGCTTTATTGTACACCAACACCACTAGTGGTGTTGGTGTAGAGAGTGGGGTTTGGGGATAACTTTTTTTGAGGTAATTTGAGGTGAAATGCTTATTTATTTATAAACCAGTATCTGCTACACTGTTGACACACAAACAAGAGATTATTACAGAACAATATGATTAAAAACAGTGATATTAAAACAGTATTCTTTGGTACTTCTGACATGAGTGTATTAGCACTACAAGAAATGCAGAAGGCCAACCTAACCCCCGCACTTATAATAACAGCTCCAGACGCTAAGGCTGGTAGAGGTAGAGTTTTGACCCCACCACCGGTCAAGATCTGGGCTATAAAGAATGAGGTGGAGACATTGCAACCACAAAAATTAGACAATAACTTTATAAATGAATTAGCCAATACGGAGTGGGACGCTTTTGTAGTATTTGCTTATGGCAAGATATTACCCCAATCTTTGCTTGATGTGCCTCGCAAAGGCTCTCTAAATATACATCCCTCTATGCTACCTTTATTGCGAGGCCCTTCTCCCGTGCGCACAGCTATATTAAAAGATGAGAGGAGCTCAATAGGAGTTAGTATTATAGAGCTCGACGACAAGATGGATCACGGCCCAATAGTAGCACAAGCCTCTATAGAGTTAAGTGATTGGCCAATGCTAGGCAAAGCACTTGATAACATGCTCAGTGTAGAGGGAGGTAGATTATTGTCTGAGGTTTTACCATTGTGGCTGGCAGGACAAATAACTCCAGAGCCACAAGAGCACAATAATGCCACATATTGCCACTTCTTAAATAAGAGCGACGGAGAATTACTCAACACAGATAATGATTATGAAAAATATCTAAAATATTGTGCTTATGACGGTTGGCCCGGCACTTACTTCTTTGACTCTAAAGGTAAGCGGATTAAAATTACTCAAGCACACCTAAGTGAGCGAGGCGAGTTTAAAATAGATAAAGTAATACCAGAAGGTAAAAAAGAGACTATCTACCAAACCTAAACATATTTTTAATAGCTCTACTACCTCTACGTAAGATATTGCGCCTTTTGCCCTTATTGCGACTAAGCCTGCGAGCAAGATCATCTTTAGCAACATCTATTGACGCATTAAGGCTCTCACCATGCCCGACGGCATGCATATCCACCTTACCAGAGAACACCACTATATCTACTCTAAACATACCCTTCTTAGAACCCCTTGTCTTTTTAGTAAAACTAATGTCAAAACGCACGTCTTTACTATCCACGTCTTCTCCTAAAAATTTTATAAGTGAAGCAACCTTCTCACTAGCATAATCTTTAGTCTCACTTGTTAGCTCTACCTTTTTAGATTTAAAATTTATATTCATACTTATTATTTTACTATTACTAAATATTATTCATCATTGTCCAAATTATATTGCTCTTTTAAAGCCACTTCAATATCATTAATGGCACTGTCTTTATACAAATATAGAGGGTGAGATTTTTCCATATTCTCAAATGCCGGCAAAAACACCTTTTCGAGTACCGGCTTATATTTGTCTCTCAATCTTTTATATATATTCATTTTAATATTGGCGTGTTCTCTATATTTTTTAACCAAACCTTCAGCTTTTTGATCTCCACTCATCTTCTCAGACTCAACTATATTTGCTCTATTCTTAAAATAATTGGCTAACTCCCAAATACCACCTATCGTGAGCATATTGTCTATTGCATCTTGCCACTTTATAACAAATTTAGCAGGGTCTTCTTTATCGTCAACAATATTCTTTACAAAAGCTTTATACTCTCTATTCCTTTTCTTTAATTCTGCTTCATCTTCTCTATTACCTATACCTATACTCTCTTTCAAAACCTCGTGCATCTTTAGTGGTGTACTAACCCCATCAACAAGCTCCTTAACTCTACTACCGTACAATCTCTCTAACTCCTCTAATGCAAAATATTTATTCTCATATTCATTTGCATTTCGCATCTCTCGACTCAACTCCTCTTGCTCTTCTGGAGATTTATATAAAACTCTAAATAATTTTGACTGGTCTTCTATTGTGTCGTGTAGTAACGAGGCTATACACACATCTGCCAGATCTTCTCTTGTATATGTATTTAATACACCTATGGCCACATCAATAGGGTGCCTGATAAAAGGTCCGGAGCCATCTGCTCTATTGTCTTGCTCTAAATGCAAAAGGATCATTAACTTTAAAGCTTGGTATATTTCTTGTACATCATCCTCATTTATTTTACCTAAGTTAAACTTTTTATCCAAATTAATAAATAATACTCCTATATCCTTTGAGACTCTTGAAACTTTTATTACTTGACGCCTAAAAAAGCTCTGACCATCAAGATTAGGTTCATCATTGGCAATAAATAATTTAGGTGTTATCTCACTTTTTATCTGCTTAATAAAAAATTCGCTACGCTCCAAAGCTTTTTTATTACGAATCCTATCTAGACTTATTACATCTTTAGAGTCAAAACCATCCTCATTGCTCATAATGAAAGTATATCACACTCATTGTTGCAATCTTCATACAATGTGTATAATTGAGACACCAGAGATGGTATATCCTTTTAAAGGACTATATTCCGCGGTAGCTCAGCGGTAGAGCAATCGACTGTTAATCGATCGGTCACAGGTTCGAATCCTGTCCGCGGAGCCAATAATTAAAATAATAAAATATTATGGCAAAAAGAAGTACAGGAGTTGGGACTAATAAAACAAGTCGCTCAAAAAAAACCAAAAAAAGGCTAGGGGCAAAGCACGCAATGCTAGCAGAGCGCAAAGCCAAAAAGTCTAACAAAAAGGCTTAAAGATGAGGCTCTTAGCAATAGAGACGAGTTGCGACGAGACAGGTATAAGTATAATAGACGCTGAGGGCTCATTGAGCTCCGGTGTCTCTTTTACCTTATTGGCCAATACCTTAGCCTCACAAGCCGATCTACATAGTGAGTATGGAGGAGTATATCCCAACCTTGCCAAACGCGAGCACTCTAAAGCCTTACCATTACTTTTAAAACAAGCTCTTAGTGAGGCTCAACTGGAGTTACAAAACATAGACGCAATAGCCGTTACTCATGGTCCGGGACTCGAACCCGCACTATGGACAGGCATCACATTTGCTCAAGAGATCTCTAAAATGCACAACATACCCATAGTACCCGTTAACCATATGGAGGGGCACATCTTTAGCTCTTTGCTCACATCTGCAGATTCTAAAAAATTTAAAATTATGAAAGTGCAATACCCAGCAGTAGCTCTACTTATCTCAGGTGGGCACACTGACATGGTGCTTGTGCGAGGGCCATTTAACTACCAATACTTAGGGGGCACGCTAGACGACGCCGTTGGCGAGGCCTTCGACAAAGTAGCTCGCATGCTCGGGCTCAGCTACCCTGGCGGGCCAATAATAAGCAAATTGGCGCAAGAGGCACGAGATAAGAGCTCTGGTGCACGTACCTCAGACCCCCTACCCCCATCCGCCCACTGCCCCAAGTCTGAGATAGCGACGTCTATAGATGCTAACAAAACAACACCAGCCAACAAGCCCCTACCGCGCCCCATGCTCCATAGCAAAGACCTCAACCTCTCCTTCTCTGGACTTAAGACAGCCGTACTCTATAGGGTTAAAGAATTGCACAAGCAATACGGAGACACTCTGCCAGAGGATGTAGTGGCACAGACGGCAATGGAATTTGAAGATGCCGTAGCTGAGGTACTCGCCAGCAAGGTGAGTAAGGCTATACAAGAAGAAGGAGCTGAGGTTCTGATAATAGGTGGAGGCGTAGCGGCTAATAACTATGTACATAATATAATAAAAAATAAGCTCTCTAGTAGTAAGACAAACGATACGATAACCATTCTCAAACCATACAAAGGCCTCACAGGAGACAATGCTCTGATGATAGCAATAGCCGGCTACCTCAGAGCACAACGCGGTGAATACATAACTAATTTAACAGAGCTCAAGGCTCATGGTAGACTAAGGTTAAAATAATTATGGAAACTCTAAAAGCACAATCAACGATAAACGATGTTATACAAACCGCCAGAGAAGCAAAACAACAAATATGGGTTGAAGGGTCTTTTGATGTAGAGTTTGATAATTTAAATGCGATAGTACAAAAAGCTCAACAAAATATAATCACACCTGAACAAGCCATTAAGCAAATACAAGACGTATTAAATACTAGACAAAATTACCACTAACTCCCTCAACTTGCATTGAGAATGTTGGGTGCTAGTATTAACTGGCAATTAGATAATTTAAACTTAATAATTATGACAGACTCTAAAGATAACCTACACAATATACGCCATACCCTCTCTCACCTACTCGCACAAGCCGTACTAACCAAGTACCCTAAAGCCAAACCAACTTTAGGCCCACCTATAAGCGACGGATTCTACTATGACTTTGACTTTAGTGAGGGAGGGGCTCCCGGAGACAAAGACCTCAAAAGCTTAGAGAACTCTATGCGTAAATCCCTCAACAAGTGGCAAAAGTGGGAGCAAGAGACTGTAACCCCAGAGAGAGCTAGAGAAATATTTAAAGATAATCAATATAAATTAGAGCTTATAGATGAGCTCGAGAGTAGTGGTGAGACTATAACCCTATACACCTGTGGAGGGTTTACCGACTTATGTAGAGGTGGACACATAGAGAGTCCGGCTAAGCAGATAGACCCTAAATCATTTAAGCTTAATAAAATAGCCGGAGCTTATTGGCGAGGCGACGAGTCAAACCCTATGTTAACACGCATATATGGATATGCTTTTGAGTCTCAAGAGGCCCTAAACAAGCACCTCGAGATGTTAGAAGAGGCAAAGAAGAGAGACCACAGAAAAATTGGTCAAGAACTCGACCTCTTTACCTTCTCTAATTTGGTGGGTCCCGGTTTGCCCTTGTGGACTCCAAAAGGGACTCTAATGCGTAATTTAATAATAGAGAGGATAAATAACATACAAAAGAAGTTTGGCTACCAAGCTGTAACCATACCCCACATTACCAAAAGTGACTTATACAAAACCTCTGGGCATTGGGAGAAGTTTGGAGAGGAGCTATTTAAAGTTAGGGGTCAAAGCAATGTGGAGTTTGTAATGAAGCCGATGAACTGCCCCCACCACACTCAAATATACGCCAGCTCTCCAAAAAGCTATAAAGACCTCCCAATACGCTATGCAGAATCCACAATGGTCTACAGAGATGAGCAGGCAGGAGAGCTACTTGGCCTTGCCAGAGTGCGCTCTATAACTCAAGACGATGGGCATGTATTTTGTACTAAAGAACAAATAAACCAAGAGGTTAATAACATAATCTCTGTTATAAAAGAGTTTTACTCATCTCTAGGTATGTTTGAAGATGGTAAGTTCTGGGTCTCTGTCTCTGTACGAGACAAGAATGATATGAGCAAATATTTAGGCGACCCAAAAATCTGGGACGATGCAGAGGCAACTCTGGAGCAAATAGTAAAAGACAATAACTTTAAATACAAAGTAGTGCCCGGAGAGGCAGCCTTTTATGGGCCTAAAATAGACTTTATGTTTTTTGATGCACTGGGCAGAGAGAGGCAGTTAGCTACAGCTCAATTGGACTTTGTGATGCCAGAGAGGTTTGGGCTAGAGTACACAGACAAGAGTGGCAAAAAACAAACTCCAGTGATGATACACCGTGCCATAGCCGGCTCTCTTGAGAGATTCTTAAGCATAATGATAGAGCACTTTGCAGGACACTTCCCCACTTGGCTCTCTCCCGAGCAAGTACGCATAGTACCCGTTGCAGAGGCTCATAACCCATATGCTAATAAAATATTAACAGAATTATCTGATATAGACATAAGAGCTACTATAGCAAATGCAACAGACTCATTAGGCAAAAGAATACGCAATAGCAAAAAGAGCAAGATCCCCTACATATTGGTATTAGGAGATAAAGAGGAAAAAGAGCAAACAATAACTGCCGAATTGCCTAATGGCGAAAAACTAGAGATGCCGACAGCAGACTTTAAAAATCATATACTCAAAGAGGTGGGCACACCCACAAACTAACTATCAACAACACTACGAGTAAGCACAATCTTGGGGTACTCTCCGGACTTGTCTAATATTATTTCGTCTTTAAATGTCTCTTGTAGAGTCTCTACTGCTCTCTCTACTGCAGGGTGCTCTTGTGGTAGTTGCTCTTGTTTTTGCTCAGTATTTATAGTATCAGCACTTTTATCACCATCATCGTCTAATTGACTCAATACATAGTCTATATCTTTAACTACCTCTTTAACGGAGACCTCCTGTTGTGTATTGAGTTGGGCTACTTTTTGAGAGTTGGTACTACCACTATCTCTGGGGTGCCAATCGTCATCTGGATTCACCCCATCAAAGTCAACTACAGCAAAATCCTCTTCAGAAAATTCGTCTGGCATCTGCCCAACCCTACTCACCTTAAGCTCCTCCTCTACCGCCCTTTTGACTCTCTCTTCAACCTCTGGGTCTATGGTTAGATTATTATACTCTCTATCCGCCTTTGGGTTCTCTTCTACAATATGCTCATTTATTTGTATTTGTGGTGAAGGTGTAGGAATAGATACGGAAGTAGATATATACTCTGGGGTTTGATCAACAATAATATGCTCCATTCTGGTGCCCTTCTGCCCTATGAAAATCTTAACCAAACCGGCAAATAACTTGTTAATGAGCCACAAATTACTCAAGATTATATGCGCTATAAAAAAGCTCCACAAAGCAAGAGCCACCCAAAAAAGAGAGTTATACACTGGCCCATAATCAAAGCCCATATTTTGTAATTGCACTATTGTGTCTACTGAGTTATCCATAAAAATATTGTACCATAAAATTAAAAACACTCCGCCTTGTGAGCAGAGTGTCTTTAATTTTCATTTTGGAGCTAAGTTCAATAACTATAGGCGACGGCTTTTGAGTTATTAAACCCTATATAATCTCCTCCTGCGACTATCTAGACCTAGAATCGTCAATATGTTACCTCCTTGTGCGTAAAGAGCATATAGTGCGCTTAATGCCAATACTGCGTATAGTGCTAACCATATTGGGTCATCAAATCCTGTATATGGAGCATCTGATAGAGTAACTGTTTTATAAGTAGGTACTACTGAACTTGTTAGGGTTACTGTAGGATTAGTATATGTAGGTGTATATATCTGCTTATTTTGTACAGGGATGTATACATTACATGTCTTGCTTGCTCCCGTAGAAGTATCCCTCACTATGGCATAACAGGTTGTATTGCTCTGTGGGTAGATAGACCTTGTGCCTATCGCCGACACACGAGAGTTACCCAATACTCCTCCTGTACAATACACGTCTGTTGTGTCTCCAAGACTCGTAGCCCATGAGAGAGTTACTTTAGCTCCATTGTATCTGCTTGGAGTAGCATACATAGAACATTGAGGAGTAGAGACTGTGGTTGGAGGGTGGTAAACAGGATACACTGGTGTTACTGCTACTGGTGCTGGAGTTACTGTATTTGTGTTTACGTTATTATTAACATTGTTGTTCACTATATTTATTGGTGTTGCTGTTGGATATGTCGGAGCCGGTGGGTACACAATCACTGGAGGCTCGTAAACTGGCGGATTATATACTGGAGGCTCGTATACAGGAGGGTTGTAAGTAGGTGGCTCGTTATAATCTATAACTACAGGGGTATTATATGTAACTGAGGTACTATGGTCATCATAATCATATACTACTTTTGATGGTACGAACTTACCATACTTAGAGTATGTCTTCGTTTTAGTCTTTGAGCCGTAGTTGCTATAAGTCTTAGCTTTTGTCTTATAACCATAATTTGAGTATGTTTTTGTTTTAGTCTTTGATCCGTAGTTAATGTACTTGGACTTTGTCTTAGTCTTATGTCCGTAATTAGAGTATGTCTTAACTTTAGGTTTTGAAGAACCGTAATTAGAGTATGACTTAGCTCTTGTTGTTGAACCGTAGTTTGAGTATGTTTTACCTAAAGACTTTGATGATCCATAATTAGAATATGTTTTTGTTTTAGACTTTGAGCCGTAGTTACTATAAGACTTGGTTTTTGTTTTGTGCCCATAGCTTGAGTATGACTTAGCTCTAGATTTTGAACCATAATTTGAGTATGTTTTTACTCTAGACTTTGAGCCGTAGTTACTGTAAGTCTTTTGTAGAGACCCACCTGCACTAACCACACTAGCAGTGCTTAGCAACATAACAGGTATCATAAGCATACCTATCACTATTTTGTTTATGTTAATAATATTCTTCATGTTTTTTATATCTACTTACTTAATAATCCTCTTAATGCCTATATACTACCATATAATCTCCGGTATGTCAAGCTTTTTATATGAGAAAGGGCGGAATCATTGACTCAATAAGTTATTGAGTATAACTCCGCCCATTCCCCCAATTTGTTATTCCCAGGGGCCTGGCGAGGCCCCGCCCCGCTCCAGGCATGTGTCAATCACATGCCTGATGTCCGGATTCCTCAGAAGGGAATCCTCAAATCGAAATCCGAAGCCCTCCATGAGGAGGACCCCACCAATCGTACGGTCTTCGACTACGACCTCATAGTCGTAGTCCTCGTTGATAACCCCACCCGCCTCCTCGCGGGGGGTCATATCTGCCTCAATGAGGCAGGACTCGATATTCATCAAGTCCTGCCTCAGGTCCTCCTGCCCGAAGGCAGGGATGGCGGTCAGGGCGGTGGCGGTCAGGGCAGCGATGACGGTCAGGATGGTGATTTTCATTTTCTCTCTCCGTTTTTGCAAGGCCGTTGTGGCCTTGCTTCAAAGGTAGGTGAGTATCTCTCAACCCACCTAATTAAAGCATTTAATATAACGCGCTAATTAGGTGAGTTGAGGGATTACCGCCAAACACACATAACAAATTGGGTTCTAAAAGAACAGCTCAAGCAAGAGTACTCGTACTCTTGCTTGAGCTTGCATATTATAACATATTAGTTGTAGAGTGTCAATATTATACTCTAAAAATTATGGCAACACCACCACCGTACTGCCTATACCTAATGTCTGCTGTACTAAGTCGGCATCTGACTTTAGAGCGTTAACACAACCATGTGAAGAATCTAAATATAAATATGTTTTTTGGACTTTTGTATCAGGATTTGTAAAAGTTCGGAAGTTAGGACTCCCATGAAAGGCTATACCACGCCTAGACTCAAAAAAGCTTGCCCACGCCATATTAGGCTTCTCCGGGTCACTAGCGGGGAACTCTCTAGATGAATAATCCTCACCTTCTTGCCGAGTTATATTAAACTTACCCTCCGGAGTACTCAACCCAGCACTAGTCATAGCTGTGCCAACCGGCCCGGTACGCAAAAGCTTACCATCTTTAAAGAGCCAAAAACGATGGAATCTTTTACTTATTATAAGCCCTGTGTCTGCGCCGAGTATCTGCTCTGGGTCTGGCACCGGTATAGACTGTCGCATTATATCATCTACTAGTACCAAACTCCCCTGCTCTTTGCTATTTACAGGGTCTGGTACGATATCTGCCCACTCTGCCGGCTCCGGCACAGACTCATTAGCTTCAGGCTCGTCTCCTAATACGAGTGATGCCAAAGTAGCACCTGCACCCGCCAAAAACCCCCGCCTAGATGTAGTCGATGCTCTACCAGTCTCTATGTCTTTTGTTGAGTCGGTTTCCTCAACTTTTTTATTATGTTTATTATGCAATTGCTCCATATACAGAGCATTATAACACAAAAATATTTATATCTGCTATATACCTTTTTATTTAGAACTCTTAACCTTACTCATTATAAATATAAGCAATATAATCAAAACTAAGAATACTACTCCTACGGGTATTGCTATCTTTTTAAATGCTTCTCCAAACAATCCCCCCGAACCAGAACCATTAGTAGGATCTGTGCTTGTAGCAGTTGGGTCTGTACTGGTACTTATCGGATCCACCTCTACCTTAACCTTAACTATAGCTCCACATGTCCCTGTTATACCAGCATCATTTAAGACCGTCATGTTGTATGCTGTGTCTTTAGTAGGAGTTACTATACGAGAGCCACTCACAGTATTAACATGTCCTATACCGCTATCTATAAAGGCTACTGTAGCTCCTATAGTCGTCCACTGCAACTCTATAGCCCCACTTGGGGTTATGGCGGGGACAAGTGAGCATACCGGCTTAGGCAACTGATCATCACCAACCTCTACTACAGCTCCACATTGCTTTTTATTAACCAATCTATAGGCAACTCTACTACAAGTTGTACAAACCTCTCCTGAGTCATCTGTATCTACACTTGAGGCTCTAGCACTAGAGTATGAATAATTATATGGATTAGAGTATGTATAAGTCGCATTACTGTCAGGGGTAGAATAATTATCATAATAATACCCGCTACTACTCTGTGTATACACTACATGAGGCTGATAAACCTGCTGAGCAGGCATATTATTGGTATTTATATTATTATTTACATTATTATTTACATTATTATTTGCTATATTAACTTGTGCAAAGCTAATATTGGGCAAAGACCCTATAGAAGTCAAGACAAATACTAAACCAAATAATACGCTGTTTATGTTTTTCATATAAGTATTATAGTACCATATAAATAGCTACGTGTCAATACTCCTGCCTATATTACCGCGTCAAAAACAGTTATAATAGGATGCGCTTAACAAAAAATTATATTAGACAAATAATGTTTTACGGGCATTAGTAGCTACAAAACCTGCAGTTAACAACATAACTAACAAAAATAGTGTGTATATAACATTCTCTGCCATACCTGTATAAGGCGCATTACCTAAGTTGACACTACTACCTGCCGGATAGATAGCTAGAGTCTGTAATACAACATTGGGATTAACTGCGCTGATAGTACCATCTCCATTAACAACAGCTATGGTAGAGCAATACCCTCCCTCTCCTTGTGAGTTCCAGCTATGCATTGTGTATATAGTGTATTTATCAGGTGATACAAACATCTCTCCATCTGGAGCTATATTACCTATACCATTGTCTAAACTGGCAAATATAGCACCCTCCGTAGATGTCCACTTTAGTTTAGCCATATTAACTCCATTGCCCATAGGTACTAAAGTTATAGTACAACTTGGCACTAGAGATCCTTTATTCTTTGAAGCGTTAACTACACCAAAGGAACTAAATAAAACCAAAGTAGCTATTAAAGCCATGCTACTAAATTTACCTGCTAAAATTAAAAAGTTATTCATAATGCGCACTTATAATAAATTATTAAATAATGTTATTAATGATATAACCATAGATAGTACATAAAGTCAATACTTACTAACGTACCTTACTCACATTATTGCTCTAAAGATACATCTCTAGGATAACTGCCAACAAAGTCGGCTGTAACTATCCACCTATCAGCCTTTTTGCCTAAGGTATTACAAGTAACCAATGTAATCTGCTGTACTCCTGGCTTTGGAGTAAAGTCTATTATAGCGTCGGAGGCCTTCCTCATCTCTTTATTGCTCACTGTATATACATATTCTTTATCTCCACTTATAAGCTTTATAACATTACCCTCCTCTAAATGTGGGACCTGATTAAAAGCTTGATACATCTTATTGTGCACCGTACGATAGCTAGTAGAATGGCCTAAAATAAGCATATTACCGTCTCTACCTAAAGTACCTGAACCCGGATAACGGATAATAGATGTTAACAACTCTTGGTTCAGCACTTTTACATCTGTTGTATTCGGATTAGTTAAAGGTAAATCCACTCCAAAGGCAGGCATAGTGAGTCTGGTCGGTAGGATAACCCTAGTCTCAACCGGTTTGAGCTTCTCTTGTTCTGCCTTTTTCTGCTCTTCCTCTAATCTTTTTACAACTTCTGCTCTCTCTTTATTGCTCAGAGACCCGTCTACATAATAAGGTACAAAACCTACAGAATTTAATACTGTTAAAGATAATACAAATACCCACGCAGTAACAACTATATATAAAAATCCACTAGGTTTGTTTCTACCTGCTATCATATTTACCTAATTGTAACACATGGGCACAAGGCACAACTTATTGACACAAGGTCGTATATATGGTAATAAACAGTTAAATAATACTTTTAATAAGCAATTTATTAATTTAATAATCATTAATTTATCAAAATATGACGGACAATAATACATATGAGGCAGAGAGTCGTGGAGTAGCAATGAACATTTTTGCCATTCTTGGATTTATAGCAATTCTACTCGCAGGACTTTGGGCTACCATGCAACTGGTCAGGCAAGTATCTAACATATCTACCTCTTTTAATAAGCCGGGTATTACTCTTCCGTTTTTAGCAGATAAGAGCAAGTTGGCTTTGGTAGACAATAGAGATGCTATACAATCTGGAGAGAGTACTAAAATAGCTTGGACACTTGGCAAAAATAAGAGAGAGGCTGAGGGTAGTATTGTTACCTTATCTTATGCTTGTAAGTATGGGGTATACTTGAAGGTATTAAACCCAACTACAGACGAGTATAATGCCTTACCATGTAATGCATCATATAACGTACCGGCCACAGACTCGGATATCTCTATTATACCGATACTAACAGACAATAAAGATAGCGAGGTTGCATTTTCTCTGACTTATACACCAACTAAAGGTTCTGACGAATCTGTAAACGGAATACTAAAAGTAGTGAATAAGAGTGCTCTAACTACAAAAACAACTACTGAAAATCCTAATTCTAAAGGTACTATAACTCCAAAAACTACAGATAAGGAAGGAATAGTGGGCCACAGACAAGTTGTAAACCCTCCTAAAAAGACTATAAAGAAAACCATAAAACAAGTTGTTGTGCCCGTGAGGAGATCCAACCCTAATGGGCTACCAGATCTTACAGTACGTATATTGCAAATTATTCCTATAAACAGCACAGGTAAGGTGTCTGTAAAGCTAGAGGTGTCTAACATAGGCACAAAAGTAGCAAAAGGTTGGACATTAACCGCAACCCTACCAACTAATCCTGCATATACATATACATCAGGTACTCAAAGCGCACTATATGCCGGGGAGCGAGCTGAGATGCTGTTGACCTTTGACAAGGTTAAGCCAGGTGCAAATGCATTACTATTAACCGTAGATGCATCAAACTCAATAACGGAATCTTCAGAGACGAATAATTCTGCATCTGGGATTATTACTACTCAATAAAATCTTGCAAAAACAATTAGATTTTGTATAATCCAGTAGTTCTAAAAATTATTAACACGGAGAATGCTTAACCCTCTCACCGCGAATACTCAAAGGTACGATGGTGACAGAGGCAGACTCTAACAATTATTATGACACATTCGACAAGCTCAGTACGAGCACAATCAAAAAACTCAGCACAAGCTGAAACAAATAAAAATAGTGCCATGAGTGCACTAATAAATAATATCCCAGACTCCCTAACAATTGGAGACACCGTAGAAGGCTCTATAGTTAATATAGATCGTGGACGAGTGTATATAGACATCCACCCCTATGGTACAGCTATTATATATGGTCGAGAATACCTCTCTGCCAGAGACATGCTGAAGAATCTAGGCATCGGCGATACTATAGAAGCCAAAGTTATAATGGTAGAGAATAAAGATGGCTATATAGAAGTCTCTTTAAGGGAGGCTCGCCAAAAACAAATATGGAATGATGCTCTAAAAGCAGTTGAAGAAAAGACTCCTCTAGAGATAGTTGTAAAAGACGCTAATAAAGGAGGCCTTATGGTAGAGTGGGAGGGTATGACGGGCTTCTTGCCTGCCTCTCAACTATCTGCTGAGAACTATCCTAAGGTACCAGACGGAGACAAAGATAAGATCTTTATAGAACTTAAGAATC
The DNA here is from genome assembly GCA_027083345.1 of Candidatus Kaiserbacteria bacterium. Taxonomy (GTDB): domain Bacteria; phylum Patescibacteriota; class Minisyncoccia; order Phycocordibacterales; family UBA2100; genus S139-169. The sequence goes on from JALWOZ010000008.1 coordinate 13,900, forward strand.
TAATAGGCAAGACTCTAACCCTAACAATGATAACTGCCGATCCTCAAGAGGGTAAGATAATCTTCTCAGAGAAGTCTACCGGCTCAACTATTAAGAAACCATCTCAAGACAACCCTATAAAACCGATAGATGAATACAAAGTAGGAGACGAATTAAAAGGTGAAATTACAGGTGTTACAGACTTTGGAGCTTTCGTAAGGGTTGAGGGTGGCATGGAGGGCTTAGTACACATCTCAGAGATGGATTGGGGATTGGTAGAGAATCCAAAAGAGCTTTATAAGCCTGGAGATGAAATAGATGTAAAGATTATAGAGATTAAAGACGGCAAGATCTCATTATCTATAAAAGCCCTTAAAGAAAACCCATGGGAGACGGCTAAAGATAAGTATAAAACAGGAGACAATGTTAATGCTGTTATAATTAAATACAATCAACATGGTGCTCTTGCCTCTATAGAGGAGGGTGTTGCAGGCCTAGTGCACATCTCAGAATTTGGTGATGAAGAGAAGATGAAGACAGAGTTAAAACTAGGTATGCCTTATGAGTTTACTATTTCTATATTCGAGCCGGAGAATCGCAAGATGACTCTTGTATATAAGAAAAAAGAAGAATAATATAAACTCTCAAGTAAGTATTAAAAACATCGCAGTCTGCAGACTGCGATGTTTTTAATTAAACTTATTCATTGCACTATCTACTCCATATTTAACAATCTCCTCCACTACCCTACTTACTCGATCAAATATATTAGATATCTCTTTGCGCTCTAATATACCAAACTTTTTTAATACAAAGCTACTCACCGCTCTTGACCCTCTAGGTTTGCGCTGTTTACCTAAAAATACTGGGGTAACACCAATACGCACACGGACAAAGTCTTTAGTACCAATTGCCTTTACTATATCCTCTACGCCTTTTTGCCCGCCTGAGCCACGTGCCTTACTCACTTTTACATCACCAAAAGGTAGGTCTATGTCATCATGTACGACAATCAAGTATTGAGCATTCGCTCTACGCTCTTGCTTATCTTTACCAAGAGCCTTAGCCACCGGCCCACCTGAGAGATTCATATAAGTATCCGGTACTAACACCTCCACATTATCAAAGGTTTCAAATCGTTTTTTAAACCTTCCTACTATATCTTTACCAATATTATGCCGGGTACCTTCATACTCACTACCGGGATTCCCCAATCCAACTATGAGCCAATTTATACCATTTAGTATCATTATTACAGAATATCACACTAGCACACGCATACAAGTTTGGTGTCAAGCTCAGCTTGTAGTATACTACTCTCTAATGACAACTTCTCCACAACAATTTACAATTTCTAACGACTCTGACACTAATAATTCTGCCTCATCAAAGACTAACAAATCCTCTACCTTATCTTTATTAATCACAGGATTAATCGTATTAGGGATAGTACTATCTTTAAGATTTTATATAGTTAAGCCGTTTATTGTCAGCGGAGTGTCTATGTACCCAACTTTTAACTCATGGCACTATCTAATTATAGATGAGTTTACATATAACTTTATGAGAGAACCACAACGAGGTGAGGTTATAGTCTTCCACTATCCTAAAAACACTAAAAGATACTTTATAAAAAGAGTAATTGGCTTACCCGGAGAGACAGTATCTATACACGGCACAAAAGTCAGCATAAACAATTCAGCACCATTAGATGAACCTTACATCGCCAAAAACAAAGAGAAGATAGACGACATATCTATAAAATTAGCTAATGATGAATACTTTGTAATGGGCGATAATAGAAAGGAGAGTGCGGACTCTCGTTACTGGGGTCCTCTTAAACGCAAATTTATAGTAGGCAGAGTATTAACAAGACTATTCCCCTTCTCTAAACTTGGGTGGCTACCTGGCTCTACCACATACGCATTAGAGAGATAAAATAACTCATTTATAAATGTTGAACCTTAAAGACATTACTATACGAAATACTAAAGAATTTATTGAAGAAGCCATAAACGCTGCAGATTCATTTGGCTTCTCAAACTTAGACAATATTCTAAATAAACTACCTTCAAAAAGATTAAAGGCTGCAAATAAAGTTATACATGCCAATCCAAGAGAGAAAAACTTCCTAAAAACAGTCCGTAAATTAGCTACAAAAAATACACAAAAAACTAAAGAACACATATTAGGATACAGCATTAACAAAAATAAAGAGTCTGAGAGTACCTTTACCCTAAATGTGGCGGGTACGAATAATCCTATATCTGAGGCTACTATCATAGCTACAGCATATACTCTACTAGATAATATAGGGATACCTGATACGACAGTACATATAAACTCTCTCGGTACACATGAGTCTTTTACTAGATACATACGCGACTTAACTAAATACTTAAAAAAGATATCTAAAGATACCCCTCTACAAGTCCGTGCAGACCTGGCCATATCTCCTTTAAGGGCATACGCTAGATTATGCAATAACAATAAAGACTTAGCCAAAGGTTGTCCCCAAGCAATAGACTACTTAAATGATGATGGTCGCTCGCACCTATGGGGCCTATTAGAGTACCTAGAGGGAGCAAGAATACCTTATGTATTAGACAACACTGTAACAGGTAGCGGGGACTTTTTTGAACATACAATGTTTGAAATCTGGGACGATAAAAAAGACAACTTAATAGCTTATGGCGGTAGACATAATGTATTAAGCAGAAAAGCTTTCAATAAAAACATACCGATCACCACACTCTCTATAGATATAAACGGTAATGTAAATAAATTTAAACAAATCAAAGAAGACAAAAATCCAACATTTTACTTTGCTCAACTAGGTAATAATGCAAAAAAATTAGGATTAAAGGTATTACGAGATCTACACAACGCTGGCATAAAGGTTAAACATACAATAACCCATAAAGAGCTAACTAAACAAATGAGTAACCCCCTAGCCAAACAAGTACCTTTTGTCATTATTATAGGCCAAAAAGAGGCCTTAACAGATTCTGTAATAGTCCGAGATACAGCTACCCATAAACAAAAAGTTGTACCAACTAAACAATTGGTGAGGTACTTGAAAAAGTTACAACGATAAGGTAGTATACACACCATATGACATTAAATGTAAAAATAGAAAAAGATGGATCTAAGAGCACAGCTCGCATATTAAGTGAGTTTTCTAGAGCTATGTTTGGCACAGGTATAGTGCGCCACTTAAAAATGAACAAGCGCTACTTCTCTCGTAATGTATCAGCTCTACAAAAAAAGCAAGCAAAATTGCGTAAGATGGAGAAAGTAGCTAAACTTGAGCAAGACATTAAAGATGGCAAAGTACTTATTAACTCTCAAGGCAGAGTAATAAAACGATAATTCTTAAAAATCTGTTATAATATAGCTATATGGTTAGCTGTGTTATACGAAAGACAATCCACAAAAGGCACCCGTCGGTGCCTTTTGTGGATATTGCCGATAACATCTTACCTAAAAAATATGAACTCTCTGTAGTTTTAATAGGAGACAATCTGGGTAAAAAATTAAATAAAAAATATAAAAATCGCAATTACCCAACCAATGTACTCTCTTTCCCCTTAGATAGCGACAATGGTGAGCTTTTCTTAAATATAAGAAAAGCTGAGAGAGAAGCTAGTAAATTCAACCACAGTAAAAATAAGCATATTATTTACTTATTTATACACGGATGTTTACATTTGGCAGGTTACGAGCATGGCAGTATAATGGAGAAACTAGAGCAAAAGTATCTAAAACAATTTATAAAATGAACAAGAACATAATAACAGGTATAGACTTAGGTACGAATACAATTAAAATCGTAGTGTCTGAGTTAGATGACAATAACTCAATAAAGATACTTGGAGTTGGTACAAGCAAAGCTGAGGGCTTACGCAATGGTTATATAGTAGACATGCCATCTACAGTTAAGAGTATAAGCAGAGCTTTAGACAACGTAGTTAAAAACTCCAGACTCCGCCCTGACAAAGCATATCTATCTATAGGAGGCATAAGCCTCTCTGGGTTAAATGCAAATGGTACAGCTTACATACGACATAGCGACTCTATTATCACCGAACAAGACTTTAATAACTCTCTCTCTGACGCATCTAAAAAATTAGCCAATAAACTCACAAATAAAAAAATAATACATGATATACCAATAAAAACCTCAATAGACGACGAAGTGGCTTTGTGTAATCCAATAGGCATGCAGGGCTCTAAACTAGAGAGTAAGGTATTAATAGTAAACGCTTTAGAGAGTCATATAGATGACTTTGTATCAGCAGTGGAGGACACGGGAGTAGAGGTTGTAGATGTTACAGCAGCACCTTTAGCGGCTAGCTTCTCCTCTATAACTACACCTCAAAAGATGCAAGGTTGCATGTTATTAGACATAGGTGCTGAGAGTACAGATATAATAATCTTTGAAAATAATATGCCTATATTCTTAAAAGTCTTACCTATAGGCTCTAACGATATAACCAATGCCTTAGCAATAGGATTAAAGGTCTCAATAGAGGAAGCTGAACAAATTAAGAAAGGTTCTCTTGTAGGCACCAAATATACAGAAACCACTATAAACAAGATAATATCCAAAAGTTTAACTAATCTTTTTCAAGAAATTAAATCTATACTCAGAGAGCTGGACAACAATACCATGCTACCATCTGGTATTTTAATAACAGGTGGAGGATCTAGACTTAATAATATAGAGGACTTAATTAAAACCAATCTAAAATTACCTACAAAAGTAGTATATGCTGACGAAAAGCAAATCGTAGGCAATCCTGAGTTTACAGTATCATATGGATTATGTATCTGGGGAGCTAACAGTGAGAACGCTAGTACAACTATCCAAAAAATGAAAGCATATATGCTAAAAATTGTAACCTGGTTCAAACAATTCTTACCCTAAAAATATTATATAAGATTATTCTCCTGTTTTAAAATACTCTACCGCTCTATCCATTATAGGATCCTCACCCTCTTTAAACTCTTTGATCTTTCTGTCTTCTAAAATCTTTCTTAAATCTACTTTAATATTAGGCTCTATACCATCAGTACCAATATGCACCCCTCCAGGCAAGAGCCACAAAGCTACAGTTACCTTTAAAGAAGAATTATCTGTAATATTAACCAACTCTTGCACAGAGCCCTTACCATAAGTGTTTGTACCGATTAATTTAGCTTTTTTATACTCCTTGAGCGCACCAGACAATATCTCTGATGCTGAGGCAGATCCTTTGTCTACTAAAATAACCATATCTAATTTATTGTTAAATATATCGTAACCTCTACTCCTATGTACAATCTTCTTACCATTTTTGCCATAATCCTCTGTAACCACAACAGAGCCTTTAGGTAAAAACCAACTGGCAATATCTACTGCGGATCCTAAATACCCTCCCGGATTACCTCTCAAATCTAATATGAGTTTATGCTTACCGCTATTTTTAAACTCTAATATTGCTTTCCTAAATAGATCTGCAGAATTAGCACTGAAGTGCATCAACTCTATAACAAACTCACCTGTCGGTAAAGTTTTGGTCTCTATGGTTGGTATCTCTATAACACCTCTTTTAACTTTTATATTTAATAATTCCGGCTCACCCTCTCTAAGTATCTCAAACTCAACTATAGAGTCTTTAGGGCCTCTAATCTTTTTAACAGCAGTATTAATATTTATATTTTTAGTACTAACCCCGTCTATTTTTAATATTCTATCCTTAGCCTTTATCCCAGCTGTAAATGCAGGAGTACCTTTTAATGGAGATACAACAGTTAAAAGTCCGTCTCTTAATCCTATCTCCATACCCACTCCCTCAAATTCTCCACTTATATCATCTGTAAAAATCTCAGCATCAGAAGGGGGAAAGAATATTGTATAAGGATCATCGGTACTGGCGGCAAGACCCTGTGCTAATCCCCAAACTCTTTTTTGGTTAATCTCTTTTTTGGTTAATTTTTCTGTACTTGTAGCACTCACCTCGTGAGAAGGTACGAACTTACTATCTAATAAATACCAAACCTTCCAAACAGGGTCAAGATCTATATTTTTTGGAGCACTTGAGTATAAAGAGGCACTCACTTCAGCCGGCAAAATGTTTGAACCCAATCTATTAGCCCCTACTAACACCCCCAATACAAATGTGAGCAAAATGATCGGGACTACAACAAAAGGGGAGCTCAGAGGGAACTTTGTGCAAACAAATTTAATTTTGTCTTTAACCATAAGTTTAAGTAGTATACCACATTAATCGTTGCGCAATACCTTCATAAAGGTATCTTGTGGAATATGCACAGAGCCTGTACCTCTAGCCAGAGCTGCCTTTTTACCCCTTTTTTGTTTGTCTAGTAATTTATTCTTACGAGTTACATCTCCTCCATACAATTTAGCAGTAACATCTTTACGCATGGCACTCTTGCGTCTACTAGCTATTATATTACCACCAGCTTTAGCTTGTATCTTTAAAACAAATTGCTGTCTAGGTAGCACCTCTTCTAACTTCTCTACCATCTTATCTCCCTCCTCTCTTGCTCTACGTCTAGAGACTATACGAGTAAATGCCGGGCTCACCTCCTCTGCAATAAGAATATCTAATCTTGTAACATTAGCATCTCGCATACCTATGGGTTTATAACTCAACGAAGCAAAGCCACTTGACACATTTTTTAATCTATCAAAAAAGTTCCTCATCATCTCTCGTAAAGCCATCTCCGCCACAAGCTCAGTACGACCATCTGGCATAGTGTTAGTGTCTACAACATCTGCCTCATGTTCGTGTAATAATTGCATAACTCCACTTATGTAATCTGACGGCACTAATATACTCAAACTAACCCAAGACTCTCGTACGCTACTGTATTGATTATCATCTGGGAATTTTATAGGTGAATATATATTTTCAATTTTACCGTCCTTATGGGTTACCTCATACACTGTTGTAGGCATTGTTACAACAAGATCGAGATTAAACTCCCGCCGCAAACGTTCTGTAATAATCTCCATATGTAACATACCTAAAAAGCCACATCTAAACCCTCTACCAAGAGTACCGCTAGCCTCTTCTTCATATGACAATGACGAGTCCATAAGGCGCAACCTCTCTAGGCTTTGTCTAAGACTTGCTAGATCATCTTGGCTCTCAGGGTAGACACTCGCCCATATCACTGGGTCCGGTTCGCTATAACCCCCTAAAGGCTGCACAGAGCCTTTGGGAGACAAGACTGAGTCTCCAACATTTACTATTCCAGGCTTTTTAATACCTGTTACTATATAGCCTATCTCTCCAGCCCTTAACGATCCTCTTGGAGTCTCTTGTGGAGTAAACACTCCAACCTCGTTAGCCTTAAAACTCTCTTTAGACACCCCGAACTTTAACGAGTCTGACTTTTTAATCTCTCCATCCATAACTCGTACAAAAAGTACAATACCTCTATGATCGGAATATTTGAAGTCAAATATCAGAGCTCTCGGATCATTAACTGTAGTGTCAGGTGAAGGCACGCTACTAACAATAACGTCAAGTAACTCCTTAACTCCTTCCCCTGTTTTACCTGAGACTAAAAATATATCCTCTTCTTCTACTCCCAAAGTAATAGCAACCTCCATACGCACTTCATCTACTCTGGCTAAAGGAGAGTCTATTTTAGACAAAGCCGGTATAATGGTTAATCCCAACTTCTTAGCTATAGACAACGTACTCATTGTCTGTGCCTCTATACCTTGTGTAGAATCTACTAATAAGATAGCCCCCTCTATGGCACTAAGCGCCCTAGAAACCTCATAGGCAAAGTCTATATGACCAGGGGTGTCTATTAGATTTAGTACATGCTCTCTCCAGTTCATACGAACAGGTTGCATCTTAATAGTAATGCCACGCTCTCTCTCAAGCTCCATAGAATCTAGCACTTGATCTTGCATATTACGTGCCTCCACCGTATTGGTAATCTCTAACATTCTATCAGAAAGGGTGCTCTTACCATGATCAATATGGGCGATAATTGCAAAATTCCTTATTTTTTGTATTTCTTTATCCATAACATCACTTTACTAATTTAATTCAGTATCTGCAATAACCTTTTTAGTCTTCCATACCCTGTGATGTAAAACTCTCCAAACAGTACGAATCTCACCATTACCTATGATAACCAATGCTACCACTCCTAATATTACCCCGATCAACCCAGCTAGAGCTCCTTGTATAAATACCTCCAAAAGAGTATTAATCGTTACTATACCTGAAGCTGTTATGCCTTGCAAAACAAGATATGCTGTAATACCTATAACAAACGAACCAACCAAACTCTCTAATAATGTACGTATCACTGCTCTTAAATTATTACATTTAAAATCATACATAAATAACATAAAAAATAATAAGGCTGTAACTATGCTAGACAAACTATATGCCATAGGCAACATCAATACAGTAGTATTCCCTACATCTAGAGTCCTTGTAATAGCTTCTAAGAAGTCTCGCCAATATTGGCTACTAGCATAAAATTTGCTTAACACAATTGCAAAAAAGATAGTCATACCTGCAGATAAAATACTGAGTATCTGAGGTTTTATAGTACGACCTGACGCATAATATCCACGTATAAGTAATAAAACCAGACCTTGTGATACCAAGCTTAAAACAAACAACGCAAGTGCAGCCGCAGTTAAACGTGTGTCTGACCAATCAAAAGCACCAGAACCATATATAACCCTAACTATCTGTGCTCGTAAAACAATTACTAAAGCCATTATTGGTAAAGACCAAAATATAATATGTCGAGAGGCTGTTATTATTTGCTTTACAAAACCATCAAAATCCTTGTTTGCAAATAACTTAGACAACACAGGGAAGGCCGCAGTAGAATAACTAACGGCAACAATAGAGAGTGGGGCTGCTTGCAAATTAAAAGCCAAATTAAATACAGATATAGAGCCCTCACTCATCGCACCTGCCATAATAATCAACATGAGTAAAGTAACTTGATTAGCGGACAAAGCTATGGTTCTTGGTATGGATACAGCCATAACTTTAACAGCATCTTGCAAAACAGTTATATGGAAGTTCTTTCCAAATCCCAACGAGTAAAAACTGGGCAATTGTATAGCAACATGCATCAAAGCCCCCAACACAACACCTATAGCCAAACCATAAATCCCAAACATAGGGACTAGCCAAACTATACCTATTATAATACCTAAATTATACAAAACAGGAGCTAACGCATATATAAAATACTTACCATAATATTGCACTACACTAGATATTATACTAGAGAGCCCCAATATGATGGGTTGGAGCAACAAGATGTGTACCATCTTTATCAATATCTCCCCATAACCCCTTATAACCATCTCTGTGAAAAACCTATCCATTATGAAAGGGGTGAATAAATACATAATAAAACTCACCATAAATAAAAGAGCACCAAAAACAAAAAGAAGAGTATGCACAAACTCTTGTCTCGCTTTATCACTCTCTTTATTTGATAAAAAAGGTATCAAAATGAAAACAGAAACCATAGAGGCCACAACTGTGTACACCAAATCCGGAACCCTGAAGGCGGCGTAATATATATCAAGGTCAACCCCTGCACCAAAACTATAAGCCAATAGTTTATCTCTTAAAAGAGCCAATATCGTAGAAAATAGGGCAAAACCAGCCAAGAGATACGCAGCATCATGTATGTTGCGTATCTCTCTATTTAACCTTTTTATAGCCTTACTAATCATTACTGCGCAGTATAGCTATTTTATTGAGTACTTTCCAGTTTCTTTGTAGTAGTGGCTTCAGTGGATTTAATCTCAGCCTTTGATGTAGATTTACCTATCCTAGCCTTTAAAGAGTCCACTAATTTCCTTACATCTTTATTGTCAGGATTCAACACTACAACTCTTTGCATCACAACCAACGCTTCTTGAAGTCTCCCCTCTTGAATCAAAGCTAAAGATAGATAATACAAAGCATTGGCATTATTTTGATCTATCTGTACAACAGCACCTAAAGCCCTTATGGCTGTTTTAGCGTCCTGCTCAGAGAGTTTTAAAAGTCCGTATTGATAAAGTGCAGGTTCGTAATTAGGTTTCAGTCGTAGAGAAGCCTCGAGTGCTTTAGTCATTTGTTCTTTATCACCCAGTACTCCGTTTACCCTAGCAATGGCAAGAGGTATAAACGGATTCTTAGGGTCAAGCTCTAGAGCTTTAGTATAAGCAGCTAATGCACTCTCTCCGGCACCCCGTATCTTAAGTGCCATTAGTTGCTCACTAATATCACCTAATATCATATAATTTGTTGGATTTGTTGGATCTTTCTCTATGGCTAATTTTGCATGAGTTAAAACATTAGACAAAGCACCTTGCAAAGTCTTTTGATCTATTTTACTATCCTTCTTATTTTTGTCAGCCTTTAAAAGAGTAGCTAATTTTGTTATTGCTACTCTGGTATATCCCCTTTCTACCTCTGCTGAATTAGCTAAGCCTCTTACTTTGTCTAATAATTGTTCTGCCTTATCAACCTTACCATTTAGCGCAGATGTTGACGCTTGTGATATAAATAAATCTACAACTGCTCTGTGCCCCACCACCGCTAACGACCCCACACTAGCCACACCTACTACAGGCAAGAGTATGAATACTAATAATCTATTCTTACCTTCTCCTCTTAATTTATAATTAATAACCTTAACCGTACGAGCTCTTGTTAAATCTGACACAAATAATCCAGTTACAACAAACCCTATTAAAAATACCAAAGTACCCACAGGGTTAAAGATCATAAATACCCAAACAAATAACGTAGGTAATGCAAAAACAGAATTTCTATTACGCAATACAGCTAATAACAGTACCAATAAAAACACCAACCACCCAACTAATACTACTATACCCCCAGTTATGACACTTGTAGGCACCAATCCTACTGCGCTATTAAAATTAGCTCCCCAAAAACGAGTAATGTTTACAGTTGTAGGTTTATAGACTCTCCATAAGTTGTTAAAAGATCCAGACCCTTGACCAAATAACTTTGTGGTTATATCTGACGTACCTATAGACCCTTTTGCAACAGTTAAAGTCCCTTGCCAGTTAGGTCGCACATCAACAAAAGACACCTTAGACCAACCCTGCAAAGTATTACTTACTCGTGCATTTATTAATGTATTATCTACAATAAATAATCCTGATAATACCAACACTACCAAGGGTAAGAATGTGAGACTGTTTTTGAAGTTAAATGCAAATACAAAATGGCCCTCGTCGTTTTTATGTACCATTACTTGCCATAGTTTAAATATTGAGAATAAAAACAGAACTACAAATATATTATTAATATTTGTAAAGACACCCATAAAGATAAGCGTAAAAACAACAATTGTTATATATAACGAATGCTTCAACTTACCCTTATCCACCAATTGCTTATTCACACTAAGTATCATCACCACCATCAAACCTATCATAGAAGCTACATCTATCCACGTTCTAACCGGCATAAATGGTGCCAACCAAGATACTATACTCAAAGACAACACATTTAATAAAATCTGCAATATAAATAATACAAAGACAAACACAGATACCCCCATCACAAACTTCTTTATTTTGTCTGCAGTTGCCTTCTTAACACTTAATAAAACTGTTAATGACAAAGACAAAAAGCCTAATGTGGTTACAATTAATGAATCTGTATTAAAACCATAACCTAAGACTGCTGTATTTTTATCTACTGCAAAAATAGCTGACAACAAATAAGCCACTGGCAACAATGCTGATGTAAACAATATAGAGGAGCTAGGTATCATTAAATTGCCTCTACGTAGACTCTTTACTAACACAATAAGCAATGGCAAAGTTACTATTGTTGTAACTACTACTATTTTAATTATTATTGATATTAGTTCCATATTGTTTTTATTTATTATTTAATAAAGTTATTTAGCTAAGAAAGAGCTCATGACCAACTCTTTATTAGCATTACTTATAGGCTCATCTGTTTTTAAGCTAAACTCTTTATCACCGTTATCTTTATACAACACTACTACATAATTCTTATTATGCTCTGTACCCCTCAACAAATACACCTTAACATTCTCACTCTTCCCGGGATCCACTCTGGTAGCTCCTAAAGCATTGGCTATGACTCCACCATTAAGCTCATGTACCACAACCCACCCACTGTCATACTTAGAATCTAGATCTACTGATTTAACTAGCACTGAGTCTCCTGCACCTTGAGAAGCAACGACTACAGCGTCTGACTGAACACTTAAAGGGCTGATAGTAGTAGCACTATCATTACCTACACTTACATTATGTTGCGGAGTTAAATCTGCCTCTAAGCTACTCTTAGTTACAGATTCTAGAGCCTCCTCGTCTTTAGTATCACTAAAAAAATGACTCCAACTATACAAACCCACTATACCAACAAAAAAACCTAGCACAAAAAATATAATTTGTTTCAAGTTTATAGTATTCATAGACATTACATTATATTAATTAAATTAGATGCCTATTTTATCATTAAACTCTGGTTAGTGCATCTAATTGTATCAACACTTTATCCACTTTATCAGCACTGACTCCAGCATCTAAAAGAACATTCCTATCGCCTACAACATCTCTACATAACACCTTATTCATCTCTAGTAAATTACGCTTCTCTCTATTTGTTAGAGTAGTCAACATAGTTATAGGGTGGAGCTTGGCTTCTTCAATCAGAACTTCTAAACCTTTATTACGTGGATAATCCCAACCCAATAACTTTATAGTACCTACACAACGTGCATATTTTATTACATTATGGGTAAAACGAGTATTGGTAACTAACCAACCTTGCACCACCTTATTGCCACCTCTAGCCCTAGCCAAATCATCAAAACGAGACTTAATATATAATATCACTTTTAGATCAGATTTAGTACCTAAAGAATTATGAAATTTAACCTCCATGCCAAATCTCTTACCCTTTAAAATACCCGTAACATCTATCTCATGAGAGACACACGCCCCTTGCATAACTACCCCTGTTTCTACATCCTCAGCTCCTTGTGACTCCATAACTCCTGCTATAAATTGCTCAAAGGGGAAGCCACTAGGACCCAACTCGAGTATCGCTCTTTTAATAGAATATCGGGCAGCCACCTCCGGATGCTCATGTTCATATTGTCGTAAGGTGTTAAAGGCATGCTTATATATCTCTTGGGTTGTCATCCCCTCTTTTAACTCATGTTGTATATGTTGAGCCACCTTTTCTATTATCTCATTATTAGAACCGGAACGTTTAAGAGAACGTTTTAATTTAGCCACATCAAAGAATTCCTTCTCCCCGTCTGCTTTTTTTATTAAAATCTTAGGCATCTTATTTAACTATTATATCTCTATTATCTCCATTTATCTTAACCTTTATAGGTGTATGCTCATCCCCATCAAATTGTATAAAAAATGTCTCAGACACACTCTTATCCACATCACCACCTTCACAAACATAAGGCTTATCAACTGTAAACTCTAATAATTGTTCTCCATTTATCTCGTTGTTATCTAGAAACAATTGACTACAGGAGTTAGGCAACAAAATACTACCCGTTAGGGAGACCTTGCCATTACTAACCTCTCTATAGGCTATTATAGGTTCGGTGCCACCATCCGACAATAAAATACCTCCAGCTATAAATAAATACGCAACACCACCAATAATCAACATTATTATAACAACCCATACTAAATATAAGAGCGTCCCTAAAATATTGTCTTGCATACTATGTTTCTCTAACATCTGCCTAATGATACTACTATATTGTAGTATTGGCTAAGAGCATTTCCACAACACCACAGTATAAAGAATAAATCTTACAAATAGTACATCTCTCCACCACCTAAACACTCAGCACCATCATAAACCGCTAAAAACTGACCTTGTGCAAGAGCGTAAGGAGTATCTATAAAATTAACTGTATCCGCCTGTAAAGAACATCTATATAAGTCTCCTCTATGCCTAATCCTACACTCATACACTCTGCCTACTATAGGGGGCTCATTTATCCAATTAGTATTAATAAGCTTTATAGTCTTTATACTTTTCTGCCACGAATCAAACTCTTCTTTATTACCTACTGTTATAGTATTAGCCTCAACATCTCTTTTAATAACAAACAACCTAGACATATTAGATGTCTGATATTTAGGCAAAATAGTAAAACCATGTCTCTCTCCTATTGTAGAGAGTTTACTACCTTTATGACTACCGATCACCTCTCCTTTTGTATTTAGTACATCTCCACTCTCTTGTTTAATATATTTCTTTAAAAAATCTTTTACTTCTATCTCATAGCCTATAAAACATATACCTTGCGAATCTTTCTTGTCAGCATTATGTAACCCTATCTCTCCAGCCAACTTCCTAATCTCACCTTTTTGATACTCTCCCACCGGGAAGAGTGTACGACTCAAAACACTTTTAGATACTTGGGATAAAAAATAGCTTTGATCTTTATTATTGTCTACACTTTTAAAAAGCTTCGTATTGCCATTATGTGTAGAGACTCGCGCATAATGGCCGGTTGCCAAAAAATCCGCCCCCATGCCAAAAACCTTCTCAGCAAACACACCAAACTTAATCTCCTTATTGCAAATAATATCAGGATTTGGAGTATTGCCCATATTATATTCTCTAATCATATAATCAAAAACCCTTTGTTTATACTCCTCTTCTAAATCTAATACTTTAAATGGGACGTCTAATTGTTTACACACCTTTTGAGCAGACAATCCCTGCTCTCGACAATACTCTCTATTACCATCAGGTTTATATGTTTTAAAATATACTCCAGTTACATCGTACCCTCGCTCTTTTAAAAGAGCGAGGGCCATAGAGCTGTCTACACCACCACTAAGGGCGACAAATACTTTTTCATCTTTATTAATCACTTTATTACTCTACATCAAGCCTATACACCTTTCAACCTGTTAAGGTGTTGGTAATATCTCAATAGTAAAGTCTTTTGCATTTTTAGGGAAAGTCTTACGCCAAAATGGTCTTATAATAGCCTCTGCTTTGTCTATAGTTGGATAACCCGTAAGTATGGTCAATAAGGCATCCTTTTGCTTGCCTGCCAAGTCTTTTATAAGATTTTGTTTATCAAACATCCACACAAAGTCTGCGTCTCCGTTCACAATCAATTTAACACTATCAGCATCAGAGTCGTCTGTCGTCTTTTGTACTATCTCCACACTCAACTTGCTTGGGTCTTTAATTGTTGGGTAACCTTTGTCTGGATTACCGGCAACACTGGCAGACAAAACCCTAGCCAACTCAACTTTGTCAAATACAATAACCTTAACTTTAGCATTCTCTACTATTTGGACCTTACCTCCTATCTCACTCTCACTTGTGTCTGCAAATTCTATATATACTCCACTGTCAAAATATCTCGTGTCTTCCGGTATTCTATTTTTAATCTCAGTTAATACCTCCTTTTTTATCTTATTCCTTAAAGTTGCACTAGCAGAACTCTTACTCTCTTGACTCACAACCGCTCGCTCCCCATCGAAGCCTCCGGTAATTGGAGATTTAACTTTAGCATATATATTAGTATACATATCCGGGAGACTCTTGAGTCCGGGTAGAGTTAAGCTACCACTTTGTATGTTATACGACTCTCCTGCCTCGTCTGCATATACGCGCACATCTAATGTACCCGGAGCACCAGATGTCTTGCCTGGTACTACTATAGACTCTCTCACCCTATACACATGACCATCACTTGTCTCAAAACGAGTATTCTTAATTAATCGTTGCTTATTCTTAGTAAAATTATTATACACAGTAATTACACCAGAGGCTTTCTCTTTAACCTGCTCACGACCAGTAGGTTCTAAATCAACCTTATCTGTTGAATCCCATTCTACTACAGAATAATTAAGGGTGTTGAGGCCATCATTTGTATCAGATTGAGAATTCTTTAAAAATGCATTAAATATGGCATCGTTAAATGTAGCCTTAGTTACAACAGGTTTAATTCTAATAGTTGTATCTGAAAAGATTGTAGGTATAGACACCACAAGAGCCAGTATAAATAATATACCAATTAACAGAAACCAAAACAGTCCCGACTTTTTACGCTTCTTACTCTCACCATGCTTAAGTGCGTTAGTATTAGAGTTATTTACTCTGGGCATCCTACGCTTGTATCCATCTCCATTACCACGACTGGCTCTATCTATTTGTAAATCTCTAATTGAAGCTCTTTTGTTTTTGGGTTCGTCCATGTTATCTATAGTATAGCATTAGTAATAGCTTGCAAATCTCCTGCTGTGTATATCTCTCTATATAATATTGGGTCATCCAACTCTAC
This sequence comes from Candidatus Kaiserbacteria bacterium, assembly GCA_027083345.1. GTDB lineage: Bacteria > Patescibacteriota > Minisyncoccia > Phycocordibacterales > UBA2100 > S139-169. The sequence goes on from JALWOZ010000008.1 coordinate 30,244, forward strand.
TACTAGCTCTTTATAAGTATATGTTATGTCTCTATTAAAAGTCTTATCCAAAACTCCAACTAACCCTTGCCAAAACTCAGACACTATCAACTCCTTCACTATCTCTATATTTATAGTCTTAGCCCACCTATTTAATACTTTGGGGGTGAGGTATCCATTAAGCTTAATCTGAGACACCTTCTCTGAGAAGATTGCATACCTTTTGGGTATAGAGTCTATATCATCTGACAACTTCTCTCCCTTTTTAACCGCATCAGACAATATCTTGGTAGTTATTTTAATCTTATCTTTTAAATCTAAAAAATACTCCGCTCTAGAGGCTTTAGCCAGAGGATCGTTTATAAAACAAATAGCTCTCGCTCCACCAATGTTAAAGTCTACATGCTTTAGCTCCTCAGCAACAATTAAAGTATGAGACATATCCTCTACTCTCTTGGCAAGATCGTTAAAAGATCTTTTCTTCATCCCTTTATCTGTTAAATTCGGTACACGTTTTTTATAAACAATCTCTGCCATTGTATCAGCTACATCATTAAAATTTGTATATCTAATAGCCCCAACTTCTAAAAAGTCCTCATTAATTTGGAAGATAATGGAATCTTTCGTATTTGTAGATTTTAACTTTAAATCAATATGCATATTAATTTAAGTATATCAGAATAATACAAAATAACTCTGGCGTAAAAATAAGAAATGTGTATAATATCGACACTACAAAAGGCAAGCATGGCTGTGCCCTGCATAGCTCTAACGTAGTAAGGTCCTATAGTATAATGGTTAGTACATCGCCCTCTCACGGCGGAGATCGGGGTTCGACTCCCCGTAGGATCACATCAAGGGATTTTTGTCCCATATACTCATCAGATAGCCTGAAAATAGGCGACATTTTTGGTGTTCCATTAAGTATTTCTTGGTATGTTGGTGTTTCTTCAAATACAAGACCAAATAATGCCTGTTGAGTACCTAAATCGTCATTATTTATAAGCATTTCTACTGGGTGTTCCATTAGATGTTTTGCATATCGTACAAATGCCTTTATTTTCTTCTCACTAACCTCAATAGTATTGCGTTGTGTCTCTGCCAATAGTATATCTTTTTCTAGTTGGTCTATTTCTTCCTCTTTCTTTTTTCTAACAACAGCACTCTCTATCATATCAAGTGCTTGAAGTTTTACCGCTTGTTGACTTTTTAGGTCTGCAACATTTCTATTTATTTGTGATGCTTCTTGCACTATGTCTTTTTCTCGTGCTCTATATCTTTTAAGGAGTACATACTCTAATGAGTTTGCAAAGTCATCTTCAAACTTCATATTTTCAACAAAGTGCTTTATATTTTTCTCAAACTCTTCTTTTGGTATACGATTGTATTTATGTGCTCTCTTGCCAGTTTTATAACCCCCACAGTGGTATGCTGGGTGCTTTTTGCCAAGTTTACCTCTTGAAGCACTTCCCAATAATGGCTTTTTGCACTCTTGGCATAATAAAAACTTGAATGGATAATCTGGATTATTTTTATTACGTTGCTTCTGCCACGGAGAATAGTCTTTGAGTATTTTTATAGAACCATCTTCATTCTCTTGTATAAAAACCTTTCCGTGGTTTGCTTTATTAAATAGTTCAATGGAAACTAAGCCGTCATATTGAGTACGTATAGGCTTATTGTGTGTCCATCTTTCAGTACGAATGCCAGCATAGATGGTTCTTTGTATGTATCTTTGCAGTTGCTTTACTGTAAGTTTATTCCCACCAACACTTCCGATTATATGCATTTTATCTTTACTCCATCTATTCATCTTAGGTGTTCTGAAACCCATTGCATTTAGTTTCTTAACAATCTCTTTATCTGGGACACCTCGTGCACGCAACTCAAACATTTTTATAAAATAATGTGCCCTGTCTGGGCTTGGAACTGCAATAAATCTCTTCTTTCCGTTAATAAGTACCTTTTTATTAGCATATCCATCGTTTGCTCTGCGTACCGTATAACCGTCTTGTATAGTTCTTATTGAAGCACCAACCATTCTAGTTAAAATACCAGATACGTCATCTTCTGCCCTTTGTGCCTCCATAAGTTGTGCACTTGCAGTGGCAGAATGCTTACTCCAAGAGTACTCAAATCCTAAATCACCAAGTGTATTTATTTCAGGTTGTATTATTCCATACGTGTCTACCAGTTCTACACCCAAACTTCTAAGACTGTCTTTCATACTTTGATAAGTAACAGCACCGTCTCTTGTAATCCTATCTATACTTTTTATTAAATAATAGTGTACTTGTATACCTTTTGATTTTAACTCTTTTATGTATGTAAGTATCTGCTTAAAATCCTCTCTTTCTTCTGCACGTCCAGAATATACCTTACTAAATATATTAAGTGTATTCCATTTTTTTGCATCAGCATAACTTGTACACATCATCTTTTGCTCGTCTAAACCACCACCAGTGAGTTGTTTCTGGGAACTAATCCTACAGTCTATTATGCAGTTTTTTTGCTCTTCTGGTTTTTTTAGAGTATTCATATTTACATAACTTTATTATACATCTCTTGTACACTTTTTTCTTCTACAAGCCATCTGTCAAGAAGTATATCTGCCAACTTAGATTGAGTATGGTATAAATCTTTGATTTCATTATCAGACATAGATAATCCCTTTTTACCAAGTGATTTCTTAAAGCCATTAAACCACTCCTCTGCACCAAGTTGTTTACTATTTAGACTATTGTTTTGTGTTTGTTGAGGTTGCATAGTATTTTGCACCACAACAACACATCAACACAAAAAAGTGTCCGATAAGACACTCATTAAAACTCCTCTAAAGTTTAGTCAACAAGAGAAGATGAATGCTCATCTTGACTGTTGTTGCAGTCGTACCCCCGTCCCCAACAGAAGATAAACTGACTAAACTTGCTATTATTTTGTATCTTTAAGTATACTCAAAATATGAGAAAACACAATACACCGCTATAAATAAGGGTTATTTGACTGCCATTGGTTAGGCACTGTCTGTCATTGGTATGCCACTGTCAGCCAATGGTTTGTCATAATGATTGTGGTTACATTGAAGAAAAAGCACTCATACTCTCTCCTTGTTGTGTTCTATGTCGTACTTGCTCGCCAAAAACATTACAGTTAGGGTCTGTTGGAATAATAGAAGTATTACTTTCTATCTTTGGCTCAATAGGATTACGGGGTGGTGTGTTTGCAAGTTGCTCTGCCAAACTCTCTATCTGCTCATCTGTTATACTGGAAATATCCAGTATTAACTCCTGCTCTGGTCGCTCTGGGTTGAGTATTACAGCCTTTGGTGGCTTTCTGTTCTCCATTCCACTCTCGCCATAACCTAATATCTCAAGTTCCTGTCTGACTAATGGGCTATTAAAGACCTTGTGTGGCTGACGAACAACTGCATTACTATAACCTGCCTTACGTAGGGCATCTGCCTTACTCTTTCTACCGCCCTCAATCCAAAGTTCTATCGCTCGTCTTTGAGGGTAGGATAACTGCTTACCTTTTGTACTCATAGTGGTATTTTAGCATAAAAAGGTCTCTCCCGAGTGAGATTTTGCTACCTTTTGCTACCGTCTACTACCGACTAAAACGTATGTTTCCTATAATGAAGTTATTCTTTTGTACTAACCTCAATGACTTCATCTGGCTTTGTAACCCCCTTATATACATCAATCAAAAACTTTTTTACACTTGAAAAAATATCTGGACTTATTTCTTCATCGCTTGTATGGTTATCCTTTATATTTTGCATTGGAGAAGAGTATAGATTGCTGACCGACTTTAAGATAAATGCCAACTTTTCTTTCTGTGTTTCAAGTTTTTGTTTTGAATAAGCATCGTCCAAAATCTCTTTATATGCTTCAAAAGAGCGAGCAATCGCTGACTTAAATGTATATTCTTCTATAAGGTTACGAGTACGAGCATACTCACGGTTAAAAAACACAACAGCATATATAAGTGGAGAGGTGATGGCTATTTTTGTTAGAAAACTTAAATCATATATAGTTTGCGTCTCATAAACTTGCCACAGAACTATTACAGTGGTTACAAAAACGAGAAATCCAGTTGCCTTTGTTAACTTTTTAAGCCATTCATCACGCTCTTTTGTTAGATTTTCCTGCACCACAGAAAATGTATGTGCAAGTTTTTCGTTTGACGCTTTTCCAAGTTGTGAGAGTGTCTCTTGTCGTAACTCATCGGTTTTTATTTGTAGTTCTTTTGTCTTATCTACAAGAGTTGCTGTACTTTTCTCTCTTTTGTCTAACTCTGCTTTAAGTGCTACAACTTGTTGTGTTAGGTCAGTTAACTTTTCTTCATCATCTGGGAGTTTAGTAAGAACAACGTCAAGTTTTTCCTTTTGCTCCGTTAAATCTTCTGCAAGTAGTTGTAACTTATTGCCCTCATCAACAAGTACAGACAAATCACCTAACTCTCCCAAGCGTAGTTCTATCTTTCTCAACATTTCTTCCAACTCCTTTTTGGTCATAATATGTCTATTGTACCACAAAATGGCTATGTTTACAGTTTATTATCCAACAAGGAAACAGACGCTGACTACTTATTTTATAGTTGACTTACTTTAACAAAGTAGATTGCGTAATATCTTTAAGTTGTTGCTCATTCTTGCGTAAATCTATCTCAATAAGTTTATGCTCTGCATTATGAGTGTATAAAACCTCTTTTTCTTGAAGTGTTGCGTCATCATCTAGCCACAGGAAATCTCGTCCAAAATCTATACCTTCAGTTTTATGTTCACTCCATACAGTATGCTTATATCCGACAGTAAGTGCGTACACATCTTCTGGCAAGAAACGTTGTAGGTACTTCTGTAAGTGTGTTAAGTCGCCATCGTGGCAGTGAGTAGTGAGCCAATACACATCATAATCACTTGCATTAAGTGCTTGTAGAAACTCTTTGAGGTATGGTGCAGGAGTGCCAAGGTCGTGCAGACCGTCAAAGATGAGTGTTCCGTCAATATCAAGATAAATGTTCATATTAGAGGCTTATTGGCATTCTGGACTTACTAAACCGCCTATATATACACCTGTTGTAGAAACACTCCTTGCTTTTTGCAGTGCACATTTCTGCTGAACGGTCTGGGTGTATGGTTCACAACGAGTATTGTAAGCCCTATTTTTCTTAAATATACTGTCATTAGTTGTTGTATAGCACTTCACGGATTGTGTGCTTGGTATTGGCTGTGTAAAACTTTGTTCGGCTTGCCTTGTAATCATATTAAGACTTGCTTGCGTTGATTGAACTATACCTGAAAGGCGTGATATTCGCTCCAAATCGTCTAAAATATCCTCCTCTGCTCGTTTAGTGTGTGTTCCTATTGTCTCAAATACAAGGTTATCAACCTCAACTAACCTATCTGTGATTTTTGTAAAATCTTCTGTATATGAACCATTGTCGCCAAGTGTCATAGCCAACCTCATTCCACAGGTTAAATACATTTTATTTTCTACCCATTCAGACGTATTCAACCCTATACACTCACGAAGTCTGTCTTGGTCTTCTGTGATAACTGAAACTACATCTTTTTTCTTTAAGGCATCTATAAAATACAAATCTACTGTCTCGTATAGGGAGTTTATATGACCAGTAAGATAATCACTGTCTGCAACAATACTATCTCTTCGTAGTTCAAGTATATCCTTGTAACGACTTGGTACAGATAGAGAACTCTCAATGGCAACATTAGCCCACTGGTTCAACAAGTCTCTTGCGTGTGCAATATGTTTACCCCTATGTTCTTCTACCGTCTCTTTGAGAAGTAAGTAGTTCTTCTTATCTTCTTCAAGTAGCCCTACTAAAATCTCGGCTTTATCTATAAACTCTTGATGTTCAGTCTCGTAATCTCTCTCGGTATTTTTTTGATTTGTAACTGGTCTTATTTTATCAGAAAATGAGAACTTATTTGTTTTATTATTATCTTTTTTTACTGGTTCTAGTATGCGAAAATCTGAAGATGGTTTCTTTGGCTGATTTTGATTTGATACAGTCGGTTTAGTTTTGTTTTTGGGCGTTTGTACAGCGATTTTAATATCTGTCTCTATGTTTTGCATAAGAGAGCCATTTTTATCAACAGTGTAAAGTCGGTTGATTAAATCCATAGCCGTTTTATCTACTGTTCCAAAGTTATTTGGAGTTTGAAAATATCCATATTTACCAACTAATCTTGATACAGCCCAGTGTGTTGCCGACCCATAATAGCAAGTAACTGGTTTGTCAAAAACACCCTCTTTTTTCAGTATCTCTTGTAATGTGCACACATCATTACCTTTTGCACCCTGCTCCATAAAATGCACTACTGGACGTCTCTCAAAGTTCGTACTGTTAATCAACACGTCCTCTTCTGTACTGGTCGCAGTAGTTTCTACCAACTTGGTAGGTTGTATATTATTTCTGTCTTCTGTCTGTTTTGTAACATAATATCCACCAGTGCTAACAACTGTAAGTACTAATACGGCGATAGCCAGTATTGGTATTTGTATAAAACCTTTTTTATTGTTTTGATTAAAACTCATAGTCATTTAACTATGGCGTAGACATACAAAAAGCCCATCGCCAGAGGTGGACAGAAGCCCACTATGCAGGTTTCCCCACATAACCAGAAGAGCAGTCCCTGAACGACGGGTTCTTTACACTCTTCTGGTTTTTGCACCATACCTCTCAAATGAGAGGGTTAGGTACTCCATCTTGTTAGATGTTACCATTATTCTAACATAAGATTGCGATTTAACCTCACTCTGCGAGGGTTATGTTATAATGGTTTATTATGAGTACATCTGGATTTGTTAAAGATAGAGAAATACTTGAAGAAACTCACAAGGTTGAGGATTTGTTGCACTTCACTGACGAGATAATGCGACTTAAAGAGACAATAGACCGTATTCCATATTCAGCACTTATTGGATACATTGGCAAGTTTGGAACAGGTAAAAGTACGGCTATATATCAGTTAAGAAAAGCATACGAAGATGTTAGATGGTTTGAGTTTGATGCGTGGAAATATCCAGACAGAAAGGATTTATGGGAGGGTTTTGTACTAGATATTGCAGACCAACTTGGCGATAAGAAAAAGACCACAGGAAAGATAGATGGAAAAACTAGCACTAGTAAAACAGTCCGTGCAATAGCACAGATAGCACAGTTTGCAGGAGTGGCGACAGGTCTTTCTTTTATAGCGGAGAAGTTTAGTTATTTGTTTGAGGGACAGCGAATAGAGCGAGTTTTTGAAATACAGGGACTATTAAATGATATGTTATCTACCGTTACAGAAGATGAGATTTTTATTGTTGTTGAAGACATAGACCGTTCAGGTGATGCAGGTAAATACTTTTTGGAGACACTAAAACAGTTTGTTAAAAATAATACTTCTAAAAAGAGAATAGTTGTTATTGTGCCAATAGGAGAAGAAGTCTACGAGCAAGACATAGATTTACAAGCATCTTACTATAAGTCATTAGACCATATACTGTATTTTGAACCTAAGAACACTGACTATTCTGGGTTTATAGATATGGTTTTTGATGAAAGTGTATTTCCAAAAGATTTTCAAAGCCAACCAAATGTTGCTGTTGAAGCAATATGGAAAGTACACCTTGAGGAATGGTTTCAACTTGCATCTGGCTCTTTAACAATACGTGAGATAAAGGCGACTATAAGAGAAGCAAATATCCATTACCGTAGATTGTACGCAGACGGTTATGAGCCTGACCCACGTATTATGTTAGCACTTACACTTTTGACCAAGATTAAAACAGATGGAGGGAAACGTTGGATTTCAAAAATAAATACAAACAATCCTATACAAGGAAGTTGTCCTATTTATCCTTATTTACAGTCAGTTGCCAAAAATATGACACTAAACCAAACTTCTCAAAAGGGGTACGTACTTATGGATACTAAGTTTATTCAAGATAAGAGGTATACAATACCAGTTATAAATAATGCCATTGGTATTTCAGAAAAAGATGTATCTTATATATTGTCAGATTTTTATCTAATACCATTTGGTATTATTCAAAGGTAAGCCACCAAAACATACTCACTACTATTGTTCTACTCCCTGTTAGGTAAATACATCAAGAGATGATATGTAGTATTCTTCATATTTTAAGCCATTATACTGTAACTGGTATTGGTATCTTGTATGTGTTGAAAACATAATCCCACCGTAGTACCATACTTTCTATGGTGTTCCATTGTAGGGACTGTATGTTCACAAATTGAAGTAATTCCACAAGATGGCGTCTAGGTGGAGTGGTGGAATTTGTAACTCTTTTGCTATTTTGTTATAGAACTCTCTAACTTCTGTGATATTTTTTAAGCCTTTTGGCGCTAATTTAATAAGTCTGGAGTCAATGGGTGCTGATAACTCAAACGGATATTGTATAAATTTGCCATAAACTACTCTACCGGCATAGCCAAACATCTTGATGGCGAAGAGTATCGTCTTGTCTGTCACTCTCTGCCTCATTACGCTTGCCAAGCTCTCGGCTAGGCTGAGCATATCATTATAATACTCCCTCGCTTGCCCTCGCTCTATGAACTCTGCATAAAACTCGCGGAGCTTCTCTACTCTCTTGAGTTTAACCTCTACTAGCCTCTTATTGCACACTGAGTTGGGTAAAAAAGCACTAAAGAAGGCAACAACATCGCCAAAAGAAGCTACAGTAGGCAACTCCTCAGCAACACACTCTGCAAACTCTTCCCAATAGTCCTCACCCTTGCCAGAGAGCTGATAGCACACTAGAGCATTAGTAATAACTAAAAACAAATAACTCTCCACCGCCAACCTGCCACTCACACCCAACCAAAGACTCCTTAACGCCAAAAACTGTCTATCATTGCTCTCTGTTTTTAACACTTGTGTAAATGTAATGTCGTGCAAATTATATTGCTTAATAAATTCTCCATAATCCATAAACATCTTATATCACCAACATGCTTATAGAGACAATTAATTTAATGTCTGTATATCTTTTGCATACTGATCTCTATAACGCATTGTCTTGTCTCCATACCACCAATATTCGCTCTTCTCTGCATTGCGCCAGCCAGCCAAATATCTCACAGCAGCCTTGTGCTCTGCTTTGCGTGTACCTTTGTCTGCACCATTATCCATCATCAAAAGAGCTGTAGCAAACACAGCCGTACGAGGATCCCAAGGATTTGGCGGATTCTGCCCACTTATACGAGCCACTCTATCTTTATACAAAACCCAAGTAGAGGGTATAAACTGAGCCGGCCCCATAGCACCACCATAACCATAACCACATTTATTACCCGGCCCAACTGCCTTACGTCTGGCAGCAGAACATGGTCTGGCAGAGACAGGCATCTTGTCTGGATCAAGACCCAACTCGGCTACTATTTGTTTAAATATTGGTACATCTCTGGTTGGGTGCATGTCCTCATCCCACTTGCCCACCCCCAAAGTCTTGCCCAAATTAGTCTCTACTGTAAGTATAGCCAATATAAGAGCGGGATTTACCCCTGTAGCTTTACCTGCTTCTTTAGCATAACCGAGCATAGTCCCAAATGACACATCTGCCCCATTGGAGTCTCTAAGTGCAAACAACCTCGCACGTATCTCTGCTACGGTCTTCTCTTTACTCTTTATAGTATTTTGATACTCTTCCTCTTTATTTTTAACTTTACTAATTAATTCTTCCTTCCTCTTTTTATCGGCTATCACATCTTGCCGTTGCCTCTCTTGCAAAATCTTTAACTCTTCTTGATCTCTACGAGCTGTGGCGAGCTTCTCTTGCTCACTACGGAGACCTTGTTGAGTTTGAGATATCTCTTTAAAAGATTTATTTAAAGCTTCTTTTAAAGTACTAAATCTATCTATATCCGTAAAAGCCTCTGAGAATGAGCTACCTCCCAATACGATCTCTACCATAGAGACTTCGTCATTCTCATTAGTCTTACGCAAAAGTTGAGATAAACTAGACTTCTCTCGCATTACCTTTTTGTCTAAGTCTATTATGGTAAGCTCTTTATCTTTTATCTTATAATTGAGACTTTTAATAGCTAGGGAGCGCTTACGGATATATAAATTAGCTTTCTCTATACTCCTTTTCAACTCGGCTGCTTCTCCTTCATAACCTTTTCTCTCATTCTTTTTGTTCATCAATTTTATCCTATCTGCTTGTATCTCTAGCTCCTTTTGGACTATCTCATTTTTCAGTCTTGCACGCTCCGCCTCTATTTGTTGTTTAGTTAACTCTTTAGCATATAACACAACCGGTAAGAGACTCACTCCTACTAAGATAATAAATATATAAGTTTGTAACTTATGCCCCATAAAATTATATTTGACACTTTATTATATCATATATAGTGTATAATATTATTCATGTTAATAGCACACTCAATATTACCAAGAGGAGCAAGAGGGGCTTTATATATACTAAATCTAATACTCAGTGTACACATAGCATTAATTGTATATTTTAATTCTAATTTATTAGACAGCAGAGGAGTACCTAAAGACCTTCTTGGCATCTTGTTTATGTTTGGGTCTATGCTGAGTCTCCTGTTCTACTATCTCTCCACCCTAGTGTTACGCTATATAGGTGTATATAAAATGATAATATATTTAACTGTATTAGAATTCTTATTGTTTTTAGGAGTTGGATTTATCACGTATTCTCCAGTGTTTATATTGTTATTTGTAATGTCATTAGCACTCACAGTGCCTATCTTTTATAGTTTAGACATATTACTTGAAGCAAATACCAAAAATGAAAATAATACGGGAGATGGTCGCGGAGCTTTCTTAACTATGGGTAACATAGCTTATGTGGTGGCACCCTTCTCTGCTGGACTTATATTAAATGCCTATAACTTCTCTATCTTATACACCGTTGCGGCTTTTATTTTAATACCATTTTTATTCTTAATAAATAAATATTTCAAGAAGTTTAAAGATCCAGTATATAAACAACTCAACTTTTTACCAACGATTAGGTCTCTACGTCAAGACTCAAACCTACGCAATATTTTCATAATACAATTTTTAATAAGAGTATTCTTCTCTTGGATGGTTATATATGTGCCGTTATACTTACATGACAACATAGGATTCTCCCTCTCAGCTATAGGTATAATCTTTTCTGTCATGATATTACCTTATATATTACTAGAGTGGCCTCTTGGGCACTATGCAGACAAACGATATGGAGAGAAAGAATTTCTCATATCTGGTTTTTTAATTATTGCCTTTTCTACCTTTTATTTGTCTTTTATAACTACTGCCGATTTTGCTCTCTGGATGCTAATGCTATTTATAACCAGAATAGGCGCAGCAATTATAGAAGTGATGAACGAGACATACTTTTTTAAACATGTTAATAGCAGTAACTCAGATACTATAAGCGCCTTCCGTATGCTCTCACCAATAGCTTACATAGCTGGACCAGCAATAGGCTCATTGTTAATACTAATAATACCAATACAATACATGTTAGGAGTATTAGGTATAATTATGCTGTCTGGAGTTATACCCACATCTAAGCTAGAAGATACCGTATAGCGGGAAGTAGACTCTACTCTTGAGTAGATTCCGTAGCCTCATCAGACTTATCTTCACTACTCTCATCTGCCTCCTCACTCTCCGGCATAGCGTCTCCTACAGGAGCTGACAAATCCTCCTCTGTGGCCTCTGTAACTGAGGCTACTGCATCTGTTGCATCTAATGTAGTAGTGGCACTCTCGGGCAATTTTAGATCAGCTATTGTTATTGTGCTAGACAAATCAACCAACTTTGTTAAATCTACCTCTATGTATTGCGGTAACTCGCTAGGACGCACCTCCATCTCTATCTCGTGCATCGCTTTGTTTACGTTGCCACCCAACTTCTCTGCGGGAGCCTCACCCACAAACTCAAGAGGTACGCTTACAGTCAATTTTTTACCTCTCTCAAAGACATAAAAGTCTACATGCACGGCATCATCGGTAAGAGGGTGCCATTGTACAGTCTTAATTAGAGCCTCTTTGTCGTCTCCAACTCCTTTAAGAATAACTATGGTACTCTCTCCAGCCTCTTTCCAAATTCTATAAAACTCACTAGCGTTTAATGTAATAGGAGTAGACTCCTCTTGAGGACCATAAAACACAGCACTAATATACCCACTCTGCAGTTTAGATTTAGTCTCTCTTTCTTTTATGTTTACTGTTATTGTATTACTTGTCATTGCGCCGTAGTATATACAATAGTTGCACAATTGCAACTATTGTAATGACACTGTATAATACCAAGTAATTAATAAATATAATTAAACTTTTATGCTAGAGCGATTACTTAATCAATTTGGGCGCCCAAAACAATCTCCAGAAGAGTTAAGCTCAAAAATTAAAGAGCTAACAGATGACTCTAACGGGATATTAAATGACATAGACTCAGGTTTATCTAATTTGACAAATAAAGAGTTGGGAGATCTAGCTACCGAACCAGAGATAGCAGACGTAATGGAAGCTGTAGGTAAAATAGCTAACAACCAAATATAAGTAATTGGATTACGATTATGAACTCAGATATAGATACAAAAACTATAGCGAAAATAGTGGCACGAATACGAGTTGCTAGCGGCACCCCTGTAGATGAAGAGCAACTCTCAACTATACTAAGTAACTCTTTACAACAACTAAAAGAGCAAGATGCAGAGAAATACCTTGATGTAATCAAAGACTTATCAAACAAGCTAGAGGCTATGGCTACCGAGATAGGCAAACTACAGATGCAAAAATAAGCATATTGTGCTAAACTATTCGCACAATGCCAAGAGACAACGACAGAGTTAGAATAAATGAAGAGATACGCGTGCCTGAGGTGCGTGTAGTTGGTAGTGAGGGTGAAAATCTAGATATAATGCCTACCAGCGAAGCTGTAGCAAAAGCCAGAGCTCTAGGCTTAGACCTTATAGAAATCTCTCCTAAAGCCAACCCTCCCGTAGCAAAGATAACGGATTATGGCAAATATCAATACGAAGCAAAGAAGAAGGCAAAGGAGATAAAGTCAAAACAAACCAAAACAGAAACAAAAGTAGCGCAAGTTAAGATAGGCACAGGAGAAAACGACCTAAAACGCAAAGCAGACAAAGTGGCTCAATGGCTCTCTAATGGGCACAGGGCTAAAGTTGATCTCTTCCTCTGGGGGCGCTATAAGTACATGGATTTTAAGTTTTTAAAAGAGAAGCTTGAAAGATTCCTTGCAATTATCCCAGAATCGTTTAAGATAGCCGACGAAATCAAAAAAAGCCCTAAAGGTCTGACTGTAGTAATAGAGTTAGACAAAACAGGCAAAGGAACGACATTTGATTTCTCCCTCGACGACACTCGAGAAAAGCAAAGAAAATAAATTAAAATGAAAACTAATAAAAGTTACAAAAAGAGAATAAGAGTTACAAAGAATGGTAAGGTGCTAGCTCGCAAAACTGGTCAAGACCACTTTAACTCTAAGAACACAGGAGTGCAGCGCCTAGCTAAGAAACGTATGCGCAAACTAACATTAAGTCAGAGAATTAAGAGGCGTTTTTTAGCAGGAGTATAAATAAATTCTAAAACATGGTACGAGTAAAAAGAGGAACAACATCAAATAAAACACGTAAAAACGTATTAAAACAAGTAAAAGGTTATCGTTTTAATAGAAGCAACAAGGAGCGCGAAGCTCGCGTAGCCATTGCCCACGCTGGTAATCACGCATTTGCCCATAGACGCAAAAAGAAAGGCAACTTCCGACGTCTATTTACCATTCGTATCAACGCCTCATTGCGCGCACTTGGCACAACATATAGCAAGTTTATAGATGCATTACATAAACAAAATATAGAGCTAAACCGCAAGGTACTCTCACAAATAGCACAAGAGTCTCCAGAATCTTTTAAAAGAATTATTTCTAAGGTTACTAAGTAAAAAACTTTACTTAAAACAACTAAAACTCTACCTCTACACTCTGATTGTGCTCCGGGACCACTGCATCTACTCCTAAAGCATCTCTGAGTCTCTGAGCCAAAAAAAGTGAGGAGCGTGGCTCGCCCATTGCTATAAATACTTTCTTTAAGGTACTAGCTGTACTCTCTACAAACTTAACCAAATGACTACTATCTTTATGTGCTGAGAAGCCACTTATAGAGTTAACTCTTGCACGTACATGCACCTTCTCTTTATTAATATAAACAATTTTATTACCATCTTGTATCTGTCTACCAAGAGAGTGTACTGCTTGGTACCCAACAAAAAGTATCTCATTATCTTTGTCTCCTAAAAATCTCTTCTCATGACTAAGCACTCGCCCACCGACACTCATACCAGAGCTAGATATTATAATCTTAGCTCCCTTATTTTTAGAGAGCTTTGCAGAACCTATTGAATTTTCTATTTCTATAAACTTAGGGAAATCAAAAATATCATCTCCGGCCTTAATCTCTGCCTGTACTCTATCATTAAATATCCTTGTATACTTCCTAAATATGTCTGTAACCTTAGAGCCTAGTGGTGAATCCAAGTACACTGGTATACTCGGTACACTACCGCTCTCTATAAGCTTATTAAGCTCATATAAGAGTATCTGTGTGCGTTGCATAGAGAAGGCCGGTATAAGCAAAGTACCTCCACTCTTAGCAGTACGCTTTATGGCTTTAGCTAATTTAGCAATTCGGTCTTCTCTATCTTCATGATCTCTATCGCCATACACACTCTCCATCAACAAATAATCTACATCCACTATCTTATCTGTTTCTCTCAACAAAGGTGCTGGGGTGTTACCTAAGTCCCCTGTAAAAACAAAAGTCTTTCTATCTTTGCCTACCCCTCTCTTCATCTCAACCATAACAGACCCTAATATGTGCCCCGCCTCTAAAAAGCGAATAGACATATCTCCTATGCTAAACTCCTCATAATAGTCTTTGGATTGCCATAGGGCTAAAGCATCATCAACGTCTTTATTACTATATATAGGATCTCTACCTAGCTTACGTGCCTCTTCTCCCATCACTTTTACGGCATCTGCCAACATTGGTTTAGCTAGATCTTTAGTAGCAGGAGATGAATATATAACTCCATTAAAGCCGTCTTTGACTAGTTTGGGTACTTTACCTAAGTGGTCGGCGTGCGCATGAGTAACAATAAGCACATCTACCTTAGACGGATCGTAATCAAACTTACTATTTTGTTCAAATCCACCTTTAGCCTGTAATATGCCACAATCTATAAGGATAGTCTTACCCCTAACCTCAAACATAAAGTTAGCACCCGTAACTGTACCCGCCCCACCGTAGAATGTTAGTCTGCTTTTTTGTTGATTATTTTTGTTTGACATATTCATTGTAATTGTTATTATATTTATAACCATACCTGCCTAAGGCAGGCTCCGACCCCCCGCTTTACGGCGGGGGGGTTATTTTATACCATTTATATTTTTCATTTTGTTTATTATATTATTAAATTCGTCTAGGTCTAACCTCCTTATATTTCTGCTTAACCTCTTACTACTCACTGTCCTGCTCTGTGTGAGTGCCAAATAAGATATGACATCTCCTCGTGATAATTTATAGTAAAACCTAGCATTACCTCCAGACTTAGTCATTGGTATAACTAAACACGTATCATTAGCAAATCTCTTTATTACTAGTACAGGTCTCTCAAATAACTTACCAACACCATCCTGTTCATGACCTATGTTAACACCAATAGACGCCCACCAAATCTCTCGGCGCTTTGGATAACCGTGTCGTATGTTATTTATCTTCTGCTTCTCTATACACCAAGCATCAAAGTCTTTCATAACTAAAAGTATACCACGGCCAGATACGAAAAAACCGACAACAAAAGTCGGATTCTTCGTATCGCGGGTTTATTGACCTGAGCAATTCAGGTGGGTGCTCGCAACTATTTGCCAAGACAAACAGCAATATAAAGCTCCCTTTATATGATTATTCGGTAATAATCCCCGCGACTTAATGTATTATACCTTACTTTAGTAAAATGTTAATTCACCTACTCCCTATTTACCCATAAGCTTATCTGAGTAAACCATCTCTGCATCAGGACGATTATAGTCAAACAACTCATCCTCTGTAAAGAATCTGGCAACCTCCTTTTCACCATTTTCGGGAGAGTCTGAGGCGTGTACTAAATTAGACTGAGTAGAAAGAGCTAAATCGCCTCGTATAGTACCGGCATCTGCAACAACAGCGTCAGTAACCCCAACTATAATACGCGTAGCCTTAACTGCATTAAAACCGGAGATCACCATAAGCACAACTGGTGCTGACTGCATAAACCCCTTAACATCAGGAAAGAATGGTTTATCAGCTATATGGCTATAATGCTCATCCAATGCAACGTCACTAAGCTTGGTCATCTTAGTACCTATAATTTTAAGCCCCTTGCGCTCCAGACGATGCACTACTTCACCGAATAAACCTCTTACTAACGCATCTGGCTTGATAATAATTAAAACTTTCTCTTCTTTCATATTTAAACTTATATATTTATAATTGCCCGCAACTTTAACACATTACTTTCCAGTAGCAAGATTAGAATCCGGAGATACCGGCGAAGGGGTCTGTTGGTTGTATCGGATTCTGTGGCTCTTTCTTTTTATATCTCTCTTGTATCTCTGCCTCTACCTCCTCTCTCGGTCTACCATATTTATTATATGACTCTTGTTTCAACTCCTCTATATGAGAGTAATCGGGTTCGTCGACTACAGGGAAAGTGATTATATCAAACGGAGCTGTCGGAGAGCCCCCAACGAGCATTTTTAAGTAAGCATTCCTATTCGGTAAACCTGTAATATCTCCAGCATTAAACTCAGGTTGAAACTCTTTCTCCAAAAACTCTGCATCCTCTTGAGAGACCCTAAAGATGCATTTAGTACCGACATTACCAAATACAGCATCTCGTATTTCATCACTAAGTTGCTTTATGTATTGGTGGGCTAAATTAAGACTTAAAGCATATTTACGAGCCTCAGAGAGTATTGTAGCGATACTAGGTGTTGTAAAATTTTGGAATTCGTCTATATATAAGTAGAAGGGGTGCCTTTCTTCTTCAGGTAGATCTACCCTTGCAAGAGCAGACTGGAGTATCTTACTTACAAATATAAGTCCTAAAAGCTCTGCATTAATATCTCCAATACGACCCTTAGAGAGATTGACGAGTAATATTTTCTTATTGTTCATTATGTCAGATATACTAAAGGCACTCTTAGACT
Organism: Candidatus Kaiserbacteria bacterium; assembly: GCA_027083345.1. Taxonomy (GTDB): domain Bacteria; phylum Patescibacteriota; class Minisyncoccia; order Phycocordibacterales; family UBA2100; genus S139-169. Next base: position 47,483 of record JALWOZ010000008.1, read on the forward strand.
GAGCGATAATAGGACGCATTATCTCATTACCCATAAAGAGGTCTGTCTTAGCAGTGATATATGGCACTATATTCTCTAAGCTTGCTTCACCGCCCGCCTTCTCTGCTATCTCCTCCCAGAATTGGTTTACAACAGGGTTTTGACTGCGGGCTAAACAACTATGGCGAAATTCCTTATCAGAGAGCACTCTGGAGATATCTCCTATCGTAGCCGTACCATGCTCCATGCCCTCAAGTACCAACATAGCAGAGTTACGGAAGTATTGCTCAAACATAGGCCCCATACTCTCGGGACTCTTCTTGCCAAATATCTGCATGAAAATCTGGAAGAGCTCATTAACTACAAAAGTCTTTTCTTTTGGATCGTCCTTATTAAACTCCATAAAATTAAGACCCATAGGCATATCTGTATAACCAGGATCAAAATATATTACATCATTATGTCTATTTTCTGGCACGCTAGCTAATACATCCATAATATCTGAACCGTGCGGATCTATATAACAACAACCCTCTCCATTATTAATATCTTGTATTATCATCTGCTTCATCAAGAATGTTTTACCTGTACCGGTCTGGCCTATCTCATAAAAATGCCTCATCCTATCTATGCTACCAAATTTAACTATGGTCTCATTAACCCCAAACTTATTCTTACCTAAGACTATGCCTTCTGTGTCTCCTACATCTATAGGAGCTGGTTTGTGTTTTGCCTTGTTTTGTTTTAACTCACGACTCGTTGATACAGCCTGCCCAGTTAAGTGATACATAGTTGTGAGCTCCTCTATAGATAAAGGGATTTGTTGTGAAGATGCAAAAATTCTCATAATAAATCCTCTCAGAGATTTGTTCAATTTAGCTCCTTTTAATCGCTTCCATACTATTACATTGCCTTGCCCTTTATCAAACTGATTAAATGTACTTGTTATATCCTCAAGAATCTCAACAGCACGAGGCCTAGTTGAGGCACTGGCAACTGCACGCACCGTTACGGGCACAACTCTTTTTGAGGATTTCTCAGTTATAAGGTCTAGAGTTATCTGGTCTACAACATTAGACTGGGCATCCTCCCCTCTAGGAGACCTTATTGTATTTTTAAAATCAACCCATACCTTACTCCACACTCCTCTATTCTTAGCTATGGCATCCTCGACGGTGTCTCCTTTGCGGATAGCATCTATTATTTTTTTATATTTTTTATTTATACTTGTCCCCTTATTGCCTATGACAAATTGTAAAGATGCTCCTTCTCCATGTTTCTGCAATTTAGAAAAGGCAGACAAAATCACATTCAAAGGATCATGTGTAAACTCTTTATAAACTTTAAGCGGATATATCTCATCTCTACCCAACTGCGCCTCAGCACAAGCATCTTCTCCAGAGTTATTAAAGATATTATAATCATTACGTTGCTCCTCTATAACAGCGTCAGGGAATATAGACAAAAAATGCTTCTCAAACATACCTTTTTTAGTTACTGGAACCGATACATAGAAAATAGCCTCCTCACTCCCCTCACTGACGGCTACCTCCACAGTAAATACTTTATTATTCTTCTTAGCTAATCCAAGAAAGTCCTTCCCCCCGTCGGTAGTAGTTAACAACCCTAGATACAATTGCTCCATTGCGCCTAATAACTTCTCTAGCTCTTGTGCCTTATCACTCTCCTCTTTACTCTTAGGGGAGGAGACAGACACCTTGTACAATGTCATATGTAATGCTTGCCATATTTCCCCCGTATGTCGCAAATCTTTAACAGGCATACCCTCTTGTACATATTGAGCTAATATTCTATGTAAGTCATCCTCTATATGGTGATTACCTATCTTTTTAGCCACTATTAAGGCATTCTTAATTCCCCTATCACGTGCTAAAGCCAACAGCTCATCTATTTGCCTATCATGCTCCTCTTGCTCTAAGCCTATAGCCACTCCGGCCGACTCGTACTCCCCCATGGCATAATCATCTTGCAACACATTTTGCACAGGCTCTACTGAGTAGTCTTTGATAACTCTTTTATGTGCTCTGTCTGACTCAAACTTATTACCACCTAAATCTAAATTATCTGGATGGGCTTGCAATTTCTCTTGGTGAGCCACCTTAGCCCTGAGATACTCCAACTCCTCTTGAGGGGAACTGAACCTATTGTCTACCGAATCTTTCTTTATGTTCACCTGCCCAGAGGCCGAATCCCTAACCTTTTTATTAGTATGCTCAGGTGGCGTAACAGTCTCATTTAGTATTATTGGTTCTTGTGCAATCTCCTTAGACATTGCACTAATTATACCACTATTTTTTAATCAATTTTTCTAAGGCCTTAATATCTTTCTCAATCATGTTCATACCGTCTTGCCAAAACTTCTCTGTTTTTACATCTACACCAATACTCTTAAATATATACTCCGGAGTACCACTACCCCCAGCAGAGAGGAATTTATCTATTTGTTTTATATAACTTTTATCTTGTTTATATCTCTCAAATAATACATTACTTATCAATTGTCCAAAAGCATATGAATATACATAAAAATGCCTACGAAAGTGTCCTATATATACAAAAGAGTATCCATCTAGCTCATCTACCTTAACACCTTTGCCTAAATACGCTCTCAGGTGCTTAACCAATAATTTAGCTATGCTCTCTTTTGACAGCCAACCATTACTCCTTATAGCATTATTTAACTCAAGCTCAAAATTAAAGAAAGCCACTTGCCTAAATATCGTTGCTATATCGTCTTGTATTTTATTATGCAGAGCAATTATCTTCTCATTCTCACTTAGAGTTTGGAATATCTTATCAAAAGCAACTCTCTCGAAAAAAGTACTAGCAGTCTCTGCTACTGCTGTAGAATAATTTTGATATATTATAGGTTGAGTTTTAGACCTCTCGGTATGTATAGCATGGCCCATCTCGTGAGCTAAAGTATAAAGAGAATTTAAATCGTCTGTATGATTAAGTAGAATCATAGTTGGCATATTTATATTGCCTGAGCAATATGCTCCACCACTTTTACCTACTTTGGGATACGCATCCACCTGCCCATTACTTATAAGCTTGTTAAATATATCTCCATATTCTTTATCTACATCATAAAAAGCAGACGAAACAATCTTTACGGCCCTGTTATAACTAATTCTCTTATTACTCTTACCCACAGGAGCGCTCCTATCTGCATAATACATTTCACTAAGACCCAGCATTCTTTGTTTAATATGCATAAACTTATGCACTAACTTATAATTATCTGTAACAACCTTAATAAGAGACGCGACACTGCTGAGAGAGTTCTCATAACCTATTATGGTAGCGTCATACGGATTTTTAAATCCTCTCATTTCATCACTCACTTTTTTGTTAGTATATATTGCATTGATCTCACTCTCTGGGAACTCGCTAATACTCTCTAGCTTTTCCATAACTGCCTTACTCCATGCTCGACGCTTAGTAGCGCTCTCCATATGTGGAGATCTACTTAATACATCGTTTATAGGCATCTCCTCTTTACCCATACGCACAACCTGTTTGTTTACCAACTTCTCCACACCGGAGACCCACAAAGAAGACCTCGAGGGTGAGGTGAGTGCTAACACCCTCTCTTCTGCCTCACTTAATGTATATTTACCTTCTAAAAATAATCTCTGTAAGTAATATTTATATTTTTTAAGAGTCTTATCTGCCAAAAAGACTTTCTGTTGCTTTTTACTTATTTTTGATAATCTATTCTCAAAAAACATTACAAGAGTACCAGCTTTAGTGAGCCTATCTTGTAATTTCATAATTAACGCATCAGCATCTGCTCTAGATCCGTCAAGCTCTCTAACATAGAATGCATAATATAAAGCTTTGTTTCCAGGTAGCTCATTGAGAGCTTCGTACCTCTCTAATGCAACCAAAAGCCCCCTAGAGTCCTTGAGCCAACTGTCGTTCTTATAAAAATCTTTACTAAACTTTCTATACGCTCTTTCCGTCTTCTCTATATCTCTATCTATGCGTTCGTCTTTTAATGAGTTATACAAAAGTGTTAAATCCCACTTTGTCTGCACCTTAGACATTATATTAAACTTTTGTTATTTTAACCAAAGTATACGGTTGACGATGTCCAAGTTTACGAAAATAACGACTCTTAGCTCGAAAGCGGATAACATGTAACTTTTTATCTCTATCGTCTGCCACTAAAGTAGCCTCTACCTTAGAACCTTCTATTGTGGGAGTACCTATTTTAGTGTCTTTGCCATCATCTGTTAATAATACATTATCAAAAACTATCTTATCTCCCTCTTTGCGTTTATCTGCACCAGATAATTGCTCCACTTTCAATAAATCACCTTCACGTACAACATATTGTTTACCTCCAGTAGCTATCACCGCAAAACCAGCGTTTACATTAGTTTTAGTTTCTTTTTTTGTATCTTTGTTTGTTGTATCCTGAGCCATAATAGGCGCTATGATACTAGATTATGATTGATAGTCAAGCAATTTTTTACCCTCTCCATAACGTTTAGTAAGTATATAATCTATAACAACCCCTGCAATAGACCCAGCTATAAGAACCCACCAAAACAATCCCCACCCTATATCACCACTAGCTAACATGCTAGTTGCCAATAATAAAGACATCCAAGAACCTCCATCTACCCCTCTTAGAACAGGACCAACTTTCATCTTTGGGTACAACGGGTGCACAGTAAATAAACCGTACATACCTATAACTATACCTAGCGTTATCCTATTAAACATTATTGCCCAAAAAGTGGCATTACTCCAATCAAATGCTCCTTGTATACCGTGAGTCGATGCTACATAACTGGCCACTAACCCTATAATAACTCCCAGGCTAGCTCCAACTAATAATCTCTTTGTAAAATTATTCATAATAATTATATTATTATATTAATAAACATTTTTAGAAAGACGATGTAATAAGTACTATACCAAAACTAATCGCTATAATTATAGTAAATCCAAATAAAAATCTAAAAAAAGAATCCGTAAACAAGTTATTAAACTTTTTTTGCCATGTCATATTTTTATTATACACCATAACAACAAAAGTGTATAATAAAATACACAATGTTACAAAAAATAAAAAAGAGAGTAGCATCTATAGATGTAGAGACTATTTATTTAGCTAAGGGAGGTTTTTGGCTTATGATGGCCAAAAGCTCTAGTGCTTTAAGCTCTTTAATCGTTACTATTGTATTAACAAACTTACTCCCTAAAGAAGAGTTCGGGCAATACACTTTTATATTATCCGTGGTAGCCATAATCACCATCTTCACGTTACCGGGTATGGGTACTGCTATCATCCGTTATAAAGCATTGAGTCATGACTTAAACTTACAAAAAATAGCTAAGTCTAAAATATTGTATGGACTACTAGGTTCCGTCGTTAGTCTACTCGGTGCTTTTTATTATTATTTACATGACAACAATCTAACCCTCACTTATGCATTTATCATTACAGCAATATTCATCCCTCTATATGAGGCATTTTTTATATACTCTTTTTATTATAAAGGATGCAAAAACTTCAAAACTCCAGCCATATACGAATCCATTTCTAAGGTGGCACAAGCAATAATAATGCTGACAACAATTCTATTAACGAAGTCTATCCTAGCACTTCTGTTCTCCTTCTTTTTGGGTATAACCATAACAAGATTATTCTTTTATAAAAAGATGATTAAGTCAACATACGCGAGACACGATGATAACTCTAGTATAGAAGTAATCAAATATGGTAAGTACCTCACCCTTATAGCTATATTTGGGATTATATTAGCTAATTTAGATAAGTTATTGCTTTGGCACTACTTTGGCGCAGAGTCTACGGCAATATATGCCATTGCCATATTAATACCAACTACTCTATCAATACCTATAGAATTACTTGCCCAAGTTTTATTTCCTAAATTATCTAATCTCAAACTATACAATAAGGCAACTTTACACAAAACTCTAAAAGAGATGCTCAAATTATCTAGTTTGTCATTGTTAATACCGATATTTTATATACCTACTGCACCACTATTTTTTAAACTATTATTCCCCTCATATACTGAGAGTATCTTACAAACTCAGATCATGGCGTTGCTCGTACCCTTGCTTGTATTAAATGCCTTCATGTGGAATTTATTATTAGCACAAAAAAAGACAAGATACATGCCATCTATTTTAATCATTGGCATAATTATACAACTGTTGACTTTCTTTATCTTTAAAGATTATCTAGATACTTTTGTTATCTACCTTATGATCGGCGTATACAACATTGCAATAATATCATCCTCATACTTAGCCATGAGGTACGCAGAGTAAGTCTGCTTGTGCACTCTTTATTAATAATTCTTTTATAAAACTTTCTTTATTGTCTATTAGACATCTAGATCTTGCATCAAGAATATTATATCCCAAATCAGTTATCATTTGTAATAAACTTAGACTACTGCCCGGTACTTGACCTTCATATAAGACAGGGGAAAATTCAAATATAATAATTGGCATATCTCTTTTTATAATTTCTTGAGCTCCTTTAAACACTTCCACCTCGAATCCTTCTGTATCTATTTTTATTAAATCAACTTTCTCTTTTATAAACTCAAAATCTAATGTACTCACATTAATGTCAATCGACTCATAACTATCATTATGCAATTTGATACTTGAAGCTCCTATATTACCTCTAACTAGATTAATTTTTGCTATTGCATTTTGAGCACCACAGGCCTTATTCCTAATCTCTATATTCTCAATATTATTGCGTTCTATACTTAAAGAAAATTGCTTATGTAAAAAATCAATAGGCTCAAAAGACACTACCTTCTCACATAATCTTGAAGCATATAAAGAGAAAAATCCTATATTAGCTCCAACATCAACAAAGACAGATTCTGAGGTAAGGTGCTCCTTTAAGAGCCTCAATATATGCTCGTCCCAAGTGCCGTTTGTGTATATAAAGTCATCTACTAACCCGTTCTTATGTGAGAGCAGTATATCAAATTCTATACCATCAATGTTAATCTTCTTAAAACCCTCACTATACCCAATCTCCTCCGGTTTAACATTAAAATATTTAATAAACCTAAATATACTAATAACAAATCGTGATACAGGTACTGGCAACAATAATAGTATCTTTATATATACATCTTTCATTCAGAGTAGTATACTTAAGATATGCAAAAGATACCAGAGACTATACATTATTGTTGGTTCGGCAAACAACAAAAACCAAAAATATTCTTAAAGTGCCTGGCATCTTGGAACAAATACTGCCCACATTATAAGATCATAGAATGGAATGAGAGCAACTTTGACGTAAATGCACACTCCTATACAAAAAAAGCATACAATGAGGGAAGGTGGGCCTTTGTCTCTGATTATGCAAGGATTAAAATCTTAAATACATATGGAGGCATATATTTAGATACCGATGTGGAACTTATAAAACCTGTAGATCCACTACTCTTAAGCGCCACTTTTTTAGGATTTGAAACTAAAACAATAGTAAACACAGCCATAGTAGGTGCTATAAAAGATAATGCTTTCTTAAAAGATATCTTACAAATATATGACAATCTTACAGAATTTGAGACTATACCAAATATAGTAACCAGAGTATTAAATACTTATGGATTAAAAGAATATAAAAAACAGATAATTAATAATGTATCTATTTATCCAACAGAATACTTCTACCCCACCCCATTTGGAGAAAGATTCTCAAAAGACAAAATTACCAAAAATACTTATACTATACATTGGTGGGATTACTCATGGGGCTCAACCACTTCCAGACTATTTAATAAATTGGGTATACTAAACACTAGTATACAATTTAAAAAATATATCAAACATTTAATAAAATGAGTAGAGAAAGCATAAAATTTAGTATAATCACGCCAACTTATAATAGGCTCGAGCTTATAAAACAAAGTATTGACTCTGTATTAGCGCAAACCTACTCAAACTGGGAGATGATTATCGTAGATGATAGCACTGATAATAAATTATATAATTCAGATTGGATTAAAAATCTGGACGAAAGAATCATATATTTGAAAAATAAGCAAAATATGGGAGCCAATTATTCTCGCAATAGGGCGCTAGACAATATAAGCGGTGAATTTGTGATATTACTAGACGATGATGACAAACTAGACCCTAACTGCCTAAAACATGCATATGAGACCATATTAAAAAATAACAACTACTCTTGGTATTTATCTAACAAAATATATGAAGATGGAAAGTGTGTTACCTATGTAGAAAAATATGGCAGAGCTTATGCATATGTTTTAGATTACTTACTAGGTAGTAAGATAGCAGGAGACCATACAGCGTGTATAAGAGCTAACTCTATAAAGAATATAAGATTCCCACATGACGTGAAAAATGGAGGAGAATGGGAATTTTTTGCTAAATTAGGCAATAAGTATAAAATCTTTACTTACGACTTCCCCTCCACAACCGTGAGATATTTGGAAGATGGTCTAAGTAAGAATCTAAATACGAGCATCTTTCTACTCAAAACTAAACTGAGAATGCTCAAATTATTACCCAAAATAGAACCTAAAACCCCAATGCTATTTTTATACATAACCACTATATTATCTGTACCCCCTATAATATATCTATATGACTTAACAAAAAAGATACTGCACAAAACAAAGTTACTCCTACCTCTTAAAAAACTTCTTACCAGTAGATAAAACTTTATTAGGATCTTCTATGTCATTTAATAAATCTGGATACTTTACCTGAGCCTCTCTCCAACTTATTAAAAGAGGGTTATACAGATTATTTTTCACCTTTTGCGCTTGTTTTGAGGTTAAGCCCTCCAAAGAGCTTACGCCTCTATCAACCTTAACTCCTTTTAAATGATAAAATAACACCCCCAAAGACCTGCGAGTAAAGTACATAAGCAATGGCAAATGTAGAGACTCACAATTATTTCTATGTGTAAAATAAACTCCTCTAACTACAGGGAAGAAGCCACAATCATACCCTGCCGTAAACGGAGCTTTAGAATTAACAGTTAACTCACCTTCTGCAGAGGTAAACAAATTAACACCGTAGAAATATAGCATCTTCTTGTTCTTCCATCTCTTAACTCTCTCTACGGCATTATGAAATTTATCAGATATGGCTATATGATCCGCATCAATCTTAACAACTATCTTCTTTGAGGTCTTAGCCAAAGCATAATTATAATAGTTAACCAAACTATGTGGAGACCAAGACGGTGTTAAAAGGTGCTCTTTAGACAAAGCCGGATAAACTTTAGGTTTATATTCATATACATAAACCTTGTCTTTGTACTTATTGGCCAATTCTTCTGCTATCTTAGGGGTAGAATCTTGACAATCATTATAAACTATAACCACCTCATCTAAATAATCTATATGCGACTCCACAGACAATGCTAGTAGATCTGCCTCATTACGCACACGATACATCCCTGAGATACCTATACTCCTATCTTTTTTATATAAACTTCTCTTATTTATAACAAAATCTTTATAATCAACTTTAACTTGTGTTTGCCTTATAAAAAATACTATGTTAACAGCTCTACTACAAAACTTATACACATTCTCAACTATCAATCGTATTGCAAAACGCGTTACTTCTATTAAAAATCTCATAATAAGAGTATAATGCAATATATGAGCAAAACAATTGTTATATCAGCTAATACCGCTTGGTTTTTATTACATTTTGAGAGAGAGTTAATAATCAATCTCATACAAGATGGATACAATATACATTGCATAAGTAAATACGATAAGACCACCTTCAGAAAACTCAACAAACTTGGTTGCACCTGCCACAAAATACACATAAACCGCAAAGGTATGAGCCCTATAGAAGAGACATATACTCTCTTGCAATATCTATTACTTTATATAAAAATACGCCCAAAAGTAATACTCAGCTTCACCATAAAACCAGTTATATATAGCGGTATTATAAGTAGAATATTAAAAATAAAGACTATTAATACTATAACAGGTCTTGGTACAGCATTTATAAATGAAGGATTACAAAAGAAGATAGTCATAACACTTTATAAATCCGCATTAAAAAAAGCAGATAAAGTGCTTGTCTTAAACAATTACGATAAAAAAATATTTATAAAATATAAGCTATGCAATAAAGAGATTCTAAATATTATACCTGGAGCTGGTGTAGATATAAATAAATTTAAATACTCTATAAAACCACCAAGCAGTATAATTGACTTTGTATTCATAGGTAGGATACTAAAAGACAAAGGTATCTTAGAGTTTATAGAAGCCTCAAAGAAAATACTACTTAATTATGAAAATATAAAGGTACAGATAGTGGGTCCAATAGATACAGATAATATATCCGCAATAAATACGGAAGAGCTTGAAAATCTAATAAAAGATACAAAAATAAAATATCTGGGAGAATCAGCGGACATATACCCCATCTTAAAACAATCTGACTGCATCGTGCTCCCATCTTATAGAGAGGGTGTGCCCACGGTATTACTTGAGGCTATGGCTACAGGCAGACCAATTATAACCACGGATGCTCCAGGTTGTACAGAGCTAGTCATTAACAACAAAAACGGATACAAAGTCCCGATTAAAGACCCAAAAGAACTCTCAAAAGCCATGACTAAAATAATCAACCTATCAAATGCTGAGAGGGTAACTATGGGCAAATTAAACAGAGAGATTATAAAGCAAAGATACACCAAAGAGATGGTAGTAAACGAGTATAAAAGCTTATTAAGAACGCTTTATAAAAATCTTAAATAATAGTAACTTTACAGTACGTATTATTATCTTTAACTCTAAAAATACAGACAAATTTTTAATATAATACAAATCATAAGCCAATCTCTCTCTACTTTCCTCTACACTTTGCGGTATGACCCCCTGACTAACTTGAGCCCACCCTGTAAGACCAGGTCTTACAATATATCTCGCATTATAATATCTAATCTTATCTGCCAACTCTCTACCAAGTTTAAACATATCTGGTCTGGGCCCTATCATAGATATATCTCCCTTTAAGACATTCCATAATTGTGGTAACTCGTCTATACGACTCCTGCGCAAAAAAGCACCAACTTTAGTTACGACAGATGACTGATCTTTATGCCACTTACCATCATCGTCCAGAGTCATAGTCCTAAACTTGTATAACTTAAATATCTGCCTATTTTGCCCTAATCTCTCCTGTACTACAAATACCTTACCTCCGTCTTGAAGTTTTATAGCTAAAGCAACAATTGGTAATAACAACAAATATATAGGCATAAGCAACAAAGACACGACTATATCTAGAATACGTTTAATTACTAAAAAGGTTCTAAGGTTTCTCTTTTGCAAGGCTTGCAATAACCATTCCTCATCTACATAATTAAGATTTACCCTACCTGTCCACTCCTCATCTATTTTATTTTTATCTAAAAATACTATGCCGGAGAGCATTAGAGTGTGCAAACCTGGTAAAAGCCTAGAGAGTTGCGGACTCTTAAAATCTATAATAACCCTATTGATGCCATTTTGGATATGAGCACTTGCAATAGAACTCAATATAAGGTTTGTGTCGCTGTTCACCGGTATTATACTAACAATATCAAATCCTCTAGGTAAGGGCGGTGATCCCACCAATATAACAGGCAAAGATGCTACCCTTAAAATCTTATTTGTATAAAAATGACATAAAAATAATAAAGGGAATAAAAAAGATACAAATAATACAAAAGTAATTTTAGGAGTTAGTCCAAATATTGGCAAGAAATAAAACAAAGAAATAGTTACAATCGTAAAGAAAAATAAAGTAGTGATCAACGAATTAAATACATTCTTAGCATTTGACCTAAAACCTTTACTATAAAATCCGGCCATATACAACAAAAAGCCCAGTATAAAAAACAATAAGGTAAACGATGGCAAATGCCTAAAATAAAACTCAATGTCTACAACACCTCCAACTCTTGTAGACAAAGCCAAAAACAAAGCCAAATAAAATACCACGAAATCCGCAACAACCAAGACTATTGTATTCATATATTGTTAAGGTTAGAACAAAAGTATAGCAAAGGCAAGAGCAAAACAATATGGAGCAAAAATAACCCACCTACCCTCTATAAGTTTAAGCATATACTTTATAGAAAATATTGAAGAAGCAAAGCTGGCTACAAAAGCCAATAGCAAAGTCGACACAAAAGTTGAGGAGTCAAGCATAACTGAGCCTATGGGTAGGTCTTTAATTGTTAATATAAAAGCTCCTAATATTGTAGGTATTGCAAGTAAGAAAGAGACTCTGGCTGACTCTCGACGAGCTATACCCACAAGCACCAAAAATGCTATAGTAAGCCCAGACCTGGAGATACCCGGCACTACCGCAAGACCCTGTATCAAACCCAACAACACAACAACTCCCCAAGTTAGATCTCGAGCTTTTTTAGGTAAATACTCTGAAAATAAGATTAGCAAGCCCGTTATTATAAGAGTATACGCAACCATATGTGGAGTTAAATCTGCAAAGGGTAAAACCTTCTCAGTTAATAAAGCCGTCGGTACAGTCAATACAGTTGCAACACCTAACTTTAAAGCCAAGTCTGCATCCTTATTCAATTTACGCTCTACAGTTGCACTCCAGAGACCTACCAACAACTCAGATATATCTTTCCTAAAATAAATCAACACCGCCAACAAAGATGCAACATGCAATAAAATAGCAAGCTCTATACCTCCTTTTATACCAAAATAACTATCTAATAAAAAAGTATGCCCCGAGCTAGATATGGGTAAAAACTCCGTAACCCCTTGCACTACTCCCATTATTATACTTTCTAAAATATTCATATCTAATTCTTTATTTTACTTTTATAAGTGCATACCCATAAGCATACGGGGTTCCAAATCTAGATTCACCATCTTTAGTTGCTCTAATATTCGTCCAGCTAGGGTTTCTTATACTTAACTCTTGTAAAGATAACTTGACATCAACTTTCTCTCCTTTTAACTCAAACTCCATCCCATCTACAGGTACTTCTACCGAGGCGCCATTGTAATCATTTACTACTTTCTCGGGATTATTTATAATACTTTTATAAATATCTCTTAGAGAAAACTCCTCTATAAAATCTGAACCTTTATATATCCTTAAGGCTTGATTTAGTGTACCCATAATAACTCTATAAGAGTTCTTTGATGTTATTACAGGGCTCTTGATGCCAGACACCTCCAATTGCACGTAATAATCATATCCAGATACCGATATGACACCTCCTTTATTAAATACACTATGGTAAGACACGTAACCTTGATTTTGTAAGTCTACTGTACGTTGCTGTGGGCGCACCTTCAACCTATTAGTTAGCTCTCGCATCACATCCCAATAACCATACTCGTTTGTAGCAATTAGATAATCATTGGTAAATATATTATTCATAGACCTACACCCATTGTGAGAACATAAATATCTTATAGAACTATAGATAGTGTCGCTTAATTTTGGATCTATGTCATCATACTTATTTAGTGGGTGTATAATACCCTCTTGATCTAAAATATTAGCCTCAATTAAACTAGATTTTAAGTGTGATAGTTGCCTATATTTTGGATAAGCATATACAGACCATGGCCCTATAGATATCAGAATGGTAAACAATATAAGACTCATAGGTATGACTCCCAGATATTTATTTTTAGAGAATATGAAATGTAAAGTTATAACTGTTAACCAAATACCAAATACAACTACTAAATACCTATTTATAGTAAGATCATATTGTACGATGCGTAGAGATATAGCATAAAATAACATTATAACCTGAGGCAAAACCAAAAATGGGAAGTATTTGCGAAAAGTCTCAGCAAAAGCAAAATCTTTAACAAAGACAAATAAAGCACTGTACACGAAGTATCCAAATATAGAGAACACTATAACCAGCCAAGCAACCTCTCCATGTGGCCACTGAGAGAAATTAAATAAGACCTTAAGGCTATATGCGTACAATATAATTAAATATACAGATATGGCTGGCAAAGCCACAAACCTAACTAAAAAAGAGTAAAACTTATTATCTGTAAGAGTTTGGCCTACTCTCTTATCTGTTACCAAAGGCAAATTGGTAAGAAAAAATATGGGAGCAAATAATACTAAAGACACATTAACCCAATGACTATATACCTTATCAAAATGTATATCAAATAAAGTTAAGATGGAGAAAAGAGCTACAGAGCCCATCACCAATGTTACTATTCCTATAACAACAGATTTTATTATGTTTATACATAATTCATATGTAAGTACATAAAACTCATTTTGGTCAACTTTCCTCTCTATTATACTCTTTACAAAAGGTGCTATAAATATGGCGGAAGAAACTCCGATCATCGTAACAACTACATATACAAAATTCTCAGTATAAAAATCAGTTAATAAGTTATCTTCAAAAAAATAGTAAAATACTCCTCCAAATATTATAGTCAACACTTGATTGCGCCATACTGTAAAACTACTTAGTCTATATGTCTCTGCGTGCATATATACAGCAATAGATAATAAAAACATTACCACCAAAGTAACAATACTTTTACCTATTATGCTGGCTACATAAACACTCAGATTGTCTGAGACTATAAGATAAACAAATGCTGTAAAAGCCATCAATACAAAAACAATAGACATTGGAACTCTCTCAAATGTCTTTCTTAAGGTCTCTATAATTATATCTACACTAAACTTTGAGTTTATTTTTTTAAATATATTAAATTTATACATAAGAAGTTTAAATTACAGTAAAGTATACTAAAATTAAGTAAACTCAGCAAACAAAAACCGCACTCAATGTGCGGTTTTTGTTTGCTGAGTCTTATGCGATCTATAAACCATATTAGTTTGAGCCATCTTTCTTTCTCTTCCAAATTAAGAAGAATCCAGTAAGAACGATAAAGATACCTAACCAGTAATACCACTTCATTCCTCCATTACTACTCTTAGGATTTGCTGCGGCCGCTAACTGATCTGTAGATGTGCTTGTAGTAGCTGTCTCCGTTGTGGTAGTAGCCTCAGCAGTTGTTGTAGCTATTGTTGTTGTAGTTTTGCTCAGGCTCTTTTTACCTGTTGTATTGCCCTTAGCTCCCGTAGTTGGAGTCTTTGGCAGAGAAGGTGGAGTTATAGTAGCATCTGACTTAGGTTGAGTCGTAGGCACCACAGGTGCCGGAGCGCTCACTGTAAACACTGCACTAGGAGATGTACCGGTCTTATCTGCGTTATTATTGTCCAACAATTTAGCACTTGAAGAGACAGATACAGTAGTTTGTCCATCTGCCTTAGCTTTAAATGTGATTGTCGCAACCTTTGTAGATGCTGTAATGCCCGGATTAAAAGCTACATTATCTACAACCGTACCTGCGGTGTTATCTGTCTTGGATCCTACGTGAGCCAAGATATTACCACCTGAGGTGGGTGTGTAAGCAGTAACCTCTAACTTACTAGCTGGGAAATTGAGCATGACTTTAGTGGCAGTAATAGTCTCACCAGCTCCGGGATTAACATACACAGAAGTTGTTATAGTATCTCCTGTATGGTAGTTACCAACAGCAGGTACGAAGGTGAAGTTAGCAGCTTGAACACTCATCGGTGCAACTATTGCCAATGCTAAGGCTATAATAAATGTCTTTTTCATAATTTTTCTTTAATTTTAATTAATCTTAATACTTTAATAATTATCCTGTCCATGTTGTAGACAAAGTATTAAGATCAAATATGTCTACTTTACCATCACAGTTGGTGTCTCCGGTACTGTCAGTAGCTGTTGAGCTACCAAAGTTTGCAGATAATATATTAAGATCAAATATGTCTACTTTACCATCGTTGTTAAAGTCAGCATCAGATGTACAAGATGCAGGTGGCACAACACCTCCACCACCACCTCCCCCACCACCACTGGCAGGAGCAGATCCTGAGTTTATAGTATAAGAGTAAGATGCCACACCAGACTCGGCTCCTCCAGGGTAACATGCTATAGCCTTAAGAGTAAGTGATGCAGACACATTTACTGCTCCACTGTAGAGTGTGCCTGCTCCAGAACAACTTGGTGTTGAGCCATCAGTTGTGTAGTAGATAGCTGTTGAGCCTGTGCTTGTGAGTGTTACGCTTTGCGCTCCGGTGTATGTCCCCGCCGGCGGGTTTGCCAACGGGTTGGACATTACCGTGCCTGTTACACCTGTTTGTACTCCCGTTGAGAGCGTACCGGTCTGCTCTGAGGCAAATACTGGTGTAGAAGTAATTGCGAGGAGCAGAAATGTTGTGAATATATATTTCTTCATAATCTGTTTTTAATTATCTCCCCACTTTTATAATGACCTCACTCCGTAACTTGTTGAGTATGAGCCACTTGTTGTACCGACCGGTACTTTCATCTCTACATATACTGTTACCTGGCGACCTCCCTTGCTTGCATCTTCATCAATTGCTGATACGTCGATGTTTGTAGCTGGATACGCTCCATTTGCTGTAATAGCTGTCCAAGTTGCGTCATCTACTGAGTAGCGCATATTGTTTGCCGCGTCAAGCGTATTTGTGCCACTTACCCATTGGTCAAACTTCATTGCAAGGTTAGTCTCTGTAAGGTTATTAAGTGTGATGTTGAACTTCCACTTCCAACCATTTGCATAAGTGTCGTCTGCCACAGCGTAGCTCTTTATAGCCTGTATTGAGTCTACTGAGAGTCCTGTACTTGATGCCGCTGTAGTAAAGCTCATTGGTATTGAGTAACTTGTCTGACCATTTTTTACAAAGCGTACTTGGTAGTAGTAAGTAGTGTTTGCAGTTAGGCCACTTAGAGCTTGTGAACCACTTGCTCCACCTATTGTCATAGCTGTCCAAGTGCCACTATATGGTGTGATTGCCACGCGATAGTCTCCGCTTGCCGGTGTAGCGTCTGTCGCCCAGTCTATCTGTGCAGATGTATCTGCCACAGCTGATACTGAGAGCCCTGTTAGGTTGATAGCCCCACCTTGTGCTGTCTGCTGTGTGTAAACCTTTACACGCTCGTTGCCTGCTGAATCCTTTACACTTACTCGTACATAGTAGAGCGTATCTGACGTTAGTCCACTTACTGTCTTTGAAAGAGGCCCTGCAGCATACGCTGCACTGTATGCAACTGTCTGGTCTATTGAACCAAAGTTTGAGTCAGTGTCTACCTCTATCTTAACGTCGAAGCTCTCGTCGGCAGATGTAACTACGTCGAATCCTGCACTAACTACATTTGCAAAGCTTGATGTAAAATCAGGTGCTGTAGTATCTAAACATGCTGAAGTTGTAAATGTTGCATTGCTTGTTGGAGTTGCAAGATTACCACTTGCATCCCTAGCTGCTACTTGGAAGTTATATGTAGTACCGCATGCTAGTCCACCAAGTGTAATACCGTTGTTACCATTTGACATTGTTTGCCATGTTGTAACATTACCATAGCTACTTGTTGTTCCGTAGCTTACCTTTGCTTCTCCTGCCTCGTCGGAAGTGAAATTAATTGATGCGCCAGTTTGAGTTATAGCTGTTACAGCCGGAGATGTAAGAGCTATTGTTGGTGCTGTTGTGTCGTTAGGATTTACGACATGTACTGTTAGTGAAGCATCTTTTTCATTGCCCACTGCGTCTTTGACTGTAATGTTGAAGTTGTGAACTCCAGCAGACATTGATGAATCTGAGTACGTAACAGTAAGTGTTGTTCCAGATAGGTTTATGCTTGTGTTTGCCGAAGCCTTAACATCAGACCCGTCCATTGTGAAGCTCACTACATTATTTCCTGCAGTGGCATCAAATGCCGTATCATCTGTAAAGGTAAACACTACATCCGACACGCTTCCAACTGTTTGCTCTATACTTGGTGCTGTGCTTGTTAGAGTAGGTGCTGTTGTATCTGTCGCTGTTGCTGACTCATCCACGGTAAGAATACCACTTTGAACTCCGTTGTTGCTGAGATCGTATGCTTCTGCGTAGTATTTTGTTTGAACACCTTGTGGTAGGTTTACCAAGACCTCCCAATGCCCTTCTGTAGGACCAAAGGTAAATGTGCCTACTTCTACATCGTTTGTTCCAGATGGCGATCCTCCAACCATGCGGAATACCTTAACGAGTTTGTAATTTGAGTCAGTTACATTACCTGTGATATTGTATGTGTCTGCGTCAATGTTTACTGTTGTTCCAGCTCCGTCTAATGTGATAACCGGTGCAGTAGTGT
Organism: Candidatus Kaiserbacteria bacterium; assembly: GCA_027083345.1. Lineage (GTDB taxonomy): Bacteria > Patescibacteriota > Minisyncoccia > Phycocordibacterales > UBA2100 > S139-169. Next base: position 65,727 of record JALWOZ010000008.1, read on the forward strand.
CGCTGGAGACACTAAGCGTCTCTGTTAAGATATCGTTTGAGCCATTACTGTCTTTATCAAGTGGCTCGTCATTAACAGTATCTTTACCGACAACATAAACATTGTAAGTATTTCCTCCGGCTACACCAGGTATCGCGCTTGGCACAATTGTCTTTTTGTATGTCTTTGTTTTGCCACCGTTTGAGATTTGGTCTTCTGTCATTGCCCCAAGGTCAACTGCTGAGCCACCCACTTCAATATAGAGCTCAGCTCCGTTTGGTGCCACATCGTCATTTACCGTAGCGGTAATCACTACCGGTATATTCATTCCCGCTGCAGCAGGTGTAACTTCAAGTCCTGTTGTTTGCGGATAAGTTGAATCCACAACCACATCCATAACAAGCCCGGAAAGAATGTGCATCACATTTCCGCTTGTGTCTTGCGCGTCGTTATTTGAATGGAATGTGTATGTTCCGCTTGCAGGAGTTCCTGACTCTATATGTGCAGTTGCACCATGGGTAGAATCAAAGTATGTGCCTGTCCACTTGTTGCCCGTAAAGTAATTTGTGGCAGCTGGAGATGTTGCCGCTATCTCATGCCCGGCAACACCAAACAATGAGGGGAAACCTAATGTTCCAGATCCAGTAAGAGTATGTGCTCCCGTCTCCATATCCTCAGAGAAAGTAAGTGTCACATTTACACTATCACCAATACCAGCTGGGTTAGCTACAGCGCTGAATGCAGTAAGCACTGGCTGTGCACCATCTGTAATTGCTGTATTTGTCTGAGCAACTGCTTGGTTGTTCATCCAGTCTTTTACAACTCCTGCGACATAAGTAATGTCTAGGGGTGCTGTAGTTTGATCTACGTCTGATGAATCCAAAGATAACCCGATTATTTTATTATTGGTTGGGTTTGCAGGACCATTTGGTACCGTTACGCTTGACACTGTAATTTCTGCACCATTTGGTGCCACTTTAACTGTGTAATCACTGCCCGTAGTTGAGCTAGTTGTCACATCCTCAGAGTACACAAGAGTCATTATTGCAGTGTTACCACTTCCGTCTCCGGTTGTCTTTGTTAGTGGGTCTGCTGTGAGAAGTACCGGCGCTGCCTTGTCCACAATCTCTGCATGTACCTGCGATATGAGAGTGTTATTTATATTACTTGCAGAATCTTGTAGGGAGAATGAATTTTGAGTGTCAAATGTGATACTTACAGTATCATCACGAGTGTCTACAGGAGTCGCCGGTGTACCAAGAGGTATTGTCACATCACTTCCACCAACTGTAAGTAAGTCTGTTGCATTAGATCCAAATGCCATATTTGTAAAGTCTCCAACACTTGTAAATACAAGATCATTAGCACTTAGAAAAGAAGATGCTGTGACATATTCTGAGAAGAGCAATTTAACACTATCAATTTTACCATCCCCATTACCATCAAGATATTGAAGCTCTTTGATTTGCGGTTTTGCCTTATCATTTGCATAAACTGCACTTATGTCTGCTAACTTATTGCCAGCCGGGTCTTTAATATCGTCGCCTCCATCGTTTGTATACTTGTAGTGCATTTTATGTGTACCAGAAACAACTGATGGCACTGAATTAAAGTATAGTTTTGCATAATCATCATAAGAGTCATGGTCAACAGCAAGAACATCTACTTGCTCACTGAATTGATCAAAGTTCTCCCATGTATTAGCCCCATCTGAGCTTAATGCCCAGTCCGCTACCGCATTGGATGTAAATGTAGCATCATCCATATACTCTGAGAATTGAAGCTCGAGAGTATCTACGATTCCGTCCGGAGATGTACCTCTGTCAACAGTTGCTGTGTCTATTACAACCGGTGCTGCGGCGTCAACCATTGTAGTTGCCCCTGAGGCTATCGCTGTCCATAGGTTGCCTGCGGCATCTTGCAACGTGTCTGTAGTGTTGTAAGTGTAAGACCATGTTGGCTCTGAACCTCCATTTGCTCCCGTTTGGTTTGTGGTCGCGCCTGCTGTGGTAAAGAATACATTGTCATCTCCATCTCCAACACCCCCAATTGCGTTAGGGTTTGTAAATCCCGTAAGAGCTCCCGATGAAGTAATTGCTGTTCCGGCCTCTATGTTTCCAAAAGATCCATGCGGCGTAATTGATATGTCTTCAGAGAAATACACCCTAAACCTATCCACACTTGATAGAGCTGACGGGTCGTTGAAGTACTCAGTCTTAATGGCAACGGGAGCTGCACCATCTGCCGGTGTGCTGTGGCTACCCGGGTCAGCTTGAGTAAGCTCATTTCCAGGTAGGTCTTTTACAGATTGACCAGATGATATTGCCATAAGAGGAGTTGCGTCTGTGTCCGGAGTGCCGCTCTCGGGCATTGCCAGAGTTACAAATCCTGCAGGTGCTTCTATTGCCGTTGTTATAGGCGTATGTCCGTTAACCGTAAAATCACCAGCTCCCAGCGCACCACCGTCTATATCCTCAGAAAATTGCACATACATTGTGTCTATCTGCCCATTGCTATCCGCATCATCTGTTTTTGAACCAACTATAGCAGGTTTTGCCCCGTCTGTCGCCGGAGCTGAAGCATACGCATTTGCAATATTTGTTGCAGGGTCCGCAAGAGTGCCCGGAGTGTAGGCGACATTTGATGTATCGTCTGTGTCACAACCTGTCTGGTCTGTGAAATCACAAGTATTTGCATTTTCTGTTACAGGTATTGTGAATGTATCATCTGTATTTGTTGTTGTGCTCCATGTACCGTTCGCTCCCAAAGTGTAAGAACCGTATGTGAAGCCCGTTGTGCTAGTGATTGAGTTGTCCATAGTCTCGTCAAACACAACTATAAGCTGATCTACCTTACCGTTACCATCTGAGTCGTTTGTAGTGGCTGATGATATTGTTGGTTTTGTATTATCAACCGTAAAGGCCGCGTCACTCTCATCGTTGATTGCCGGAGAGTTTACAACTACTTTTATCAAGCCGTTTGCTGACTCTGTGTTAGGAATTGCCGTCGTATCCCAAGACCATGTGCCAACACTTGCTGTTATAGAACTGCCGGTGTATCCAACACCTTCCCATGTTGTACCTCCGTCTGGAGAATACAAAATGTCATTGACCGTAGTATCTGAACATTTTGGAGATACCCCATCGTCAGTACATATCCAAGTGATGCTTTGTGTAGCGTTCCAAGCTTCACCTCCGTTTGGAGCTGTTACTGTCACACTGCTAATAGCAGCACTGGCAGTTTGTGCCATTGCGAAAAGCGCAACGGCAAATATCGCCATTGTTATTGTAGCAACTGTTTTATTAAAAGAGATTCGTAAATTCATAATTTATTTTTATAAAATTGATAATTGATAATAACTTTATACTGTGGTACTCAATAAGAGATTGCGCACAAATATACGCCTCTTATACTCCTTATATAATATGAAGTCAAATGCCAATATCAGCTTATGACATACCAAATAATCAGTGTCAATTGTCCTTTATAACAACCCTTATAGCAAGCCCTCTCTATAAAGGACATTCTTGATGTCCTTTATATATTCAAAATATGAAATTGCGCATTTATGGCGAGATTGCGGGCTTTTTAAGTTGATTTTAGAGATTTTACCGCAGATTTACCTGCCACGAAGCCTGTCGTCCAGCAGAGCTGTAGGCTATAACCACCGCTTGGGCGCTGTATATTGAGCAGATCTCCCACTATGTGCACATTGTTGTGGAGCTTGGAGCTCATAGTCTTAAAGTCTACCTCTGTAAGCTCTACCCCGCCATCTGCAACTATTGCCCTGTCCATACCCATCGTACCGTCTATTGGTACCACTAAGTCTTTAAGTGTGTGTACTAGCTTCTTGCGTTGCTCTTTGGTGACTTCGTTAACATTTATCTCCAATTTGATATTAAGAAGCTTTAATATCTCTACTGCCAGCTTGCCCTCTACTATCTCAGTAAAGACATTTTTAATCTGCTTGTTTTTATGTGCATCAAAGAGCTTCAACACTCTTTTATCCAACGCTTTATGATCCGTATCTGGGAAGAGATCTATAGTAGCTACCACAGGGCCATTCTCAAGCTTTTTCTTAACATCTCCGGCTGAGTTAATAATCAACGGACCTGATAGACCAAAATGGGTAAACAAAACTTTACCAGTCTTTTTTAGGAAGATCTTACCGTCTTGCTTAAAGCGCACTGTCAGAAAGCTCGGAGCCACACCTGCGAGAGAGTGTACCCATTTTGCATTACTCTTAAGTGGTACAAGGTTGGGGCTAGCCTTATGCACAGTGTGTCCTACACTCTTTAACATATCAAAGCCTGTGGCTATGAGCTTGTTTGAGCGTGCGACACCACCATTGTCCCGCTTTTTAGCTGGGCCACCAGAGGCAAGGATAAATCTCCTGGCGTGGAACTTGCCGGCACTTGTCTCCACGGCCACAACCTCGCCGGCATGTGGCTCCTCTTCCTTAGCTATGTAGAACCTCTTTACACTCACGCTTGTCATTATCTCTGCGCCAGAGTCCTTAGCAAACTTAACCATAGTGTCTACAACGTCACTTGCTGATTGTGTCTTTGGGAAGGCGCGCTTGCGCGCCTCTACCACTAGCGGTAAGCCCCTCTTCTCAAAGAAGGTAAAGGTGTCTTGCACGGCAAACTCTGCAAATGGCGTGTGTAGGAACTTCTCTGCATCTCCATAATGCTTGAGCAGCTCTCGGGTATCGTACTCGGCATTGGTGATATTGCACCTGCCACCACCGGTGATAGAGAGCTTTTGACCCGGCGTCTCACCTTGCTCAAGTATAAGCACCTTGGCACCACTCTTTGCCGCCACTCCGCCGGCCATAAGCCCCGCGGGCCCGGCACCTATTACTATAATGTCATAATCCATAATACCTAGAAATGTAACATCTTTTGACTAAAAAGACAGTGTGTAAGGCAAAGTGCGGATGTACAAAGCATTAAGAAGCCCGACTAACAAGAGTGAGTCGGGCTTCAACGTTCGTTACCTTTTTATGATTTATTTCCTAAAACAGTCGCGACACTTCAAGTTGCTTGTGTCACGTGGCTCAAATGGGAGCTTGTCTATATTGCCTCCACACTCTGCACATGGCCAACCTTGACCATCGTTGTCATACATTTGCCTGTCGTCTCGGCGGTGTGCCGGAGCAGACTTCTTATGACAATCAAAACACTTTAAGTTTGAGTCATCACGTGGCTCAAATGGGAGTTTGTCTATTTTACCTCCACAGTCCACACACACCCAACCTTGTCCGTTGTTATCATGCATTGTTCTTTCTCCATCCATACTAATTATTTTTACTTACCCCGCCTAACCACCTTACATACTAATACGATGCAATAATAACCGACAGGCCTATTAATAGCGTAATTATGCACAAATACTCCGAATTGTCTAGCTAAAGAGGTTGATTACTTTTGTCTAGCTTTTTTAGGTAGAGCTTCGCAAGCTATACCATCCTTATCTCCATCTAGCTTGTTAATATCCTTACCGACACCACCACAACGCTCCATCACATCTTGTGCTTGCGCTTGGTAGAGGAAGTCACTACAGTTGTACTCATCTGCCTGACAACTAGCTATAAGTGGTGATACTCCGTCAAAATTGATATTTCCCACCTCATCCCTTATGATTTTACTACCAACAAGCCCCTTACCGTGTACTAAAGCATTAACATCAAAGTCATTGTTAGTGGTCTCCATACCAAGTGCACCTAATAACACTACAATAACAGCTCCTATAATGCCCATTTGCAACTTCTTACCCCAAAAGAGAAAGAGTAAGTATCCTGCTCCCACCAACAAAGCAAGTATAACGCCTATACGGAACTTTTTATTACCTCTTAATTTATTTAAACTCATGGTCAACTTAACTTAAGTATGCACTCTTTGCACCAAGCTCCTCTATAAGTAAGTAGTAGAATGTTAAGCGAGACTTTGTCCTATCTCCACTCATCTTCTCGGCAACCTTAGCTATTGCCTCGTCTGCCTTTGCATCGTCTGTTACGCCAAGATTCTTGTTTACAAAGCCCTCACGCACGCGTGCTAACTCCTCATCATCACTTGTTGCTACGTAGCGAGCGTCTGCCTTGGCCATTGTGCCGGCTAAGCGACGTGCCAACTCCTCTACCACCTCCATATCTACATCATTTGTGTAGTTCTTAATATCGTCAACGTACATTTGTATATCACTCATAATATTTTAGTTATTTACCCCGAGTTTATCGAGGGGATTGTTAATAATTACTAATTTACTACATTATCACAAGAAAATAACATTTGTGCAAGAAAGTTATTGTACACCCTCTACAATGGTTACATCTGTAGTAGTAGCTGAGGGGCTCCCTTGAGTAGTAGTTGCAGAAAAAGTAGTACTTATAGATGTAGTAGTGGCAGTAACACTCTGTATACTAGCAGTTGAGGTAGCGATAGTTGTAGACTGGTCTGAGTCTAATGGGGTAGGAGTTATTGCAGAGTCTGTACTCGTAGCAGTTGTTGTGGCCTGCTCTAAGCCTGTTGTAGTAGTTGCAACAGTTGATGTCGCCATAGCTTGCCCATAAGCAATAATCTGCTCAGCGAGAGTCTGCCAGTCTGGCTCAGAGCGCAACGCTAATAAATCGTCAATATTATATGGCTCCCCTATTGTATGGTTAACTACACCAAGTTCTTGCTCTTGCTCAGTAGTTGTAACTCCCACCAGCACCACACGAGTACTCGTGCTATATGTATCTCCATTAACTGCCACATAATCTATATACTGCAAAGAAGAAGTAGCAGTGTCGATGTCTACAGAGTCTACCTTCGAGCCATTTATAAATGTATACACATTTGTCTCCACATCTTGATTCTCCCCGTTCTTGATAGTCGCATGTGCTCCCATATCACTATAAGTTGAGTTGAGTGAGATAGTGGCAGGATTATTACCTATCAATGTAATAATAGGAGATACTGTTAAAATAGAGCCATCATTACCTCCTTGCTCTTGTGTTATTGTGCTACACTCACCTCTAGTACTCGTCATTTGTCCATTATCTACTTCTAGACAATATGGCTCTTTTGTTGTTTTGTCATAAATTGTTATTCCACTCGGCTCATCACTTGAGTTTAAGGAATGTGCAATTAATTGTCTTTCCAAACCAGAGATGCGAGTATCCTGCTCAGTATTGTGCTCTACAATCTTTAATACCTCTTGTTTTAATTCTATAAATTGTTTATAAAATTCTTGTATAGATTTAACTACAAAAGGGATAAATCCTGTATAATTCATTCCCAACGGAGATTTTATAGTCTTAGTCGTACCGTCTTCATAAACTATAGTTGATTCCGGCCCATGAACAACAAGCTCCGGGAAAAGGTTTTGCACCTCTTGAGCTATAAAACCTATTTGTGTCCTGTCTGTAGCGGTAACACTACGCCAATTAAAACTAACCGGATTGACTTTAAGGAGTTTGTCTATGGTAGAAGTAGGTAAGGTAGTTATATTCTTTTTAAGTCGCCGGTCCGAATTCTGATTCCATACTACACCCCCATTTAAAATAAATACACCTGTACCGGCGTGATTGTATACTATGAAATTATTATTTGCATCCGGGCCCATATTCCAATGATACCCTGCTGTAGCTCCAGTATTTCTTAAACGCACCGGCCCTACACCACCTGTACCGTCTACCTCAAGCCTATTTCCTGGCGCAGTCGTCCCAATGCCGACGTTGCTAGTGCTACTAATAACCAGATCGTTTGGAGAAGCAGAGCCGCCGTAACCTAGCGAGAAGTTCCCACTACTGTCTGACCCTATAGAACCTATCCATGAGCCATTACGCTTAAAATATGTCCTTGCTAATCCTGTTGAAGTATTTTCTATATATTGTTCAACATTTCCAGTTCCCGCTATATGTAACTTCGCCCCCGGACTCGTCGTCCCAATGCCGACGTTGCCTCCACTCGGCTGAAGGTTTAAGTTATATGCAGTAGCTGTACCATCTGTGCGTTGTACTTGTAGCCAACTATTACCTGTTACACTATCCACTCCTCCTAAGAGTCCGTAGTTCGTATCTGTGTTTGTAAGGTAGAAACCACCAGACGCAGTACCGAGTGTTGGAGATGCCGACGGTGTTGAGCCAGAGCTTTGTAATTTAACCTTTGGTGCTGTGGTGCCGATGCCGACGTTGCCTGAGTTTAGTATAGTCATGTGGGTCGTGCCAGTCGTTCCATCATGTGTGCCAAACATCAATCTCCTCGTACCAGACGGAGAGCGAGCAAACAAGGTTGTGTCTCCTGCACCTGCGCCACCATTGGCCACTCCTACAGCAAAACCATCTGTGCCATCACCTATACTGAAGTCTCCCCATCCTCCGCCAGTATAACCATAGTTACCATAGCCTCGCACGTCTAATTTGTTATTTGGACTCCCCGTCCCAACCCCAACATTACCCCCAGCATCAATAACAAACGGTGTAGTATCACTTGCCTGATCGTTAACTTGGAAGCTGTTGCCGGTGCCGGTGTTGGTAATTGAAAGTTTGTTTGTTCCTGAGACTGCTA
>JALWOZ010000009.1 GCA_027083345.1 Candidatus Kaiserbacteria bacterium
GCTAAGCCTATTAGGCTCTTTAATGTTTTTTTAGACTTATTACCATTAATAATATCCAAATTTGCCAATTCTCTCGCAATTTTATTTGTAAATTGCTCACCACTTGGAGTGAAGAATATATATTCCACATTCTTCTTGCCTCTCACGGCACTCTCTATAGCAGAGAGATAGCTCGGAGCCTCGAGCACCATACCGGGCCCGCCACCATAGGGCTTGTCGTCTACACTCTTACTCTTATGTTTAGAATAATCGCGTGGATTATAATAATTTATTTTAATCTTCTTGCTCTTCTGCGCTCTGCCTAACATAGAGCTCTCCAAATAAGGCTTAATACTCTCAGGGAATAGCGAAATAATATGAAAATGTATCATAGTATTATAATTACAAATATAAAAGTCCATTGCAAGTACTCGCAACGGTCTTTTATATAGTTAGTTTTTACTTAATTAAACCTTAAGATCTCCCAATGCATCATCTATTGCGCTAGCTGCTGCAGACTCCGGCTCTTGCGGAGCCTCCTCTGCTTCTGGTGTTGACTCCTCACGAGAGTAGGCTGGACCACGACCACCCTCTGGCTCTTCTATCTTTAGGTTTACTCTTGCGTCTGTCTTCATTCCCACTACTCTTAGAAGTGTGCGGATAGACTTAGCTGTATTGCCTGCCTTACCTATAATCTTACCCATATCATCTGGGTGTACTGTAAGAGTAAGAAGTACTCCCATCTCGTCTACTGTACGATTAATCACTACTGAATCCGGATTGTCTACCAACCCCTTAACTACATATTCTAAAAATGCTTGATCTTGTTCCATGCTGTTATATTAGTTTACTGATAATTATTAAACCCACTCACGTGGTTTGCTTATTGTTGCATATTGCGGTGATATTGCAAATGATTTCTCCCTACTACGCCAAGTCTACACAGAGCACAGTCTCTTATTACACCTCTTCTTCTGCCTTCTCTTCTTTTGTCTCTTCTGCTGAATCCTCTACTTTCTCCTCTGTAACCTCCTCTGTGTCAGATACTTCATCTGTCTTATCGCCTGTATCAGATGCGTCCTCCTCTCCCTTGTCCTGTGTAGCCTCTGATGTAGCAGAAACCTCTTTAATCACAGGAGCCTTTTGTGGTAGCACATTGATAGTGTCTGCCTTTATTATACCGGCCTTAACTAGCATATTATGTACCCTATCGCTAGCTTTAGCCCCAACAGAGAGCCAATATTTAATACGTTCTGCATTAAGTTGCAACTCTTTAGTCTTAGGGTTTAGTGTACCAACCTTCTCTACAAATTTATTACTCTTGGGTCCGGCGGTGTGCTCTGCAACAAGCATACGAAAATGTGGATCATTACGACGTCCTATCCTTTGTAACCTTATTTTTAACATTATGGCGCAGAGTGTACCAGAACTTACCTGTATCTGCAAGTAATTATGTGCTATGCTCAACTTCATTATTATGATAAAACAGTCTACATTAATTAGAGAAGACTTCAGGGACAAACTGACAGTCGCAATAGATCCTGAGACAGCTAAGGACTTTGATGATGCCATATCTTTTGTAAAGCTCCCCAACGGTAATTATGAAATCGGTATACACATAGCCGATGTCTCTCACTATGTTAAGCCCGGCACAGAGATAGACAAACAAGCTAGAGAAAAGACTACGAGTGTATACTTGGTAAACAAAGTTGAGCATATGCTCCCATCCTCACTCTCAGAACACGAATGTAGCTTGCGTGAGGGCGAGGACAAGCTAACCCTCTCTGCAGTGTTTGAGCTTGATAACAATGCTAAAATAATTAACAAAAAATTTACTAAAAGCAAGACAAGGGTAGACTATGGTCTCTCATATAAACAAGCACAAAATATAATAGATGGTAAATTACAAGACAAGTATCCTGCTAAGTTAGTAACTGCCTTAAAAACCCTAATGCGACTCTCCAAACTTATACGCTTAAGGCGTGAAGAAGGAGGAGCTATAAGATTCAACACCTCTGAGGTTGAGTTTAGCTTTGACGACTCCGGGAAAGTTACAGGAGCAAAAGTCAAAGAGTATCTACCTACTATGGGTATGATAGAGGACTTCATGCTCTTGGCCAATGAGGCTGTAGCTACTTACATATCCAAAAAGTGCAAAGGTAAGAATAACTGTATAGGTATATATAGAGTACACGACAAGCCAAATATAGAGAAAATAGAAGAGTTAAACATATTTTTACGTGCTATTGGTAAACCTATAAAAATTAATAAAGATGGCTCAGTAAATCCACACTCTATAAATAAAGTATTAAAGGCTGTAGACAATACAGAGTATGAGAAAATTATAAACACTGCCATACTACGTGCCATGGCAAAGGCTACTTATACTTCTAAGAATATTGGACACTACTCTTTAGGCTTTAATGATTACACTCACTTTACATCACCCATACGTCGATACCCAGATATAATAACTCACAGAATATTAGCAAGCTTACTAAGTAATAAACCACTACCTAAACACGAGATAGAAGAGTACAGAGCTTTAGCACAAAAAAGTACAGACAAAGAGATAGAAGCCGTAAAAGCTGAGCGCGCCTCTGTTAAAGGTGCCCTAACTCAACTCTTTGCAAATAAAGTTGGACAAACTTTCGATGGAGAGATAACCGGTGTAACAGACTTTGGTATATTCGTCTCAGAAGTTAACACCCGTGCAGAAGGTATGGTTCATATAAGCAAGTTACCTGGAGCCGACTTCTACGAGCTTGATGCAAAACACTTTCAACTAGTAGGTAAACGTACTAAGAATAAATTCCAGATTGGTCAAAGAGTTAAGGTAAAGCTCCGCAAAGCCGATACTGAAACTAATCAAATTGACTGGCAAATAATTCTATAATACTACTCAAAACAAGCCCGCATAATATTTAAACCCTATACCTCTAGCCGCCCACTGCCCCGGGTTTGAATATTATGCAGGCTTGTTTGTAAAATGCTACTTAGCAAACTGCTGAGCATCTGTGAGTTGCACACTCAGTAACTTGCTCACACCATCATTACCCATGGTTACACCATACAAAGTATCTGCAGACGCCATAGTCGCTCTATTGTGAGTAATTAAAATAACTTGACTACGCTCAGACAATTGTTTAACAATACTTGCATACCTTTGAGAGTTAGCCTCATCTAATGCCGCATCTGTCTCGTCTAATATCAAAAACGGAGGTGGGTTAATTTGACTCATAGCAAAAATGAGGGCTATAGAAGCTAATGCTCGCTCTCCTCCACTAAGAGTCTCGAGAGTTGCCACTTTCTTTCTGGGTGGAGAAACTCTTACTTCTACTCCTTTTAGTAGCTCTCCTGACTCTAGATTATCATCAATTGTTACAAGCTCTATACTTGCGCTACCACCTCCAAATAAAGTAGCAAAGAAGTTATTAAACTCTTTACTGACAATCTCTATACCCTCAATAAACTTTAACTGCATTCTTGTATCCAAGTCTTTTATCAATTCCTTTAATTTGATAATAGCCCCTTTTAGATCCTTAACCTCCTGAGAGAGATAGTCATAATGACTCTTAACCTCTTTATACTCCACCTCGACATTCGAGCCTGTCTCACTATATTGCTCGAGTTGTATCTTTAACCTTTCTACATCCTTACTTGTAGGCTTAAACTTAACTCCTGCTAAATCAACATCCTTAAAATCTAGACTCTCCTTTAATAAGACTTGCACTTCTCCCAAGTTCTCTTGCAATTTCTCTCTACGCAACGACACATCTACCCTCCTCCTCTCAAGCTCTGCTAGCACTCCCTCTAATTCTTTTTGCTTGGCCTTCTCCTTATATAAATCTCTCTCATTTTCTGTATTTTTTTGTTTAGATACATCTACGCTATGTTGCAACTCTGACAACTTAAACTCTTGCCGAGAGATGGCCTCTTCTTGCCCCGCTACCTGCTCCTCTAACTCTCTTTTAATACTCTCCAATTTGTGCCTCTCTGTTGCAACGTCAGACTTATCACCTAATTGTTTTTTAGAAGTGGTGCGCTTGTCCCCCAAAAAATCATTAATCAATGCCTTTGCTCTTTTAATATCAGTTTTATCTAAAAACTCTAACACGGTCTGCAAAACAACTCTAACCTCCTCTAGAGGGACAGATTCCATGCCTACCTCCTCCCTGTTCTCAAATTCTTTAAGCATGTCTAGTTGCCCACTCACCTTACCTAACTCTGTACGCAACCTTGCCTGCATACTCCGAAGAGACACTAACTGTTGTCTCTGTTTTTCTACCTCTGTGTCTACTTTCTGATTAACTCCAACCGTCATCTTACTCTCTAGCTCAATACTACTCTGTAACACTTTTATCCTCTCTTGCGCTTTCATTAGATTTGCTTGTGGTGCCCCCATACTCTCAAACACTGATTCCTCCTCCAAATGAATATCTTTAATCTCCAAAGCGTAATACACAGTAAAGACATCCTTTAAGCTCTTTCTTGTATTACGCATCTTCTCAAGCCTCTCCACCTGCTTATTCAAATATCTCAATTGCGGTGCCAACTCCCTTTGTCTACTCTCCGCCACTTCTAAATTCTTCTCTGTTACATCTAATTTTCTTTTCGTTTCAGTTTTCTTTAATTGATAAATCTTTAAGCCAAGTGCATCTTCTAACATCTCTCTCCTCTCTTTAATTCCTGCTCGCAAAACCCTGTCCGCCTCTCCTTGTGAGATAATATGGTGCCCAGAGCTACCTACATTTGCACCTGCTAATAAGTCTTGTATATCTTTTAATCTAACTTTGGATCCATTAATACTATATTCGGTAGTACCATCTCTAAATACTATACGCTCTATCATAACCTCACCAAAATCAATATTTAACCTACGATCAGAGTTATCTAACACAACCTTTACTCCTGCTCTCGAACCTCTCTGTATAGTATGTGATCCTCCCCAAATTAAGTCGGTACTTTTTTTAACTCTCATCGTTTTACCACCCTGCTCTCCAAGCACAAACCTAAAGGCCTCTGCAGCATTGCTCTTACCCGAGCCATTGGGGCCCACTATAGCTGTTATTTTATTATCAAATAATAGAGTCTCCTTTTTGGCAAAAGACTTAAATCCATTTAACTCAATACTCTTTAACATCCTGCATATTGTAACACACGGCAATAAAATACTTATGACTGTGCTACAATATATTACATAGATAATCACCAAATTTATGACAATAGAACATCTACACAATAATAATCTTGACAAATCCGACAATCAAGAAACTGAAGAGATTGTAAATACCCTCCTACAAAAGCTACCCAAACCATTACAAGAAACATGGGAAGACAAAATTAGTAACATGCAGCCTCTAGACGCCGTTATCAAACTAGAAGATTTTTTACAAAAACGCTCTGAGGCTCTTAATAAAACCGACAGACCTTCTCATGTAGAATCAAAAGATAATTGCCCAAAAGCTATAGCCAATTACTTATCACGCCTAGAATCAGATAAAATACACCATATAGAGCTGGGTCGAGGTAAAAGCGGTAAAGTAATAAGTTCCATAAATACACCAGATACATGTTATAAAATACTCTTTAATAAAGACAGACAAGATGTCATACATGGAGAAAACGATGTTGCTCGAGAAGCCGATTTACAAGATGAGATAGCAAAATTACAAACAAATGATGTAATAGTCCCAAAAGTGCAATGTGTTATACGTTATGCAAACCTACGAGCTATTATGATGCAACAACTAGATGCTGTATCTATAAAAGATGTACTGGGGGATAAAGCCATCTTGCCAAAGACATTTAATATAGACTCTTTTTTCAGGAAATTAGAAACTTTTGTTACTAAAATGCACGATAATCACTATTACCACCGCGACTTACATGCAGGCAATATAATGGTAGACAAGAAAACCGGCAACCCTTGCATTATAGACTTTGGTTTGAGTAAAAAGACTTTCTTTGAAGAAGATGCTACTATATTAAACCTACCAAATGGTGAAAGGGTTGCTTTTCCTGACGATTTTAGTAGTATATCATTAGTCAAAACTCGCATCGGCGGGTTTGTCAATAAACGAAAAAGGAGTAGCTATGCTAAAGATCACACAAGAATTTAAAGACCAAATCGTGCTTCTGTTAAAAAAGACTGAGCACGGGCAGTGTGTCGCAATCCCTGACATGATGGGGTATTATGCCACAACCGCAAAACATAATTGTAAAAAAACGCCTCTCTTCTCGTTTGAAAAAGACGGTGTAACCTACTACATAACCACTGAACCGCTCACCAATAAATAGAGCGGTTTTTCTTTTGCTATTTATCTATAAGCATTTCTTGAATATTCTGCATAGAATATTATAGCGCCACGTAAATAATTATGTATAATACTGCCATCAGGTCCCGTCGTCCAACGGTTAGGACGCCAGGTTTTCATCCTGGAAACGGGGGTTCGACTCCCCCCGGGATCACAAAGTAGAACTTCGCGCTTGGAGAGCGCAGAACTGTGGCGCGCCGAGGGCGCGCAGACAGGCAAAAGGGCGCGCAAATGCGCGGTGTGAGCAAAAATGGGCGCGGGCGCGAGGCGCGCGGATT
>JALWOZ010000010.1 GCA_027083345.1 Candidatus Kaiserbacteria bacterium
ATATAGCAGAGACAGATGCGACTATGAGCACGTCATCACGAGTCAGGAGTGACTGTGTGGCAGCGTGACGGAGTCTGTCTATCTCTTCATTAACTACGGCCTCCTTCTCTATATAAGTGTCTGTAATGGGCATATACGCCTCAGGCTGATAATAATCATAATAAGAGACAAAGTAGTGCACGGCGTTGTTAGGGAAGAACTCTTTAAACTCACTGGCAAGCTGGGCAGCGAGCGTCTTATTGTGCGCTATCACAAGGGTTGGCTTCTGCACCTCCTTTATAACATTAGCTATCGTAAAAGTCTTGCCCGAGCCTGTTACTCCTAGTAGTGTCTGGCGACTATTTTTCTTGCTCAAACCCTTTACCAATGACTTAATAGCCGCCGGCTGGTCCCCAGCCGGCTTATACTCACTCACCAGCTCAAATTTCTTATTATTCTTTTGTACTTGCTTTTTTTTACTCATGTTTTATAATGTATTTACAAGTTGTCCCCTTTGAGGGATCTGCCCAACTTCTTTGAGGTTGGGAAAGAAGCAAAAAAGCCATCAAAATAAATTCTTGATGGCTTTTTTGAGATTATTCATCCTATCATAGGAAACAACGTCTATCCTTACTAACAACCTTCTTGCATCAACTGTTCTAATTTGAGATATTATGGCCTTTGCGTCTTTACCATCTACCTTACCTACACTTATTCTAAAAAAGTGTTTATCTTTAGATGTAGTCAAAGGTGCTACCAACAGAGTATCCTTACCTAAAGCTCTGAGCACTAATACTGGCCTGACATACTCACCGCCCTTACCATCCTGTTCAAAACCCACATTCTTACCCAGCTTACACCACCAAACATCACGATAGTGAAAAAACCTCTCAACACTCACATCATCATTGTTCAACTTCTTCTTTTGCTTATTCCACTCATCAAAACTACTCATAATTTACCTAGTGTATCATATTTGATTCCCCTTGCACTAAGTAGTCATACTTTCACGTACCTTCTTTGGTAATGACCTCTTTACTAAGTTATATGAGTTTAATATAAGCTCTTCTACTAACTCGTCTGGTAAGCTCTCGTCCATAGACACACTTATCCAATGCTTCTTATTCATATGATAGCCGGGCTTTATACTGCCGGCATACTTGTCTTGAAGCTTTAATGACTCATCTGGGTCAACTTTAAGATTAATATACTCAAAATTTGTTATGTGAGTTAAGGCAAACATTTTACCCTCGCTCTTACTCGCCCCAACCTTAAATACCATAGTCTCCTGGTCAAATGGAAAGTCCTCAAAGGTATGAGGCAAAGACAAGCAAAACGCGTGATACTCCTCTATTGTCATAGAGGACCTTACTCGAGTACTATACTCTCTATAACCATTGGCTCTAGTGGCCTATTTGCTGGGCCCGTTGGAGTGTTCTCTATTTTTCTTACAGCATCCATACTACCAATCACCTTACCAAATAAAGAATAAAGGGGCGGTAAATTTACACCATCATCACCAGTAACAATAAAAAATTGTGAACCATTGGTATTTGGTCCTGAGTTGGCCATCGCCAATGAGCCTATCTCATACTCTCCTGCTTGTGGCAACTCATCCTCAAATTTGTAGCCTGGACCTCCTGTGCCCCAGCTCGCCTGCATTGAGTCGTCTTTACTTAGCGGGTCTCCACCTTGGATCATAAAGCCCTTTATAACCCTGTGGAATTTTACTCCATCGTAGAAGCCAGATTTTGCCAGCTTTAGAAAGTTTGCTACTGTTTTAGGTGCCTTATTTGGATAAAGTTCTAGTATTATATCCCCTTGGTTGGTCTTAAGTGTTGCCCTTGTAATCTCATTATTTTGCTCTACCTGCGACGAACTTGTTGATTGTCTCATATCCTCTTTTTTATTACTATTAATGTCTACGATTTGATTTGTACTTTTATAACTATTACCGACTACAGAATACAATATAAGTAACCCTATAGTTAATGCTACAATTCCTATTATATACTTCATAATCTATACCTACTATTTTAATCTATTAATTTAAAATAAAGTATACCATATATAAAATTACTCAAAAAGTTTTAAGAATCTCTCATACTTGGTGTTCTTAAGTTTCTCTTTAGGGATAAACTTCAATGATGCCGAGTTCATACAATACCTGACATAATTATTACTCTCTGGGCCATCCATTATTATGTGCCCTAAGTGAGAGTCTGCTATCTTACTGCGGATTTCTATTCTCTTTTGCAAGAGTTTATAATCATCTCTCTCTGTTACCACTCCAGGCTCAATAGGCTTTAAGAAGCTAGGCCACCCTGTGCCAGAGTCAAACTTGTCTGTACTAGAGAAGAGTGGCTCACCACTGACAATATCTACATATATACCCTCTTTATGATTGTCCCAATACTCATTGTGAAATGGTCGCTCAGTACCTTCTTGCTGAGTAACCTTATATTGCAATGGTGTAAGCATCTTCTTAAGCTCCTCATCACTTGGCTTTACAAAACCTCCTGTACTTACGTTTAGCCGATGCTCCTCACATAAAGATGTAATGCACTCTTGTTTATGCAAGACCCTCTCGGCAATATCCCCCCATTGTTCTTTAATATATTTGTCTCTACCTGAACCATTACGATAATACTTATATGGTAGAGGATTCTTCTTATGGTAATCCTGATGATAGTCCTCAGCAATGTAGAAGTCTGTAGCAGGTAGTATCTTTGTAACAATGTCTGCTGGCAACTTGCCACTCTCTTGCAATTGTCTTTTGCTCTCTATTGCCATCTCTTTCTGCTCATCATTGTGGTAGAATATGGCTGTAGAGTATTGTTCACCTCTATCTGCAAATTGCCCATCAGCATCTGTAGGGTTAATATGAGTCCAAAAGACATCTAAAAGCTGAGCATAACTCACTACAGAAGGATCATAGTATACCTGCGATGCCTCTCTATGCCCTGTAGTGCCGCTACCTACTTGATGATATGTTGGATTCTCCACTGTACCACCAATGTAACCAGACACAGCATCTACTACACCATCAACCTTCTCAAAATCACTCTCCGTACACCAAAAGCACCCACCAGCAAATGTTGCCACTGCATATTTGTTCAACGCTTTTATGTCGGTATGTCGCTCACTAGTATTACTTTTACGGTTTTGATGCCAATAATAAGTTACTATTATCGCTAATACGACAGCTATTAATACTAATGTCGAGTATTTCATACTACTCGACTATAAGTTTACCTACCATACCGGCTGCACGATGATTACCTACAGAGCAATAGTACTCATATGTGCCAACTTTATCCGCCACAAATGTAACTGATGTTTGCTCTCCTGTTTGTACCCTATTTGTTGAGGCTTTAAATTCATCTACCACCCAGTCGTGCAAACCGTCTGCACTCTTAAAATTTATTGTTATGGTATCCCCCTTCTTTGCACGAATTTCTTTAACATCAAATGCGAATTTAGTGCCGGAAATATTAAAAATCTTTGATGTTGATGAGTCATCTTTCATCTTTTCTTCTCCCATTTTATCTGTCATAGTCACTTCATTCTCATCCATCATTGAATCACCCTTACCCATATTATCGTCCATAGTATCTAACATAACCTCGCCATCCCTCATCTCGTCAGACATTGCTTTATGATTATTGTTATTTATAGTTATATACCCAATAGCACCCAGTATAATTACTACTATTGCCATTATAATTGTTTTATTCATATTTCTCAGTTTTTATAAGCTTTTAATAATAAATATATTATAATAAACTGATATATAATGTCAAAGAGACTTTACATCTAAACTTGTGGATAACTCATTAATGCTTATTCTGCATGTATATTAAGCCACATATCTTAGCTATAATCATCCCTACTAGCGTAACCACCAACCACACATCTAAAGTATGGTGAAAGCTCTGGTAAATAATCCCCACTACCAAGAGTCCTGCACCTATCAAAAAAGCAACACGCCCAGCCATCATCTTATGTACTGACTCTCGCTCATCTTGTGAGTGCTCTCTCCATACAAAACTAGCGAATACTGCAAAGAGTACTACTAATGCCAGTATCATAGTTAACAACATCATACTGGGCATCCAAAATTTAAAAGGATTTACAAAAAGAATAAGTAGCACGATTAGTCCTCCTGATATTGTCATTTCTTGAATATTTTTATCTTTCATATTTTTATTTTACTATTTTAAATATCTCTTCTAATGGTTTTTTAAAGAAACTAGCTATCTTCAGTGCCAAAAGTACAGAAGGTACATAATTCCCCTTCTCTATAGCTATAACAGTTTGCCTAGTAATACCTAATTGATTGGCAAAGCCTTCTTGAGTAAGACCTCTTTTCTTACGTAATATATGCACATTGTTTACTACCATATCTTTAGCCATAATAACTACCATACTAACACAATTATAATAGTTTAATCTACTATTCCAATATTTAATATAATTCAGTTTGAGGGTGTACGGCCTGCCAGGAGAACCAAAATCCTTCTATAAAAGGCACTTGATTATTGTTAATAGTAAAAGTAATAGTATCGCCCTTTGTGCGGTTGATAGTTATAAATTCCCCTGCAAATGTTACATTACTTTTACCTGTTTTAATTTTATCTTTTTCAAAAGCTATATAATTACCGTCTACTTCTAGACCTAATATACGAGTTTTGGGGTGTATCTTGATATCAGTAAAATCCGTTGGAAAGTAAATCTCTCTACTCTTGTCGTAATTACCATACGGACTTCTACTATAGTCTCTATTAAACCCAGTCTCTTTACTTAAAACCAAGGTCTGTGGATGATCGTTTTTCCACTTCGCAAAAGTTGTTATCGTACTAGGATATATTTTTAATTTTATGCCAGTGGCTGGACCCTGCACCGCTACACCTAATACTTGAGACCACAAGGATTCTTTATTCTCATCAGTTTGTCTATCATACATTAATAGATTACTCTGCCATAACTTACCGGACGTACCAAACGTTATGGACTTTCCTGCAACCACACCTTCAAAAGCTATTGCTGTTTTGCAAAGTGGACAATAAGTAATAGAGATTGGGAAAGACTCTCGATCTTTATATTGTATTTTAGTATTGACTATCTCATGCCAAACTAAAATCCTAAATGGATAAAATGTTGCTCTACCAGCCTCGTCTATTACGCCTATACCTTCATCTGCAGGATTTAAATATATAGCTTTGGGATTTGAGACGAACTTAGGATTATCAAGTGGTGGTATACCGTCTTTAGGCGGACCACCAGATAAAATCTCTGAATTAGATAAAGGTAGCTTGACCCCACTAATTTCTCTTATTTTATTTGATTCTTTATTTGTATTTATTATCATACTCTTACTATTATAATTTTTTAATAAATTCTGCTCTATTGGAGTTACTCCATAACCTTTATCTACAAAATATGTTTCAATTTTCTTATCTATCCCTGTTAATATTAAGATAGCTATAATAACAAACAATATACCTATCCCTCTTTTAAACCAGCCCTTCGGGTCTGAAGCTATTATGAGCGTACCCATTATGCGTTGTCCTGCAAAGGCTATAAGTAACAAAACTACAGCCAGTCCAAACACATAAGCTATCAAATTAAGTAAACCTACAAAAAAGCTGGCAGGTAATACGGTACCCAAAATAACAAAAAAAGTTGGTGAACAAGCTGAAAATACTGGCCCAAGAGCAACCCCTACAAATATTGCTCCCAATAAACTCTCATCTTTTGAGCTTTTTGCGAGTTGTCTGTTAGCACCATCTTTAGACAATATCTTTTCAATTTTATGTTGGATCTTAGCCCATATATCTGGGAATAGTAGTGAGGAGGCAAAAATAAATATTATACTAGCTGAAAACCACTTCCAAAAACTGTCTGGTATAGTTATAAATATAGTACTTATTTTTAGTAACAAAGTAAATACAACTATACTAAAAGCCAAAGATCCGACTATTATAAATGGGCGCAACACTTGCCTCTTACCAGCTATTATACTCCCTACTACTATTGGCAATACTGGCAATACACAAGGAGCAAGAATGGTAAGGATGCCTGCTATAAAAGAAATAGGTATAAGTTCCATAATATTATCTCACATTACTCATAACATCAGCCACTGAATATCCTCCTCGCCAAAGATTTATCTTATTACCTTTATTATCGATTTGTACGAGTGTGTGTTGTGAGGTTACTCCATATTTTTGCCGAAGTGTTTGATTACTGTCATAGTCTACAACCCATATAGTTACGCCTTTAGGTATTTTAGATTTCTCTTTAACTAAAGCATCGTATAATTGCTTGCATGTTATACACCAAGATGCTTTAAAAAATAAAATATTAATACCTGTCAAATTATCTAAATCCGTACCATCTTTATATTCTACTAATCTCCCGGCTTCTTCAGATGTTGTCTCCTTGTTTTTTATATTATTCTGCAACTCTTTGTTAGTATCATTAAATTCTTGTTTAGGTGTATCAACTTGGGTACTATTTGACTTAGGTATAAATACCATAAAACCCGCAATAAATAATACTAGTATTACTACTCCTATTACTAATGATTTCATAAATAATGTATAATGTAACTATTAATATTCATATATTAACATATTCCGTTTTTTAATAGTGTACAATTGTCCACAACCGATTATAATTAACTTAATATTTAAAATAAATTAATAATAAAAATTGTGAAAAAAGATTTTGATATAATAGTTATAGGCGCAGGTAGTGGAGGCCTAACAGCGTCTATAGGGTTAGCTAAAGCAGGTAAAAGTGTTTTATTGATAGAAAAAGATAAAATAGGTGGAGATTGCACAAACTCAGGTTGTGTACCCTCTAAAGCTTTAATACATCAATCTGAATATGCCAAATCAATAAAAACTAATACTTATTTACTAAAAGATGTAATAAAAAACGCCTTACCCAAAGTGCGTGATACTATACAGTCTTTTTTAAAAGAAGAGAGTCCTGAGAATATTGAAGCCTTAGGTGTAAAGGTTATTTTTGGAGATGCACAATTTGTAGATAAGTATCATGTAAAAGTTGGTAACGAATCTTACTGTGCCAAATATATAATAATAAGTACCGGTAGTAGTCCACGTACACTTGACATACCGGGTATAGAATATGCCAATGCTCACACAAGTGACTCTATATTTAATTTAGACAATATACCAGGAAGGCTTTTGGTTATAGGATCTGGACCAATAGGGATGGAGTTGGGACAAGCCTTCGCAAGACTAGGCAGTAATGTAACAATAGCCAGTATAGACAATGCTCTGGGTAGACTAGAAGAGCCCGAAGTAGCGAAAGAGCTTGAGGATCAATTTAACAAAGATGGTATTACCTTTATAGGCAATGCTTACATAAAAGAATTTACAAAAGATGGCGAAGCTATTTTTGAAATAAAAAAAGAAGATAAAATTATAAATACAATTAAAATTCCTAATGACGCTGTTTTAATATCAATAGGTAGAATAGCAAATACTCAGATAAACCTTGAGAAAGCTGGGGTAAAATATACAAAATATGGCATAACAACAAATAGGAAATATAGGACCAATATAAACCATATTTTTGCAATAGGCGATGTTACAGACAGGCTAAAATTTACTCATGTAGCAGATGATGCCGCCAGGAATGTAATAAAACAAATATTAATACCTTTACCTATTTTTACTAAAATAAGAGTAGTACCTAAAGTTACTTACACCGATCCTGAACTGGCCCAAGTTGGTTTGTCCTATAAACAAGCGATAAAAGATTATGGAGAAAACTCAATAATAAAAATAGTAGTACCTTTTGCAAAGATAGTAGACAGATCCAGGATAGATGGTACAGGCGGAGTGCTAGTTATAATAGCTAAGCGGTTATCAGGTAGGATTCTAGGAGGGCATATAGCACATGCACGCGGAGGAGATATGCTAGCCTTTTTAACTTTAGCTATTAAAAGTAGACAATCTATGTGGAAGTTAAATAATATGATATTCCCTTACCCGAGTTACTCTCAAGTATTTAAAAAAGCATCGGACCAATTTTTAACAGAAACTATTAAAACTATTAAGGTAGACATATTAAACTTATTTAAAAAACATTTTACTAAAATATCTGCTTTAATATTTTGGGGAATACTATTATATATATTTAACTCATATAAAGTGGCTCATGGTCTAGATACTAAAGAACTATCCATAATGTTAGCCAGTTTTATCACTAGTACACTTTGGGGTCCCTTAATCTATATGCTATTTTATATATTTCGGCCACTTATACTCTTCCCCGCTGTATTGCTTACTACCCTGTCTGGGGTTATGTTTGGGTTTTGGGGAGGATTTATATTTACAATGATAGGAGAGAATCTCTCAGCCAGCTTTGTGTATTTAATAGGACGTTTCTTTGGCAAAAATATACAATTTAAAGATACATTTATAGGGCCAATGGTTACTAAAATCTGCAACGAGACTTTTATATCTGTTTTACTAGCTCGTTTTTTGTTCTTCCCCTTTGATTTGACTAACTTAGCTTGTGGAGCCATGAAGGCCAGGTGGCGTAGTTACGCCCTAGCAACGTTCATAGGTATAATTCCAGGCATGAGTACATTTATTGCTCTTGGAGCCAGTTTTGAGAATGTCTCTGACTTTGACTTATCTATGTTGCATATAAATAGTACGACCTTATTAGTCTCCATCACTCTATTTGTTTTTACCTTAACATTAGCAAAAGCGTTACGTAAATATCATAAATAATAGAAACTAAAGTACTTCAACATTCCTCTTTAGCCACATAAATATAGCTAACGTAGCCAAACAAAAAGTAATGATGGCAGAGATGATGCAATAAAAGCAAAAAGCTTTAATTACAAAAGCTTGCAAGTATATAAAATATATAGAATCTAAAGCTCCAAATATAGTCATTGCTAATACCACGTCTCTCAGTCTAGGTATACTCACTTTATATATAAGCAAAAGACTTATTATAAACATCACCATATAAAACAACAACCCTAAATAAGCTAGTGGTACACCAAACATAACAGCATAAGGACTAGACTCAACAATGCCACAACCACTAAGTCCATTGCAAAACATCTTGTCTATATGCATATACCTCGTATAACTAAGATATATCGTATCTAATAAACCCAATAAACTAAAACCTAAAAATAAAGTATTTAGAGATGGTACTTGTATTTTCTTAAAACTCATATTTTATTTTCTTAATTTATAACCTGTTCTAAATATTACACTTATAATCACCATAAGAACTCCTGCTAGTATAGATATAAGTAACATAGACAATGCAGGATGCACATCTGTTATTCCATAAAAAGACCAACGCAAGCCATTTATCATATATACTAAAGGGTTAAACAGAGCTATATGTTGCCAAAAACTTGGAAGCATCTTCAAAGAATAAAATATACCTCCTAAAAACGACATGGGAGTAATAACAAAAGAAGGCACTAATTGAAACTGCTCAAAAGTGTTGGCCCATAAACCTACTATAAATCCAAATAAGGCAAATATCATAGACACTATTATAGAGAAAGATAATGCCCATATGGGGTGTAGGATGTGTAAAGGAGTAAAAAATAATGCTACTATAAAAATAATAAATCCTATCATCACTGCGCGAGTTGTAGCAGACAATATATAGCCTAATGTAATCTCTACATATGATAAAGGAGCAGACAACATCTCATATATCGTATTAGTAAATTTAGCAAAAAATATGCCAGAAGCTGCTGCTGAAAAGCTATTAATTAATAAAGCCATCATTATAAGTCCGGGAACTATAAACTGCATATAAGACACACCATTTATTCCGCTGATCCTATTACCTAATGCTGCCCCAAATACTACAAAATATAAAGTAGTCGTAAGTACGGGGAAAGCTATAGACTGAAATATTACTCTTTTGGTACGCGACATCTCTTTTATATATATAGTCCAGAGCCCAAGCCAATTGATGTTTTTAAAATTACTCATTTTTATCTTTTACTAAATTTACATAAATGTCTTCTAAACTTTTACCCTTATGCTCTGCAACTAGACTCTCTTTTTCTTTTATAAATTCTAATTTACCTTTGTTTATGAGGGCAACTCTATCAGAGAGTCTTTCAGCCTCCTCAAGATAGTGAGTGGTTAAGATTATCGTCATTCCTTCTTTATTTAGATCTTTAACTAAAGATATTAACTCTCGCCTTAACTCTACGTCTACTCCGGCTGTTGGCTCGTCTAAAAACAAAACTTCTGGTTCACTGACTAGGGCACGAGCCAAAAGTACTCTCCTCTTCATACCGCCTGAGAGCTTGAATATCTTTTCGTCTTTCTTATTTAAGATAGATAACTTAGATAGTATCTCTTTATAAAGCTCTTCATCTTGTTTTTTACCAAAATAACCTCTAGTATATCTAAGTACATCTATAACAGTAGCAAAGTGTTCTAGAAATATCTCTTGTGGGACTAACCCTATTAATTGGCGAGAGTCTCTATAGTCTTTCTTAATATCGTAACCTCTAACGGTTACTGAGCCTTTAGTGGGTTCTACTAGACCACATATTGTATTTATAAGAGTAGTCTTACCGGCTCCATTAGGTCCTAATAGCGCAAGTATCTCCCCTTTATTTACTTGTAAAGTAACATTATCGAGAGCCATCAACTCTCGACGGGTGCCTTTATTATAAATCTTGGTTAAATTAGTAACTTTTATCATCCTACCTTTACATAAATAAACTATATATAAAATGCACTGTTGGGTCTATATTGGGACCGTAAACAATACTTGCTCCCAATGCTCCTGTTATGGTTACAAGCACTAAGCCTACAACCGCCAAAAACAAGCGCACATTTGACAACATAACAAAATCTGCCAATTTACGACCATATTTAAATAATGAGTCAATGCTAGAATGTACCTTAATTAGCCGCTTACTCCAACCTAGAGCATCTAATACTCTCAATGTATAACCACCGGCCAATAACCCGAATACTGCTACAGTAAGTTGTGCAAATGTCTCGTGAACCTCAACTATATCCCCCTTGTCTACCAAATGACTAGCTATTCCGCCTGTTATTAGAGTAGGTAAGGCACTCAATATACCTAATATTATAAATACAGATTTAGTGTGCTCTATGCCAGTTCTAAACTTTTGGTTTTTTATAAATAGGGTGATAAATTCAAAAAAGACAAATAAAACAAACAGGGCTATGGGGAAGTGCACAAACAAAGGATGAATATTCATATAGATTTTATTATATTTGATAATATATTAAACAATTGCCACTATAATATCATATTACCAAATAAACACTAATGTAATCTTATTTTATTATAGCTTAGGTTTATAAGTTTTAATAAAATACACTGCATACAAAAATACCGACACACTAAACAATGACACGACTACTTGCGTCCAAATAGGTAATACCGAAGCATACGAAAACAAAAATGCAAATGGAGATATCCCTACTATAGTCGTCCATATAAATGTCTTATACGATATGGACGAAAATAAGCCTAAAGCATAACTCATAATATCTACCGGCATAGCAGTACGTAATAAAATTATCACAAAATATAAATGAAGTTTAGAAGAGTGTACCTCCAGATCTTTAATCTTTTTGCATATATTTAATTGTTGCAATTTACCGTGCCCATATTCTCTAGCTAGATAAAAAGCTATTATAGAGCCAATAAACCAACCTGTTATAGAGTATATGGCAGTAATAAATGGCCCAAAAGAATTCGCTGCCAAAGGCACCAAAAAACCCGAGCCAAGAGGAGCTACCACTATAGATAAAATAGTTATACCGATATAAGCTATTGGTGCAAACATACTAGCTTTAAGCATCAGATTCTTAAGGTCATCAGAGTATATCTGAGAGAATTGAGCAAGAACTACAAAAACCACTATAGACAAAATTCCGAAGAATATATAATTTGTTAATTTAAATTTATCCATTACATACTAAAGACTCATCCATCTTTTTAACTAAAGAATATATAGAATATAATAATAAAGCTATACCAATTAATCCTAATTCTTCTCCTCCTAAAGGTAAAAAACTTAGCAATGCTCCCGCTCCTAATAAACTTAACAATGAGGTTACTACAAAACTACCGCAAGCAGCACAGCCTATACCCAAAAATCCCGCAACCAAACCTCCTATACCCGTACCGAAAATTGGAGTCATATTTTTGGTTAGTTTTTGTCGACGCCTAACATAAAACGCCAACAAAGTGATGTTAATAGCAAACAAAATGGCTATGGTTAAAGTATAAAAGGCTGAAAATAAAGTAAAGTTAGTAGTTATAGCTCCGTAAAATGAAGCTATAAATTTAATTTTCCCCAAAACGCTTAAAGAGTTACTAGAGGCGACTTTAAGCATTAACTCTCTGTTGGGGAAGAGTAAAGAAACACTTATTATTATGCTAGCTATCATAAAAGCTAACAAAAAATATAGAGGCTTAATTAAAACTCTACCAATGACTTTAATCATATTAATTATTACGTGCAAAGTCTAGCAATTGCTTTATAGCCTCTTTAGGTTGAGACCCATTTAATGGCAATGTCTTACCTGACGCTGTTATAACCACTCCCCAAGGAGTACCTCTACCACCAGTAGCTATAGCATTGTCTATATCGGCCTGTACATGTTTATCCATCTCTCCGCTAGATACACATTTATCAAAATCACTTTTATTTACACCAGCTTCAGCTACTAAAGGAGGTACTACTTTATCATAAATGGTCCTATCATTAGATAATGTATCTCTAAAGTATCCATCAGTAAACTTCCAAAAAGCATTATTACCACCAAGCTTATTAACGCATTCTGAAGCTACAGCAACCTTACGAGCATTACGAGGGTGCAATGAATCTAATGGGAAATGCCTATATACCCACGCCACATCCTTCTCTTCTTTTATTATTTCATTCATTGTACCGTGATGTCGTTTACAAAACGGGCATTCAAAGTCAGAATATTCAACTATCGTAACCTTTGGATTTGTAGCGCCTTTGGTATGATCTGACTTATCTACCGGTCTTAATTTATTTGTAGTATCAACTTGTTGGTCATCAACACTGGGAGCCACTGCCGTATTCGCACCTCTACCACCAGAAAAAAATACCGCTAAAGCTATAAATGCCCCCGCTATAACAATGGCTATGGGCACCGCATAACTATTTTTTGTTTGTAATTTTTGTTCTTTTTGATTTTCCATATTATTTTACTATTTCTTAAATTTATTAATCTTAATTATAATTTTAACATACTTATTAACATATATATTATTAAAATCCTTAATAACTCCAACTAATACTCTTCATAATAATTCTATACACTGCTTATTGCCCTTACCAATCTCTCTTGTGCGTTTAAAGCAACCTCGTCTAAACTTGCATTACCAACAGTCCTCATCATATTTACCGGTAGAACAGTCGAGACTCTTACCTCTCCAGCATCTTCATAAACTATTACATTACATGGTAAAAATAGACCAATCTCCTTCTCTGCCCGCAACGCCCTGTCTGCTAATACTGGGTTACAAGCACCCAAGATAACGTAGTTGTCATACTCGGCTCCAATCTTCTCTTGCATTGTTGCCTTAATATCAATCTCAACCAATACTCCAAAGCCTTCAGTAGATAGTGCTTCTTTTACTTTCTCTACAGCCGTATTAAAGTCTAAATCAACACTTTTAGTGTGAGAGTAATCTGCATTATTTACACACTCTTTATTTGTATAATTCATAATGTTTTTAATAATTTTTATTAATTTAAATTAACCCTCTTTAATAACATTGCATTTGCTACAACTATTACGGTTGAAAGACTCATGATAAATGCTCCTATCTCCGGTCTTAGATAAAACCCAGCAAATGCAAACACCCCCGCTGCAGCTGGTATAGCTACAATATTATAACCAAGCGCCCATATAAGATTTTCAACCATCTTTTTGTATACTGCTTTTGAGAGTTTAATTAATCGCACAATATCAAGCGGATTACTCCTGGTTAGCACCACATCCCCTGCCTCAACTGCCACATCAGTACCGGCCCCAATGGCTACACCAACATCAGCTTGGGTAAGTGCTGGAGCGTCATTAACTCCGTCTCCCACCATAAGCACCTTACTACCATCCTCCTGCAACTCTTTTATATATTTATATTTATCCTCCGGTAATACGTCTGCATAATATTTATCTATGCCAAGCTCCCCTGCCACAGCCTGTGCTACTTGCGTATTATCCCCTGTGAGCATTACTGGAGTTACCCCCAACTCTTTTAACTGCTTTATTGCTTCTTTAGCCTCAGGCTTTATTGTGTCTGCCAAGAGTATAGTGCCTAGTAAATTCTCGATACTTGCTACATACACAATAGTGCCCTGCACATCCTCTTTAGGTACTTTGATATTATACTCCTCCATTAACTTGGCATTACCAACCAAATACTCCTTACCTCTCAATGAGCCAGTTAATCCCTTGCCTGCTATGTTTTTAAAATTCTCTACATCTTTAATGTCAACACCATCGTCTTTAGCCTTATTTACAATAGTCTGAGCAATAACGTGAGAAGAGTATTGCTCAAAAGAAGCCGCTACACACAACAGCTCTGCATAACTTACTCCCTCTTGAGGAGTTATACTAGCAATGCCAAATACTCCCTCTGTGAGGGTACCTGTTTTATCAAATACTACTACATTTGCCTTTTTAACCACCTCAAGTTTAGAGAGATCTTTAACGAAAAAGCCGCTCTTGGTAGAGAGACTTGTGGCTATTGTTGTAACAGTTGGTATCGCTAAGCCCAATGCATGAGGACAAGCAATAACAAGTACCGTTATAGCCAGCGTAACACCAAAGACAAAAGGTTGCCCAAGCAAGAATGTCCACACAACTAGAGTAAGGAGCGCCGTGATACCAGCAACAACCGTTAGTACACTCGCAGCTTTATCTGCGAGTTTTTGTGAGGTTGGCTTGGTGTTTTGTGCTTGCTCTATCAGTTGCTGTATCTGCCCCACTGTAGAGTCAGCACCTACACGAGTCACACGCATAGTAAAGGTAGTATCTACTACTATTGATCCTGAGACCAAACCATCACCCACACCTTTATTAACCGGCTTAGACTCACCGGATATTAAAGATTCGTCTATGTGCCCCTCGCCTTTGGCGATCTCACCGTCTGCCGGTACTCTCTCTCCTGGCTTTATTAATACTATATCTCCAACTTTCAACTCTGAGACTTCAATATCTTTGACCTCTCCAGAGGAGGTTTGTAAATGCGCAATTGAGGGTAAGAGCTTAGCCACCTCTTGCAAAGCATTACCCGCTGCTGAGCTAGATTTTGCCTCTAAATAATGCCCGAAGAGTAGCACCCATATTAAAGTTGAGATCTCAAGATAAAACTCAATCCCTAGTGATGGTACAAATGTAGATACCACGGAGAAAGCGTATCCAGCAAGTACAGCCATAGAGACGAGCGTCATCATGCCTGGCTTTTTCATCTCAAGCTCCATCTTTGCATGCTTAAAGAAAACCAGAGAAAAGTAAAATATCACCGTAGCAAGTACAAATGATATATATCTGCCATACTCAAATACTGGTAACCCTAAAGCATTGGCCACCACCTCATTTAATCCAACCAGTGGTATGAGTAAGAAGGTTACAATCCAAAATTTGTGCAAAAATTCATCGGCAGAGCCATGCCCCATCCCAGGTGATCCATGCTGACTATGACAAGAATGTTCTTTCATAATTATTTAATCTTATTTTGAGTAGCAGATGTATAATACAAATTGATAACATCCTCATGTTGCATTGAATAGTCTCCAAGCTCTGTACTCTCCTTACCATTAACAGTCATCTTCTCAAATTCACCAAAATCGCTCATCATATCCTTACCCCAAATTTTAAAGAATTCCTTCAATTTAACTTGATTTTTAGTTACACGACCTCCAAACTCCATATGTATTAACCCCTTATTACTATCATCGTGAGTATGTATCGGATTGTGTACAGCTCCTATACCTATATTTGCTGGTATCTCCTGCTCCTCTCCATCTACAAATATATGCAGCTCTGGATGCCAATGTATGCCACGAGTAGTCACGACATTTGGATCACTATTTTGTAATTTTGCTGACCATGCAAACAAGCCAAATATTGCAATAATTGCTACGATTATCCATATTGTTGTTTTTAACATAATTTTAAATTTATTATATTAATTAGTTTTCTTTATCCGCCTCACTTTCTTGTGTAGACACTTTACCTTTATTACATGTGCATCTCGTCTTGTACACATAATAACCAGCGCCTACCACTAATACCCAAAAGATTAAGTGTATAAAAAAACCAAAACCTCCCATATACATATAATGCCCCTGACCCCAAGAGTCTCCCATCATATCTCCACCATAGTCATTATCTTGCTGCCCTCCATGTGCTTCTGCTATATTTAACATAATTTTATTTTATTAATTTTTTAATTTTCTATATTATTTTACATTTGGTACAGGACACTTGTCTTCGGCATATTCACAAAAGACACAACAATTTTTACTGTCTTTTGGTGTGCTTATTACCTCACCGCATCCATTACATTTATAGAATGGTTGACAATTGTTGGTGGGGATAGTCTCAACTTGCACATGTCCACACTTTGGACAAGTTATTTTGGTTTTTTTATCTTTAATGTTGTCCTCTCGCTCCTTCTGTAACTCACAACTTGCACATTTACCTGTTTTATATTTATAAAATGAATAAATAGTTACCACCACCATAACTGCAAGAGCTGGTAAAAGGACATAATCTAAATATGGCGTAAATACACTCAAACCAATTGCCGCCAGCAATATTACTAGAACAGGAGTAAAGCAACAAAGGGCTATAGCGATAGTGCCGCCTATTACTCCGTATAATTTTCTTTTAGCTTTTTTCTTATTCATATGCTACCTTTTTAATTTATAAACTTTCAACACTTCATTTATCGCTCTGTTTTCTTCACTCTTCCTCCCGCTTTGCATCTGATCTTTAACACATGTATGCAAATGTTGCTCCAATATTGTGTCTTCAAAAGAGCGTAACGCATTACGCACTGCACTAGTTTGGGTTATTAAATCTATACAATAGCGACCATCGGTAACCATCTTTTGCAATCCTCGCACCTGCCCTTCAATCTTCTTAAGACGTATACTGTACTTCTTTTTGTCTGCTTTTGAATAATCCATCACAAATCAGTATACCCCCTAAGGGTATATACTGCAAATGTACTTATGCACAATCAGTATACACATCTACATTATCTTTATTGGATAAAGCACATATTGGCTCAATATAGGACTCAGAAGTTTTAGACAAAGAACTTAGTCGAGCACATTTACCCTCTCCCGTAGTATATAAAACTATATGGTCAACACTCTCTAGCAAAAACCTAAGAGTAATGGTGATACGCTCTTTAAACTGATTATTGGTATTCTCATGTATATATCCCGTAACCCAATTATCAGTCTCTATGAACAATCTTCTAAATAGATCTTCATTTTCTGGCATAGGCAAAATCCCTGCAATATGTCCATCTGTACCCATGCCAAGTAATGTGATTATCTTGCCTTCTGGATGTTGCCTTCGCCATCTTTTATATACCTCCTCCTCTATAGAAATTAAATTAACATTATGCTTTTTTATATTCTTAAACCACTTTGTTTGTACCAGTCGCCGTGCATTACTATCTATCTCTCCTACATTGAGTCTTTCATCCACCAACCCTATACTCACTCTCTCATCAATATTCTCAACGGCAATATACTCAAGTACACTCATTGCCGAGCCGCCTGACAAAAGTAATAAAACAGGAATACTTTTATATTCTGCCAAGAGTTCACCAATACGCTCTCCAGCGTCTTTACCAATTTGAGTACTTGTATGTAAATGCATAATTTATTTAATCAACTATTACTTTCAATTCGTACCCAAATACTTTACTAACTTCTTGCATATAATTCTTTATATTTTGTTTAAATAATGGCGCACGAACTTTCTGTATTTTACCTATAACATAATAACTCACCGCCATCATAGTTGCATAATTTGCATTCTCTGGGAGTGGTATGTGTAAGCGATTACCCTCTTTACCCCAAGCAGTATTACGCTCGGCTTCTGTACCAAAACTAATAAAGAGCTCGTCTCCAGGTACTACTGTCGTGGCATGAGCAACATACTCGGCAGTCTCTACATCTCGTGCAACTGTGCGTCCAAAGAGCTCAATAAACTTAACTTGCAACATACGGATAATCCCAGAAAAGCGCGATGGTACAATAAGATAATAGCGATCAAAGAGTGAGAAGTCTGATAATGTCAATTTATCTATCACCTCAATAATATGATTGTATATTTTCTGCGCATCCTCTTTTGTTGCGCTAAGAATCATAGCCATATAGGTACTGGTATTATATGTATAAGGCTCTCGGTTTTTAGGGTAAGAGTATACTATATCTGCTGTCATTGCGGCAGTTGAGTCTGGGCTATTAGTCAAGAGTATGACCTGCTTGCCTAAATCCTTTGCTTTTTGTGCGATTATTGGTGCATGTTTTTCTCCACTCGCAGAGATAAGTACAACCCCATCTATATTATCTATATTCTTTAATTTCTCTTCATAGGTACTCTCACTGGCAAATATAGCATCCAACTTCTCAAAAATAATCCTACCGGTAGCCTCTGCATTACCAGAGCCAACAATTAATGGGCGTTTATACATACTCACATCAATTTGTGGTAACTCTAATTGCATAAAGAGCTCGAGAGCTCCCAAAACCACAGTATCTAAATCTGGGAGATTGTCGAGAGTAAAACTTTTTAATATTTTTTGATTTTTCATATATCTCTTATGAGCTAACTTTTGTATTACCTGCATGTCCTCCAAACATATTGCGCATCGTTTGTATAAGTTTACCCGCATAGCTCGGATCTTTCTGACTCTCAATCCTAGCATCAAGCGCATGTTGAATAACTCCTGCATCTATACCCATATTTCCAGCCACCTTAAGGGTCCACTCTCCCTCACCAGAGGCACCGGCAGATCCACTCACCTCTGCAAGATCTTCGCCATAAGTTTGGAATCCTTTTTGTAACCATCCCACTAATCTACTTGTTATTACACTTTGATGTTGGTAGATGTCTGCCACATCTAGCATCTTTAGGTCGAAGTCTGAATGCTTCATGATATTAAAACCTTCTGCTATTGCTTCCATCATACCGTATTCGATACCATTGTGCACCATCTTTACAAAGTGCCCGGCACCACTCCTACCCATATATTTATAAGCATCTTTAGCAGATATATCTTTAAACAAATCCTCTAAATAGTTATATGTATCTTTTTCTCCTCCAACCATTACGCAAACTCCATTCTTTGCACCTTCAGGACCACCGGAGACTCCAGCGTCAATATATTTTATTCCCTTTTTACTCATCTTTTTGCTTCTCTCTATAGATAACTCATATAGTGAATTGCCTCCGTCTATCACAATATCTCCAAAACTTAGTAAGAGCCCTAAATCATCAAGTACTCCGTCTACATAATTATGTGGCACCATAAGCCAAATAACCCTCTCCCCGGGGTCTCCACTATTGTTTACTAGATCCTTAAGATCTTTATATCCCACACCACCAACCTCTATAAACCTATCCACAGCATCATCGTTCACATCAGTAGCAACCACCTTCCACCCTTTAGTTAAGAGCCTGTTAGCCATATTAAAGCCCATTTTACCCAACCCAATATAACCAATCTTCTTACTTATTATTTTTGTCATTATTATATTCTTATTTTATTAAAGATTCTTATTAAACTCTTGCAACAAAGGCATAGTACCCTTTTTATATGACACCAAAGGCACACTCTCCCAATTGTTAATTATAGGAGTTATAAACTTCCATGCCGCACACACCTCTTGAGCTGTTGGGAATATTGTACGATTACCTAAAATAGCATCTCTTAAAACTTGCTCATATGCATCAGGCAATCCTTTACTATCATCATATACATATTTTAACTCTTGAGATTCTAATACATATTCTAAGCCGGGCTTTTTAACCCAAAATCGTATAGATATTTGTTTTTGAGGTTGTAGAGAGAAAGTTAGCCTATTACCATGCTCATGACCTTCTCCATTAACACCACAAACACAAGGGGTACGCCTTTTAAATTGTACTTGTATCTCTATATTGTCTTCTGGCATACCTTTACCCCCTTCTATCAAAAACGAAACCCCTTGCCAAACCGGTGAGTCCACAAAAGCCCGTATAGCAAAATATGTCTCAGTATCTGAATTGTCGCTTATACCAGCAGTATCTCTATAACTGTCATATTGAGCTCTAAATGTATTCTTAGCTACTTCTTCTTTACTAGAGTACACCCTTAGAGAATTTAATATACCCAAACGCATAGAAGAGATTTTCTCAGCATTTAGCTCCCCGGGGCTGTCCATTGCCAACAAGGTTAACAATTGCAATAGGTGATTCTGCCCGACATCTCTTAGGGCTCCAACTGTCTCATAAAAAGCTCCTCTATTCTCAACATCTCCACTTTCATACATCTTTATATGAACAGACTCGACATGGTTATTATCCCAAGTATGCTCGAATAATGCATTTGAAAATCTAAAAGCTATCAGATTCTCTATAGTATCTTTCGCCAGGTAATGATCTACCCTAAATATTTGAGTCTCTTTTAAATATTGATTAATTATACTATTGAGCTCCTCTGCACTCTCACTATCATAACCAAATGGCTTCTCTACTAAGATCCTACTCCAATTAGTGGGACCCTCTATAGCAACTTCACTATTACCTAAATTTTTAAAAACTTCTTTATATAAAGTGGGAGGTACTGCTAGGTGAAAGAGTCTATTACCTCTAACATCAACTCCTAACTCATGTTCCATATCCAAAATAGCAGCACCAAGCTTGTGATACGCTTCTTCATCTAATAGATCCATTTGTAGATAAGAAAGTATATCCAAAAATTCTTCAGACACTCCGTTAACTTTCCCTGCTACATAATCCTTAAAAGTTGTTGTACTCATTTGTTCTCTAGACACTCCTAAAATCCTTACATCTTTAGGCAAATTTCTACGTTTATATAGATCAGATAAAGAAGGTAACAGTTTACGCCAAGCTAAATCTCCCATGGCCCCAAAAAGTATTATTGTAGTAGGTGTGTTAAATGTCATATATGAGTAACTGTTCATATATAATACTACACCTATACTGCTTACACAAAAATACAATGTGCATAATCATTACGCACTATTTATAAAAGATCTCAAGAGCTTGAACTAGCTTTTTAGTAAATTCCGAGTCTGTTAGGCTATAACACATAGATTGCCCAACTCTAACACATTCAACAATTTTTAAAGCTTCCATCTTATTAAGTTGATGACTAGCTGCTGAATGAGTAAGCCCTATAGTCTCTGCAACCTCGTATACGCATTGTCCACTCTTCTCAGCATCTACTAGAAGTTTAATTATCCTACACCTTGTAGGGTCTGCTATTATTGCAAATATAGAGGCAGCCTCTGTAGCTTTTTTATATTCCTTTTTCTTCTTATTACCAAACATAACTATATTTTTATTATTAATTGAGTATACTATATATTGTACTACTTATGAAGCACTCTCACCCTAAACCAAATCTAAAAGTACAGATATTTGTATCTATAATAGCGCTAGCATTTTTAACCGTCTTGCTACTGACCATTAAGGGTGATGCTCATTATTGGTTAAGATTTTGGTGGATGTTCCCCATAGCTTTAAGCATAGCTATAACTGTCAACACTTTGGGTATAAGTGGCGCTGCTTTATTTGTGCCATTCTTTATTTTAATCTTCCCTATCTTTGCAGACCCATTAACCACCACCCAAAGTGTTAAGCTGGGCCTTATAACAGAGTCCTTTGGATTGTCTAGCTCTGCTTTGGCTTTTTGGGTTTTTGGTTTGGTAGATAAAAAGTTGGCTACTTACGCAATAATAGGTGCATTACCTTTAGTTATAACTGGGGCTCTCATTACTTCTTTTATACCTCATAGTATATTACTACTTATGATTGCTAGCTTACTAATTATCTCTATAACCTTACTTAAATACACAAAGACTCTTCAAAAACACAGGTTAGAAGAGTTATCTAAAAATCCAATAGACTATTCAAAAACAAAAGGAGAAAAAGTTACTAAAACCAGCTTAGACGGCGTTCACTATAATTACTGTCGTACCAAAATCGGATACTACAAACGCTTTATAGGATACGGCATAGGGGGCTTCTTTCAAGGAGCCGCAGGCTTTGGTATAGGAGAGATGGGTATTATCTCAATGATCCTCACAAAGATACCCACACGCATAGCAGTAGGTACAAGTCATATAGTGGTAGCCAGCACTGCAATTATTGCATCTTTTATACATGTATCTCTAGTTAACTCAACCCTAGATAGTGTCCCTTGGAATATACCATTTATTACGGTACCGGCAGTGATAATAGGAGGTCAACTAGCTCCATATATAACTTCTAAATTACCAACTAAATGGCTTGAAAGATTTATTAGCGCTCTATTTTTACTTATAGCAATTTCTTTAGTCATACTAGCCTTTAATTAAAAGCTCCATGATATAATTTATTAACCTTTAACAACATTAATTATAATCTATGGATAATCCTACAAATTTTAAAGGTCTTTCAGACTCTCAAGTAAAAGATCTTAGACAAAAATATGGAGCTAATGAGTTAGTTGAGATAAAAGACTCTACATTAATATGGATACTAAAAAAGTTCCTGAACCCCATAACCATAATGATAGAATTTGCTCTTATTTTATCTTTTTTGGCTCATAAGACTGAGGACTTTGTAATAATTACAATACTCTTGTTGGTGAATGTGGGTATAGAGATGTGGCAAGAGAAGAAGGCCTCAAATGCTCTCGAGGCTCTGAAAGAGACATTAACCCCTACTGCGGTTGTCTTACGCAATAACTCTTTCGTAACAATACCGGCCAGAGAACTTGTACCCGGAGATATTATCAAGATTGTTATTGGAGACATAGTGCCTGCAGATGTAAAAATTATAAGCAACGACATAGTAGAGGTAGACCAAGCATCTATAACAGGAGAATCTCTGGCAGTAGAACACAAAAAAGAAGATACACTATACGCCACCTCAATAGTTCAAAAAGGTTCTGCTTATGCTGAGGTTATTGCAATAGGCAGTGCCACATTTATAGGTAAAAGTGCTGAGTTAGTAAAGCGCGCCGAAATACAAGAAGAGAGCCACTTTCAAAAAGCTATAATAAACATAGGTAAATTTTTAGCTGTATTGTCAGCCACTTTAATAATACTCACCTCAATAGCTCTATGGTACAAAGGAGACTCTTTAATAGAGATACTACAATTCGCTTTGGTATTAGCTGTGGCCTCTATACCAGTAGCCTTACCTGCAGTACTCTCTGTAACTATGGCAGTAGGAGCCTCTGCTCTAACAAAATATAAAGCTGTAGTGGCTAACTTTAAGGCTGTTGAGGAACTGGCGGGAGTAGATACTTTGTGTGTAGACAAGACCGGCACTCTAACCAAAAATGAGCTCTCTATAACACAACCAATAACATATAATAATGAATCATTAAAAACTTTGTTTACATATGCTATCTTAGCTTCTGAGATAAATCATAAAAATAACATAGAATTAGCGATAGGGCGTGTTGCAAAAGAATATGATGTACTAGCCAAAGACCTAAAACAAATATACACAATAACTAAATTTATATCATTTACACCATCTACCAAATCTACAGAGGCTTTTTTAACAACAAAAGACGATGAGAAGTTCTCAATAGTTATGGGTGCCCCACAAATTATAGCAAACTCTTTAACTAACCTAGACACTAAAAAACAATTAGAAGAAGATGTGGCAAAATTAGCAAAAGATGGCCTACGCTCTTTAGCTATTATCAAGAAAACAAACAACACTGTAGAACTAGTAGGACTACTACCTATGATAGACCCCCCAAGAGAAGACTCTAAAACAGTAATATCTGCAATACGCAATTATAATATACAAATAAAAATGATTACGGGAGACAACTCTGCAATAGCCAGATTTATAGGTAAAATACTAAACTTAGGTACAAATGTTAAAAATACCCAAGAACTAAACTCTACTAATAATATTGAGAAATTAATACACAGCACAAATATTTTTGCTGAGGTTGTACCTGAAGATAAATACAATATTATAGACTCTCTCCAAAAAAATGGGCACATAGTAGCCATGACAGGAGACGGCGTCAATGATGCACCAGCCCTTAAGAAGGCAGACATTGGCATTGCCGTCTCTGGTGCCTCCCCTGCCGCACGCTCAGCCGCTGATGTTGTGCTTACCGATCCCGGTCTAAGTACCATAAAAATAGCACTGGAGCACGCCAGGCAAGTCTTTGCCCGTATGCAAGGTTACGCAACTTTCCGTATAGCAGAGACGGTGCGGGTAGTATTTTTTGTTAGTCTTTCGGTGTTCTTTTTTGGCTTTACACCTATACCTGCCATTATGATAGTGTTACTTGCCCTACTTAACGACATCCCTGTAATGGCTATGGCTTACGATAATGCGCCGGTAAACAAAGACCCTGTAAGATGGGACTTGTACGAAACAATAACCGTCTCTAGTGTGCTAGGTATAGCTGGCTTAATATCCTCTTTCTTGTTGCTATATATATTACAAGCTAGTGCAGTACCTTTAACTGTTATCTATACTATACTATTTATTAAACTTGACGTATCTGGGCACTCCACTCTATACACAACACGTACTGGCCATAAGCACTTTTGGGAGAGACCATTCCCCTCTCTAAAATTCTTCTTACCCGCATTTGGGTCTAGACTAGTTGGTACTCTTTTAGCTATTTTTGGTATATTTATGCAACCTATAAGTATAGTGGCCATATTGGCAATATGGACATACAGTACAATATGGTTCTTATTTAATGACCAAATAAAAGTCTTAACATACAAGATCCTATATAAATTTAGAAAGAAAAACACAACTATACACCAAGCTTATTAAACTTTCTTATTTCTCTTGCGCTCATTCTCAGTAAGATATTGCTTACGCAAACGTATATCATCTGGTGTTACCTCTAGGTACTCATCTGCTCGCATCAAACCAAGTGCCTTCTCTAGTGTTAGCTCCATTGGTGGTGTTAGTTTTATAGTCTCGTCTGTACCTGCTGCACGCATATTAGTCAATTGCTTACCCTTTGTTGGGTTAACCATCATATCTTCACCTTTGGCAGTGTTGCCCACTACCATACCCTCATACACCTCTGTAGTTGGGCCGATATATAGCACTCCGCGAGTTTGCAGATTAGTAAGTGCAAAGGTGAGTGCCTTACCTCTAGCCATAGAGATCATAGAGCCAAGCTCCGTCTTAACTATCTCTCCAGCATAAGGCTTAAACTCTGTAAAGATGCTCGTAAGTATGCCCTCGCCCTTAGTGTCTACTACAAACTCATTGGCATAACCGAGTAAGCCTCTGGTGGGTATGTCAAACTTCATACTCACCTGCCCGTTCTCTGTCTTCATATCGCTCATGATACCGCGCCTCTTGCCCAACTTCTCTATGATTACTCCACTATACTCCTCTGGTACAAATATACTCACCTCCTCAAAGGGCTCGTATTTTTGCCCATCTCGCTCCTCAGTAATAACCTCAGGTTGACTCACAGCAAGTTCAAAGCCCTCTCTACGCATATTCTCTATAAGTATGGCTAGGTGCAACTCTCCACGCCCAGAGACTTTATAGCGCACCCCATCATCAAGCTCTGCACTTAGTCCAACGTTCACCTCTAGCTCCTTCTCTAGCCTATCGCGTATTTGTCTGCTAGTGAGGAACTTGCCACCCTGCCCAGCAAAGGGTGAGTCATTAACAAACATGTGCAATGACAACGTTGGCTTGTCTATAGTTATCTCTGGCAATGGCTCTGCACCTTCGCTATCGCTTATAGTCTGACCAATATAAATCTCCGGTATACCAGCTAGCATCACAATATCTCCTGCCTTTGCCTCTGCAACCTCCTTTTTACTCATACCCTCAAAGGTATAGAGTTTACTCAGCTTGCCCGTGTATTTATTACCCTCCGCATCTTGTACAAAGACATTACTCTTATCTTTAAGAGTACCACTATATATACGACAGATACCCATACGCCCTAAGAAGTTGTCGTACGCAAGGTTAAATACTTGCGCGCGCAATGGCTCATTGTCTAAATTACCCTTATTGGCTGGAGGCACAACCTCTAATATTAAATCTAGTAATGGTGTTAAATCTTTAGACTCATCACTCATCTCTCTCTTGGCTATACCATCTCGCCCCACAGCATAGATAGTCTCAAAGTCTAGTTGCTCATCAGTAGCACCAAGATCCATAAAGAGCTCGTATACATCTTCTTGAGCTTTGTCTACATCTGCGCCAGGCTTGTCTATCTTATTAAGCACAAGTATTGGTTTTAGCCCAAGCTCAAGACTCTTCTTAAGTACAAACTTAGTCTGTGGCATTGGGCCCTCTTGTGCATCTACTATTAGCAGTACTGAGTCTATAGAGCGCAATACACGCTCTACCTCAGAGCCAAAGTCGGCGTGGCCTGGAGTGTCTAAGATGTTTATCTTAGTAGGTTCTCGCCCTGAGCTTGTCGAAGGGTACATCAACGAGGTGTTCTTAGCATAGATAGTGATACCGCGCTCTTGCTCTATCTTGTCTGAGTCCATAGATACACCCTTTTGCACCATGCCTGTTTGCTCAAGCATTGCATCTGTAAGAGTTGTCTTACCGTGGTCTACATGGGCTATTATTGCTATATTTCTTATCTCCATAAGTGCTAGAGTATACGCTATTTCTAGCTTTTTGCTAGAGTTCTGCTAAGATACTCACTAATGTATTTAGAAATCTTACTCTCTGGTGTAGTTATAGTACTCACATCTCTCTCTGGCAAGCTCGTTATGTGGGGAACATTAGGTCGATATTTGCAAAAGCATCTTAAGTACCTAGTAACATTAGCACTCGGAGTATTCTCCGTTACCCTCTACTTAATGTTTGGAGAGGTCCTTGAACTCTCTACATCTTGGTGGCAGACCTCAATAGCCCTAGCACTCGGAGCGGTTGCACTAGAGGCTGTGCACCGCCTATTGCCAGACGCTCACCATCACCACGGCGCAGACAGAGGCGAATGTTGCGAGACTTGTGACTGCAACAAAACGCACACTCATAGTCGCAAGATAAATCCAAAGCGTATCCTCCTAGGAGATGCACTACATAACATAGGCGACGGTGTGGCTATCGTATCTGCATACTTGATCAGCCTTGAGGCAGGCCTTGTGCTTACGGCCGGCATCTTCTTGCACGAGTTTGTACAAGAGACCTCTGAGTTCTTCATCCTTAAAGAGGTCGGTTACTCAACTAAGAAGGCACTCTTAAGCAACCTATTGGTACAAAGCTCTATTTTTATAGGTATTATACTTACAATTATAGTCTCTAACACTACTACTTATACTCCGTTAATAATAGCCTTCTCTGTTGGAGCTCTAGCTTATATTATATTGCGTGACTTGCTACCACACACACTTGAGCGTATTAAGCACGGCGGAGGGTTAACTAAGCACTTACTCGCCTACACCATAGGCTTTATAATTATGCTCGCTATAGCCAGCTTACTACCTGGTTAAACAACGAATGTAGGATTACTGCATTTACTAGTCCAAAGAGTATATACCATCGCTTCTTTAAGGTCGAGAAGGTTATAATCAAAACTGTGAGCATATGCATAGGCATTGTATACAATAATCTCTGCCCAAATATACTCATGTCTCCAATCTGCAATATGTTATTTAAGTACAACATACTCTCAGAGAGTCCAAACAATAATCCAAAAATAGCAGCCGCTATCAGCTTACTCTTGCTACTACTTAACCTACTTATGAGTACAAGTACCACAAGTGCTTTTACTAGCTCCTCTACAACCTCTGAGTAGCCGGTGAGCGCAACCACAGGTATAAGCACCATAGGCAATATTAACCCAGCTAGTATTATAAATATAAAGTGTATTGGATTATTGTTTGGCATAACATTACTTGAGCACCTCTACATACTCCCCTGAGACCCAACCGTCTATGCCCTTGGGGATTATTATATAATACCAACCGTCCTTCTGTGCCTCATACACATACTCCTTGCCCGGCAAAACCTTGCCCAACTTAGTTGAGCTAGCACTTGGCTTGCCTCGTACATTTAGCCAACCTGTCTCTGTGTCTTTAACCTTAACTTTAGATACTAATTGTCTTGTAGAAGTTGCAATAGATTGCTTAACAAGGGAGTCGACAGAGGTGTTTTGTAACTCACCTTTATTCTTAATACTTTGAGTAAACGTACTTATATTTGTTGAGGTTGACACCTTCTCAATATTTACAGATTCCACAGTGTTTATGTTTTTATCATACACTATTGGTTCTTTATCCTTACTCATAAATGCAGGTACAGATAACATAACCATACCTATGACAAAACCAGGAAAACTAACTAAAATAAGGACACCGATGGCACTACCACTAAATACCTTTATTATATGCACTAATCGCCCCCAAAATGTCTCAGGATCATGCGCCTCTGCAGATATATCCTCAATACCCTCTTTTATAATTAGAGTCTCTTGAGGGTAACGCAGACCTGGTATTCTCCTACCGTGCCTACCTAAGGCAGTTATAAGTAAAGTCTGTTGACGCCACATCGCAAAGACAATTGCTGCTAGTAGACCAAAACCAAATACTATAGCTAACACTATACCCCAAGTAGAGAAGGTTTGTATACCTCCAATGCTACCCACTAACCCATTTGAAGCTCCTGAACTGGTTACTAAATCTTTTAATTTATTCATTAATTGATCAATCTGTTTAACCTTACCAACATTATTACGATATACAACTATATGTCTCTGTGGAGTAGAGTAACTCGTAGCTTGAGATTGGGCAACACTATCTACTAAAGACTTCAACTCCTCTACTAATAATGTACCTCTAGCCTCATATTGAGTACCGCTTAATACCTTAGCATAACTCTCTGCTTGCTTTTTAATATTTGCTAATTCTGCCAAATCAAAAACCCAGATATCGGTCATCTCTACCTTCTTGGTTATAGACTCCCCTCCACCAAGAGTTATTTCAGCGGATACAAAATAATTTTGAGCATTGGGGTCATACTCAACCTTTAACCCGTCTGCATTCATAATACTCTCCGGTGTAGCTTCTTTTGGCAACAATTGTTTAAATTTAACCAATTGTTTTTTATCGCTAGGGTTTGTAATTATAAAATGCAACTCTACTGAATTAAATTTCATAAATGTCTCTACTATAGGTGCTGTACCATTATTTGTAACAACTGCGTTAATTGTGTTAGAGACGGCTTTAAG
The DNA here is from genome assembly GCA_027083345.1 of Candidatus Kaiserbacteria bacterium. Lineage (GTDB taxonomy): Bacteria > Patescibacteriota > Minisyncoccia > Phycocordibacterales > UBA2100 > S139-169. The sequence continues at coordinate 29,503 of JALWOZ010000010.1, forward strand.
CTCACTAAGCTTATTTTGCACATCTTTAAGTGTCTCAGTATTTTGCTCACTTACCTGTAAAAGCTTTTTAAGGCCGTCTACTTTTACATTTATATTCACTTCTTTAGCGCCATCAAGAGCCTCTATAAGTTGCTGAGATGTTAACTGGAGTTGGTTAATAGTACCCACACTACTACCAATAATTGGACCATTGCCTCCACCAGCTGAGCTAACCGACTCCTCTACAGCAGTGAAGGAGCGTGACGCAGACGACGACTCTGTGCCATAATAGTTGACCACTTTAAACCAGTAGTCTCCAACATCTGGCACGGTTGCTGTAAGAGTCTTATTAAAGTCTACCCCAGGAGTAACCAGCTTGGCCGCTTGACCGTAGTATATATCATCGTTACCACCACACTGATTGTCTTGCGAGTCTACCACACACCACTCGTACTGATATTCATATGAGGCATTACCCTCATTAGAGATTGTAATATCAGCAGATATAGAGTCTACAGTAGAATCAGATATTGAGTTAATTATGACCTGAGATGGAGCTCCGGTAGCCTGCCAATAATCTACCTTGTGTAAAGTATTACCACCAACTACAACTGTTACATCGGACTCATATAAACCTGATGTAGAGCCAGTGGGTAATGCATATGTATATTCATATTCTCCGGTACCAAGTGACGTCATCGTAGTAGTAGCAACCGCCACAGCCCTAGATGCATCATAAATGACTATGGTGGGTGTTGAGTCTGCATCTGTTGGAGTTGTCTCGTAATCCTCTATTGTTAATTTAGTCCTATAAGTATTACCAACTTGCACAGCATTTGGGCCACTAAGCTCTACATTATAGAGAGATTGTTGAGAGCTACGCAAAGCCGACACGGCAGTAGCCAAAGAGTCTATCTTAGTGTCTACTGATGAGAGCAACGTATTGATGCTGTTGACCTTAGACTGTATGTCCGTAACTTTAGTCTGTATATCCGTAACTTTTGTATTTGTATCCACCGTAGTGCTGGCGATGGTATCTACCACCGTGTCTATAGTGTCTATCTTCGTCTCATTGGCATTAACCTCTGTGATAATGTCTGACTTCGCTGCACCAAGTGAACCTGCGGTTGTATGCTCAGAGAGTTGCTCATCAAGTACGGAGTCTGCTATGGTAGCCTTTGACAACGCGCCGGTATTTATAACATTACATCCATTACTGTTATCTGTGAGCTCTACATTACCTCGCACCACTACCGTGCCGGCCGTACAGGTGGTATCTATTATTGCATGACCGGATACAAAGTCCATACTCACAGAGTCAGATGATCCTGTCTTATTGATCAACTTAATCCCTCCTGAGTACCCTCTTAAACTCAAATTATGCCCACTGCCACCGAAGTCTATAATTGGAGTACTCGTACCCGCTACACTACTCCTTGAGTCTATTATGTTAATTGTCTCATTGCTTGAGCCGGTTAAAGTTGTGGTGGCTGAGGTAAACGCTGAGTTAAATATAACTCCGGTAAATCCAGACAAACCGTTAACAAAACTATCTCTAACCACAACATCTCCATTAACCGTACCACTAAGAGTAAGGTTATCAAAAGATGCTCCGGTAGTGTCTCCTCCACCTAAAGTCATGGAGCTCACATTAGCCGAACTACCACTAAAGGCACAATTCCGTAGCACAGCCGAGCCAGGCACCGTGATAGGCCCTCTTATAGAGTAGTGTGTTAGAGAGTTAGCGGAGCCGATAGTAAGAGCGTCTGTAATGTTATCTACCGGGTGTTCTTGATTACCCATAGGGTACACTGTGCCCGAGCTACCTGATATACTGTCTATGTACACAGAGGCATTTGCAAAATCCTTAAATCGCTTTAAGAGCCCAACAGGGGTTGTTGAGATATAAGTTGTGCCATCATTGATTATCTTAACTTTAGCCTGATACACATCTTCGTCAGGCAAGCCGGACGGAGATTTGCTAAAGTGGAAGGTACCATTACTTGAAGGTGAAGAGCTTGTGGCATTATAAACAACGGTACCACTATTATTCTCTATCCATACCTCGGCACTTGTAGGGTTTGATATAACCGCGCCGTTAAGCTCTAGCCATGCATTAATCTTAAGTGTGTCCGTATCTGTCTCAAAGCCTACTGCCGCCTTTGTTTGATTGAGCACACTCTGTGCCGTCATTGTGAGGTTGAGTGTGCCGTCTGTAGTTATGCTCTGCGTTGTCGTCTTGGTATTATACCCCACCTTATCCATAACAATATCAAACGAGCCATACGGCCAAGAGTAAGTAAACGGACTGCTTTTAGATGCAGCACCGGTGCCGTCCCCGGGGTTAAATGTGATACTGCTAAGATGGTCTGAGGTAGACGAGTCTTGCACATTCACCGTCATACTTGCATAACGGATTGTAAAGTCGGCATCCGACTCGTCATAAGCGTCTGAGTCTGATGAGTCTACTATCTTGATCTTTGTTGTAGTGCTATTTGAAAGGTCTGGGAGTGTCCAAGAGTATGAGCCTGTGTTTGACGTTGATGTAGCTATTGTGTATGGATAGCTTGAGCCACCATCTGTTGAGTAAAATATGTCAACACTTGAGACACTTCCGCTTGTCGTCCAGCTTATTGTCTTGCTCGGTGTTAGAGCTATCCAATATTCAGAGCCGTTTGGAGAAGTTATGGTAAGTCCACCAACTATCTTATAAGTGTCAGAATCATCTTGTATGCTCTGTTGGTCAGAGATTATACGCACCTTTGTACTTGTGCCCTGCTCAGAGCTTGGGATGTTTGTCCATGAGTATGAGCCTGTGCCAGACGCACCTATGGAGACTCCCGTAGCTATTGTGTAGTCAAAGCCGTTACCGTCTCCACTGTCTGCCTTGAGTGTTACTGTTGTTGCCGGCGAGCCCGCATAGCTCCAAGTAATTGTCTTACTACTCCCTACTGCCCAAGCGTTGCCAGAGGCGGGTGCGGTGATAGTTAATGAGCCCTCTGTGGTAAAACTCGTGCCTGTAGAGTATGTAGACCACGCAGTGCCATCGTGGTACCGGACTCTAAAATAGTAGGTAGTGTTAGCTGCCAGCTGTGTGGCACCGGAGAGATTGTTGGCAAAGGTGCCGTTAGAGCTATTGATAGTTGTACTCGTCTCTGCAGAGCCGGCAGTACGCGTCCACTCCGGAGAACTAAAGTCTGAGTTGTCGTCCACCTCCCATTGTGCATTGGTCTGAGCATCACTATCTGCATCACTATATGCAGATGCAGAGAGAGTCGTATTGCGCACCTGCAGAGTTGCGCCATTTGTCGGGGATGAGTTTGTTGGAGTATTTGGGGGCACATTAAGAAGTGTATAATCTACTGTCACACTCTTAAGTTCTGGTGTATAAGAGGCATCATGACTGTCTAAGAATGCTTTATATTGAAAATACTGATTGTCTGGAACATTAGTCAGTGTGAGTGTCGGTGTAGTTATGGTGTTGGTCGTGCCCCACTCATAATAGGTAGAGGCTGTGCCATCTGGGCCAGCGAAACTCTCTCCATTACAAGCAGAATCATTACAACTCCTTACTTGATACTTCATATTCAAAACTCCTCGTTTATAGATATTTGCTATCTCAGTAGCTGACAAAGCCCTATTCCACACCGCCACTTCGTCAATAAGCCCATTCCAATTTTCAACACTTCCACCTGAACCATTAGAATAAGCACCAATACTTACCGGATCGCTATTTGAACTTAAAGTAACTGAACCGACATTAGTAGAGCTTTCTAATGTACCATCAACGTAAATCCTCGCATATGTGCCATCGTACACTCCCACAACATAATGCCATTGGCCATCAGATACACTAGTTATACTATCACCAGAGTTAAGCCAACTTCCGTTATTGATGTAGAATCTTGCCTTGTCCGCCCCAGAATCCCATCCTGCACCTAAAGCAAATACTCCTGTGGCCGGTGTCTGTGTTTGTTTTCTAACTATAGAACGGCCTGTCCCTATATTTCCATCGGTACCATCCCATCTAACCCACGCTCCCGCTGTTATAGATGTAAGACCATCCAGAGCATCTATATCTCCGAAAGTGATCCAATCATTACTACCGTCAAATCCTATTGCATCATTTAACTTTCCAGTTTGGGCATATAACGCTCCGTTATATGTACCACTATTCCCTTGTCCAGATGAATCAGTAATAGTCCCTGACGCCTCATTGAGATGTGCCAATAGCTTATTACCTGTCATATCAATATTACCTGTGGTGTATGCCGTCTCTACTCCCGCATTATCTGACAATTCCTTACCGATTGGACGCTCTGGAGTCCACGCAATAGAATTCCAAGTAGCGTTTGCTGTTGCGTCTTTGATGGCTGAGGTATATGAGCCCGAGTGTCTCTTTTGATGTTCATATATAGAGTGTATCTCTGTGGTACTCAACTCTCTATTCCACACAGCAACCTCATCCAAAGATATATTTGCAAAGCCGGAAGTGCCGTTAAACTCAGATCCTAATTTAAGAGTATAGCCCGAATCGTCTATACCAGAAGTATTCGTATGGCTTGCACTAGCCCACGAAGCTCCATCTTTATATAACTTAAATCCTGTTGGAGTCATAACAAACACTATATGGTGCCAAGTATCTAATGTAAGCCCACTACCTTGTGCCAGTGCAGCATTACCGCCAGAATAACAAAAGAACTCAATTTGTCCCGCACTAGTGAGTCGTGCACCACATCCAGATGCCCCATCAGATGTGTCAAAAATATAATTACTAGTAGCAAAGGTATGCGGATTAAGCCACAAACTAACCGTCATGGTAGTATATGCATCAATATTCTCTCCTGTGTCTATATAATCATTAACGCCATCAAACTTTATAGCTGTACCCATCTTGGCTGTCTGAGAATATGTGGGTCCTCCATTTACCGTACCAGTATTATTATTACCAGAGGTGTCTGCCACAGAACCACTAGACTCATCTAGATGGTAGAGAAGCGTATTACCTGTCATGTCTATCCAGCCAGTAGAAGTCGCATTCTCAGGGAAGGTGTCTAATATATTATTAGTATTAGTACTCTCAACCCAACTATTAACCCCATTCCACTGCGTATAATTATATGTACCAGCATCAAAATTAGCTTGTGAGTTATCTACAGTTGTGGCTGCCTCAGTGGGGCTGGCAGAGTAGAGCGTATACGCCCAGTAACCAGCAAAGGCCAATGTGCCTAATACCCAAATACCTAGCAAGAGACGCAGTGGCCTAAATGTAGGACTAGACATTATGATTTTTATATCTCCTAACGTCGTAGGCTTTTGGGGTCTTTTAGTCTTAATTTGACTATTATGCCTGTCTTTTATATCATTCTTAGAGACCTGTCTTAAATCTAAAACAGTATCTTGCCTAACATTATCTTTAATATTTTCATCACTACTCATACTTTATAGTACATAGTAGCATATTTTATACACAACAATGCATAAATATTAACAATCGATAATAAATACTTTAGATTTATACTGCTGACTGATGCGGTCTAGAACCTTAGCTGGTCAAGCCGTTGCAAGGTATTATAGCATATTTTTGCTAATTAATTTTATGTGTCTCGGTAGGTCTATTTATTCTGTAAATGCGACGAATTCGACACATATAAAAAGAGCTATATTTTTTCTATCTCAATACCTAGGACACCATATTTTTTCTCGTCTTCTTCCGAATAGAATGTATACATCTTGGTATATTCATCTGTACTTATTGAACCATAGGCCTCAGGGGCAAATGATTCGAACAAAGCTTTAAAAGAACCAAAGTGATGTAGTCCAAGCACTCTCATTTTTAATTTAGATGCTGTATGTGCAACATTAGTAAAAACTATCTCGTCACCAATTTGTACCTGTTGACGCTTTTCATCATTAAGACGGATTTCTATTTTCTTACTTCCTTCAAGAATTAAGTCAAATGGTGTTGCTTGCAATTTCATTTGGTGAATCATATAAATTATAGAATAGCATATTAACCGATACAAATGAAAGAGTGACATAGTGGTTATATAGCATGCCAATTATGGTACTGAAAATATGACCCTCTCGGTCATTTGAATTGTCACATTACTGCTGCCAGACTAGGATTCGAACCTAGATAGCGGGTACCAGAAACCCGAGTCCTACCATTAGACGATCTGGCAATACTTCGCGCTACGCGCTACGAACTGCACAGCAATGAAGCTGTCTGCAATTTATACCATTTTTCTAATATTTTTCCACTTATGTCTTATCCTCTGTCTAATCGTTATCAACATGGTGTAAGAAAAACTTAATATAATCGTCTATACTTAAAAGGTACGTATAGAATTAATAAACTTAATAAATAAAATATGAAGACTAGAACAAATAAATATACAAGGTTGACTACATTAACAATTGCCACTATCTACGCAATTATTTTTTATGCTTATCCGGTTAACGCTCAAACGGATTTTGGTCTATCAGAGAGCGATTTATCTGAATTAGACTCTATGTTAGAAGAGGTGGACTCCGCAACTAAAGACATTGACCTGGCAACACAAACACAAAATAATGATGGTCAAGAAGATTTTGGATTAGGTGATGGTAGCAACAACCCAACAGTAATTGATATAAAAAATATGACCGACGAAGAGCTACTAAACTTAGACATCAAAGACGACTTCTTAAGTGATAACTTATTAGGAGATTTAGATAAAGAGATAGTGAGTCGTGAGTACTCTCCTATAACCTCTCCAGAATGGGACTCTGTACGCAGTTTTATAAAAGAAAATGAGAAAGAAGGCTCTGTAGACTGGCTAGAAGCTATGCCAGACATTGAAACTGGAGAAATACACTTAAAAGGTGTGGAACACAAATCTCTATTTGGTCTATTTGGCATAGATTTAGAAGTATCTCGTATTATAGACTCAAATGGTAATCTAAAGACAATAAACAGACCTTGGTACTCCATCTTTGCTTGGTAATGTAAGAAAGTGGGAGTTATTACGTCTACAACAATATATCCGCACACTATACAAGCCTATCGTGTGCAGATATACTCTAAAGCATGACAGTAGAAGATGCCTTTAACAAAGCATATGACGATTATGCCGATGCTCTTTTTAGGCATTGTATGTTTAGATTGTCTCACCGCGAACGTGCCTTAGAGTTGGTACAAGAAGCATTTATGAAGACTTGGGACACAGCACAAAAAGGAGAGAGAATTAAAAATTGGAGAGCTCTTCTGTATCGTTATCTTAATAATCTAATAATAGATGAATATAGGAAAAAGAAGCAGGAGTCACTAGACTCCATATTAGACAAAGAGGGTGTTAGTGAAGCCAACTTTGCAGACTTAAAAACCAACTCATTGGAGGAGGTCATAACCCTACTAGACTCTAAACAAATTGCAAAACATCTAAATATGGAATTATATAAACTACAAGACAATTACAAACGAGTATTGATACTAAGATATATAGATGGATTACGCATAAAGGAGATAGCTAAAATCCTTAAAGAGACAGAGAATACTGTATCTGTACATCTAAATAGAGCATTGAAAAAGTTAAAAAGCAATTTACTTAATAATGACCCCTTAATAATGCAAAAAATATGATGAGTAAGGTAGACAAAAAAATACAGTATCTCTTGAAGTCTCTGGGTAGAGGTATACACATGCACGTAAGAGAGAAAGAGGCTATGCGCTCACGATTACAAGAGTATATAAGACTCAAGCCAATTAAAGTAGAAAATGTAGAGAAAAAATACATTTACATAAACTTTAAAAAGTATTTTGGATATAAATTTATACCTGCTCTACTTATAATTATACTATTGGTTGGCTCTGGAGGAGCTGTCGCCTTTGCTTCCGAGTTAGCACTGCCAGGAGACACCCTATATGGAGTAAAAGAGTTTATTGAGGAATCTAAAGCAAAAATATTGATAAGTGATGAAGCCAAGATAAATTGGGCAGAACAAAGAGCAAAAAGACGTGAGCAAGAGGCAAAGCAACTAGCTAAATTAGGTCGACTAAACGAGAACAATAGCAAGTTGATAGAAAATAAAATATTAAAACATAAATTACATGTACAAAAAATATTAAAAAAGATTGAGAAGCGTAATCCCGCAAAAGCCAAAATTATTAAAGCTAGACTACACAAATTAATACTAACCAAACCAAAGAGACGAGAATTGCATGACAAAAAAGGCGTTACTGAAGATCACCCGTCTTTTGTAGAGAAAGTTAAAAATAAGAGAAGTTTAAATACAAAAGATGATACCAAAAGACAAGGGATTAGACGAATTAAGATTGAGAATATTAAGAAGGATTTATTTGAAGTGCTTAAAAAACAACAAGAACAAAAACCTAAATTAAAGAACATTAATAAAAGTGAAGAGCATAAACAAAATAAAACAACCACAAGAAAACAAATTAAAGATAAGCCACTTGAACATAGAGAGGTTATAAAGCGCTCTGTTACAAATAAATTAAAAGATAGACGCAACAACATAAGAAAAATAAAGGAGGAGAGTAATCCCCATAAAGAAGAGTAGGTGTAAGAAAATATTATGCTTTTCGTCTATAATAATAAGCAAGGTAATATAACATTGCTAAAATTATTAATTATTAACTAAAGTAAATATTATGAATAAGACATTTCCAATTATAATGCTGTTGGCCATAACTACTCTAGGAGTTGCAAATTCAGCATCCGCAGACTCCGATATAGATGCAGACTCAACTCATCCGGGTAGAGAATTTATTAAGGAGGTTAGACAAGAGCGTAACGACTGGCTAAAGAAAGTACGTGCTGATCGTAAAACCATATACGAAGGTCGTAAAGAGGCAATAAGTCATGCTAAAGAGATCAGAGCTAACTTAAAAAAAGACGCTAGGGGCATCCGTGCAGACTTTGTAAAGAAATATAAAGCAGCTGACACACCTGAGGCTCGTAGAGCTATACGAGCGGAAGCAAAAACTGTCAAAGCAGACTTTAAGTCAAAAGCAGAAAACGTAAGAAAAGAATTTAGATCAAAAATACAAGAGAAGTTAAAGAGTCGCCTAAGTACCATCTCTAGTAGATTAGATAATGCAATGACTAGAATATCTAGCATCATAGAGAGGATACAAACATACCTAGATAAGAAATCAGAAGAAGGGGTAGACACATCTTCTGCTCAAGAAGCGCTGAATAAAGCTGTAGACGCCAAAGACAGAGCCGTAGCAAATATACAAAAAGTTAAAGAAACCATACGAGCTATACTCTCTAGCGACAAACCTAGAGACCTTATAAGAGAGTTGCGCGCAGAGATAAAGACAACAGTAAAGTCTATAAGAGAGACTAACCGCGCTATGAGAGAGACCATAAAAGTAATCAAAAGGATGAACTCATAGACTAATAAGGTAGTTTGTGGTATCTTATTGCTCATAATGCACCACTATTATGAGCAATATAGAGACTACAAAAGAGAGACCGCCTGTTATAGTTATAATGGGACATGTAGACCACGGCAAGTCTGCTCTACTTGACTACATTCGTAAAAGTAATGTTGTGGCTGGTGAGGCTGGAGGTATAACCCAGCATATTAATGCATATGAGATAGAGCATGAGTTTGAAGGTAAGCCTAAGAAGATTACCTTTATAGATACTCCTGGACATGCGGCCTTCTCTGCTATGCGTGCCCGTGGTGCAAGCGTTGCCGACATAGCTGTATTAGTTGTCAGTGCCGAGGATGGAGTAAAGACTCAAACTCTCGAGGCACTCAACTCTATCAAAAGTGCAGGTATACCATACATAGTGGCTATTAATAAAATAGACCTACCATCAGCAGACGTACAACGCACTAAGAACACTCTTGTAGAGCATGAGGTGTACATAGAGGGTATGGGTGGAGATGTGCCTTGGGTGGCCATCTCTGCCAAGACCGGTGAGGGCATACCAGAGCTATTAGACACAATGCTACTATTGGCTGAGATGGAGGAGCTTAAAGGTGATGTTACTAAACGAGCTACTGGGGTTGTAATAGAGAGTAACAGAAGTGCCATGAGAGGTACCGCTGCAACACTAATTATTAAAGATGGTACTCTCTCATCAGGACAATTTGTAGTTATAGGTGATGCTATGGCCCCTGTTAGGATTATGGAGGACTTTAAGGGCGAGAGGATAGAGAACGCCACCTTCTCCTCCCCTGTCTCTCTTATAGGCTTTGACAACTCGCCAGAGGTGGGTACTACTTTCACCGTCTTTGACAATAAGAAAGACGCAACACTAGCGCGTTCAGCATATAAGACCTCTGCTGGCTCTAACATGCAAGCACTCAATGACGACGGTAAATATATAATGTCTATTATACTAAAAGCAGATGTTACCGGCTCTATAGAAGCTATAGAGCATGAGCTTAAAAAATTAGAAAGTGAACTAGTCGCTATACGCATTTTAGAGTCAGGTATAGGCTCAGTGAGTGAAGGAGATATTAAGATTGCAATAGCTAAACCTAACTCTGTAGTGCTGGGATTTAACTCCAATATAGACGCAACGGCCACAGAGGTTGCTCGACAACATGGTGTTATCATTAAAGAGTTCAACATAATATATGAGCTTGTGCAGTGGCTAGAGGCACACATAACTGAGCATCGCCCCAAGGTAGAGGTAGAGAGGGTTGTAGGCGAGGCTAAGGTACTCGCACACTTTAGTACCAATAAGCAAGCTGGCGAGACAATCCTCACCATAGGCGGTCGCGTGCTTAGTGGCCAAATGCGCAACAGTAATAAGATAAAGATATACTCTCATGATAAACAAGAGAAAGGTGAAGGTAGAATATTGACCCTACAAAGTGGCAAAGCGCCAGCCGAGAGTATAAATACAGACCAAGAGTTTGGCACTCAAATAAAGACTGAAGTAGACATACAAAAAGGCGACATACTAAAATGCATTGAGCTGATAATGGAGTAACTATATGAACATTCAAAATAATACAAATGGACGTAGAATCAAAGTAACTGAGAATATTATGCATCTGGCAGCCGAATTTTTTAGATTAAAAAGTAACAGAAGATCTTTGATAACAATAACAAAAGCGGATCTCTCACCTAATTTCTCTGAGTCTACAATATACTTTACTGTGTTGCCCACAGAGTACGAGGAGGAGGCACTAAACTTTGCAAAGCGTAAGCGTCGTGAGTTTAAACTCTATGTTAAAAAGCATGTAAGTATGAAGAAGATCCCCTTCTTTGATTTTGCTATAGACGAGGGGGAAAAACATAGGCAAAGGATAGACGAGATAAGTAGGAATGTTGAGTAATCTCGTATACTTGCTATAATCTCCTGCACAGATTACTCTGTAATAAGGCTCGGTGGCGAAGTGGTAACGCTGCGGGTTGCAAACCCGCCATGCACCGGTTCGATTCCGGTCCGGGCCTCACTAAAGTTGTAGCACGCAAACTTTAGTACCAAATGTATGATATATTATTATACATAATCATCTACCTGGATGATGCAAAAAGTATAACAGCGGTAGACATAAGAGTTCTCAGTTGTTTTTTTGCTCAAACAGGCACCCTATGCCGGGATGATGAAATTGGTAGACATAAGAGACTTAAACTCTCTGGGCGCAAGCCGTGCGGGTTCAAGTCCCGCTCCCGGCACATAACACAAAAACTGCGAAGTGTTACTTCGCAGTTTTTGTAACTCAGTCCGCCCAGCAGGACTCGAACCTGCGACACACGGATTAAAAGTCCGTTGCTCTACCAGCTGAGCTATGGGCGGATGCAAAGAATTGTATACTATTTCCTTGTTATTTCAATCCCTCTCTAAACAACTCAGCCAAAATACTTGGGTTTGCACTACCCTTTGTAGCCTTCATCCCCTGACCTACAAAGTACTGCAAGAGCTTCTCAGCTCCATCTTTATACTCACCAACCTGTTTAGGGTTATCTAATATAATCTGCTCTATGACTCTCTTAAGCTCCTCCGGATCTGACTTTTGTATCAACCCTTTCTCATTTGCAATTTGTTCTGCCTTACCACCATTTTTATACATCTCTAATAATAAATCCTTTGCTCCTCTACTAGACAATTCTCCTCTATTTATCATTTGTACTATTACTGCCAACTCTGTACCTACTACATTTGAGAGGTCTCCAACCTCATTCTTCTGCAATCCTGCCAAATCACTTGATATGTAGTTAGAGAGCTTTTTATACTCTACATCGCTACTTAACTCGTTAACAGCTTCATCAAATATCTCTCCAAATTTAGGGTTTTGTAAGTAAAAATCTATATCCTCATTTTTAATACCATAAGCTACTTTGTACCTTTCTCTCTTCTCCCATGGGAGCTCTGGCAAACTCTCTTTAAGAACATCTACACTAAACTCGGGTAAATCTGAGAATCTATACTTAGGTATATCTGGGTCAGGGAAGTAGCGATAATCATCGGCAGTCTCTTTACTACGCTGAGAGAAGGTCGCTTGCTTATTCTCATCCCAACCGCGCGTCTCTTGTATCAGTTCCCCGTCGCTCTCACCCTCGAGTATGGCAATGTGCCTGGCAACCTCAAAGTCTATTGCCTGACCCACTACTTTAAATGAATTGAGATTCTTAACCTCAGTCTTTGTACCAAGCTTGCTAAAGTCTCCATCAAAGTGGCCGTTAGTGGAGACAGAGATATTTGCCTCTATACGCATCTCGCCTTTCTCTAAGTTTGCATCGCTTACTCCAAGTGTACGCAGTAGTAATTGCAACTCCCGTGCAAATTCTATTGCCTTATCTGCAGAGTGTATAACAGGCATTGTTACCAACTCCATAAGTGGCACACTAGAGCGATTAAAATCTACAAGTGAATAATTGGTCTTATGTATTGACGTTGCCGTGTCTTCTTCCATATGAATTCTCTCGAGCTCCACACCTACGAGTGAGCCACCAGAGACAAGTGGATACTGATACTGCGAAATCTGATATGCTTTTGGAATATCCGGATAAAAGTAGTTTTTACGGTCGAACTCAGAGAAGTCTGCTAAACTGCTACCGAGTGCAACTCCTACCCTCATAACATTCTTAACCGCCTGTTTATTCACAAACGGTAATGCTCCAGGCTGACCTGTACACACTGGGCATATGTGAGTATTCGGCTCAGAATTAAATGGGTCGTTCTTGCAACGACAAAACATCTTAGTCTGCGTCTTCATCTCTGCATGTATCTCAAGTCCAATTGTCGGATAATACACCTTGCCTGTTTTGTTCCCTATTATTCCTTTGTCTTCTTGTTTTGTCATAATTATCTACCTAACTTTTTAGCTATATCTAATAGTGCATCATCATTCTCTTGCGCCGACATAAATTGTACTCCAACAGGCAACTTGCCCTCACAAACTTTTGCTGGGATTGAAATTGCACACGTTTGTGCCGTATTTGCTGTTACAGTGAATATGTCCATCAAGTATTCAGTAAGCGGATCTCCCTCCATTGAGCCAATCTTCGGCGCAACCACCGGCGCTGTTGGCGTCAGTATAAAGTCATACTTTTCATATACCTTTGCTAGTTCACTCTTAAGCTCTTCTCGTAGAGCAAGAGCCTTCTCATAATACTTATCTGCATAACCAGCAGAGAGCACATATGTACCAAGCATTATACGTCTCTTTACCTCATCACCAAAGCCTTGCCCTCGTGTCTTCTTATAAGTATCCCATAAGTTGTCACCATCAACTTTACTACCATAACGCATACCATCATAACGTGCCAAATTTGATGACACTTCTGCAGGTATAAGTATATAATATATTGCCAACACTTCTTTAAGGATTGGTATATTTATGTCCTCAACATCATAACCTTCTGTTCTTATCTTCTCTACAAATGAGTTAAACACAGCTTTAACCTCATCGCTTGATCCATCTATTAATGAGCGTGGTATGGCTATTTTATATTTGTCTTTAGTGTTATCTTTTTGCCAAGTATCTTCTGGCAGTACTGTCATATCATAATCGTCTGTTCCTCTCATTGCCTCAAAGACTATTTGTACATCCTCTACTGTCTTTGCTGTTGGAGAAATTTGGTCAAAGCTTGAGCCCATAGGCATTGCACCATAACGGCTCACAGCTCCGTAAGTAGGCCTCATACCCACAACTCCACAGAAACTCGCCGGCTCACGTATAGAGCCTCCTGTGTCTGTACCGAGTGCAACAAGACACATATTTGCCGCCACAGCTGCTACTGAGCCTCCAGAGCTACCTCCAGCAATCCTGCTTGTATCTACTGGGTTTTTAGTAACACCAAATGCAGAATTCTCTGTACTTGCACCCATCGCAAATTCATCTGTATTAGTTGACCCTAGAAATATGACCCCTTGTTTCTCTAACTTCTCCACAACTGTAGCAGAGTAGGTTGCTTTATAATGCTCTAATATTTTACTTGATGCATTTGTTATTTGCCCCTTCTTTGCGATTATAGCCTTAAGTCCCACAGGTATACCTGTAAGCTCAGTTGCAGAGCCTTCTGCAAACATCTTTTGAGCAATCTCTACTCTCTCGTCAATATCTGTAAAAAGGTGCAAGTAAGCATTAATACCCTTTCCTTTTTTATTATCTTTCTCAATATTTGCAAGATATGCATCTACCAAATCTCGTACAGAATACTCTCCTGCCTTAAGGGCTTTATGCGCTTCTCTAATTGTTAAGTCTTGTAAATCTATATCAACCATATTAATTATTTAAGATCTTCTTAACTACGAGTAGATTGTCTTTAGTCTCTGGCATTGCTTCTAATATAGCATCTCGATGCTCCCCTGCTTTATGTGGATTGTCGTCATTACGAAAAGTATTTACATTATTAAAATTACGTTGTACATCGTCACTCAGCTCAACATCTTTAATTCTATTTACATATTGCAATATGCTAGTGAGTTGACTGGCGAACTTCTCCATCTCTTGCCTAGTAAGCTCCAATTGTGCCAAACTTGCCAAATACTCTACCTGCCCTTTAGTTATCTTAATATCACTCATTAAGGGCTATACTAACACTTTTACCTAAAATTTAAAAGCAAAAGTACGGACAATACCCGCACTTTTGCTTTTAGCTTTCTCCTGATAAGAAACCTACATCATAGGCATACCTCCCCCCATACCTGCAGGCATTGCCGGAGATGCCTCATCGTCTTTAGGTTCATCTGCTATTGCTGCCTCAGTTGTTAAGAGCACCGCTGCTGCACTAGCGGCATTTTGTATACCGGCTCTCTCAACCTTTACTGGGTCTATAATACCCTCTTTGAGCATATCTACTATCTTGGGCTCCTGAGAGTCACCTGAGGCATCAAAGCCAAAGCTTGCTCCGGCCTTAACCATCTCACTCATAAGCACCTCAGCATCATCTCGACCAGCATTAGCAACTATTTGCTTAAATGGAGCCCTTAAAGCGCCCACTAATATGCGATAACCTACACCGAACTCATCCTTCTCATTAGCCTCTTTATTCTTAGACAACTTGTCTGCAACTTTAACAAGTGCAGCTCCACCACCAGGTACTATACCCTCCTCAATAGCCGCCTTTGTAGCATTAACAGCATCGTCTATCTTGTCCTTTAAGTACTTCATCTCTGTCTCTGTAGCAGCGCCAACTCGTATAACAGCTACACCACCACTGAGCTTAGCAATACGCTCCTCTATTTTCTCTCTGTCATATTTACTATCAGTATTCTCTGCCTGGGCTCTAAGTTGTTTTACTAATTCATCTATAGCGCTCTTTTTACCTTTACCACCAACTATAATAGTCTTATCTTTAGTAGCTACTACTCTTGTTGCCTCTCCGAGCATATCTACAGTAGAGTCCTCAATCTTCATACCCAAATCACTTGATATTACCGTAGCACCAAGCACTGTAGCAATATCACTCAATTGAGCTTTTTTATTATCTCCAAATCCCGGAGCCTTGATTCCTAGCACATTAAATGTACCTCGCAATTTATTAAGCACAAAAGTTGTAAGTGCTTCACCTTCAATATCATCAGCAATGATCACAATATCCTTCTTACCACTTTGGGCAAGTTGCTCTAATAGTGGCAATACATCTTTAATAGCGCTCACCTTTTGATCTGTAACAAGTACTAGCGGATCCTTCATCTCAGCTTCCATCTTCTCTGCGTTGGTTATCATATATGGAGATACATAACCTTTATCAAACTCAAGACCCTCTACTACATCACTCTCAATACCGACTGTCTGGGACTCCTCCACCGTTACAACACCATCTTTGCCAACCTTCTCTATTGTGTCAGCTATAGTCTTACCTAGCTCAGCACTCTCGGCAGAAATACTTGCCACAGCGACTATCTCGTCATGTTCTTTAACCTTTTTAGACATCTTCTTTAACTCCTCTACGGCATCATTTGCAGCCCTCTCTATACCACGACGTACCACTACTGCATTTGCCCCCATGGCTGTACGCTTAAAGCCCTCCTCAGCTATGGCATGCGTAAGCACGGTTGCTGTACTTGTACCATCTCCGGCTATATCATTAGTCTTGCTTGCCACCTCTTTGATAATCTCAGCACCCATGTTGGCAAACTTATCTTTAAGCTCTACTTCTTTAGCGATAGTTACACCATCATTGGTGATTCTTGGGCCACCAAAGCTCTTGTCTAATGCCACATTACGTCCTCTTGGGCCAATTGTTACTCGTACAGCATTTGCTACTGTTGAGACACCTTTTAATAGTGCATCACGAACCTCATTGTCAAACTTTACTTCTTTAGCCATATTATATTATTTAATTACTGCTAATAATTTATCTTCTTTAATCACATAATATTCCTCATCATCAACCTCCACCGTGTCATATCCATACTCTGAGAAAAGCACCTTATCGCCTACAGAAACCTCTGCCTTATCTAAAGACCCAACAGAGACAACTTCTCCAAGTTGTGTACGCTCTTTAGTGTCGCTCTCTGGGAGTATTATCCCTGAGGCTGAGGCCTCTTCTTTTTTAGTAATGGGCTTTACCACCACCCTCTCTCCTAATGGTTTTATTTTAGATTTACTCATAGATTTATCTATTAATCTTAATAATTAATAATTGTGGTACATATTATAATCGTTGTACCACAGTTGTCAAATTTTTAAAGTCATCTTACTAATATAATATTAAATTACTCTAAAAGATTCAAGAATTCTTGCTCGTTTATTACCTTAACTCCTAATCCCTTAGCTTTATCTAACTTACTACCAGCACTCTCCCCTGCTAATACTAAGTCCGTGTTCTTAGATACGCTACTTGCCACCTTACCGCCATGCTTGCGCACCAGAGCCTTTGCCTCATCTCTACTTAGGGTATC
This sequence comes from Candidatus Kaiserbacteria bacterium, assembly GCA_027083345.1. Classification (GTDB taxonomy): domain Bacteria; phylum Patescibacteriota; class Minisyncoccia; order Phycocordibacterales; family UBA2100; genus S139-169. Next base: position 46,812 of record JALWOZ010000010.1, read on the forward strand.
AAGAGTACCTGTTATTACTACTGTCTTATCTGCTAATTTACTATCTTTAATAGCTGTTGTGAATTGTTTAATTTTTATATATTTTAGCAATCTATTAAGCATCTTCTTATGTTCTAAATTCGCAAAGTAATGCACAATCTCCTGCGCCACAACTCCTCCGACGCCTTCAACCTCTTGCAAATCCTCAATACTTGCAGACTGCAAACTCTCAAGTGTATTAAAATGCTTTGTTAAATCTATTGCGGTCTCCTCACCTACTTGTGGCATTGATAATGCAGTTAAGAATCTTGGGAGCGTAATCTCTCTGGCACTATCTATCGCTTTAAGCAAATTCTCAGCAGAGAGCTCTGCAAAACCCTCGAGCTCTAAGAGGTCGCCTTTTTGCAAAGTAAATACATCATCAAAACTCTGTATAAGCTCGGCGCGTACAAGTTGTTCTGTCACCTTTAAACCAAAACCATCAATGTCAAAGCATTTTTTACTTGCAAAATACTCTATCCTGCGTACAAGTTGGTCAAATGAATTCCGATTCTTACACCTCCAGGCAGCTTGGCCCTCAATACGCTCTATCTCACCCTCAGCACCACAGGCTTCTACAATCATAGGCCACTTATAAGGCTTAGAGTCTCTAGGTCTTAATTCTTTAAGAACTTTAACAATATCTGGGATTATGTCTCCACTCTTTTGCAAGATTACAGTATCTCCAATGCGCACATCAAGACGCTTAATCTCGTCCTCATTGTGTAATGTTGCCCTAGAGACAGTTGAGCCTGCTACAAGCACGGGACGCAAGTGAGCAACTGGCGTAAGCACTCCTGTACGCCCTACTTGAAGTACAATATCCTCAACCACTGTGGTAACCTGCTCGGCTGGGAATTTGAGAGCGATAGCAAAGCGAGGAGCCTTGCCTGTGTAGCCAAGTACCTCTTGCAACTCCACCTCATTAACCTTTACCACCACCCCGTCTATCCAATAGTTTTCTTTATCTTTCTTTTTCTGCCATTGTTGCCAGTAATGCAATACATCATTCATTTTGTCAAAATGTGCATAATGCCTATTGACTTTGAATCCTAATTTGCTAAGTAACTCTAACTCTCTTATTTGATTATTAGGATGTACACCGTCTTTTACTTTAGTATATTGAGCAATGTCATATACAAACATACTTAATTTACGCTCGGCTACCACACTAGGGTCAAGTTGGCGCAATGTACCAGCCGCCAAGTTGCGAGGATTTGCATACTCTTGTTCCTCTTTATCTCTTTGCTCCTTATTTATTACCTCAAATTGTCTTTTACTTATGTAAACCTCTCCTTCAGCTATAATATCAACAGATTTTGTAAGTTTAAGCGGTACTGACTCTATTGTGCGTACATTTGCAGTTACATCCTCACCTACATTACCATCCCCTCTAGTAGCGGCTCGTATAAGCAATCCTTTTTCGTATTCTAAAATTACCTTAAGTCCATCTATCTTAAGCTCGCAACTATATGTTGGGGTCTTACTAATGCCCTTTTGCTTAAGCATTCGTTTGATACGCTCATCAAACTCATGCATCTCCTCATCAGAAAAAGCATCATTAAAAGACCATTGAGGCACTTTATGTACAACTTTTTTAAATCCTTCTGCCACCTTACCAGCTACACGCTGTGTTGGAGAGTCTGCTGTAACCAATTCAGGATATTGCTTCTCCAAATCATAAAGCTCTTTTTTAAGAGAGTCTAAAGCTTGCTCTGATATCTCTTGCCTATCCTCCACATGATAAAGGTGTCTATGATAATTTATCAATTCTCTGAGCTTCTCTACTCTATGTCTAGCTTTACTCTCAGCCATACTGATTATATTAGTATCTCATTTTAACAGCTCGCTCAAGAGCACGAGAGTTGAGTACAGGATTACCATCACTATCACAACCTACACTATACCCCTTAGAATTTATCTCAGTTAATTTATCTCCCGACTCATATTTTGTAACTGAGACGTTTATGCATTTATTATTTTGCTCAAAATAAAACGAGTTTGTTACTTGTCCCGCTATAAAATCCTTTCCTCCTAGAACTAAATCTGTATTATTCACAGACTCTGGAGGCCTATACTCACCTACAACGGCAGTATTACATTTAGCTCCATGAGTGGCAGTAGAAGTAGCAAAGGCATTCTGAAAATCTAAATAAAGAGCACATTCCGCTCCCGAGTCTGCAGCATAGAAAGCATATTGAGAGTCTCTACCAAGACTAGACAATATTATTTCTTTTTGTGCTATGGTAAATATAGAGAGTCCGACAGCCAAAAGCAGAGAGGCTATAAGAGATGCTAATAACAATGTAAATCCTTTTTGTTTATGCATAAATATATTTAATTAGTTATCCCTGCTGTCCACTTAAATAAATTCTCTTCTATGACAACGCGCCTGGTGTTACCTAATCTACCGGCCAACCACTGTACCTCAGCTCTTACGGTTACCTCTGCTCCATTTGATCCCGACACCTCTGTTATATTTACGAATCTTTTGAATTTGGAAGAATTCCCAACCTCATGACCATAAAAACCAGTAGTGTCGTTAAAAAGTAAATTATTACAAGAAGACCCTTCACTTGTGCTACATTGTATAAAATTATTGCTACTAGAGATAGAATCAACCATAAATGGCTCCGCCGATGTCTCATTTTGACTTTTTACATATAAACCATTTAACCAATCTAAATTACTATTGCCCTTTATTATCTCTAATAAATTATGATCTCTCTGAGCGCGCACTGTCTCTATAGCCTCTTGAGCCAGGTGGAAGGCCACCACCTGATCTCTAGCATTATAAGCTGCCATTAAACTCTGAGCTGCCAACGTTAAGGGAGCTGCCACCGCAATAGTTAACACAGTTATAGCAACTAGAGTTTCTATGAGAGTAAAACCCTGTTTAAAATTTGCTTTACATTTTTTTGTTACTATATTCTCCATAATTATATATCTAATAACCTCTGGGTAGCACTGGCTTGTATATCAAATTTAGTAGTGGTCTTTTGCTTCTTAAAACCGGCTTTACCACGCACTATCATAACAACTCTTGGCTGACGTGTATCTCCTTGAGTATCTGAGGTTTTATAAAATTGTACATAATCTATATCTACCTCTTTTGCCGTCAAAGGTACATTCACAAGCCCAACCCCCTGCACATTATATATCTTATATATCCTACCAATAGGCTCCTCAGAGCCTGTAGTCGTCTCCTCAAATTTATATCTCCATGTCTCAGTAGGCTTACCAAAAGGAGTAAATGATAACTCATGGTTGTTGTTAGATACTACGTAATTATTGCCCATCCTTAAGGCACGCACCATGCCATCTAAGGCTATGTTTAAATTATTCATTACAGATTGGATATTCTGAGCTCGTCTACTTGCATCTATCAATGCTAATAAAGACCCAACACTAACCAACATAACTACAGCAAATAAAGAGACGGCCACCATCATCTCAACTAAGGTAAAACCTTTTTGATAACATTTTCTATCTAATTGACTATTTTGACTTTTACTCATATTATTTCTCTACGGATATCTGCCCAGACACCTCTACCACAACCTTCATTGTATCATTCCTAGGAGATTTTAATACAATCTCGGCTCTAGAATAAATTTTATTTTCTGCCCCATTACCTCGTATTATTGCATCTGGCTCAGGCCTCTTAAATAAAATATCTATCCTATTAACAGGTGTGCAAGACCCACTATTCTCTACCAAACACAAACTACTAACCTCGTATCCTCTGCCTATGTTGTATTTAGTAACTTCTTCTAATGTATTTGTGAGTAATCCGTCTGGAGTTGAGTCTATAAATATAGAGTACTCTTTAGGAGTACTTAAGTTAAAATATATACCATACCCAGCATCAAAATTACTGGCGCTATTAGTCTTGCGCACACTAACTCCATAAGTCTGAGCTTCTCTAACTGCTAAGGCCAACTCATATGCAAGGTTACGCAACATAACTTGTCCTCCAAACTTAGAATGATTCGCCAAAGTTACCCCAGTAATTAAAGCCATTATACCTATGGTTACCACGAGCTCAATTAGTGTAAAGCCACGCCTCATATAAATATTATAGCATTTAATATTTCAATAAAACCTACTCCTGTGAAGAACACTACAAGAAAACCCAATATCAAGAAAGGTCCAAAAGCTACCTCGCTCTTAGCGTTAGCTTTACGCAATAACATTAACACCAGTCCATATATAGCCCCAATAATAAACGCAAACCATAAAGCCGATATACCCATATATATACCTAAAAATATACCTATACCCACTGAAAGCTTAACATCACCAAAACCCATGGCCCTCCCTTTAGAGAAGAACCAGAGTGCAAATATAGGCAATGCAGTTGCGACTCCTCCCAACAAAGACATTAGAAAATCAGCAGGAGTATAACTTGTTATAATAGACGATATTAAAGCAAGACAAGCAAAAGAGTAGGTGTATTTATCTGGCAAAATAGTATGCTTAAAATCATATGTAGTCATAATAACCAAAACAGACATGGTCATAAACAATATAATTAAAACAATGCCAGATAACAATAAATCATATGTACCGAAATGATTATATACAAAAAAGCCAGATAGTGTGAAGAGTATAGCGGTACCAACCTCTACTAATGGATATTGGAGAGATATTTTACTTTTACACTCATTACATTTACCTCTTTGTACAATAAAAGAGAGAATGGGTATAAGCTCAAAAAACCTCAAAGACCTCCCACATACCATGCAACCACTCCTACCTGCTAAGCTCTTACCTGTATTGTGCCGTAAGATAACTACATTTAAAAAACTACCTACAATAGTCCCAAGTATAAATAAAAATATTAAAAATAACCCTATAGATATATCCATAGGGTTATTTTAACATACAATTGTGTAGATTACTTATCTTATCCTTTTGATTCTACCTCTGGGAGATCCGCTATTAACTCACTCTTTTTAGATCCCTTAAATCCTGTACCGGCAGGTATCAAACGTCCTAAGATAACATTCTCTTTAAGTCCTACAAGCTTGTCTACAGCCCCTCTTACTGCATCCTCAGTAAGCTTACGTGTAGTATGCTGAAATGACGCACTAGACAACCAACTATCTCTGGTTAATGCAACCTCTGTAATACCTAATACAACCTTCTCTCCAGTAGCTGGTATCCCTCCCTTGTTCTCTGTTAACTCGTTCTCCTTATTCAATACACTTACCTCTACAATCTGGCCTGTAGTGAACCTTGTATCTCCAGGATCTACAACCTTACGTCTACTAAACATCTGCTTAACTATTATCTCCAAGTGCTTACGAGACACTGCTATACCTTGCAAGTCATAAATCTTAAGAATCTCAGTAATAATATACTCACGAGCCTTCTCCTCTCCCGCATAAGTATAATACTCATCAATACTTGCAGAACCATCTGTCATTAAATCTCCCTTCTTAACAACATTGCCAGGCTTAACCATAATCATACGAGCAGGTGGCACCTTGTATAGTGTCTCCCTTTTTAGCATCTTTTTGCCTCCAGTCTCAGGCAAAAGTGTTATCGTTCTCTGACCCTTATCGTCTTCTAAAATCTCTCCTACTGTTCCATTTATCCTGGCTATAACAGCAGGACTCTTAGGATTACGGCGATCTATAACCTCTTCAACACGAGGTAAACCTTGTGTAATATCTCCTCCAATACTTGCTCCTGTCGCGTGCTTAGTGTTCATAGTTAGCTGTGTAGATGGCTCTCCAAGACTCTGAGCTGCTATAGTCCCAACGGCTTCTCCCACCTCTATTTGCTGACTGGTGGTAAGGTCGCTACCATAACACTTTGCACACACACCACGACTGGTATTACACATCATTGGTGAGTATACCTTTACCTCTTCTATGCCGGCATCCTCTATATCTTGAGCGTCAAACCCTGTTAGCAGGTGTCCCTTTTTAAACTTTTTACCATTAGCCTCAACGGTCTCTGCTAATACACGACCCTTGATGTTTTTAGCTATAGATACCTCTATACCCAGAGAATTAATTTTAGATACTGTCATAGACTCTTGAGTACCACAATCCTCCTCTACTACTATAACATCTTGAGATACATCAAATAAACGCCTTGTAAGATAACCGGCAGACGCAGTCTTAAGCGCAGTATCAGCCAATCCCTTACGAGAGCCGTGAGTTGTAATAAAGTACTCTATAGGAGTGAGACCCTCTTTATAAGAGGTTGTAATAGGAAACTCGATAATATCTCCCTTAGGGTTTTGGATTAAGCCCTTCATACCTCCCATATTAGTTAACTGAGCGATAGAGCCACGCGCCCCGGAACGGATCAGGTTATTAACAGAGCTATCTCCGTCGCTATGAGCCGTATCTACAACCTTCTCTACCTCATTCTTAATACCTTGCCAAACCTCTATAGTCATTCTACGTCTCTCAGCCTCACTCAAAAGTCCATCATCAAATTGCTCTTTTAATTGCGCTACCTGCTCTTTACCTTTTTTAATTATCTCTTTTTTACTATCCGGCACAGTAACATCCGTCATACCCCAAGTAACTCCCGAATGAGTAGCATATTTAAACCCAAAGTGCTTTATACGATCTAAAATATGTGGTATACCGTCTAAACCATAAATCTCTATAAGCTCGTCTACCAACGGCTTCATATCCCTTTTAGTTATAACATCATTTATATACCTAAAGTCATTAGGTAAAACAGAGTTAAAGAGCAAACGGCCAACAGATGTCTCAAATAGATCACCATTAAACTCAGCATACTTCTCATTCCCGCTAGGTAATACCTTAATCTTTGCCCTGAGGTCAACAACCCCAAAGTCATAGGCAGTTATAGCTGCATTAGTACTCTCAAACACTTTACCCTCGCCTTTGGCTCCATCTATAATATTAGTCATCCAATATACCCCTAATACAATATCCATAGAAGGTCCAGTGGTTACCTCCCCACTACCAGGCTTTAATATGTTTTTATTTGCACTCATTATCTCTTTAGCTTCTGTCTGAGCCTCTAAACTAAGTGGCACATGCACCGCCATTTGGTCTCCGTCAAAGTCAGCATTAAATGCACTACACACAAGAGGATGCACCTGCACAGCCTTACCCTCTATCAATACTGGCCTAAAGGCTTGCAAAGATTGTCTATGCAAAGTAGGTGCCCTATTAAGTAAGACGTGTTTATCTTTAATAACATCTTCTAATATAGCCCAGACCTCAGGGATGCCTTCATCTATCAATTTATTTGCTCCACGAATGTTAAAGGCAATCTCTTGCTCTAACAACCCTGCAATCACAAATGGGCGAAATAACTCCAAAGCCATAGCTTTAGGTAATCCACATTGATCTAGCTCCAAATCCGGACCTATAACAATAACACTACGCCCTGAATAATCTACTCGCTTACCCAATAAATTCTGCCGGAAGTATCCTTGTTTGCCCTTCATGTGGTCTGCCAAAGACTTTAAAGGTCTACTTTGACCAGAGCCCATAGCCGGACCGCTACCTCTCCTTATAGAGTTATCCAAGAGTGCGTCAACTGCTTCCTGTAAGATCCTCTTCTCATTTCTCAAGATTACATCTGGAGCATGTATTGCTATTAACTTCTTCAACCTATTATTACGATTAATTACACGCCTATAGAGATCGTTTAAGTCTGAACTTGCATGCCTACCACCCTCTAAAGCAACCATGGGCCTAAGAGCAGGTGGGATAACGGGCAACTTTGTAACAAACATCCACTCCGGCCTTACACTGCCGTGCTTCATATTGGTTATTAGTGTTAATCTTTTACGCAACTTTTCTCTGTCAGTAGCGTTAGCCTTCTCTAGCTTCTCCTCTATTATCTGCTCGAATTTATCTAAGTCCAAATTGACAAATATCTCATAAATAGCCTCTGCTCCTATCTTGGCCTCAAATGCAGAACCATACTTAACGGCGTAACGATGATACTCAGACTCTTCTAGAACTTTATTAAGTACTATGCTTGCAATCTCTTTTTTAGCTTCATTAGCTTTCTTTTTTAATTCTTTTTTATCGTCCTCGCTCTTAAGAGTACTCATTTTATTCTTAAACTCTGTATCCAACTCCTTAAGTAGACGCTCCTTCTCCTCTTCGTGTACCTTAGTTATTATATACCCTGCAAAATAGATAACCTTCTCCACATCTGTAGTTGGCAACCCCAGCAAGAGAGCTATACGAGAAGGTATACCTCTTAAAAACCATATATGACTAACGGGTACAGCAAGGTCTATATGCCCCATACGTTCACGACGTACTACAGCGCGAGTTATCTCTACCCCACACTTCTCACACACAATACCCTTGAAGCGTATACCCTTATACTTGCCACAATAACACTCAAAATCCTTCTCTGGGCCAAAAATCTTCTCGTCAAAGAGACCATTTTTCTCTGGTCTTTGAGTACGATAATTTATAGTCTCAGGCTTGGTAACCTCACCACGACTCCAATCTAATACCCTCTCCGGAGAGGCCAATCTTAATACTACCTCATCAAAATCTTTTCTATTCTTTTTATTTCTTAACATAATATTTTATCTTAGATATTTCTTAAAGGTTATCTACTGATTCTGTAGTTGTAATTTCATCTTTATCAGACTCCTGCTCTATCTCTTTAATGTCTTCATCACTGGGTTCTAGCTCCACCTCTTGAACAGGTTTAGGGACATCCTCTACTATACTCTCTTGGTACTCAGTAGCGTCTTGACTATCTCTTAAAGACACATCGAGAGCTAATCCTCTTAAATGTCTCTGTAATACATTAAATGTCGCGGGTATATTACTCTGAATTATTCTCTCTTTCTTTATAATGGCATCAAAGGCTGCGGTGCGGCCCATTATGTCATCAGACTTAATTGTTAGCACCTCTCTTAATGCGTACGCAGCACCATAACCTAAGAACGCCCAGACTTCCATCTCTCCGATTCTCTGGCCTCCATTTTGAGCCTTACCTCCAAGAGGTTGTTGTGTTGTAAGAGAATAAGGGCCAATTGATCGCATATGGAGCTTATCCTCAACCATATGGTGGAGCTTTAATATATACATAACTCCCATAGCAACATCTTGATCAAACTTCTCTCCCGTACGACCATCATATAGAGCTACCTTACCTGTCTCATTATATCCAGCCTTTTTAAGCTCTTCTTTAATCTCATCTTCAGTTGCCCCAGCAAAAGGTGGTACAACAGCTTGATAACCTAAAGTATCTGCTGCAAGACCGAGATGCAACTCTAAAATCTGTCCTAAGTTCATTCGGCTTGGTACTCCAAGAGGTGTCAAAATAATATCAATAGGCTCTCCATCCTTTGTGTAAGGCATATCCTCCTCCGGTAAGACTTTTGAGATCACTCCTTTGTTTCCATGTCGCCCGGCTAATTTATCTCCAACAGAGATGTTGCGCAATTGAGCTACCTCTACTTGTATCTTTTTTATAACACCAGAGCCAATATTGTCTCCATTCTCCCTAGAGAATATCTGCACACCCACAACACGACCTCGTTTACCAGCAGACATCCTCTTACTTGTATCTTTTACATCTTTAGCTTTGTCCCCAAATATAGAGCGCAACAATCTCTCCTCTGCTGTAAGCTGTGTCTCACCTTTAGGAGTAACCTTGCCCACCAATATGTCTCCGGGTCTAACCTCAGCCCCAATACGAATAATACCCTCCTCATCTAGATTACGGAGCTTCATCTCGCTAACGTTTGGTATATCATGAGTAGTAACCTCAGGACCAAGCTTAGTATCCCTAACCACGCACTCAAACTGCTCTATATGTACTGAGGTAAACTTGCTCTGCTTTACCAATCTCTCAGAAATTATTATAGCGTCCTCATAGTTAGCTCCAGCCCAACTCATAAATGCCACTCGCGCATTTTGCCCAACTGATATTTGCCCACCATCAGTAGAAGAGGTATCGGCTAGTAAATCCCCTCTTTTAACTTTATCACCGACTTTAACAGTAGCCCTATGGTGAAAGTTAGAGAAATCATTAGTACGACTAAATGTTATTAACTCATACTCGTCCTTCTTGCCTTTAGTATTCTTGATTACTATCTTATTAGCATCTACAAAGTCTACCACCCCTGCCTCTTTTGCTATTATCACCCTACCCGAATCTCTGGCTGCTACCTTCTCTATACCGGTTGCCACAACTGGGGCCTCAGGTATTATACAAGGCGTAGCTTGCTTCTGCATATTTGAACCCATAAGTGCCCTGTTGGCATCATCATGATCTACAAACGGTATCATCGTGGTAGCCACAGAGAATGCCTGATTAGTAGCAACCTCTATATAGTCCACCTCTTTAGAGGGTACTAACATAGGGTCTGACTTATACCTAACCTCCACCACTGAGTCAACGAGTTTACCTGAGGAGTCTCTTGCAGTAGCTCCATGTGCTATTTTAAACTTCTCTTCGTCTAAAGCATTTAGATACTCTATCTCTTTTGTTATCTTACCATTCTTAACCTTAGCATATGGCGTCTCAATAATACCAAAGTTATTTATCCTAGCATAAGTAGCCAAACGCAAAATAAGACCGATATTCCCTCCCTCAGGAGTATGTATCGGACAAAGTCTACCATAATGGCTGGTATGAACATCTCTCACCTCAAAACCGGCTCTTTCTCGTGTGAGACCGCCAGGACCCAATGCAGAGAGCGTACGCAAGTTCTCTAGCTCTGCCAGTACATTTTGCTGGTCCATAAATTGAGCTAGAGAGTTAGCTACAAAAAAGTCTTTAATAGCAGCGGAGAAAGGTCGAGGGTTTAAAAATTGTACGGGTAAGCTTGTCTCCACATCTACCGTAGACATCCTATCTTGTACATTTCTTTTTAGTCTACTCATACCCACACGCACTTGCCTTTGCATCATCTCTCCTACATATCGCACACGGCGCATACCCAAGTGGTCTATGTCGTCTGACTCAGCATCTTTAGTATCATTTAATTCTACAATCTTTTGTATTATCAAAGATATATCATTTAAATCTAATACTTGCTTTTTAATAGATTTATCATCAGTCTTTAATCCAAATCTGTCGTTAAATCTATAACGACCAACCTCAGATAAATCGTACCTCTCTGAGCTAAATAGCCCGTCTATAAACTCTTTGGCATTCTCTGGAGTAGCTAAATCACCATCTCTTACATGTTTATATATATCAACAAATGCATCTTTAGCTGTTTTAGTTGTGTCTAAAGATAATGTCTTCTCTATAACCTCTTGTACAGACTTATCTGACTTCTCAAATAATTTTGTTATATCTGCATTAGTCTCAGCTCCAAAAACTCTTAAGAGTGTTGTTACGGGGAACTTGCGTTTACGGTCTATCTTAACATATATAGCCCCATCGGGTTCACTCTCTATCTCCAACCAAGCTCCCCTACTCGGTATTATTTTAGCTCCAAAATATTCGTTACCCTTTATTACTTGAGTTAAGAAAAACACTCCATAAGAGCGAGCCAACTGAGGGATAACTACTCTCTCAACACCATTTATAACAAAAGTACCGTGATTAGTCATTAAAGGGAAGTCGGTTAAGAATATCTCTTGACTCTTTTGCTCTCCTGTAGTCTTGTTTATCAATTTGGCAGTAACCTTTAGAGGTGCTTCGTAAGACATCTTACGCTTTTTAGCATAATACTCATCGATTTTAGGTTTACCAAATACAAACTTAGATAACTCGAGAGAGAATTTCTTACCAGAGTAATCATTTATAGGAGAAAACTCTTTAAACACCTCATACACACCTTCTTTTAATAACCACTCATATGAGTGCAATTGTTCTTCCACCAAATTCGGTATCTCCGTAAGAGGCTCTTGATAACGCCCAAAAAACTTTTGCTCTCTCTCACCATAAGAGACTGCGACATCTTTAGATTTTGCCATTATTGTATAGTTATTTACGAATAATTCTAATAAAATTTGCACTTAATTATTGCTCCCTTAACACAATCATTCGCAAATGCAATCACACAAATATACACCAAGATAACCCATTGTCAAGCGCTATATCAACACTTAATAACTTGATAATTAAGATCAAAATGCACGAGGAGCAAATGGATTACTAGGAGCCTCATCTGTATTATCTACATTGTTAAAATTAGATATATCATCTAATTGCTTAACAACTTCCATAATATCGTCAGTGGCGGAAGAGGGAGGCTCTATATCGTAACTAGGCTGAGCAAATGGATTTGTAATCTCTTCATTTTTGCTCTCTGTATTTGTAGTTGGATTAGATGAATTAAATGTATTATTAAATCTCTCTACTGCATCATCTTCTATAGCTATATTTGTGTCATTAGTCTCACTCTCTTGTAGTGGCTCAGCTAGAGGAGCAACCTGTAATTGCTCTTGAGAGGCTTTATCTTTAGCTAACATGTCTAACAATCTTTTAAGATCCTCTGGGGAGAAGTAGTCGATATGTACTTTACCTCCATTTTTAGATCGTTGTTCTATCTGTACTCTTGTACCTAAGGTCTCTGTTAATTCCTTTTCCAAACCTATAAGCTCTGGAGAGAGGTCTTGTTTGCGAGCCTTGTCTGTAGCAATCCTTCTGGCAATGCGCTCACTCTCACGTACTGTGAGCTTTTTAGTAGTAATCTCTTTGAAGAGGGTATCTCTCTCTGCCGGCCTCTCTCCTAACATCAATAAGGGCCGAGCATGCCCCTCACTTATATTACCAGCTACCAATGCTGATTGTATGTTCTCCGGTAGGCCAAGTAGGCGCAAAGTGTTAGAAACATACTCACGACTCTTGCCCACCTTCTTTGCAATCTCAATGTGTTTTAAATTAAACTCATCTACAAGTTGTTTAAATGCCAAAGCTCTATCTATAGCATTTAGATCTTCTCTTTGAAGGTTTTCTATTATGGCTAACTCTAGCTTCATTTTGCTAGTCTCCTCTTGGGCTCGTATTATCACTGGCACCTGAGGTATACCGGCCATCTTACTAGCTCTGAGTCTACGCTCTCCGGAGATAAGCTCATACTCTACTGTTATACCCCCATCATCACGCTCAGTTTCTTTACGAGTTACTACCAATGGTTGTAGTACCCCATATTGCCTTATAGAGCCCGCCAGCTCCGCTATCTTATCATCATTAAACTCTTTACGAGGTTGATATGGATTAGGGCTTATCCTATCTACCTCAACCCAAAATATACTATTATTATAAAATTCACTCATTGCCACTTATTCTACCACAGACTCGAATTGCTAAATATTTATCACTGTGCATAACAGGTGCTTATTATAGAGTTGACTTTATACTCATAAGCATCAAGTTTATTATCTGCCCTAGCTAAAGCCAAGCCTCTAAGTAACAGTAACCCCTCCTCATAAGACGAATATTGTTTTGCCCTATTTATATGACCCAATGTTTTATATGCTCTTGTGAGAGAGCTTTTATACCTTGTTTCATTATTGTCCTTAGATGCTCTTATGCACCTAGCTACATCTGCTCCGAGATTAGCAAAATAAAACTTTGTACTTTTATTTTCCATTTTTATTATTAAAAACTTATAACTCTAAATACGGCACAACTTTCTGTATTATATTTTTCATTTTGGCTCTTATATCAGCATCTTCAACTTCCATACTCCTATTGCCTTGTGCTGGTCGTATGTTTATTAACGATATATATTCCAATGCATCCTCTCCCTTTTCATCTTGGTAAATATTAAATCCCCAAATATTAGGTTGTTGTGAGCCATGTGCTATAAGTACATTATTGGCATCCATATGCCACTCTCCTCCTAATGCAATAAGACCTGTATCTATATCGACAACTCCTTTCACAAGTATCTTATGCCACTTATCTGCCAAATCATTAAGTGTATCTGCACTGACAACATCTCGCACAATTATTATGTCTTTAGTTGTTGCTGTCATGCTTAATATAATAGCACAAAGTTAGAAACTATGTATAATTGTAAACGCATTTAAATAATATAATGCCGGAGTGGCGAAACCTGCCTGCCGGCAGGCAGGTCGGTAGACGCGTACGACGTTCACAACTGTTCAAATATATAAATGGACTACATAGTATATGCAATCAGTAGTGTACATAGAAATTATGTATATATCGGAATGACTAACAATTTAAACCGGCGATTATCTGAACACAATAAAGGTTATAACAAAACTACTAGACCATACGCACCTTTTGTACTATTATACTCTGAACCTGTTCCAAATCGTATAGAAGCTCGTAAACGAGAAAAATATCTAAAAAGCGGAGTAGGTAGAGAGTTTTTAAAGAAACTTAAATAAGCCGGAGTGGCGAAATTGGTAGACGCGCACGACTCAAAATCGTGTGAGGCAACTCATGAGGGTTCAAGTCCCTCCTCCGGCACCGCAACACAATTAAATACCTTCAATAAAAGACCTTAGTATATTATTAAATTCTTTAGGCCTATCTAAATTTGCAAAATGTCCTGCACCCTTTAACTCAACTAATTTAAAATTATCTTTCTCTTGCCAAGTATTGATAGAACTCTTTATGACCCTATTAATCTCCTTATCCATTTCCCCTCTTATTATCGTGGCAGGGATACTAGACTTCTTTATAACTTCTAAATAATTAAAATTTACTAAATGCGGGATTATATTTAAAATAGTCCTCTTTTTTGTTTCTTTTACCATATCTTTAATCTGTTTTCTTGAATCTTTATTCATTCCAGCTATAGATGCTAAATTCGCAATTGTCTCTATACTAAATAAAACATAAAGTAGCCTTACAAACTTGATTGTAATTTGTGATTTTGTCAATTGTGCAGTTGTACCAAAAGTAGTAAAAGATAACAACCTGTTGGCATCCTCTTTTAATAACTCATAACCTACATTCCCACCTAAAGAATTCCCGACATAGTGCACCTTTTCTATGCCTAATATATTTAAAAGCTTAATTATATCGTCTTTCAACTTAGATAAATCAAAATCTGATTCTGTTGATTTTGCACAGAACCCTGTATTACCATGACCACGAAGACTTATAGAGATGACTTTATAAGTATCTTGGAAAAAACTATGTTGATTTTTGAATTGGTTTAAGTTAACGCCTAACCCATGAACAAAAACAATAGCCTCCCTATTCCTCTCTCCTGATAAACAATATTCTAGATTAATCTTCCCTAAGTTAACTCTCATAATATACCAACCCGGTTAATATATTATTTTACAGTGATATTCCCCATTATTTTTGGATCTGCACCCTTTTGTTGCAATAAAATGGGAAAATCTCCAACTTTGTCTGCCTTAAATACAATCACTCTATCATTACCAGATGAAAACTTAGTCTGTACTTTGAAATCTTTAATCAATATTTTTGAAACTCCTTCATGAGATCTATACCGTAAGGTTATTGTGTCGTTCAGTGCAACAATTAAAGAAGAGGGACTCAAAATATTTTTATCACCAATTAAAGTAAATTCTTTTTGCCCTTTAACTACAGGTGTTGCCACGGCGTCGCCTCCTATAAGATCTTTATTCTCATTAGTAATAAAAGGAATTGGGTCTCCATTATCATCTCCTAAAGTAATATCCTTATTAAAGATATTCTCTCCTGCAAAATTCATAAAAATACCATTTTGTGTGTCAGCCTGAGCATCAAAAAACAGCTCTCCATCATCTGAATCTGATATCCTCAAATACAAATGAGATGAAGGCGAAGATTGTAAAGACGTCTTTATATATGTACCTATCCTAGGTATAAAAAATACCAAAGATACGATTATATAACTTAAGGCCATCATCCACACGACTCCCATACTTATAGCGAGTGTTGCATTAATTTTTGTTTTTAAAAAGACTAACCACTTACCAATCATAAAGATAAACAATAATGGGACTATTATGAGAGTATACAAACTCATAGCTAGCAACAATAATACGTTCTTAGAGAAGATATCTGCAAACAACTGCTGAGTTGCGACATCCATGTCTACCACAAACCCTCCACTAAATATAGCCATTAGTACCATTGTAAGTATGATCATAACTAACCCAGTAATAAACATTGTTAAGAATCCAATAAATTTACGAGCAAATACAAAAAGAGCCTGTAATGTATACAATCCATTAGTACTTATCTCTTCTCCATTCTTACGACCCCGTTTAAAAAGATATTTCCCTAAGAAACTTTTGGTTCTCTCTTTAGAATCTTCCGGAATATCATTTAACCTATCTTTTACATAACTTTTAACAGATTCAAGATTTACACTATCACCATACATGGCCATCTTCTCTGACTGTGTCTTTGCTTTGGGAACTGCCATCCATAATACAATATATACCCAAAACCCAATAGAACTAAAGAGTAATGAAATTAAAAATAATATACGAACTATCACTACATCCACACTAAAATATTTTGCAAGTCCACTTGCCACACCAGCTACCAATCCATCATCTCCGTCTCTATACAAACGTTTTTTATTGCTAGATTTTTTAGAAGCATCTTTATATGTACTCCCCTCTGACTCATCTGCTGTACGTAAATCTTCTATTGAACCTAATTCTTCTATAACATGCTCAACATCCTGCACTGTAATAGCCTTATTAACACTCTTATCACATGTAAGCATCTTCTCTGCAATCCCAGATTCAATGTCTTTTATTATCTCATCACTCAACTCTTTATCTGTATCTTGAAAATAATGTGTAATATCTGTAATGTACGTCTTTAGTATTTGATATGCATCTTCTTCTATTGAAAAAGTGATACCAGAAAGTGTAATTTGTTTTGCATTTTTCATAATTATTTTATGGTTACATTATTAATAGATTTTTGTAATTCTTTCCATGTCTTTTGTAAATCGCTAAGTACCTGTATACCCAATTTTGTAATTTTATAATACTTTCTTGGAGGTCCATATTTTGACTCCCTCCAAGAATGTTCTAATAATCCCTCGTTTTTCAACCTAGTTAACAATGGATAGAGAGTGCCCTCAACTACAATAAGATTTGCTTTTTTAAGATCAATAAGTAAATCTGAAGAGTACATCTCACCTTTACTAACACTTAGCAATACTACAAAACTCAAAAGACCTTTACGCATTTGCAAACGTTTTGTATTTAACATTTCTTTCTTTTTATTTACCATAGGTACAATATATCATACGCTACTATGTAATGCAAGCTACCCACCGCACAGCTGCTACCAGACTAGTAGTACCGGCATTTTTATGATAAATTGATTACATAGTTATAACTTCAATTTATTATGACTCATGAGATACCTAACATAAGCACAAACAATAACTCCAATAGCAAGAAAGAGTTATTAAGCCACATACGTCCTAATAAGGTCCTTGAAAGTACCCTCAAATCTCTAAACAATAAAATCCTTATCGATATATATAATGAATACCTAATAAAGTCAGGTGTCCCCAATAATATAGACAACTATATTTACTCTGATGCCATCAAGCCAATGGAATCTTCTAAAAAACACCCATTAGGACTATATACAGAACACCATATTATAGAATTAAGCATAGACAACATTCATAAATCTGCAAAATCTCTATATGACGACTTTTTAAAACCAAACTTTATTGTACGTGCACAAACTAAAAAAGAAGTTATGAACAAGATAATACGTATCCGTATACTAGAAACCATAATACATGAGAATACGCATGCAATAGCTCGTCAATATAATTGTCCACCTATTCAAACAGACCTCGACAAAGTTGAATCTCACTTTCACACTGGTTTTCTCTCTAACATCAAATATAAAAACAAGTACAATATAAAATTTAATATAAAACACTATGAAGAAATTAATGAGGGAGTAACTCAATTAATTACTGAACGGATACTAAAAGAATATCTACGCAGGACAGGGCAAGCTGGAAAAATAGAGAAGGCGTATCTGTCTATACCAGTAGCTAAGAGAGGTGGATATGAACACTATATACTAAGTATACAATATTATATAATATTCATCTCAGCCCTATCTGATATACCACCAGACATCGTTGAAACTTCTATAATAAAAGCATATCTACGTGGTGATGAATTGATACCAAATGAAGTATTGATAGAATTCTCAGAACTTATAAAGCTAGACGAATTTCTATCCCTCAGAGACAACATAAGAAAATTGGAGGATCCTGATAAGTTTAAAAGTGAAATAATAGACATATTAAGGAAACTACCTCGAGAGAAATATAACAATGCTAAAGATAAACTAAATACTATTATATCCACACATTATGGATATAGCGGAACTCGCTAACTCAAAAGCACTATATTATTTTGCTTCATTTAAATCTTCCCCACCAAGTCTAACCCTGGCTCTAAAGTGTCGTCTCCTGCTTGCCAACTAGCTGGGCATACTTTGCCGTCATGCTCAGCAACAAATTTGGAAGCTTGTAGCTTGCGGAGTAGCTCCTTAGCGCTCCTACCTATTGAGTTGTCATTGACCTCTGCTAGCACTATCTTGCCCTCTGGGTTGACTACGAATGTACCGCGCAATGCCAAGCCTTCATCTGGTATAAGCACACCGAAGCTCTCGGAGAGCATATGGTTGGCGTCGCTTGCCATCGGGTACTCTATCTTGCCTATCGCTGGTGAGCTGTCGTGCCATGCTTTATGGCAGAAAGCTGTGTCTGTAGAGACAGAGATAATCTCTGCTCCCTCCTTCTTAAACGCTTCATAATACTCTTGCATCTCCTCAAGCTCTGTAGGGCACACAAAAGTAAAGTCCGCCGGGTAGAAGAAGAGTATAAGCCATTTATCTCTAAAGTCCTCAATAGTTACTTTGTGTATGTCTTCCTCCCCTCCTGGATTAAATACCTCAAACTCAAAGTTAGGTACAGAATCTCCCACATGTAGTGGCCCGTGCGCAAAATCTAATACTCCTCTCTCGTCGTTATTCATCACACAACTATCACACATAATATTTTATTTACTTTATTAACTATATTTTAAGATTTTTATTGTATCACACTTTTCTCATAGCCCTCATAATAGTATGACTGCTCTATACCCTTAAATATCACCTCTCTATCATCAACATCTGCTGTTAAGTTATCTAAAAGTAATGTTCTTATTTCTAAGTCGTTGATAGTGCTACGTTCCATTGCTTGTAAGTAAAGCTCCTTGTCTACATGCTGCCAATTCACCACTTTACAAAGTCTATTCTTTAAAATCATGTCCAGCCATATGCGCATAGTCCTACCATTACCCTCAGCAAACGAATGGGCAATGTTCATCTCTACATACTTTGCAACTATCTCCTCAAAAGTACCCTCTGGCATAGATTCAATCTTTGGTAATATATCATCAAGGTACAACACATTCGCAAAGCGGAACCCGCCTTTAGATATGTTCACTTCACGAATCTCCCCTGCAAAATCATATAGTCCATCAAAAAGATATTTATGTATATCTTTGAGTCCTTTTACAGTACCGACTTCTATTTTATTTATATCACTCAACTCAAATAATCTGTAGGCATTCTCCAAGCTCTTCCTGTCTATTTCTTGTGTGTCCATGCTTTTACATTATACCATTTTAGGCTTGTATATGCTACTGTAATTAAATAATATTATGTCAAAAAAGACTATAAAACCAAAGATAATCATCCTGGTAGGACAGACAGCCAGTGGGAAGACGAGTACTGCCATAGAGCTAGCTAAAGCTATTGATGGCGAGGTTATCTCTGCAGATTCCCGTCAAGTATACAAGCATCTCAATATTGGCTCAGACAAGATTACTAAAGAGCAAATGCAAGGTATACCTCATCACCTACTTGATGTAGCAGACCCGTTAAGACAGACTTATACGGTAAGTAATTTTGTAGACGATGCAACTAAGGCCATACAGAAAATAAAAAATCGAGGGAAAGTGCCTATAGTTGCCGGTGGCACTATGCTCTACATTGATGCACTACTAGGCAATGTACTTGTACCAGAGGTAGAACCAAACCATGCATTGCGTAAAAAGCTAAATAGCAGAACTGCTGAGGAGCTCTACTCCGAGCTCAAAGCCAAAGACCCTCGCCGAGCTAAGCAGATGATAACAGAAGGACAAGACTCTAACCCCCGCCGACTCATACGTGCTCTAGAGATTGTTGCCAAACTTGGGCAAGTACCGAGACCTCAGGATAACGACTCGATTGAGAATCCTTTATCAGGATTTGATGTACTATGGACAGGCTTGCACAATGAGCTATCTATACAAAAAGAAAAGATAAATAAACGCAACGCAAAGATGCTAAAAGATGGACTACTTGACGAAGTTAAGGGACTTATAGATATGGGAGTAACACAGGAGCAATTTGATACATTTGGCTTTGAGTACAAGTACCCTGCTATGTATCTATTTGGTATACCTATCATAAAAGATGAGCCACCAACCCTTGAGCAAGTATTAATGAAAATGAACAGTAGCACCTGGCGCTACGCAAAAAAGCAACGAGCATGGTGGAGTGATAGAGATAAGATTACTTGGTTTAAAGCAGAAGAGCGTATTGCATTCATAAATAAAGTAGAAAATTTTATTAAGAACAAATAAATTATCATTTATGCACGTACCTCTCTTTTATAACTTGTATAAACTCTTTAACAAGGGGTGTAACCTCCTCTTCTATAAACTTTACTCTTTCTTCAACAGATAGTCCCGGACCTCCTGCCCTCTCTGGGACTATAATTTCTTGAGTATATTTGTCTAATAACCTGTCCTTCTTAACTCCCAGCTCTCTCCTCTTGTCTAGATCGTATTCGTCTTTATCTAATTGTACCAATATGATCCCTAGTGCTGTAAATATACCACTAATACTATTACCTCTTAAAAGATTTTGCTCATATATTTTGCGATCTTCTTGTGAGAGACTATCTCTCCACTCTCTCCTCTCTTTATGATTCTTAAATACCCCAACCTTATCTATAATAAATGGATATGTATAAACCTCAGCTATAACCTCTAAAGCACTTAATGTCATTTTAGGCACGCTCGCAAACAAACTTAAATCCAAAGACAATAAATTTTGATGTCTCGCTTCTTTAACTACTTCTACGAGAGGTAGTATTTTATTTTGCCGTTCTTTAGACCCAAAACTCTCTTCCATATACTTAATATTATAACATGATAAATTTAGCTTTTTTATTTTCTGCAGGGGTAGCCGGACTCGAACCGACGACACATGGCTTTGGAGACCATTGCTCTACCAACTGAGCTATACCCCTATATTACGCACTACCTTTAATAGCAATACGTGTGGCAAAATAGTACCACAATATGCCAAATAAAAAAGCACCTAATAGGTGCTTTAAACAATATAATTTATCAAATTACTTCTTCATCTCTTTGTGCTCTGTCTTTACTTTACAGCGAGAACAAAACTTACTTAAACTAAGCTTTTCAAGATTCTCACCTTTAATACGCCTTGTTGTGCGGTAGTTAATCTCCTTACACTTAGCACATTGCATTTTTTTAACTTTATCTTGTGACATAATATATTTATTTGAGCGCCAGTATAGCCTAATTATAAATATTACGCAATACCTTAAAATCCTCCACCGGTTACAAACCCATTCCTATCTCCGGTAACATCACCTTGCCCTCTGGGATCATTTTGGAAATTCTCAAATAAATTCCTAAGTTCATTCACAGCACTATTATTCGTATCGCCAGAGTCTGCATTTTGTACATCAGGAACATTACTCAATTCGTCAGTAGGTACATCAAAATTGTTTGGTGAACCACTATTAAGTCCCGGTATCTCACCTCCTACTTGAGTATCGGCTTGCTCGCACCCTACAATCTTATTCCAATCACCTTCGTAGCCTAATCCATTAGCTACATTCGTCATTATAGCATTAACTATGAGCCACGCTGCCAAAACTCCAATAATACCAAACATCGTCCTACGAAAGACATTCAACGCTGATTTCACCTTATTATTGTTACCATTATTGGTTAAAAATAAGAATCCAGAATAAGAGAACATGATAGCCGTAAGCAAAACAGCTAAGTATATAAAGTATTGCACAATATTCCCTATCATTTGCACAAAGGTGCACCAATTGCAGGGTATGCCTCCATTCTCATTGCCTATACCTGTACATGAGACTATGTGAGCATTGCTAGGTGCGGTCTGCAATTGCGCATAAGCAACATCAACATAAGCCCATAAAAACATAATCAACATCAACAACGCAAATATAGACAATCTTATTATACTCTTCTTTAATAACATTGTTGTAATAATACCATTGCTGATGTAAAGTACAAACATGGTAAAAATAACAAAAGATGGAGACAAGATATTAAGAGAGGTTGCAGAGCCACTTAATATAGATGCCATACGATCTAGAGAAACTCAAAAGATTTTAAAAGACATGTCAGAGGCTCTAAACTCCGAGAAATTTGGAGTAGCTATAGCTGCACCGCAAATAGGAGTACCTTTACGCATATTTGTAGTCGCCGGCAAAATCTTTAATAAAAAAGATAATACGCAAAAGGCAGATGGCATATTCATAAACCCTATAATACTAAAAAGGTCTAAAAAGATGCAAGAGTCGCACGAGTCTTGCCTATCTATACAAGGTCGCCCACCTGAGCAAGGCCCGGATGTGGCAGGAGTTGTACTCCGCCCAGAGAAGATGAAAATAAGCTATTATAATGAAAAGGGAGAGAAGAAGGAGTACGGAGCTAGTGGCTTTTTATCAGCTATATTTGACCACGAGATAGACCATCTAAATGGCACTCTCTTTATAGACAAGACTATAAACGTGTGGGAAATAGACAAAGACTTTAATAAGGTGTCCTAATTGCTTGAGCCTGTAGTCGTCGCTGTTGGAGTTGGGGTCGTTGTAGCGTGCCCAACATCTGATAGTGTGGTAGTAGCCGTAGAGTCTGTTGTACTTGCTGTGGTTGTCGCAGTGTCATCTGTTGTTGTAGATGTTGTCTCATTTGTAGTTGTAGAGGTGCCGGTTGCAAAGTCTTGATTGTTTGATGAGTCTGGAGTACCTACTATCACAGTGCGGGTTGAGGAGGCTGTTACTCCATTGTACTCTGCTCTGTATTCTATTGTGTAGGTTGTGCTTGTGCTTGTGTCTATGTCTACTGTTTGTACCTCTGTATTGTCTATATATGTGTGTAATGTTATATCTACTGTGTCTCCATTCTCATTTACTGCTGTTGCTGTTGCTCCTAAGTCGCTATAGGTAGAGTTTAGTGCTATCTCTGCTGGGTTGTTGCCGAGGATTGTTATTGTCATAGCGCCATCCGTAGTCTCTGACAAAGACGATTCACTTGATGTTTGTGTTGAATTTGTAGATACTGTGGCTAATTGTGCCTTTAGATTTTGCACCTCCTGCTCCAACTTAGCTATCCTCTCCTCATTGTTAAATACTTTACCCGCTAAAGACTTTACACCGCTAGACAAGAAGGTTACAAATTTATATAAATCTATACCCTTACCTCCTTGAGCTAATATATCTAGTGGAGACTCCTCTGCTATGAGCCCAAACCTCTCTGTGCTCGTTGATGCATCACTTTTATAATAATATTTGGCTGCCGTTAAATTTAGTAACTTATCTAAGATAGTATCCTCATCTGCTTTGGTTAAGTGTTGTATGTCTTTTTTAGACTCTCTTGTAGATACATTAACAAATGCTTTAGACGCTATATTGCCATCTACATATAATTTATATGGTTTTGTTGTAGTGCTTGTTGTTGTGCCTATAGCTATACTCCCATCAGAGTCTATAGAGAATGTCTTAGACAACTCTTGCACAGCGCTTAAAGCATACAACTCCAACCCAGTATAGTTAACCTGCTTGTAGCCCTTATCATCTATAACTACGAGCTCAGGGAAGATGCTCTCAACATTTTGTGCTAATGTTCCTATTTGGTTTGCCTCTGTGCCATACTTGTACTCGTCATATGCAAGCTGGTTCCATTTATAATTAACTACCCTCAAGCCGGCAAATTTATCTAGTACTCCTGTAATGTCCTCTATATTAGTCTTAAGTCTCTCGTCGGAGCTACATGTACCGGCTATCACCGTACCGTCGGCGTCTTTTACACATCCTGTCGTACCTGTACCTACTCGTATATCTCCTGACACATCTAGCTTATCTGCCGGCGCCGTCGTCCCAATGCCGACGTTGCCATTACTGTCCATTGTCATAACTTGAGTACCTACAGATGTTGCAGAAGTTCCATCTTTATACCAAGAAAGGTTGTTCCCATTATCTAACCCTACTCTCCATTGCCAAGCCCCTTGTTTGTATAGCTGCCAAACTTTATCCGCCGTTAGCTGTTTCTCAATAGAAAAGGCATCTTCTGAAGATCCTGAAGCAGTACTTACATGAAGATGTGCACCCGGACTCGTCGTACCAATACCCACATTACCATCAGTCCTTACTATAAAGTTACTGCCAGAGGCTCCGGAGCTAGCCTCTATAAGGTTACGAGCACTGCCGGAGTAGCCGGGCATCGTAATCTTAAGTGCTGATGCTGCAGGGTATCCTGATGGATAGTTGATAGAGATTGCGTCATCTTGTTGCCCTGAGCCTGCCACCTCTACAGCCAATTTAGCTCCTGGACCTGTGGTGCCAATGCCGACGTTGCCACTTACTATATTCATCCAAGGAGTATAGGTTGGACCAGTTTTGCTATAACTACCAAATGAGAGTGTAGTACCTGACGTATATGTATTGAGAGTGTTAGATGAAATACCAAACCCTGATGCACCACCGGCATCTTCATACACCCACAACTTATCTAAATCTGTTGAACTACCTAAAGAAAGAAGAGTGCCTGGACTCGTCGTCCCAACCCCCACATTCCCGGTACTCGTATCAACATAAAGCTGATTGGTATTAACCACAAAATCTCCAGTACCATTTGGTGCAATTGTTACGTTACCATTGCTTGCAGAGGTGATTG
This sequence comes from Candidatus Kaiserbacteria bacterium, assembly GCA_027083345.1. GTDB lineage: Bacteria > Patescibacteriota > Minisyncoccia > Phycocordibacterales > UBA2100 > S139-169. The sequence continues at coordinate 71,771 of JALWOZ010000010.1, forward strand.
TTTTGCCATTGACATCAAGATTGCCACCTAGTTGTGGTGTTGTGTCTTCTACGACATTCTTGAGGAAGGTGCTGGCAAGGTCTGCGTCTTGTATAGCTCCTGTTAGATTAAGCTTAGAGTATGCAATACCTGCTGAAGCATTAATATCTGCATTGGTGATGGTGCCGTCTGTGATCTCGCTTGTTGT
>JALWOZ010000011.1 GCA_027083345.1 Candidatus Kaiserbacteria bacterium
ATGTTTAAGGATATGGGTTCGATGTTTTGAGGTGGGATAAATGAGTGTGGCTAGCACCTCTATACTCGGTCAGGGAGAACAGGAAAAACTTGCACAGCAACAGGAGGCGGAAAGCCTGCTTAGCCTGCAGCAGTCCCCTGCACAGTCCCTGCTATCACTTGCGGGTAATTACCCCTCTGCATCAGAACCAGCACAAAGCCTATCAAATTTATTATCTAACATGGGTGGCTTTCTCGGTCATATACTGAACATAGCCATACTTGCGTCTCTAACGCCCATACTTGAAAGCATGCCTGGTGTATCTCCAAGGCTATCAAATGCAGTAACAACGGTAGCTACTCTTGGTATTTTAACTTCCGTTATATCACTATTAGCCTCTATAATGCATGTAGGGGGAAAGGAGCAGTCAGTTAGCTCTGGTCTTGCCCTTACTTAGCGAATAGCGAACCAAAGCCTTTCATAATGTTCATCATGAACATCATTATAAACATTATTACCATAGTAGGCATCATATCTTCTATAACTGCTATTGAATTCGTTATGTTTGGTTGGGTAGCAGATATACCTTTTGAAATGGCACCCCCGCTTTTTAGCAATACATTACTTATTGTGTATATTCCTACGCCGCCAAGTATCAACTTTGCTATAAAGCCCCAATTACTACGTAAGAAATTCCAAGCTTCGTCTAACAGACTTCCGCCCTCAACTGCTTCCTCTGCTACAAATGCCATTTTAGACCACCGTATAATAGATAAAGGGAAAGCCTAAAAAGTTTTTAAACGTAATATAATACAGGGGGAGGTCATGGACAGCGTATTTACAAGGGAAATACCTGTTGAAAAGGGTTGGGTAATAGTTGAGTTTCTAAGGCGTAAGAAAGAGGTCAATCTATACTATACCCTATATGACATATACACAAGCCCATTCCTTTTATTGCGAGCCGATAAGATAACATCGTTAAATGTAACTGGTAGGTCTTCGTTCAGTACGGAATATACACCTTCTTCTGGGAAGCTATATGTCCATATTTATGTCGCAAGCAACATGAATATAACCGTCAAGAAATATATTTTTTCCCCAAACAAACATTATTTTGGCATAGCTATTTACGCCGAAAATGCTTCCATAGTATAGCCATCCCACCAGCTATACCGCTCCCTATCCCAGCCACAACGCTAATGGCTATGGACATAGGAAACGGGTCTAAGAGTTTAAACACAAGTGCGAGGACACCTGTGGCAAGTGTTATCGTCGGTATCAGACCTACATAGGTCTGTTGCTTTATGTTCTTGTTTATCCCGTCTATCTTGCTATCAAACTTATCGTCTATTGTGTCTATGCGTTGTTTCATGTATTTTATATCTTCTATAAATGTCTGGATTAGCTTGCTGTTTACCTCCTCTTTTGCCCTTAAATCACTTATACTCTTGTCAAGCCTATTAACCTGACTTTCAAGGTTAGTAACACGTTCTTCTATGCTCAAGCCT
>JALWOZ010000012.1 GCA_027083345.1 Candidatus Kaiserbacteria bacterium
TCTTTGAGTCCACTTGTGCCAGTAGCTCTTCTTTAGTGAAGGATGGTTCTTTAACTATCTCTCTTATTGTCTCTTTAGTGTGCAGAGTACGTTCTATAACTGGGTTTGTTACTTTTTTTATTATTGTAGATCTGCTGACCAAATTAGTATTACCTTTCAATTTTGATGTAGTTGTTTGAAGGATTCGTCCATTATGTTTTTGCTCTAGAGCCTTAGCTATTAACTCTTTCTCTACACTTGGTAGCTCTCTAACAGATATATTAACTACTGTATTACCAAAAACTTTATCCAAAAGGTTGTTAAATATATTTTTTATACCATCAACAGACCCAGCCGAGATAGAGGTTGCCACTAACCTAACTTTACCATGTGTACCTTTTGCTAAGACATACTCTTTATCTTTAATACTATTTAATGCTCTAGCAATATATTTATCCGGATTTTTAGACAGCTCACCAAAACCAGTCTCCGCAATGTCTTGCAATGAAGATAGTTTAATCGGTAAACTTTTTACAACCTGGCCAAGTCTATGCAACGAATTAATTGTAATAGATTCTCCCGCATATTGAGCATTTGTAAATGAGTATAACCCAAAAACCAAAGATAAAGATGTAGCAAAAGCTGTTACTTTACTAGCCCAGTCTACAATAAGAGAGTTAGAATTATATACACCTCTTAATTTATAATTAGAGCCATTAGTCGTATTGGACAACTCAGACATTACTTTATTGCGTTTTTGTTTATTTATATTTTGTTTCCTGGAGAATTCTTTTAAAGACGACGGCTCTATAAACCAACTAGACCCAACCTTCTTAGCCTCCACACTACCTTGCCTAGCTAAACGACTCACATAATCATAAGAGTACCCAACTAGTTTGCCAGCATCTTTAGACCCTATGTAATACTTGCCTTTAACGAAGATCTTCTTATTCATACTAAGATAGGTCTTTTATACGACCTAGCTTTATTATATAGGATATATCGGGTATTACAGAAGAGTTGATGTGGATAAGTTTTACTCTTATTACTTAGAATAAATGGTTGTCGAATTAAAAACACTTATTAAATGTTTATTTATAAGAACATTCAGCTTTTTTAGAGTAACCAGGTTCTCAACCCTATGATTTAGATAACCATGAACTTCTTCAGGCCTATAAATAGGTAAGATGATTACTATAAACAAAAACACTATACTAAAAGTAATACTCAACCTACCTATGTAGCTGATAGATCTAATAGGCCCTCCAACTTGATTAGCACTGTCTTCAGTACTATTAAGATCTCTATAAGTAGAACTTGGCCCCTTTTTTAGTTTATCTACAGAAGTACGCCTTACATCAACCCTCTCTATCGGCATTGATTTTATTGTTGTATTGGCAGATACATCAACATTATAGCTACTGATACCGGGCATAAGAAAGCCATCGTCTCTTTTGTACGCTATGCTAGGTATAGCTCTATCAACTCTCCCATCTTGGGCTAATTTAGTAATCTTTACAAAATTGGTTTTAGAATTATCGAAACTTGAAGTACTACTATTCCTTGCCCCTACTGAATTTGTCTGCAATGCAGCCAACAAATTGTCATTATGTTTTTTATGTTTTTTTAGATCTTCTTCAACCACAAACCATTTTCTACCCACTTTTTTAGCCTCTATAACACCAGCTCTTGCTAATTGACCTATATAATCTTGGGAGTATCCAGTCTTTTTAGCCGCATCTCTTGATGAAATATACTCAACACCACCTACCAAAATATTATCTTGATGTCTGTTGTCATTATCTGTATATACACATTTATCATCTTTTGTTATTGTAAGATCTATATTACCTAAATTATCTGGATTAAATCTATGTTTATAGGCCAATAAAGACCTTAAATTTACTTGCCACTCCCCTGAGACCCTCTTACACTCTATATTATCATTACGACACAATTGACCTATATAATCTTGGGAATATTGGCTAAGTTGTGCAGCTCGGCTACTCGTTACAAAGCCCTTGCCAGCTATATTTATAATTTTATTATCCATCACGAACATTATACAGTGCAATATCTGAATTAGCTAAGTACAATTACCACTAAATTGTGGATAACTTAAGTTTAAGTTAAAGATATCGGATATACGAGATTTACAGTTACTATCTATAGATACCTTTTAATTCGTGTATTAGATAATATTCAAATGCTTTGATAGAGTCATCTTCTAACACAGATATAGATAAGACATTAGGGTTAAGCGTCTGGGCTTCGGCTAATAAATCACTTAATCTACGACTCCCTATTGTATCTGACTTGGTTATTAGCAATATCTCTTTCTTATTTAATAGAGCTGGATCATAATTTCCTAGCTCTTTTCTCACAGTGTTATACGCTGCTTCTATATCATCCAGTTCTGCCGAGATACAATGTACCAACATGTTTGTACGCATTATATGGCGTAGAAACTTATCTCCTAAACCCTTACCACTAGAAGCTCCCTTTATCAGGCCGGGTATATCAGCTAGAATATAACCCTTAAACGCTCCTAAATTGGGCTCTAATGTTGTAAATGAATAGTTACCGACCTTCACACCACTATTTGTAAGGACATTTAACAACGTGGATTTACCTGCATTAGGAAATCCTATAAAACCTGCATCTGCAATTAACCGCAACTCTACTCTAAAGTCAGCGCACTCTCCTTTTTTACCATCTGTTTGCTCTATAGGAGTTACATTGCGAGAACTTTTAAAATGTTCATTACCAAATCCTCCCCGACCTCCTTGTAAGAGCTTTACAGATTCACCCTCTTTACGTATCTCAATCATTTGATGATCTTCGGGTCTAATCTGAGTAATAACAGACCCTACCGGCACATCAATAAATAGGTCTGCGCCATCACTACCTTCTAAAGAATTTCCTCCACCGTGTCCTCCGTCTGATGCTTTAAATTTAGGATTACTTATATACCTAGAGAGTACTTCTATGTCTCTCACCCCACGCAGATATACATCCCCCCCTTTGCCACCATCACCTCCGGCTGGGCCTCCTTTTTGATTACGGCGATTGCGATGCCAACGAACCACTCCATTGCCACCATGTCCTGCACATATATTTAAAATTATCTCATCAGTAAAAGTCATTTGTACTATTTAAAATTATAAAATACACTCCTTGTGTATAATATATACTTTAACGCTTATACACATATTACGCAAGTATCCAAAATGATGACCAATATAATAAATTTAGCATATTGGGCTATGAGTATCCTCTAAATACTTTAACTGACAGAAGCGATGCTATCCTTAAAACTCCATGATCTTCAAGATCTCATTAAATCCACCAGCCCGATTCCTAAGTAGTGTAGATAGTCTTGAGATGGTGGCTGAGCTCATTCCAGTATTCTTCTCTATCTTACTATATGTAATACCAGCTCTTAACATCCGCACAGCCTTCCACCTTATAGCTATAGTCTCTATCTCTTTATCTGTAAAAAGGTCCGTAGTAAAATTCTGCATCTTACGCAAGTCATCTATATACACTAATGCCATTAGAACTTCGTCTATATCGTCATTAAGTTTTTTATTTCTTAAATTACTCATACAGATCAATATTTAAAAACTAATAAAGATTACTTTAGTGCGTAAAAGTATACCATATTAATACTGAATGCAAAAATATGAAAACTAATTAACATACATGTCAGTGTAACTTATTAAGACAGGTTAATGTCATTTCGATAAGAATTTAACAAATATCCAAACAATTTATATAAAAACCCCACTTATAATACTAATATCTTTTAATTATTTAATAGCCTCCACGTACCTGAATCTAGTAATCTTTTAGCTTTTTTAAATTTAAGTTCTCTAGATTCTAATCCATTAGTGATAGTAACTTTATCATTACGCCCTATCTTTGATCTTCCGCCTTTATCACTAATACGAGAATCATTAGTTATGGAGACTCCACTTTGTGCATGCGAACTTAAAGTAGCTGTTGAGGTATTATTATTAGTTAGTTGCGCATCTAATTCTAAATCTTGTGTATCTATATACTCTTTACTTATAACTTTATTAACTGATTGCATATTCTCTATAGATTTTAAAACTTGCAAATTGTATGCATCTTCCATTTCTTTAAACAACCTCAAACCTTCTTTCTTATACTCAACTAAAGGATCCCTCTGACCATAAGCCCGTAAATTTACACTCTGCCTTGTGTAATCCATTAGCTCTATATGCTCTACCCACAACAGGTCTATGGTTTGTAATAATATAGACCTTAACATGTTATAAAATGCCTCCTCTCCTAATAAGTCCTTCTTTTCTTTTATTAAATCTTTAATATCTATATTTTTTGGTGCGAGTCTACTCGATATGGCTCTACTATTATCACTACCACTAATCATCTCGGGTAACTCGGCACTGTGGTTGTGTATCTCGTTATACCGAGCTATGTCCTCTAACTCCTTATCTAAATCTGTATTATCTCCAAACAATATCTTATTCCTTTTACCGTATACTTTATGTCTTTGTTTGTTTAATATATCATCATAAGCTAATACCTGCTTTCTATTATCAAAATTAAATCCCTCTATCTTTGTTTGAGCACTCTCCAATGCTTTACTTATCATCTTTTGCTCAATTGGCTCATCTTCAGGGATACCAAAACGCCCCATCATATTTTTTATCATATCACTGGCAAATATCCTCATTAGAGAGTCCTCTAACGATACAAAAAACTGGGTCTCTCCCTCATCTCCTTGTCTGCCTGCCCTACCTCTTAACTGATTGTCTATTCTACGAGCCTCGTGACGCTCTGTACCCAAAACAAATAGCCCACCCAAACCTTTAACCTCTTGCCTCTCTTCTTCAGTAGCGTCTGGTCCTCCTAATTTAATATCAACTCCACGTCCAGCCATATTCGTAGCTATAGTTACAGCCCCTTTACGCCCAGCCATAGCTATTATCTCTCCCTCTCTCTCGTGATTCTTGGCATTAAGCACCTCATGCTTGATACCCTCCTTATCCAGATATGCGCTTAGTAACTCATTAGTTTCAACTGACGCTGTACCTATTAAGATTGGTTGTCCATTGTTATGCACCTCAGCGACTTTACGAGCTATAGCTTTAAATTTCCCCTGCTGAGTTTGATAAATTAAATCATTCTTATCTATACGTTTTGGAGGAATATTTGTTGGAATCTCTACTGTATTTAGACCATAAACTTTAAAAAACTCTTCGGAGCTAGTTACCGCTGTACCTGTCATGCCTGATAATTTTTTATACATCCTAAAGTAATTCTGATATGTTACAGATGCATAAGTCCTAGACTCTTTTTGAACTTCTACGCCCTCTTTAGCCTCTATTGCCTGATGTAGCCCTTCACTCCACCTTCTACCTGGTTGCATCCTACCGGTAAACTCATCTACTATTATTACCTCACCATTTTTAACAACATAATCTTTGTCTCTTTTAAAAAGAGCTTCAGCTCTAACTGCGGTTTCTAAATGATGTACATACTTAATACCACCTTCTGCATATATATTATCTATCTTTAATATCTTTTCCGCTTTCTCTATGCCACTATCTTTTATCTGCACTGCTTTAAGCTTCTCGTCTACTTCATAGTCTGTATCTCTCACTAATGTCTTAGCTATATTAGCAAAGGCTCTATAAAAATCTCCAGACTCAGAAGCTGGTGCGGAGATTATCAAAGGTGTACGAGCCTCATCTATTAAAATTGAGTCTATCTCATCTATTATTGCAAAGTTAAAACCTCTCTGAGTAACATCTTCTATACTTTGCGCTATATTATCACGCAGGTAATCAAAGCCAAATTCACTGTTAGTACCATATGTTATATCTGCATTATAAGCCTCTTTACGAGTAACTGGTACCAATAACTCATCTTCTATTTTATAAGTACCTGTATCATCTCGCTCTTTATCTACATCTCCACCTTGCTCTACACTCTTATACAAAAAAGACGCCTCGCTAACTATAACTCCAACCGATAAACCCAAAAATGCATATATTTGCCCCATAAGTGCCGCATGTAGCTTTGCCAAATAGTCATTAACAGTAACTAGGTGTACACCTTTACCCTCTAAAGCATTTAAATATATAGGCATCGTGGCTACCAGAGTCTTACCCTCTCCTGTACGCATCTCAGCTATATCTCCATTATGAATCACAGCTCCACCTATCACCTGCACATCAAAAGGACGCATCCCTGTAGTACGCACAGATGTCTCTCTAACTACAGCAAACGCCTCAGGCAAGAGCATATCTAGAGTCTCTCCTTTGGACAATCTATCTTTAAACTCTTGAGTCTTAGCCTTTAATTCATCATCTGTTAACAACTTAATATTGGCCTCTAGTGCATTAACTACCGGCAAAACCTTCTTGGCAGTCTTAAATGCTTTAGAGTTCTCATCTCCTAATATTGCTTTTAATATTGACATTTTACAAAGACTTCATACACAGAGCGGATGACGGGTGCTAGCTCCAAAACGAAAATAATGAGTGCCGCCGCCACCCGCTCTATGTACGACACCGTAAAGTATAGCAATAATTACGCCTTGTGCCAAACTATATATTGTTGTATAATACTGTCGAGTGCCACTAAAGTGGAGCTTTAACGAAAATACAAAAAAGACCGCCTTACGGCGGGCTTTTTTGTTATAAGGATTGTCTCCTTTTACGAAGCTCTTCATCTACTCTTTTTAACAAATTCTGTACTAACGTATTGTCTGGTACAAGTTTTAAAATACTTTCATAATATTCTTTAGACTTACTAAAGTCCCCTCTTAGCGCATAGTTATTACCTATAGAGGTTAGTATGCTAATCTTATTAGGAGATAACTCCAAAGCCTTTTGCAAAAACATGGCAGATAAATCATACTTGCCATAAGCGCGGAGCATGCCGGCTGTAAAGAATGGAAACCTAGCATCATTAGGATACTCATTCATCTGTAGTTGCATTTGTACCAAAGCAGAATTTGCAAATTGAGATTTAACCTTATCACTAATACCTTTTACAGGAGCTAGCCTAGATGCAGTTTGTATAAATTGCTCTCTAGCTTCTTGAGTCCCTACAGAATTATAGCTTATTGCATCTAAAAATAACTCTCTCGATTTCTCTATCATAGAAGGACTTCTAGATGTTACCACAGCCTGCAGTAATGTCTTATTCTGTGCATATATAGGATAATTTAATAAGTATATTGATATTATAGTTGTACTTAATACCACTATGAGTACAGTAGTGCGATATAATTTATTATTTGATAAACGGCTCTCTGCTATATCTGATATTGTATTATCACCTCCAGAAAATACTGAATGTAACCAAGCCAATAAAGAGAAAAATAATACATAACTAATCAAATTATCAAATACAAATAAATTATGTACACTGTAAGCCACTAGCAGACTTATCAATAAACTCTTCTCTATAGAATCAAAATTTTTAAGTCGAAGCACCACTAAAAAAGTTGCCACGTATATTCCTAAATAAGCCAACAAACCCAGCGCCCCTGTTGCTATTAACCAATCTAATAGTATGTTGTGAGTCCTGTCGTACCATTGCTCAGCTTCATACATTCTAGGGTTATAATATTTATTAAAAACATAATTAAAATTCTCCTGGCCCCACCCTAATATCGGCCTCTCTCCTACGCCCTTTAAAGCCGTACCCCAAACCATTAAACGCAAAGTTCCTGTAGAATGTCTATCTTTTGTAGACAAAGACACATTAGCCAATCTGGAGAGCATGTTGTGATTTTGCACAAATGATGAATCTCTATTAAATAAAAAAATACCTGTTAATAACACAACTAAAGCTACAACTCCTATAGATATTTTGCGTAATAGCATATGACGCTCAGACCTAGCAAATACAATTGTCAACAATGCTAAGATTATTACACCTGCTACTAACCCAAGTAGTGCACCCCTTGTACCTGTATTCCATAAAACTACCGAATTTATCAAAATAAACAAACTGTATAACACTCTAGGCATTACCTCTTTACTCTTGTAAAGAAAGAGACTTGCTAAAAATATATTAAATAGAGCATAAACCGCTAAGTATATTGGATTACCTGTAACTCCTGCTATACGCACTATACCACCCGGTATCTCCAATAGAGCACCTAACCCCACTATTACACTAACAGCTAATGATACTTGCCAAAACCTCTCCCACAATTTACCTGAATTAAGAATGCTACCCGCAACTATAAAATAAATATAAGAGTGCATCAAAGTAATAAACCCTTCCATACGCTCAAAATTACTCCAAAAACTCTTAAGAGGGGCCACTCCGACTAAATCTGCAATGGCGACTATAACAACAAAAATACTCAGGGCCAGAGTAATAGGAGTCATCTTAGGCTTAGGCATCCCACCGAGTAACAATAAAGTCAACCAACTACCGAATGCAACCTCTACCAAAATCCTAAATAATAAATTCTTACCTACTATATAAGGGAAGAAAGCCCAACTTGAAACATACAAAACAACAAAAGGTATTGCAAATACACAAGCCAGTACCACTAAGCGTAACAATTTGCCTACATTACTCATTTAGCTAACATTGTAACAAGAACAACTAATATAACAAATATACTTAACTATACTGCATTACGCACAAACATAGGTACTGAAGCCAAACCTATTATAGACAATAGACCTAAAAACCATCTAAGAGAGCCTTTAGGTAATACACCAACGGATTTGACGCTCTCGCCAGACTTGTCTGTACTTGCATTAGGTATAGCTACTAAATCTTTTTTAACGACACTCACTACTCTTTTAGTTTTTAAATCTGGTTTTACTGTACGACTCTTTATGTGTCTACCTATTGCATAAATATTACCTTCTCGAGCTATAGTACTGTGAGTAGTTTTAATCTCAGTGTTAGTATCAACATTACTATTTGTAAGCCCTGTATTTGTATTGTCAAACATGGTTTCTACTTTATCCTCTTTAAATGTAGAGGTGGAGGTTGAGATCGACTCCTTAACATTCTCTGCCTCTGGTTTTATACTACTGTCAATCACTCTCTTACCTAAAGCATTTATAAGCTGAGCCTTACTACCATATCTCTCTATGTCTATACCCATAACTCCTTCCGTTATCTTCATTATGCCATGAGCTGAAATTATAGAGTGTCTGGGTATATTAAAATCCTTATATCCAAACCTTATACGCCAACCATTTAACTCCACAGGTATATTTAAATTATTAACAATTTCTATATAGTGTTTATCTCTTGAGACAAATAGTCCGAAGTTAGGCTCAACCACATCAATATTAAATTTAGTATTAGCTTGCAATGTATCTTTTTTAGTATTTATATTAACTACATATGTACCTGTCAAACCATATAGATATTTATTAGCACAGGACCCTCTATCCGACCCATCTCCAAAAGTGATATAGCACTCAACATTTGTAATCTTACCTGTGGCATCATAGACCTCCGGCTCTATATAAACATTACTGCCCAATATTATCTGCATATCATCTATACTCCTTACCTCAATATCTTGAGGAGGCTGTATCTCTACCGTATTCCATTTTGTAACCTCTTTATAAGTAGTTACAACACTGTGATCTTGTGTTGTTGAGCTGTCTACAACACTATTGTTACCTAAAGTAAAAGGTCCACTACCCGGCGTAGGGTCTCCCACCTGCCATGTACCATCTAATTGCTTTTGTAGAGACTTGCCCTCGTCATCTTTATTGTGGGTATATTTAATTTTATCTAGCAACTCTACAAAGTGATCGCCACTGCTGTTATACAATACTAAATTAGGGTCTAAATTATCATTGTTTAATATTAAATATTCCCCAGGGTCAATGGTTGATACCTGCAAAGAGTTAATCTTCTTACCATCATCTATTTTTAATTTTAAACCTGTTAAGTCGTATACCTCATTACTATTATTAAAAATCTCTACAAATTCATTACCGCTTTCCGAGCCTGTAGGATCATGAAAAATCTCAGTAATAACAATATCTCCCAGTACTATATTTGGCAAAAATAATAAAAATATACCTAATAACCACCGCATAACTTGCTAATCTTTTAAGATAGATCTTAAATCCTCCTCAGAGACCTCATTAACTGATTGTACTTTTTGCTCTTCTTTTACTTGAGTAATCTTTTGTATAGCCAACCTTAACTCATTATTAATATCTTGCTTGGTCTCTTTCTTATCAGTATTTTGTTTCTTAGATTTCGTGGTGATACTCTTATTGCTTTTTCTGTTGATAGAAGGACTTCGTTTTTTATTATCCTTATTCCCCTTATTAATATTTGTTTGTCTATTGGATTGCTTAGTTGGTATTAATCCCATCTTATCTATAAAAGCCTCCACATCAGCTTTAGGCTTTGCATATTTAGCTCTTGAGCTATCTATTATTTCTTTAACAAAAGTTACCTTAGATGCCACTATGGGCTCTATAGTCCTAGCAGAAAAAGGGGCAGATCCTATGCCATCTATCATCAGAGTTAAATATACTTGTGCAAAACCTAAATTAACTATGTCATCGGCAAAGAATGTCGGCTTATACATAGTCTCTAATACCTGTGCATCAAAAGGACCTACTCTAAATGTTATTGTTGTACCAACATTACCGAAAACGGCATTACGTATATTCTCCTCCATTTGCTCTACATATTGATGGGCTATTATAAGTGCCAACTTATACTTACGAGCCTCAGATAAAATATTTGCAAAAGAATCATTAACAACTGATTGGAATTCATCCACATACAAATAAAACGGTGGTAGAGAAGCTAACTCTAACTCACTTTGTTCAGCTCTGCTCATAGCAGATAGGTACATTTTAGTTACTAACATTGAACCTATCAAATCGGCATTTTGCTCTCCCATACGACCTTTAGACAAGTTGATTATAAATATCTTTTTGTTGTCCATTAACTTTCTTATATTAAAAGTTGAGTCTGGCTGGGCTATAATATTGCGCACCAAAGGGTTAGAAACAAATTGCCCAATCTTATTCTGTATAGCTGGAGTGGCCTCTTGAGCATACCTGTCGGTATAACCGGCAAACTCCACCTTCCAAAACTCCAATACTACAGGGTCTGTAACCTTATCTAAGACTTTATTGCGAAACTCTTTATTTATGAGCATCCTATTTATGTCTATTAATGTTGAATCCGGATACTCAAGTAAAGCTAATAAGACATTCTGTAATATATATTCCATCCTTGCACTCCAAGCATCTACCCAAACCCTCTTAAAGGCACTCATCAAACCAGCTACGACTAGGTGCCTCTTATCAAAACCAACATCTTCTAACACATTAAACCCTATGGGATTGTCTGTATCAAAAGGGGCAAAATATAATACATCTTTCACCCTATCTTGAGGCACAAATTCTAAAAGCTTCTCGGCCGCAGAGCCGTGTGGATCTATAAAACACATGCCCTCACCATTTTGGATATCTTGTATAGCCATATTCTCCAATAAAGTAGACTTGCCCATACCTGTCTTACCTATCACATACATATGTCGCAATCTGTCGTCAGGCTTTATACCGAAAGGTACATGTCTACCTCTAACATCTGTCATGCCAAAATAATTTATCTTACCATCTAATCTAGTATTAGAATTCAACTTAGCGTCTGTCTCATTCATACATTTTATTATACCAGAGATTTATAATCTGCTATACTATATTTATATGCGCATATTAACCGTATTACCTATTACTAATAACCAATATATAGAGGATCTATCCTACTTCTCTATTAAAGATATACCCTTGGGTGCTATTGTGGAAGCCCCTATTAAAGATAAGTACATATCGGCAATAGTTATAGATAGTGTCGATGCCTCAAATATAAAAGCATCTATAAAGAGTAGCGACTTTGCATTAAAAAGGATAGGAGTAGCACAACACAAAGAGATTTTACCGATAGAATTTGTACGTACGGCATCTATAATAGCTAACTACTATGCTACAAATATAGGCTCTGTCATCTACTCTATGTTACCAAAATTTATATCAGATATAGACAATAGTACACATAAAAATATAACACATAAAAACTCTCTCTCTGAAGTATACGCTCTACAGGCCCCACTCAATGATAGGATATCTATATATAAAAATACAATAAGAGAGGCTTTTGCAAAGAAAGAATCAGTACTGATGGTATTACCCACTGTGGTATCTGCAATCTCAATATACGAACACCTGTCTACCAACTTAAGAGATAGAGTCTACATATTAAATAACAAAACACCAAAAAGTAGGCAGGCAAAAATTTTTAATAAAATCCATGCTTCAACAAAATCTGTATTACTAATATCTACACCAAAGTACGCCACTTTATTTAGATCAGACATAAGCACAATAATAATAGAGGATGAATCCTCTGATGCCTACAATACTTTAAAACGCCCATATATAAATATGGCCAAATTCATAGAGACTTACGCTAATCTATCAAAATTAAAATTGATTTTTGGAGGGACTGTGCTCTCCAGCAAAATCAATTTAGAGTTAGATAAAGGTACTATCTCAGAACTAACTCCAAAATCAACAAGAGACAGAAATAAGACGAAAATAAAAATCTTAGATACAAGAAAAGAACTTGGCAGAAAAGAAAATACAAAAAAAAGCCTAAAACAAGCTGAAGTTAATTGTTTTAATCCAATTGATAACCGCCTAAGAAAAGTTATATACACAACCATCTCTAAAGAAAAAAATGTGTTTATACTTGCTCCCAGACGGGGATTAGCACCACTTACAGTGTGTAGAGACTGTAAAACTCCGGTATTATGCTCTACATGTAATACTCCCATAACTCTCCGCACAACCAAAACACAAAGAGAATTTTTATGTTATAAATGTGGAGAGACTAAAGACTCAGACACTACTTGCTCATATTGTAATAGCTGGAGACTAGATACTCTTGGTATAGGTATAGAGTTAATAGAAAAAGAACTGAAGAAAGAATTCAAAGTCAATATAACACGCATAGACAAGCAAACCACAAAAACCGACTCGCAAATACAAAGTGCCATAAATAGGTTTAATTCTAAGGGTGGCATCTTATTGGGCACGCAACTTGCTATACCACACCTACATAAAATACCAATAGAGATATCAGCAATAGCTTCTCTAGACTCAATGTTATCTATACCTAATTTTGAGATAGATGAGAGAATATTCTCTCTCCTATTGCAAATAAAAAACCTAACAAACAATACCCTATATATACAAACCCGACTCCCAGATAAAGAGGTTCTGACTCGCGCTCAAGAAGGAGACATTTCTAGATTTATGCGTGAAGAGCTAAAATTACGTAAAGAACTTAAGTATCCTCCCTTTACCGTTATGATAAGAATTACAGCTACTGGTAGTAAGAAAAGTATAATAGAGCAATTCCAAAATATTATGCCTAAAATAAAACCTTATAAACCTAGAATATTTAAACAATTTTATCAACTCTCCCCCAATAAATTCGCTCTACATGCATTACTACGTATACCTACAAACAAATATCCTAATACTGAACTCGTAGAGATATTAAAAAACATCCAACCAACATTTGAGGTTAAGGTTAATATAGAGTAAATGTAGTGTTGTGCATTTCGGAGCTCTTATCACAATAAGAGCGAAGTAGTGCGCCGAGTAGGATTCGAACCTACGTAGGCAATTGCCAACCGGGTTACAGCCGGTCCCATTTAACCACTCTGGCATCGACGCATTGTCAAAATAGACTTAAGTAGTGTACCAGACTCTAGTAATTCTTCAACTGATTGGCGTAAGTATGTGTACGCATCTTCTCTAATGCTTTGGCCTCTATTTGCCTTATACGCTCGCGAGTAACACCAAAAACTTTACCCACCTCCTCTAATGTATGACATACTCCATCTTCTATACCATTACGCAATTCTAATATTTTACGCTCTTTAGGAGAGAGTTCGTTAAGTACCTCTTGTAAATGATTATTTAATATTCTCTTGGCTGCACCTCTATCTGGAGACTCTATTGAGTCATCAGTTTGAAATGACCCTAAAGTACTCTTAGTACCATCATCATCGTTACCAACAGGAGCCTCTAAAGACAAAGTCATTTGATTTATCTTTTGTATATGGTAAACCTTCTCTACCTCTAAGCCCATCTCAACTGCTACCTCTTCAGCCAAAGGTTCTCTACCCAAATGCTGACTAAGTTCACGCAGTTTTTGTTTATATTTAGCTATAGTCTCTACCATGTGTACAGGAATACGTATAGTACGACTCTGGTCTGCTAAAGCGCGTGTAATAGCTTGACGAATCCACCAAGTCGCATATGTAGAGAATTTATAACCTTTTTTATAATCAAACTTATCAACAGCTTTAAAAAGCCCCAAATTTCCCTCTTGTATGAGGTCTAGTAAAGTAAGATCAGGAGACCTGTTTGCGTACTTCTTAGCTATAGATACTACTAATCTGAGATTGGATCGTGCTAAAAGATTGCGAGCCTCATCATCTCCCGTCTCAATCCTCTTAGCCAGCCTCACTTCATCTGCTGCCGTAAGTAGAGGATATTGCCCTATCTCTCTTAAATACATTTGTACAGAGTCTCCACTACCATCACGCCCTTTTAATCTTTTACTCTCAAGTACAGCATCTGTCTCGGTGTCCTCACCTAACATACTACCACTCTCCAAAACATCTATACCAGCTATCTGAAAGTCGTCATATAATTGTTCTAAAAACGAAACATCATCTTCTATAGTAGGGAAATCGTGGAGTATCTCATCGTAAGTAATATATCCTCTATTCTTACCCTTTGTCAATATCGCATTCTTGCGAACCTTTTTGTCTTTCTCAGTCAACCTTTTTGGACGAGTTATTACCTTTTTCTTATCAGACTTCTTTGCTGTAGCCTTTACACCCTTCTTAGCAATGCGAGTTTTCTTTTTTGTGTTTTTTGTATTTGTTTTTTTTACTGCCATATCATAAAATAGCTTATACTGCAAATAAAGTGCTATTACGCGCCACTATAACGTGCTTGTCAAGCTTTTGCAAGTAAATAAGCGCTAAAACTGTGTTTAACCCACTAACATTATTTTAATGACTCTAGTGCGGAATTAACTTGCACTATTTGCTTATTTAATTCCTCAACTCTAGCATTATCTCCCTCTACTTCAGCTTTGTGTAACTCTTGCATAAGACTGAGCCTCTTTGACCTAAGGGTAGACTGCTGTAAATAATCGAGCCTCTCTGCCACAACAGCCTGCACAGACGCATTATTAGTATACATATCCTCCACATAAGATATATCACCATCATTGAGGTTCTCGACTACTGACTCATAATCCTTCTTATCTACTAATGCTAAAATTCTACTCCTTATTGCCTCAACATCTATAGCCTTATCGTCTAATGTCTCCTGCCACGAGATTATAGATGCCAACATATACAGTGGACTAAAATGCTTTTTGTAATCTACACTCCTGGTCGGAGATAAAATCTGACGCTCCTCATTAGGTAAATGGATATTTGACAAAGTTAGCGTTACAGCAGATTCTGATGCTCCTATTTTGCCTGCCACCAATTTTATAAAATGTTCTTGGTCTATCTTACTCTGCACTCGCGCCACAAAAGGCAAGACAACCTCCTCTACTTTCTTTTTAAACTTCCTATCGTCTTCTGCATATTTATCTTTATATAAATCCAATAAAAATTCTATTATATGCTTAGACTGTTTAACTAACTTTTTCCACTCTTCTTTACCGTCTTTATCTTTTAATAGATCCGCAGGATCTTGTCCTAACCCTAAACGCAAAACTTTAACATCAAAACCATTTTGCATTGCAATTATTGCGCTACGACCTGTAGCCTTTATACCTGCCTCATCTGCATCTAATGCTAAAATAAGATTCTTAGACATCCTTTTGAGTAAATTACAGTGCTCTACCGTTAAAGCTGTACCAGATATTGCTACAGTATTACAATATCCTGTTTGATGACATGCAATAAGATCCATCTGACCCTCTACCAAGATAGTAAAGTCATTCTTACGTATGCTTTGTTTAGCCATATCAAAACCATACAACACCTTAGACTTATTATATAACTCTGTCTCTGGGGAGTTAATATACTTAGCCACCTTATCGTCTTTATTACCAAATATACGCCCAGAGAAAGCAACAACCCTACCTGCAGAATCTCGTATAGGAAACATAATACGAGAACGGAATCTATCATAATAACCTTTATCACCTTTAATAATGAGCCCAACCTTCTCTACAATAGTCTTATTATGCCCAGCTACCTCAAGAATATTCTCTACTGCGTGCCAATTATCTGGAGCAAACCCTATCTGAAAATGGCTAACAGTCTCTGCACTAAACCCTCTATCTTTGAGATAAGTCATAACCTCTTTGTTATCCTGTAATCTCTGATAATAAAACTCCGATGCGCTGGCCATACACTCAAACATCTGTTCCCTCTCCTCTACCTCCTCTTTACTCTTTTTAGGTCCATCATATTTAATTTCTACTCCAGCCTTTTCGGCTAAGATTTTCAACGCACCTTTAAAATCTACTCCCTCCATATTCTCTATAAAAGTGAATATATCTCCATGCTCTCCACAACCAAAGCAGTGGTAACTCTGGCGTGCAGGTGAGACAGTAAAAGATGGTGAACGTTCTGAGTGAAAGGGGCACCGCGCCTTCATATTAGCACCTGCGCGCTGTAAGGTAATATATTCGGATATTAAATCCACTATATCAATCCTATCTTTAATCTGTTCTACAGTTGAACTCATTTATACTTAGTATACCACGATGTTTTTTGCTTGCTATTTATTGCCGTAGGTGCTCTTTTATATTATTTATAAGATTTATTCTATCATCTTTATTTGAAAAATTATGGTCTCCAGATAATTCCACATAATTAATATTAGGTATGTGCTTATATTCATCAAATTCTTCACCATTACCAACTATTTGATCATTAAGTGGCTTAAATATAGTGACTTTAGATTTATTGGCCAAAGTAGTTAGGTCCTCTTTTATATTATATTCACTTAACTCAGACCAAAACTGTGGGCCAAGCTTTTGTACCTTACCAGAAGTACGTGGGTATGTTGTTATACCACTCTTGTCTACTATGCCTCCTTTACTTAAAATCCTCTGCTCTAACCTATCGGCTATATTTTGTAACTCTAAATTTGTTATACCTGTAAATATAATCTTGTTTATACTATTAGGGTTAAATATTGTAGTAATGACAGTACCCATTGAGTGTGCTAATATATTAATAGATTTAACTGGGTACAACCTCCTAGCATACTCTACGACACTTTCAAGATCTTTAGCTGACTTATGTATACTATAGTCTTGCTCAGGACCTCCCGACTTGCCACAGCCAGATTGGTCAAAACGTAACAATAAATAAGAGTCTTCAAGAGAATCTGCTATCTCGGCAAATAAATGGGTACCCTCTCCCTTATCTGTACCAAAACCGTGTACAAATATGATTAGATTCTCCGCATTCTCATTACCTTGTATAACAGTATCTAACTCCTCTTTATGTGTATTCTCAATTTTTACTCTCTTAAACATTATTTAATAGTATATCATAAGAGAAGACTCTCCGTGACAGAGAGTCTTCTCTTAATTATTTCACACTTATTATTACTATCGCTTGCTCCACTGTGGTGCCCTACGAGACTTTCTGAGGCCTGGTTTTTTACGTTCAACTTTACGAGGATCCCTTTTTAAGAATCCTTGTTTCTTCAAGTGATCTCTAAGTTCTTTATTATACTCCACCAAACCCCGCGCTATACCGTGTCTAAGTGCCTCTGCTTGAGCCGACACACCTCCTCCTTTTATAACTGCTGTTACCTCAAAGGTCAAATTAACATCATCTTGGGTTTTAAACACATCTAAGACAGTTTGTTGTAAAGCTTTTGTAGGGAAATAGTCTTCAAACTTTACAGGTTTCATTTTGTGCTCCACCTCTTTGAGTATTTCTATCTTTGTTTTACCTGCCTCTGAGATACGCACACGAGCACTAGCCGTTTTACGGCGTCCCACTGTCTCTATGTATTTGTCTTTTGCCATAATCCTATGCTTATTATTTAATTATTAAATTCTTCATACGCTCTTTGCGCAACTTATTGGCTGGTAACATCCCATATACTGCTTTACGCAAAACTTCTGAAGCCCCATGCTGAGCTATCACATCTGCCATAGTAAATACTTTACGACCCCCCGGATAACCTGAGTACCTTTGATACTCCTTCTCTGACAATTTCTTATCTCCAAAAAATATCTTATCAACACCCTCCACTGAGACAGATACATTTACTACTACGTTAGGAGCATAATCAGGAGAGTCTTTACCTAATAATATGGTAGAGATCTCTGACGCTACTCTGCCCAACTTCTTGCCCTCTGCATTTATATTATACTCTTTTGTTTTAGTCATAATAACAATTATTTAATGAATTCAATCCTAGCATGGTCTCGAGTACTACCTGAGAACTTACCTAACTTGGTTATACGAATATATCCTCCCGGTCTATCTTTATACTCCTTAGCCAATTCATCGTGTAGCTTTTTAGAAGTCTCAACATCATTACCTAATCGTGAAGCTATTACCCTACGACTTGCTACCGTATCCTTTTTTGCCAGAGTAACCAACTTCTCTACCATTGGACGTAACTCTTTAGCCTTTGCTAATGTAGTCTCTATAGAGCCCTCAAGTACCAAAGCCCTTACCAAAGATCTCAATAAAGCGGTACGTACCTTGCGTACTCTACCGAATTTTCTTTGTTTACTTTTGTGCTTCATAATCTCTCTTTATATATTTATTTAACTATGCTCTTAGAGTAACTCCATAATTAGATAAGGCTCTTTTTATCTCTTGTAAGCCTTTTTGGCCAAGTCCTTGTATACCTAACAGATCCTCTTCTCTCTTTCTAACCAATCCGCCAATTGTGCGGATACCCGCCTCACTCATAGCATCTGCAACTCTTGTAGATAATTTAAGTTCTTCTACTCTTGTTTTAAATATCTCAGCTGTATCAGGAGACTTGTCTTTCTTCTCCTCTTGATTTGAGTCAACATTCTCTACCTTAAGTGTAGTCTCGTCTACCTCTGGCTCCTCTTCTTTGAAGCCTATTATAGCCTTTAGTTGATGTATCATTATCTCAATAGACTTCTCTAGTGCATCATGCGCTGAGATAGTACCATCTGTTTCTATAAATATCCTTAATCTATTATAGTCTGTCCTATCTCCTACACGCATATTTTCCACCTCATAATTTACTCTTTTTATAGGAGCAAAAGCTGCGTCGAGTGCTATAGCACCTATGTCTACCTTTTCTTTATTTAACTCCTCTTTTGGCACATATCCCAGACCAGTCTCTATGGTAAACTCCGCGTTAAAACTAACCTTACCTGTTATGTCTGCTATATATTGACCCTTATTCAACACCTCTACCTGACCGGGAGTCTCAATGTCTGCTGCCGTAACCACTTTGGGTCCTTTAATGGACATCTTAAGAGTCTGAGGTTCTGTAGTAGTTGTACTAAACCTAACCTTCTTTAGGTTTAACAATATTCTTATTACATCTTCTTTCACACCCTCTATAGTAGAGAACTCGTGGCTAACACCCTCTATTTTAACACTAGTTATAGCCACACCAGGTAGAGATGACAATATAATACGACGCAGAGAGTTACCAACGGTATGTCCATAGCCCGGATAAAATCCATCTATCTCATAAATACCGCGATTCTCACTCTCCTCTACTATACGAGGTTTTGTTGGTAATGCTACTTGGTAATCTGACATATAAAAATTCTTTAGGATTTAATAATAAATACATTAACGACTATAAAACTCAAATACTGACTGATAATCAAGTATTGTTGCTCCTTGTTCATACACAGGTACTGATTTAACTAGTACAGTCATCTTTTTATTGTCTACTGATAACCATTTTGGAGCCTTTTCTGTCATATCTCTATCTTTAAATACTAATTTGTTCTTACTACCGTCTTTAACACTAACCTCATCTCCAACAGCCAGCAAATGAGAGGGTACCTTAAGCTTTCGGCCGTTAACCTGTATATGTCCATGAGAGACTAATTGTCTAGCCATACGGCGAGTAGAAGCAAACCCTGCTCTATATACTACATTATCAAGACGCATCTCGAGTAGAGAGTTCATAGTGTTTACTGTATCTGCGCTAGACATAGCCAAGTCCACATACTTTCTAAGTTGTCTCTCTGTTATACCATAAGAAAACCTAACTTTCTGCTTCTCTATAAGTTGTTTACCGTAATCAGACATCCCTCTACGTCTAGAACCTCCCTTTTTAGACTTAGCCTCAGAGAGTTGGAACTTTTGTGTTTGGCACTTCTCAAAGATACCACCACCTAATCTTTTACATATTTTGTACTTTGGTCCAATTTTCATAAATTATATTCAATTTTAATGATCTTATACTCTTCTTGCTTTAGGGGGTCTAGGTCCATTATGTGGCACGGGAGTCTCATCTCTAACACTAGTAAGGTTTATCCCTGTAGCAACAAAAGCCCTCAATGCACTCTCGCGGCCAGAGCCTACCCCCTTAATAACAGCACTGACTTCTTTTACTCCCATCATCTTAGCCTTCTCTCCTACAACTTCTCCAACCTTAGCAGCGGCAAATGGAGTGCTCTTTTTCGCTCCAGAGAATCCTAATGCTCCAGAACTAGACCATGCAACAACATTACCAGACATATCTGATAAATTAACTTTAGTATTATTATAAGTTGCTTGCACATTTAAAATACCTTCTGCAAGTTTCTTTTTGCTAGTCTTTGCTAAAGCACGAGCCTTCAAACCCTTACTCATTGTACTGCCTTTCTTTTTTACTATTCTCTTCTTACCCATAATTAAATTGTTATTTCTTCTCTACTTTTACCTTACCACTCGTCATAGTCTTACGAGCCTTATGCATAGCATGTATACCACTAGGCACAGTACGATTGTTTGTTTTAGTTGTTTGCCCTCGCAATTTCATATTGCGACTGTGTCTATCACCTCTCCTACTGCCAATGTCCTTGAGTCTTTTAATACTAGCGCTCTTCTCTCTCTTTAAATCACCTTCTATTACGAAACTCTCAACAGCAGAACGAATCTCTGTCTCTTTTTTAGTATCTATATCAGCCGGCCTACTGCCAGCATCTATACCCAACTTAGACAATATGTCTTGAGCTCTAGACAAGCCAATACCATATATAGCTGTGAGGCCATACTCTAATCTCTTATTATCTGGTATTGTGATTCCTGCAATTCTCATAACTCAATCTTTTTTGCTTTTATTTATAAATAATTAACCTTGCCTTTGTTTATGTCTAGGGTTTACTTTACATATAACTCGTACACTACCATTACGACGCAAAACTTGGCAATCCTTACAAATCTTTTTTACTGATGATTTTACCTTCATATTATGTTTGTCTTCTTGTTATGCGAGCCTTACCGCCATATGGATCTACAACCATAAGTACGGTATCTCCAACCAAAACCTTGATACGAAACTTACGCATCTTACCTGAGAGGAAACCTATAACCTCTTGCTCTGTATCCTTCACTAAAATCCGGAACATAGCATTAGGTAATAGCTCTGTTACTACTCCCTCAGTTAATTCTTGTTCTTGTTTTGCCACAACATTTTTTACCCAGCCACCATCAAACATGACAGAGACATGGATTGCGCCAAATACTAACAAGTTAACTTGATATTGTCAACTTTAGTAACTTACTCCCCTGGTATACCGATTAGCCGGGTCCCATATCATATACCCACCCGTAACTCCAGCATCTCGACTAGCTTTTATCTGGGCATTGACCTCTGCTATGCCATAATTACCCCCGTAATCAAAATCTTGCAACCACGGGCGCATTTTCTCAGTGCTGTATATAGGCTTTTTATATATAGCTGGTGTACTGGTAGACACGCGAGTATAAGCAAATGAGGCTATCTTTGTACTTGTTGCCATAGTACGCTCTACGGCCTTTTTCATAGAGTAGTTAACGACACTATATACATCACTATTAGGATTCTTCAACCCTATAAATCCGGGAGGGTAATGGCTCGGATACACCATTGGTGCAACTGCATCAAAATACGGTAAGGTCCTTTCAAGTACTTGCCCTATTGTCAAATCATCATAATTAGTTGCAGTCATACCAAAAAGATCAGCAGAGAGCATGGGCCTATCTCCTAACTTATATGATGAGCTGAGTTGCTCATGCAAATAAACAAAAAACTTCTCTAAATTTTTAGCTCTATTAGCATCTGTAACAACTCCATTAACTCCTGATAAAGAATAGTAAACATCTTTCATTGGGCCGTCTGAGGGGTATCTAATATAGTCAAAATTTAACTCATCAAAACCTAATTTGTCGTGAGATTCTCTAGCTAAGGTTATTATATAATCCCAATACTTTTTAGCTCCTACATCTATAAAATGCAAACCCTTATAATCAGACCAAGGTACAGTGGGGACACTTGCTTTATGCACTGCGAGCTCGGGATGATTTTTAGCATATAAAGGATCTTGGAAGACGGTAATACGCCCAATCACATAAATATCATTATCATGTAATTCCTCTATAAAACTTTTTATGTCATTAATTTTACATCCTCTGCCCTCTGCACCCTCTGCTAAAATTTTAGCCTCCGTAGGCACAGAGATCGTACCTGTGTAATCTTTAATGTCTATAACTATGGCATTTAATTCTGTTTGCTTGATCAGATTTAGTAGTTTACTACGCAACTCCTTACTAGCACCATAACATGCAGTCATATATATACCTCTCACCTCTTTAGGCATCTCAACATGTTTAACTATTGGTCCCTGCACTAAAGTACGATCTGAAACAGTTGAAGTAGCCGAATTATAAGATACTTGATCAATATTAAAATCACTTACAAAAAAGCTCCACAAAGCTACTAAAACAAGTACTAGAATCCCCACAATTCCTATTATTGTTACTCTAGACGGTTTATTATTTCTGCTCATAATTATGCCAGTATACTAGCTACTGACAATAACCACAAACTCTCCTTTTTGTTTTTGTGGATTAGATTCTAATTGTTTTAGTAATTCTTTAGCTGTGCCTTGCAACACTTCCTCATACACTTTAGTTAACTCTCGTGCCAATGTCACTTTCTTATCCTCACCCACAAATCCTTCAAGCTCCTTCAACAGCTTTAAGATTCTGTGGGTTGATTCATAAAAAACTACAGTCTGCTTTAATGACGCGACTTCCTTAAGAGCCGTTTGTCTACCTTTCTTCTGTGGTAAAAATCCTAAAAATGTAAACTTATTTGTTGGTACACCTGCAATACTTAGCGCTGCAGTTAAGGCACTTGCACCAGGTACTGCAACAACTCCTAAATCATTCTCTTTGGCAGAGCTAACTAGTCTTACTCCAGGGTCTGAGATACCGGGTGTACCGGCATCACTAACATAAACAATATCCTTACCCCCTTGTAATAGCTCCAGAGCTAACTCTATCTTTTGTTCTTCTGTACGAGCATTCATACTAACCATATTAGCCTTAATACCGTGATGATGTAGCAACTTGCCCGTAACTCTAGTATCTTCACAAAACACGGTGTCCACCTCAGAGAGCACTCTCAAGGCGCGCAAAGTAATATCCTCAAGGTTACCTATAGGAGTTGCTACTATGTATAGTTTCCCTTTGTTCATTACGTTGAGTATATATCAAAACCTACTCTATACAATGCCAAAAAATAAAACTCTGTTATACTTAAAGTTAATGAAGAAGGCACATGTAATAGGAGTAAGTGGAGTAGCCATGAGCGCAACAGCCAAACTACTCCTAGACAAAGGTTGGGAGGTTACTGGCTCTGATGAAGCATGTTATCCACCTGCGAGTACTTATGTAGAGAAGCTTGGTTTTACATTCTACAAAGGCTATACTCCAAACAACATACCAAAAGATGTGGATCTAATAATAGTAGGTCGCAACGCACAACTAGACCCAAAAGTTAATACTGAGGTTCAAGAAGCATTAAAGCTAAAGAATGCTGGCAAGGTTAATATACTATCTTACCCACAAGCATTACGTGAGCTTAGTGATGGTATGAATAGAGTGGTTGTAGCCGGTAGTTATGGCAAAAGTACCGTAACATCTCTAATCTCTTATATACTTGTGCACGCCGGTAAAGAACCCGGATACTTTATAGGAGCATACCCGAATGATATGGAATACACCTCAAACCTTGGCAAGGGTGAGGTTTTTGTAATGGAAGGAGATGAGTACCCCACAGCGCATGGTGATAATCGCGCCAAATTCTTACACTATGAGCCTAACACCGTACTACTCACCTCTATAGACCATGACCATGTTAATGTTTACCCTACTTATGATGATTATAAAAAGCCTTTTATAAAGCTTCTACAAGGCTTGCCTAAGGACGGCCTGCTGGTAGCCTGCACAGACAATGTAGGAGTTAATGAAGTTGGATATAATACAAATGCAGAGGTAGTAACATATGGAGTGTATAATGATGCAACCTGGACAGCACAAAATATAACCTACAGCGAGACAACTACATTTGAACTACGCAAAGACGGCATCACCATAACAAACCTGGAAACGCAATTACTGGGTAAACATAATGTACAGAATATCGTAGGGGCTTCGGCTCTGCTACTCGAGAGGGGTCTCGTAACTCCTAATGAGCTTACTGATGCTATTAAGAACTTCAGTGGAGTAAAGCGCCGACTTAATAGAATCACAAACAATAACACTATACCTGCCTACGAAGGCTTTGGCACCTCATATGAGAAGGCGCGTAGCGCCATAGGAGCAATAAAGTTGCATTATCCTAACAAAGACATGTTGATATTATTTGAGCCTCACACCTTTAGCTGGCGTAATAGAGATGCACTCTATTGGTATGATGATGTGTTTAGGGAGGCCTCTGCTGTACTCGTCTTCCACCCCGCTGAACAAGGTGCAGGCACTCATAAACAACTCTCGCAAGCGGAGATTGTGGAGCGTATAAACAATAGTGGTGTACAGGCAATAGCAGTTAATAATGAGGAGGAAGTGCATGAGCAACTAAAAAGCCTAATAAACCCAAATACAACCTTATTAATCCTCTCTTCTGGTAACTTAGATGGAGCTCTAGACAACTTACCTAAGTGGCTCAATAAACTTAACATAAAATAATATGAAGTTATTTAGTAGTGAATTTGCACATAACTACGGTACGTACTCTTTTGGATATTGTAACTATTGTAAATATGAAGCCGGAGACTCTCTTAGTGAGATATACAATAAAGGCTACTTACCCTACTCGGGCTCTAGTGATGTTTTTGATACTTTCTATATGGCGCGTAGTACCCGTCTATATTTAAAAGACTGGAAACCCAATAGTGAGAACCGCAGAGTATTGCGCAAACACAAAGATACATTTAAGCGTACAAAATATATAAAAAGAGACTTTACTATAAGTGAAGATTTTAAAGAGTTTTGCTTAAACTACTTTAAAGAACATCATGGCAAACACACAATGCCAAAAGGGCGTCTAGAGCATATCTTGCAAGAACAAGCCCTTACACACATTGTACAATACGATGTTGCCGGAGAATTGGCAGGCTATGTATTTTTAGCTCAAGACGCAGATATTACCCATATATGGTTCTACTTCTACGCTCCTGAATATTCTAAAAACTCTTTTGGTATGTGGGTTATGCTTAATGAGGCTCTAGAAGCTCAAAAAGATGGGCAAGTATATTTTTATCTTGGTACAGCATATGGAGACAAATCAAGATACAAAATGAACTTTTCTAACCTGGAGTTTTGGGATGGTGCTATTTGGCAACAAGACAAGAAAAATAATGAGGTTAAAGCCCGCATAAAAAATGACCACTTAGACCTAGTAGACTCTACAGACAACTTTAAAAAGAGTAAGTATAACTTCTTTTAAAAAACAATTTACTTGTATAAGCCAATCATCTGTAGTATAAACACATACGGACAATAAAAATTGAAAAAAGGAGTCTTAAAATGGTTTATCAGTTTAGTATACCTCGCTCGGATATTTGGGTGAGCATTTTTGATCCCAGTTACGGGGTCAAGATTGATCGCAAAAATTTTGATACCTTCCGACCAATTGCGGCAAAACTACCTAAGTGGGTCAAGCATCTGTATATGCCGAAACCTACGCAATTCAACGCAAAAGTCGTTGAGCCTCCCGACTTTTGGGAGAGCTTCAATGTAGGGAGGGTCAAGGTGCATCAAGGCGTACTCGCTGACGGGTGCATTATACCGCCCAAAAGCGCCTTCGCCGTGACCTCGGCCGATTGCCCAACAATCGTTGCCTATGGCAACGATATTAACGGCCATTTGCAGGTTGTCGCGGCGCACGCCGGGCGCGACAGCTTGGTAAAAGGCACTGACATCATGTCTATGTCAGACAAGAGTGTAGTCGCAAATGCTGTGGGCAAACTGACATCGGCTGGTGTGCCTGCAAAAAAAGTGCATATGCACATTTACTGTGGCATCCGAACGGGGTTTACTCACCCGCTGGATCACCCCCAGTATGGAGCGAAGAACCGGAGGCTCTTTGTGTATGCAAATATGTACAAAGGAGCTATTCGCAACGAAGAGACTTGCGAGATTGACCTCTATGAGCTCATTAGGGGTCAGGCCATGGACTGTGATGTGCTGCCCAAAAATGTCGTATTTGACGACGTTGACACCGGCGCGGACAAGCGCTGGGCAAGTACCAGTCGTGAGCCCGGCACAGACAAGAGGAATCTTGTCATCGTGTGCCGAGGATGAGAATCAACAAGCGCGGACTCTGCGGAGCCCGCGCTTTAACAATGTACGCGTACCAGGATTCGAACCTGGGACCTCATCAGTATCAGTGATGCGCTCTAACCAACTGAGCTATACGCGTATAACGATAAATACTGTGCGAAGAAGTATATCAGACTTTTTGTAGATTTCTACCTATCTAAGCCCTCGCCTAATCTACTATAATTCTTAATAACCTCACCACAATGACGACAATGTACTGCATCAAGTTCATGCATTGAGAGACCACATTTACTGCACTTGACATGTGCCCTCTTACCTCGGAATACGGCTCTGGACATATGCATAAAGAGCAAGATGCCGACAACCATTGCAACAACAGAGATAAGCTTCCCTCCCTGCCCAACCACTGTAACATCTCCATAGCCTGTGGTGGTCAGAGTAGAAACTGCAAAATACAATGCATCTATATATGTATTAATATTAGGATTATGAGTAACTTGAGAAGCATAAATAACAGCAGTGGTTACCAATAAAAATATAATAAAGTTAATAACACTAGCCACTATATCCCAATTACGCGCAACTACCTGACTCTGGATTTTAGACAAATTCATTATCCTGTATATACGAAATACTCGTATCCACTTTATAAGCCTAAGTGCTGCAAAATTACCAACAAACAATGGCATAAAAAGCGAACCTATAACAAGAACGTCTATAAGACTAAACAAATTGAAAACAAATTTAACCTTTTTAGGTGATACCCATAATTGAGCCAAATATTCTAATGTAAACACTAAACCAAAAAACACTTCTATACTCTTGATAAGCCAATGTCTCTCAGGGAAAGCTACCTCTATTATAAACAAAGAGAAAACAAAAAGGTTAACAATTATCAATATAATATAAAACTGCTGACTTTGCTTGCTCTTACCCGCAAACAGACTACGCACCTTCTTCTTTAACTTGTCCCTAGTTTTTTGCTGATCTTTTTTAACTGTCATACGTATACCACTACTTAAAGACTACTTTTGTACCCTTAAGTGTAGCATGTATTATACCACTTTCTTTAAGAACTTGCTCTACTGAATATATGGCGCTCGCGGAGTACCATTCCATCGAACGTATTCAACTTCAACATCAGGTTTGGCGTTTGGTACAGGGAAACCTAAATTGCTACCGAAAAACAATCTACTATATAATTTTGAGCCGTCAAACCCACATACATACGGCGCAACATCTCCCCCTATATGATAATCATAAATAACAGGTATAGGATTATCGTCAAGATACACATATGCATAAATACTCTCTTTAGGCAAAACTAAACGTATTTTATGGAACTTGTCAGTCAAGTCTGTTTTATATGTATCAAACCCTACTCCAAGCGTACCTGAAGACATAGTAATACCATCCGGAGACAAACTAAGGGTTACTGTGCCAAACTGACTAAGATAAGAAACTACCCAAGCATTACTGTCGCTGTTAGGTTTAACACGTGCTTTTACCTCTAATGTAATACCGCTAGTGCCTGTAGTACCACTTGGACTACATACCATATGTGAAGAAGCATCATTCCAAAGAGTTGTATTTGGTAAAGATCCCGCAACCACACCCTGTCCTCCATACAAAGCACCGTTAAACCCTTGTACAGAATTAATCATGCCAGAGAAAGCCTCGCTAATCGAAGCACTAATCGGCAAAGATGGTATTGTTGGTTTTTGTTGTACTGGCGTTAATCTCTGAGAAGGTGCGAAGCTACCTAATCTATATTTAACATAATCTATCACATATGCTGCATTTTTATCCGGAGCATTGCTTGCATCTCCTATAAGTAACTGGGGATATTTATAATAAGTCTGCAACTCTTGAGAAAGGCTATTTTGAGTAGGAGCCATAGCATACCCAGCCTCTACACCATCAATATAAACATGCATCCTATATGCAGACCCTTGTTTATTGCTTTGTGTAATCCGTATAGTATGGAACTTTGATCCTCCTCCAAAATCTCTCGTAAACACATTATCATCTACGTCTCCAGTCCCTACACGAACAGTACCTATACGAGAATTCCAAGTAGGAGTTAGTGAGACTCTCCATTGAGCACGACCTTTCTCTCCAACAAAACTAACTATAAAACCATCTTTATCTGTTTGCTCATATAATTTAACTCGCATCTCTACGGTCATTCCTTTATCTACTGCACTATCAAGCAGAGGATCACGAATCCAAAAATTACCTGTCTCTAATTTATCTATAGCCCGATACCCCACATCATACGTGTCGACATCCATAAAACCACGTGATGGATAATTTAACCGTTGTGAGGCACTAAATAAAGGTTTGCCTGTATTGGCCATATAATTCCAATCATCCGGTCCTCCAATATCCCACCTAAAGGGATTTGGTACATTATCTGATGGAGTATCTGAACCATCAAATACATTATGCCACAAACCTCCATCAAACGTATAATTCCACATAGCGGAACGTTCATTTATAAACGTTTGAGAATCTTGAGATTGGCATGTTGCATTTGTGTATGAACCATCCAATATCCCATCTATACAAGTCCTAACCTGACTTTGACATTGACTGCCGTAAGGTACTGTCGAATCTTTATATGCTATTACATTACTCCCATGCGCTATGGTCTGCCCACCAAAAATACAAGACTTAGGAGCAACACACGACTGTTTAGATGAAGCTGAATAAGCATTCAATTCTCTCTTTAATTCAACAATTTGAGTTTGCAGCAACCCTATTATCTTAAGTAGAGACTGAATTTGATTAAATAATACGTCTGCCGTAACTGCACGAGCTGTTACAGGCAATACAAAAAATATTGCGACTATTAATAGTGTTAATATTGTCTTTCTCATAAACTGTAGTGTAACATATGTAATCAATATAACTACTACTTTATACTAACACAACACTACTATACATATGTTATCAATTAATGTTGTCAATTAAAGATAATTTTATCACCCTTAAGTGTAGCACGGATTGTATCACCGTCTTCAAACTTACCTCCAATAAGTGCCATTGCCAGCTCATCTAAGAGCTCTGTCTGTACGGCCCTCTTGAGCGGACGCGCACCGTACGCTGGGTCATAACCAACCTTTGCTATATGATCTTTAACAGCGTCATCTACCTCTAGGGTAATATTGCGCTCGTCTTTAATACTCTTTATTACTTGCTTGATTTGTATCTCTGCTATCTGTCGTAACATCTCTTTATCAAGAGCTGTAAATTGCACTATGTCGTCAATTCTATTCAAAAACTCTGGCCTAAAGTGCACTCTCACAGCATCCATCACCTTCTTCTCAGCACTCTTATCTACCTTGCCATCTTTGTCTCCAAGTAAGAATTCACTACCGATGTTACTTGTGAGTATGATTATTGTATTACTGAAGTTGACAGTCCTGCCATGATTGTCTGTGAGTCTACCATCGTCAAGAACCTGCAAGAGTAAGTTAAATACCTCCGGGTGAGCCTTCTCAACCTCATCAAAGAGCACTACTGAGTATGGCCTACGGCGCACAGGCTCTGTGAGTTGCCCTCCCTCCTCGTGACCGATGTAGCCAGGAGGCGCACCTATAAGCCTGGCTACAGAGTGCTTCTCCATATACTCACTCATATCTATCCTCACCATCGCCTTCTTGGAGTCAAAGAGCTCTAGTGCAAGCGCTCTTGCAAGCTCCGTCTTGCCGACCCCTGTAGGCCCAAGGAAGAGAAATGAACCAATGGGCTTCTCATGACTCTTGAGGCCAGCGCGACTCCTGCGCACCGCACGCGCCACAGCGCTCACAGCCTCCTCTTGCCCTACAA
Organism: Candidatus Kaiserbacteria bacterium; assembly: GCA_027083345.1. Classification (GTDB taxonomy): domain Bacteria; phylum Patescibacteriota; class Minisyncoccia; order Phycocordibacterales; family UBA2100; genus S139-169. Next base: position 30,677 of record JALWOZ010000012.1, read on the forward strand.
CATGCTTTTGCAATTGCTCCTCAAGCTTTGTCAACTTGTCTGCCTCGGCCTCTACAAGGCGCTCGCTTGGTATACCCGTCCAGTGAGCCACTACCTTTGCCACATCCTCCTCTGTCACTTCCTCACGGATCATACGCTTGCTCTCTGGTATGACCTCAAGCTCCTTCTGCAACTCTGCTATCTCCTTCTCTAGCTTTGGTATTTTATTATATTGTATTTCCGCAACCTTCTCATATAGTGCCTCACGCTCATACTGCTCCATCTCCGTCCTTAAGTAGTCTATCTTCTCAGCAACCTCTTTTTGTTTGGCCAGAGCCTCCTTCTCCTTCTTCCACTGCTCCATCTCTTTATCATTCTCCTCTTTGAGATTTTTGATCCTCTCCTCTATTTTTTGCAATTTCTCTTTATTCTTTGTGCCTTTCTCTTTCTTTAGCATCTCCTTCTCTATCTCTAGGCGGGCTATCTCTCTGTTGGCACTGTCTAGCACAGCAGGCATACTCTCTGCCTCTGTCTTAAGCACGCTTGTGGCTTCATCTACCAAATCTATTGCCTTATCTGGTAAAAAGCGGTCTGAGATGTACCTGTCTGAGAGCTTAGCGGCAGCCACAAGAGCCTCATCTGAGATGCGTACTCCGTGGTGTACCTCATACTTCTCTTTAAGCCCTCGCAAGATTGCTATTGTGTCCTCCACACTCGGCTCACCAACATATACTGGCTGGAAGCGTCGCTCTAACGCCTGATCCTTCTCTATATATTGTCTGTACTCCTCTAGGGTAGTGGCTCCTATCATATGTAACTGCCCGCGCGCAAGCATGGGCTTAAGCATATTGGCCGCGTCCATTGCTCCGCTTGTTTTGCCTGCTCCAACTATAGTGTGGAGCTCGTCTATAAAGAGTATTATCTGTCCCTGAGCCTTCTCCACCTCCTCAAGGAGCTTCTGCAAGCGCTCCTCAAACTCACCTTGATACTTGGCCCCTGCTATGAGGCTACTCATCTCTATCCCTACCACTCTCTTATCTTTAATACTCTCTGGTACATCTCCTGCAATTATCCTCTGTGCTAACCCCTCCACTATAGCCGTCTTACCGACTCCGGGCTCGCCAATGAGCACGGGGTTGTTCTTACGCCTCCTGGCAAGCACCTGCATCATACGACGCACCTCCTCGTCTCTACCTATCACCGGGTCGAGCTTACCCTCCTTGGCAAGTGCTGTGAAGTCTGTACCGTACTTCTCTAACACACTCTCATTTTGACCTTGTTGTGATTGTTGGTTTGGCATAAGCTCTATAGATTAGTTAATAATTTTAATATTTATATTATACACCGCCTGTCAAGTATCACAAAAACTTGCAAATTGCTCTCTCTCTTGGTATTTTTGTCTTTAGAGTCACAATAGCAATTCCGCCAGTGGCAAAAACAAGGAGGAAAAAAATATGGGGAGAAAGATGAGAACAGCCCCTCAGAAAAAACACGCAATGAGGGGATTCGTACCTCGTTGCGGAAGGGGGTCTAACGGCCCCAAGAAAATGAAAGCTCGGTGCTGTCTGAGTAGACACAGGCGTAGGAGGAAACCTGTATGATCTCTCAATGAACATCAAAGGAACATCAAAGCCCCAAGATAGTAATATCTTGGGGCTTTAACTTATCCGTTACAATTAAATAGCTAATCACCATACACTAAACCTGCAATTTCTCAATTACACAGTCTTAAAAATGTAGAAACAAATGAGTGTATACTCTTTTGTTTCGTCCACTTTACCACAGTGCACTCTCTGCTGTGGATTTCGGCTGTCTTTCCAGCTGTCATGTATAGATTAAGGTGCAATACAATTGCCCAATAGCAATAGTGCTATTATCGACAAGTAAGTCAAGTATGCGTACGCAATACTCGACGGATTCCATTTGGATTGATTCCACGACCAGCTTCCGCTAGCCGTGCCTTGTTACGACTTATACCTTGTCACTGAATTTACCTTAGGCTGCCATAAAGACAGACTTTGGGTACTCCCAGCTCCCTTGTATTGACGGGCGGATTGCAATAATGAAGGTTATCATCTTGCGTTCCCACGTAGCAAACGGTTTTCCCGTACTACGCGAGTCCAATAGTTCACTGATTCATACTTTGCTTAAAAGTACGAATCTTTTCAATACCTTTTGGTGTCAGATGCTTACCTTGGCTAACCAAGTCTGCAATCTGACAAAAGATTTTGAAGCTTCTACCTTTAGAGGTAGTCTGCAGTTTATGCTTTTTGAAAAATGGAATCAGTGTTGACTCTATATCTCTCCAAGCACTTACAGTGTATCTATAACACTGAGTGTGATTTTTACGTTGTTCTTTTTGAAAATATACATTGCCACAATTAAGGGTTTTGCATATTCTATCTAGTATTCCTTTGTCTTTTGCTTGTAATTTTAAGTGAAAGTGCAACTGCACCTTATATCCACTTTTATAAGCTTTTGACTTAACAATACTGACATAAAAACAACCTTCACCATCAGTGATACCAACAATGTAATCTGCTGATACTATCGGTTTCGTCCTTCCCATGCTACTTATTATAACATAACTTGCTATAATTAGATTGACGCATGGTACTACGACTCAGCTGACTTCTCATAACTTCTGACAAAACCTTTTCGGTGTCATGAGATCTCCCTGGGTCACTCTACATACCATTCTAAACATCCAACTACGACTTTTATCGTATACTTCTTCAATACCCACCAGAGTGAATCGTATACGTCGTTTTGATTATCATGTATTGCTACATGGAAGGCTGTTCTTCGCTACTTAGACCCTTCAGACGCTCTCTCGCGAGACGCGTCCTGTCTTTTCACTACGCTTATCTTACAACCGGTTGACTATAAGTAAGGGATTGATTTTAACAATCTGGCATTTTGTAGAGCTGCCAGGCACAGTTATTTGTGAGTACAAGGCTCGAGAACGTATTCACCGTGACTTGCTGATTCACGATTACTAGCGATTCCGACTTCATGAGGTCGAGTTGCAGACCTCAATCCGAACTTGGGCTACTTTTAGGGATTTGCTCCAGCTTACGCCATCGCGCCCCTCTGTAGTAACCATTGTAGCGTGTGTGCAGCCCGGGATGTCAAAGGGACATGCTGACTTGGCGTCATCCTCACCTTCCTCCCCCGTGAGGGGGCAGTCTCGCCTGACAAATATAACAGGCAACGAGGGTTGCGTTCGTTACCCCACTTAAGGGAACAATTCAAACCACGAACTGACGACAGCCATGCATCACCTGCCTAACACCCTCGAAGGAACCTATCTTTCAATAGGCGTGCAGTTAGGTTTCAAACCCCGGTAAGGTTTTCCGTTTAGCTACGAATTAAGCCACGCGCTCCACCGCTTGTGCGAGCCCCCGTCTATTCCTTTGAGTTTTAAACTTGCGTTCGTACTACCCAGGCGGTCCGTTTAACGCGTTAGCTACGTCTCAGAGAGGGTCGATGCTCCCTAAAACTAACGGACAGCGTTTAGGCCTAGGACTACTGGGGTATCTAATCCCATTCGCTACCCTAGGTTTCGTGTCTCAGCGTCAGGAGTGGTCCAGTGTGTTGCCTTCGCTTTTGGTGTTCCCCAAGATATCAACGGATTTCACCCCTACACCTTGAGTTCCACACACCTCTACCATCCTCTAGTGTTGCCGTTTCGCTCGCCTTCCCGGGGTTAGGCCCCGGACTTTAACAAACGACTAACAACACCGCCTACACACCCTTTACGCCCAGTGAATCCGGGTAACGCTTGAGGCTCACGTATTACCGCTCCTGCTGGCACGTGATTAGGAGCCCCTTATTCATGAGGTAACGTCAATAAACTTCCTCCCTCATAAAAGGTATTTACGCACCGAAGTGCTTCATCTACCACGCGGCATCGCACCGTCACACTTTCGTGCATTGCGGATGATTCTCGACTGCAGCCTCCCGTAGGAGTTTGGACCGTGTCTAAGTTCCAATGGTGGGGGTCAGGCTCTCACCTCCCCTAAGCGTCGTAGCCTTGGTAAGCCATTACCTTACCAACAAGCTGATACTAAGCAGGCCGCTCCATAAGCGATAAATCTTTCCTCTTGCGAGATATCGTGTATTATCCTGGATTTCTCCAGGTTATTCACGACTTATGGGTACGTTCCTACCTGTTACTACCCCGTTTGCCATGGGTCTAACCCATTCGACTTGCATGCCTTATCCATGCCGCCAGCGTTCACCCTGAGCTAGGATCAAACTCTAATTAAAAAGTGAACGAAACAAAAGAAAATACAATCTTTTGATATCGTGGTTGTTACTGATTCTTTTAAAACGTAATGTTTTGTGTAGTTTAAACTTTTCTAAACAAAAAGAAATATACAGGTTTTGTATATATGATGCAAATATATACTTAATAAAAAATTAAATATAATTTGCTTCTATCTATTCAATTATCAACGAACTTGCCCTGAACAAAGTTGAAGGGCTAACTTGAGCGCAAAGCGCACAAGTGTCGCCTATTATACACATAAGTTAATGCTATGCAAACGATATTAATTATTTTATGTCTACAATCTTCTTGAATCTGACTTCTGAAGAAGGCACATCTTCATCAATATCTTTATAAGCTAAAATATAAGTACTCTTATCTTTTAATACCGCAAACTCTTTTCCCGCTCCACCCCAATAGCAAGTGTATGCTGTAATTACCCTATCTTCACTTGTATGAGACATACCATCTGTGCACCCTACCAAAATACCATCATCACCTTTTAGAAAATCTGTCATGTTATATGTTGTACCATGTATATTAAGAGACAACTCATAAATAGGAGCACCGTAATCTGTATCACGCACCTTTCGAGAAAGCCAATGAAAATCAGATCGGTTATACGACTTAGTTTGTACTACATCTTTACTTTCTCTTTTTGTAATTGATTCTGACATATCAAAAAAATACCAAACACCTCCCATTACGACTCCACCTATAATTACACCCACCAAAATACATAAAAACTTCTTCATAATATATAATAGTTAAAGAAAAATTAATAAATATTACAAAACAAATTATAATATATTATTTAAGCATTCTCCACTTTTTGATCACCACCAAAAGCGGTGAAGCTAAGAATATACTTGAGTATGTTCCAGCTATCACACCTGCTATGAGTGTTAATGCAAAGTTTTGTGTAACTACCGGGCCTACGAAGTAAAGTGCTAGCAGAACTATAAGAGTAGTGAAGGATGTGTTAACAGAACGAGTGATTGTCTCGCTAAGCGCCTTGCCCACAGTGTCTCCAAAATCCTCCTCTCTGTTGTGGTCGGCATTATCCTTAAGGTGCTCCCTAACCCGGTCAAACACGACAATAGTGTCGTTAACTGAGTAACCAAGTATTGCTAATAGTGCCATTACAAACAATACACCTACCTCAGCCCCGACAAAGTGCCCAAGCAAAGCAAATATGCCCACAGGCACAAGCACATCGTGAGCAAGTGCAACAATAGCCACTAAGCCATATATCCAAGAGGACACTCCGTGTGAGTCGCGTATTACAGTGATTACACCTGTTTTAGACGTCTCTGTCCTTACAACAGGAGGCCTGAAGGCAAATGCTATAAACAGCACAATAGCTAGCATCACTAAACCAATGGCCCACAAAGCCTTGCTCTTAAGCTCTTGCCCAATAGTTGGCCCCACCTCAGAGAAGTTGTTTACAGTTGCTCCTTGCTCACTAATGGTCTTGAGCACCTCTTGCCGTTGTGTGCTCTCAAGAGTCTTTGTCCTGAGTACAAATCCTCTCTCTCCAGACTGCCTCAGTGAGTACTCTCCAAGGTCATACCCTGAGAGTGCCTCGTCAATAGTAACCTTAGAACACCCTTGGCAATCAAACTCTACTAATGTACCACCTGTGAAGTCTATACCAAGCTTAAGTCCAAAGAATGCCGTAACACCAATAGACAAAACTACTACAATTGTAGTTATTATAAAAAATATTTTTTTATATTTAACTATCTTCATACTTATGATTTAAATCCATTACTGAATAATTTCTTCACCCAGCCCTTATTCTCATAGTCTCCGATAGCCAACAAGAATATACGAGTGACTATAATAGCCGTAAACATTGACACAACAACACCAATACCAAATACGAGTGCAAATCCTTTAACCAAGCTTGTACCAAACCAAAAGAGTATTATAGCAGTGATGATGCTACTTAAGTTACCATCTCGTATAGAGAGCCACGCACGCTTAAAGGCAGATAGCATAGCATTATGCAACCACGTACCTTGCTCTTGTAATTCCTCTTTAAGACGCTCAAATATTAGCACATTTGCGTCCACTGCAAGGCCGATAGATAATATAAATCCAGCGATACCAGCTGCTGTGAGTGTAACGGGTAAGAGTTTAAATATTGCAAGCATAATCGCTATATATGTACCAAGTGAAATTGTAGCAATAATTCCTGGCACACGATACCAAACAATCAAGAAGAGCGCTACAAAGGCAAGCCCCCAAACTCCAGCAAAAGTCCCTCTCTCAACAGCGTCTGCTCCTAAGCTAGCTCCAATGGTTTGGGCACTAAGCAAATCTATACTAACTGGTAATGCTCCGTAATTAAGATTGCGCACAAGTTCTCGTGCCTCCACAGGAGTAAAACCTCCACTGACTGTTGCCTGCCCACCCGGTATCTCCTCTCGTATAACCGGAGTACTTATAGGAGACCCATCTAAAAATATACCCATTACCACCCCGATATTCTCTTTAGTAAGTTTAGCAAAAAGCTTGCTACCCTCTGAATTAAACTGCAAACTGACTATAGGCTCATTAGCTAGGGCACCTCTACCATTACCAAATTGCAAAGTTGCTCTCTTTAAATATTTACCTGTCAAGCCAGTACTTTGCCAAGCATTTAATTTTTGTACTTTGCCATCTTTACTCTTAGCCTCAACTGACCTAGCCAACTTAAACTCTAATACGGGAGTCTTACCTATCATTTTTATAGCCTGCTGAGTATCAGTAATACCAGGTAACTCAACAATAAGCCTATCTTGACCTCCACTCTTTTGTGTCTGTACAAGTGGCTCTGCTACACCAAACACATTTACTCTGCGCTCTATAGTATCTCGCAAGGCCTGCATTGAGCTAATACGGTCTGCTTTTGGTAATGTCTCAGTATTAGCCTTATATAAAAGTAGTGTACCTCCAGATAGGTCTAAGCCAAGCTTAAAAGGATGCGTAGCCGAAGTAGTAGTTGCCTGTCCGTCAATAGTGGCCACTTGTGGCAATTCACTAGAATATACAAACCAACCAATGCCAAATCCAGCAACAAGTAACATTAGAGCAATAATCCGTGTCTTTAACATTGTGAGGTAGTATATAACCAGGCAAAGATAAAAGCAAATTACTTGCAAAACAAAAACCCCTCAGGCACCAAGACTAATCAAAAAGATTAATCAAAGTGCCCAAGGGGCAAAAGCCTAATGATTGGTTAGACTTTACTTAAGTTGTGGGTTTATGTTGCACGAGAACGCACAACTCCCGATACTCCAACATTCGCCATCAGGAATATACGCACTCACTTCCCATCTTCGCAATACACCTCTCCAGCGTACATTAACAGAGAAGATCTCGTTATGGACTCCACGAACATAGAAGATATTCCAGTTGCCATTAGTAACGAAAACCGCAGTTCTTCCGTTTTGTTGTTCATCAATCATATAGGCAAGATACGTACAGAAACTGTAAGTATCTTCAAAGACATGGTTATTCGGCATTTCCTCTCGAATCTCTGTGTCATCAGCATCTTTTGTGAGACAATAAATTACAATAGTCGCCGATGGTACAGACCCCTGCAACTCTATAGCCCGTAGTATCTTATCATTGAAATCATCTGATACATATAACCCATTACGAGTCTTGAAGTACCTATATATATTTGGGTTAAAACTAGCCATCCTGGTTGGCAGTGTAAACTCACTACTACGTTCAAGAGCGCTTTTGGTTATTGAGACTTTTACCTTTCCGGACAGATAGTCCCTAACTGACTGCTCACCACCAAGTTTTTTAACCAGCGCGTTGAGCTGGCCTACGGTGGGATTTTTCGAAGCAAAATTTGTTATAACATTTCTCCTTGGGCTTCTTTGCCAATTTGACACATCTAAACCGAGGCAGGTACTGCTCCCACAATGGTCACAGCAATAAAACACCAATTAATTATATTGGCATCTCTTTGCCATGACCATTTATTTACAACTTATTATAAAGGAACTATGACAATCTATACTACAGATACTAAACTGTGTCCAGTTTTGACTGTTGTCGGCGCCATAAAAAAGTCCCTCAATGCACTTAGTGTACGTAAGGGACAAAGGTTCTAAGGTTCAAAGAACTTAGTTCTTAGCGACCAAGTTCCTGTTGCGGTACAACCACACGATGACGATCGCCGGCATCCCAGACACCGTCGTTCTCGAAGCGATACGTGCACACCTTGAGCTCATCAGAGTCCACGTAGGCATCCGCTACAAACGGAACATCTTCAACCACCAACAGGAAGAAGGTACAGTAACCGCCCTGCCGAAGCTTGTCGCGGTGCTCGCGACAAAAATCGATAATCTGCCCCTGTGTAAGGCACAGATCTTTAATTTTGCCGAGAGAGCCAAACACTTCGCCAAATGTGGCGTTTTTGTTCAACTCTCGCACCTCAACTGGCGCGGCTTTCGTAGCCACACCAGATGACTTGTCTATGCCCCATTCTTTGAAATCTGGGTCCAGCCATCCGGTGAAGACATCACCGGCATCTGCAATAGTCTCGGTGCCATCCGTTGCACCGACCATGATCACTTCGTCGCCATAAAGGCGACGAAGAATCTTTGGTTGAATCAAATCCTGAATTGCCTCTGAAACCGCATCGGGGTCAAGCAATCCTTCACGCACTCTCCAAAACGCATCTGCTTGTTGCCGTGCGAATCTGCCCAGCACTTCGTCTGATACTTTTTGCATCTGACTATCCTCTTCAGTTTCGCTGTTGAAATTCTAACTCCGCCAACATGACTTCGCCACAGCGTAAGATGTTCCTCACACATGAACACATTACGCTACGGCGAAGTTACTGCAAATTAAGCACTTATTAACCTTATTTGTAAAAGGACGAAACTGTTAAGTTAGTAACATAATATTAGCCTGAAGTCAAGTTCCTACTTAACTAAGTTGCTTTAATTCTGTTGTCTTTTCCACTCGTACATAGTTAAAGCTGCAGCTACTGATACATTTAGTGACTCTACTCCATTTTGCATTGGTATATGCACTAAGAAGTCGCACTTCTCTTTGGCTATTCTGCTAAGACCACTGCCCTCTGCCCCTACAACCAACACAGTCTTAGCATCAAACTCTTGCTCCCACATACTCTTGCTAACTTTTTGCCCCGAGTAACGCTCGGGACGATTGTCTGAGAACAATCGGATATTCTCTCCTGGTTCAGCATCACTCTCGACTAAGTCTACGCCATATGTCCAGAAGCCTAAGCTCTTAAGCTTCTCTAATGTGTTACTTATATTTGCCACCTGCACTATGGGCACCTTCGTAACCACCCCAGCTGAGGTCTTAAACACTGTAGCATTCACCGGCGCTTGGCTAGCATTGGCAACAAATACCGCACTGACTCCCGCGGCGCCAGCCGAGCGCACTATTGCTCCGAAGTTTTGCGGATCCTCTATCTTATCAAGTACCAGCACCAGCTCCTTACCTCTCTTCTTGGCTTTGATCAGAGCAAGCCAATTCTTAAAATCTAGATATTTAAAAGCTGTCAACTTTGCCATCACCCTTTGTGTGCGCACCTCACCCACTAGTGCCTCAGCCTCTTTCTTGCTTATATACCGCGTTGGAATCTTAGCACGCTTAACGGAATTAATTATCCCTGCAAAATCATGCTTATCCCTCTGAGTAAAGTCTACAAATACTACCTCAGAGACATCTTTAGGCTTGCTACTGAGCAACTCTGCAACGGCATTTTTACCATAAACATAAAATCCATTATTCTTATTGCTGTTCATGATTAGTACAATAACATTAGTTATTAGAAAACTCTACACTAAGCTCCTAAAAACTCTTTATCTAACAAATCTGGGTGGACTGCTCTACTATAGCGGTACATAGCCGTAACCATTCCGAGTGCTAGTGCCTCTGCCACGAGATGCGAACCACCATAACTCATAAATGGTAGGGTTACTCCAGTAACTGGCAAAATACCAATATTCATTCCTACATTAACAAAAAAATTGCTTACAAACACTGTTGCCACACCTATTGTAAACAAAGTCTCAAAATTTGTAACACCTCGCGAAGCAAAAAAGAGTATCCGCCATATTATTATGGCAAAAAGTATAAAGAATATTAATGCACCTACAAAACCCCACTCTTCTACAAAAGCGGCAAATATGAAGTCAGTCTCGTATTCGGGTAAGAATTTTAGCTTACTTTGAGTACCATAACCCAACCCCTTACCAAGTACTCCACCAGAGCCCACAGCAATGGTAGACTGATATGCATTGTAACCTGCACCTCGCACATCTGCTAAAGGATGTACAAAAGATATAATTCTATCTCTTTGATAATCTTGAAAAACAAATTGCCAAGCACCACCTACCGCAACTGCTCCTAAAATAAAGATTACTGCCAGATGCTTCTTAGATATACCAGAAGCAAGGACTACGCCAAACCAAATTAAAGCTATTATCATAGCAGACCCAAAGTCAGGCTGTAATAATATTAAAGCAAATATGACAAAAGCATATACTCCCGAAACTATAACATGTCTAATACTAGCTATCTCAACATGTCTGCGAGAGAAATATTTTGCCAATACCAACACCACAGCAAGCTTAGCTAACTCACTAGGTTGCACGGCAAAAGCACCTAAATCTATCCAAGATTGGGCTCCTTGAAAGGCACTACCTATGACAAACATAAAAATAAGTAAGATAACTACTCCCAAATATATAGCCGTAACAACTTCACTCCTCCGTAAAAATCTATAATCTATAAAACTAGATATTAAAAAAACCAAGGTTGATACGCCTAGCCATATAAGTTGTTTTTGTACAAATATATTAGAATTCAAAGAGCTCATAGCAGATAAGCCAAAGAAGGAAACCAGTAAAACACTTATCATTAACGCCGGATCTATTAAGGAGAAAGTATACTTAAAAAAGTTATTAACTCTCATAATTATAAAGAGTCTACTGGTGGTAAGAGTGGTACTATATCTACCCTTGATACAAATGTCCCAAGAGACTTAGGCCAAGTAAAGACTATCTTTCTATCTGAGTCTGGAGGTAAGAGATCTATAACAGTACGAGATGCTCCTACAGCATTACCTGCCCTATCAAACAGTGTTGCCACAACCACTAAATTATGCAATGAGTAGACTCCTCTATTTTGTATTTTTGCAGATAATCTTGGTAAACCGTTGGCTATCTTAAACTCTTTCTCTGCTACTGAGACTTCTGCTATTAGGTCTGACTTCATCTTCTCCCATACCGGTCTTTGCGTAAACTCAAAAATAGTTCTCTTTGGGACCCTCTTACCTGTTTGTAAATTACCCTCAAATATAGGCACTACCTTGCTAGGAGGTATAAACGTCTCTCCACTACGCTCGGTTATAATTATGTTGTCTTCATCATATAACTTAAAGGTATATTTGATATTACGTATACCTCCTCTAGTATTAGGATTTTCTACATAAGCTACAGAACTATACAATCCGGGCACTACCATAAAAGACCTTGCCCACTTATTTAATAATGGTTTTAAATCTGCTGGGTTTAAATAACGACATGGCCCACCAAGATCAACAGCGGTCTCACCTTGATTTTGTATCCCATCAAAACAAGTCAAAGGAGGGTTCAGAAATTTATATATACTAGAAGCAGACAAAGCAAGAATGATCAATATAAATATAGAGATATATATAAACCTCATCTTATTTGCCCATCTTTTACTCATGATATTAAAATTGTACCATAATTTTAGCATTAATTAGAATAGATAATATAACCTACTCAAGCTTTAGTTAAAGATGTGTGGGCTTATCTATTAATTTAACATCTATGTTAGTATCATCACCACTAATTTTAAATACATCTTTATCTATCTTCTCCAACTCTTTCGACGAATTATTATAGTGGTTAACCACAGTGCCTAATTGCGTGCCCAATTTATTATGATACTCATTATATTTATCTAAATGTTTACCAAGTTTACTCACATTTTTAATAATATCTTGCGCCTTCTCCTCTACCTCTAGGGCCTTGAGTCCTTGCAAAACTGTCTGCAGATATGCTAAGAAGGAGGTCGGGGACACTATAATGACTTTATATTCTCGTGCTGACTTTTGTAAAAGGTTCTCATCTCCTCCTATCTTATTAGTCAATAGGTCATAATATATGCCCTCACTTGGTATAAACATAAAAGCAAATTCCATTGTCCCATCCTGCGGTTTTATATACTTACTCGTCTCTTTGATACGGAGTTTTAAATCATTAACAAAAGACTTCTCTAAGACTAGCCTCTCCTCCCCCTCACTCTCTATCATTCTATTATAATTTTCTAAAGAGAATTTAGAGTCTATAGGTACAACCTTATCTTTAACAAAAACCACTGCATCTACTATCTCTCCACTTGGGAATGCGTATTGGATCTTATAACTCTCGGGAGGTAATACATTTTGTAATACAGTTTCAAGATAATACTCCCCAAGTACCCCACGTTGCTTGGGGTTTTGCAATACTTGACTGAGGTTTTTTAATTGTTCTGAGAAACCTATAACCTGCTTATTAGTCTCACCAAGCTTGGTGAGTCCCTCAGTAACCTCACGTACAATCCTAGTGCTCTCTCCTAACTGAGCCTTAACAGAGGCATTGATATCTCTAGAGCTCTCTCCCAATTTATAGTCAAAAGTCTTACGCATCTCTTGTAATTCCTTCTGCAAAAAGTTAAAACCATCTTGCATACGTTGAGCTTGTATATCTGAATTATTATTATCTTTTAAGTTAAGCCTACTCCTTTTTAAGATAAAAAATACCAAAAATATATTAAATAGAGCAAAAGAGGATACTAATATCCCTATAACTATATAATCAATCATCTGCATATTGACAGTATATCATATCTACAACCTCTTGCGCACAAAGACAACTTTAGCTACCTCTACTACTATCACATTAGCTACCCCTAATAAAAGTAGAAGTAATGCACTTGTAATAGAGATAGGTTCTATTGACAAAAGAAGCATAATAGGTGGCCATGTTATAGCCAAAAATAATAACAAAGTAGACACAGCCATAGCTATCAACAAAAAACTATTAGATAATAACGTTGTTCTCCACACAGGCCTTTTTAAGCTTTTGAATGAGAAGGCAAGGAATATAGAGTCTAGTGATATGGCAACAAACATTACAGTACGTAACTCTTGTAGACCCAAATGCATATAATTAAGAATAGCATATAAAACTATCAACAACCCTCCCGTAAACAGAGAGATAAATATTATCATCTTACCGACTCCGCCCTCTAAGAGAGAGTTGCTGCTGTTTCTAGTTTTACTCTCCATAAGTCCTTCATCGGCAGGCTCAAAAGCAAAAGGAAAACTCATAAACCCTCCTCCTATTATATTAGCCCATAATATTTGAGCAGGTAATAAAGGTAATTGTAACCCCGCTACCATACTCCCACCTATTAAGATAATATCACTAGCACTAGTGGTTAACAAATAACTAACTATCTTACGCATGTTTGAGAATGCCCTTCTACCCTCTTTAATAGCCTCTATTATAGTAACAAAACTACCTGAAGTGAGAATTATATCTGATGCATCCTTAGCTACCTCAGTACCATTGCCCTGTGCTATCCCTATATCAGCCGAGACTAAAGAAGGTGCATCATTAACTCCGTCTCCTGTCATAGCAACAACTTCTCCGGCTTCTTTTAGAATGGTTATCAATCTTAACTTTTGATCTGGTAACATCCTAGCGAATATACTGTCATTGTGTACCGCCAGCAAGATAGCCTCATCTGCCAAAGTATCAAAATCTCTACCCAAAACTATGTTAGCCGAATTCAACCCAGCTTTCTCCGCCACCGATTTAGCTGTCTCACTATAATCTCCCGTAGCCATTATAACCTTTATACCGGCATTTTTAGCTGTTTTTATAGCCTCCGATACATCATCTCTTAAAGAATCAGAAAAAGAAAGTAGCCCACAAAAAGTAAAACCTAAAGACTCGCCCTCCTCTGGATCTTTAATATCCTCAGGTATAACACACTCAACACTGTCTCTATATCCAATCGCTGTAAACCCTTTACCTTTTAGACTCAATTCTTTTTGTAACTTAGTATAGTCTTCTCTTATATCACTCGTTAAAGGCTTCCTCTCTCCATTGTGCAGATAATGGGTAGAATGTTCTAATATATGCTCTGGGGATCCTGTTATATACACTCTAGATTTATTGCTAAAAACATTGAGAGAGATAGCGTACCTGCGCTTTGATTCAAATTGTACAAATTCTAATCTATTATTACCTTGTGCAAATAACTCATCTTGTTGTAAACCGGAAAGCATTGCTCCTTTTATTATAGCCTGCTCAATGGGTCTACCATGTACTATGTTTTTACCATCTTCGTCTATACTAATAAAAGCGTCCGACGCTAAGACAGCAAACTTTACCACACTTAAAGCATCTCCTTCAACATCTTTTATAGGTATAGATTTAATAACTCCAGAATTAGCTATATGCACTTGCTCTAGCTCCATAGCCCCTTTTGTTAAAGTACCTGTTTTATCTGTTACTATAACTGTCGTAGAGCCTAGTGTCTCTGTTGCCATTAAGTTCTTAACCAACCCTCCTTTACGCATAACAGACTCCATTGCCACTGCCAAAACAACAGTAACAGCTGCCGGCAAGCCTTCAGGCATAGCAGCCACTGCAACAGCTACCGCTAATAATAACATATCGGCCACACTACCTCCTCTCAAAATACCAAGTGTAAATATAATAGCGATTATTATACCTATGGCTATAACAATATTGTAAGCTAATGCTGTGATACTCTTACTTAAAGCCGTGTCCTTAGACTCGACACTCTTTGTTATTAAAGCTAAATCTCCCAATAATGTCTCAGACCCTGTCGCAACAACTACACCAACACAAAATCCTTCAACTATAGAAGTCCCCATAAAAACCATATTAGATTGTTCAGAGACTGGCAAATCTACGTCTTTTAAAATGCCTAGAGATTTCTTAACAGGCTTCAACTCTCCAGTAATGGGAGATTCATTAACTTGGAGTCCTGAGCTACTTACCAGCCTAATATCAGCAGGCACCTTATCTCCTCCGCTTAAATATACTACATCTCCCGGTACTAACCCTATAGAGCTTATCTCTATCTTAACCCCATCTCTTAAAACAATAACTGTAGAATACGCTGTCTTAGATATATTCTCTAAGACTCTAGTAGATTTATCCTCTTGTAAAATACCTATACCTACGCTCGTAAGTATGGCTAAAAACATAACCATAGCATCAGCATAAGACGCCAAAAAAATAGTAACGATAAATGATACTAATAATATCAATACTAACGGTGAGGAAAATTGTCTAATAATAACACGAAGTATATTATATCTATTGACTCTCTTTAAGGTGTTCTCTCCAAACTCTTTTTGCAAGAATTGTATTTGCCCCATAGACAAACCTTTACTAATATTTGTGTTTAAAGCCTTCTCAATCCCTTTAATACTCCTAGTGTGCCAAGCTATTTTACTATTATTTAGCATAATATGTTATTATAGCAGGTACTGATACAAAGATATTAAATTATTAACAAAATAAAATATGAAAGAAAAAATACGAGAAGCGATGAAAGATGCCATGCGCAATAAAGATATGGAAAGGGTTACTGTACTGCGAGGACTGCTTGCCAATTTTACCAATGAGCTTGTAGCACAAAAGCGTCCACCAACAGAGGAGCTCTCTGAGGCAGACATACTCAAAGTACTCAAGCGCGCAGCAAAGCAACGTAAAGATAGCATTGAGCAATTCACCAAAGGCGGTAGACAAGAGCTTGCAGATAAAGAACAACGAGAATTAGAGATTATAGAAGTTTATCTACCTGAGACTGTTAGCATAGAGGAGATTGAAAAAGTTGTACAAAACAAGATAGATGAACTTGGTATAGACCCTTCGACGGACTCAAGACAAGCTGGCAAGCTTATGGGCGCTGTGATGAAGGAGCTTGCCGGCAATGCCGATGGTAATGATGTTAAAGAGGTTGTTACTAAACTACTTGCATAAAGATTAAATAAATGATATAAAAAGGGTCGGTGAGGTCTTCGTAACGAAGACCTCGGGTCAACAAGGAATCGTAAAATTCCGAGAAAGACCCGAGTAATCTAACAAGACCTCGCCGACCACAACCGTAGACTCTGTTCTACGGTTTTTATTTTATATAATAATAATTTAACTACTACTTAGAAAGGAGTGTGTCAATCCTATTCATATCTCGAGGGAAGAGGCTTGCCTCGCGCACATTACCTATACCTAAGAATTTCTCTGTCAGACGCTCAAGCCCCATACCAATACCTCCATGCGGAGGTAATCCGTACTTAAATGCCTGCAAATAAAACTCGAATGCCTCTGGCTTAAGACCCTTATCTTTAATCTTCTGTACCAATTCGTCATAATTATGTACTCTCTGCCCACCACTAACTATCTCAACACCACGAAAGAGTAAGTCAAAGCTCTTTGTGAACCCTTTATCCTCCTCGTCTTCATAAGTGTAGAATGGTCTCTTGTTCACAGGATAATGAGTTATAAAGATAAAGTCGCTACCAAGCGTCTCCTTTGCATATTTGCATAAAAACTTCTCATGACTTGGCTCAAGGTCTGGCTCCCCAGTACAATCCTCACCGGTCTCGCTCTTTATAATCTCCTGCGCCTCACTAAGCTTCATAAACGGAATCTCATTCGGCACAAGTGGTAACTCTACTCCAAAGTCATTAAGGGTTTCTTTATGTTCTGCCTCCACTGCGCTCACTATGCCCTTAATAACCTTTGTAAGCATTTCCATAACATCTCTATGGTCATTTATAAATGCCATCTCAAAATCTATTGACGTGTACTCACTTAGGTGTCTTGTTGTTGCACTCTTCTCTGCTCTAAATACTTTAGTTGTGGCAAACACTCTCTCAAATACTCCGGTCATCATCTGCTTATAAAGTTGCGGGCTTGATGCTAGGTATGCTGTACAATCTTTAAAGTACTCAAGCTTAAACACATCTGCCCCACCCTCTGCATCACCCCCAACGATCGCAGGCGCTTGAAACTCTGTAAAACCATTACCATTAAGAGTCTGCCTAAAGGCTTTAAGTATTGTGGCCTGCAAGGCGAATGTCCTGCGTGCCCTATCTCTACGGAGTGTAAGTGGCAGATTATCAAGATAAGTATCTTGATTAAGCTCAGTCTCTATGTCAAACGGCAGCTCCGCAGCCTCACTAAGTACCTTAACCTCTTTAATACCAAGCTCTAGCTCGCCATTGAGCTCGTCTTTACGCATCTTCTCTGGGCGCCCCTTAACCTCACCGACTATCTCTACCACCCATTGCTCACGAAGCTTCTGACTCTCTGGTAAAGCTGTATCATTATAATCTGCACTTGCCACTGCCTGCACTGTGCCTGTCCTATCTCTCGGCACTATAAAGGCCACCTTGCCGTGATCGCGCACAGCGCTTACCCACCCGGCAACCTTCACATCCTCACCTATGTGATCTTTTAAGTCTTTTATCAATACTCTTTCCATATTAATGTTATTACAATTACTATTGAAGGAAATTTCAGAAACTATTTTGCAAACCCATTTTCCTTATAATACCACACCAAGTCGGTCGCGCACGAGCTGCATCTTGGCATCTGCAAGCTCGTGCGCGATATTGGCGCCGTTATCTAATATCTCTTTCACACCCTCTACATCTTTTGCAATCTCAGCTCTACGCTCACGCATTGGCGCTATAAATGCGTCAACATCCTCTGCCAATATACGCTTAAGCTCGCCATACTTGCCCTTATACTCCTCATATATTGGAGCAAGCTCCTCCTCACTCTTAAAGAGCTTGTGCAACGCATACACATTCTCCGGCCTATCTCCACTTGAGTCTGTTACTATCTTCTTCACTAATCTTTCTATCTCCTCTCTTGAAGCAAAGAGTGGTATTGTATTGTCATAGCTCTTACTCATTTTACGCCCATCTAGCCCCGGCACCGTCTCTACACTTTCTACAATTATAGATTCAGGTAAAGTAAATATATCTCCATATATCTTATTAAACTTTTCTGCTATATCTCGTGTAAATTCTAAGTGCTGTTTTTGGTCCTTACCTACAGGCACTGCAGTAGCATCGTACAGCAAAATGTCTGCCGCCATAAGTATAGGATAATTAAATGTACCTACATTAATGTCTACCCCCTTAGCCTCTGCATCTTTATATGCATGAGCTCGCTTTAAGTAGCCCATCTGCACTATAGTATCAAACACCCAAGCAAGCTCAGTGTGTGCGGATATACGTGATTGTTGATACAATACAACATTCTTAGAATCTAAACCTATAGCTAGGTAGTCTATTATCAGATCTAATATATTCTGCCTCATCTCCTCTCTGTTTTGCAGAGTATTAAGTGCATGATAGTCAGCTATAAAGATAAAAACCTCATCATACTCAGACTGCAACTCTACAAACTGCCTCATAGCACCGAAATAATTGCCTATATGTGGCCTACCAGACGGCTTTACTCCAGATAACATTCTCTCTTTCATCACTAGCAATAGTAACAAGTATTATGGTATTATACAAATATGAGCAACTTTAAAATACCAACTTTACAAGAGGTTCTAGACCTATCAGAAATACACTCTAAAAATGACAAAGCTCTTGTGGGCAAGGCTTATAGTTTTGCGCAAGAAGCACATAAAGGGCAAAAACGATACTCTGGTGCTCCCTACTTTCAACACGTTGCTACTGTAGCCGAGTATCTTGCAGAACTTGGTATGGAGGCAACTGTTGTCAGCGCCGGCATATTACACGACACGGTAGAAGATACTGAGGTAGAATTAGATGATATTAAAAAAGAGTTTGGACAAGAGGTAGCTCTGCTAGTAGACGGAGTTACAAAACTCGGAGAGGACAAAGTGAGATACAAGGGCACAGATAGACATGTTGAGAGTTTGCGTAAGCTCTTCGCTGCTACGGCCACAGATGTGCGAGTGCTTATAATTAAGCTTATGGATAGGCTACACAATGCTCGTACACTACAACATGTACCCCAACACAAAAGAGAAAGGATAGCTAAAGAGACTCTTGAGATATATGCCCCTATCGCCTTCCGTTTAGGAATGGGAGTTTTGCAAAAAGATCTAGAGGACGCGGCATTTCCCCACGCTGAACCAAAAGAATACAAGAAGGTTGCGCAGATATTAAAAGAGCGCAAAGCTGAGACAAAAAAGTGGTTAGACAAAGCACAAAAAGACATTCGTACAGAGCTTGCTAAAGCGGGCATACGCAACTTCCGCACTCAGAGACGAGTAAAAGGAGTCTATAGTCTATATAAGAAGTTAATAAAAAAAGATTGGGATGACACAAAGATAAATGATATTTTAGCGTTAAGAATTATAGTAAACACGGTGGATGACTGCTACAAAGTCTTTGGAGTGGTGCACAAAATATGGACTCCTGCACCGGGCAGGATTAAAGACTACATATCCAATCCTAAACCAAATGGCTATCAAAGCATCCACACCACAGTCAAGACAGACGTAGGAGGCTTTTTAGAAGTACAAATACGCACAGAGGAGATGCATCGCGAAGCACAATACGGTCTCGCCGCACATATGAATTACAAACTTGGTAAAACAAATAAAGCTGGTAACTCGGTCTTTAGTTGGATAAGCCAATTACTACCTTCTAATAAACAACGCAAACATAAGGAGTACGCCGTAAAACGCTTAGGTAGTAATACAGACAATACCGAGAAAGATACTCCCTATTGGCTCAAACTATTAGCAGAAGCTAAAGAATCTAAAGGGGAGGAATTTATACAAGATATGAAGGCGGACTTCTTCTCTCATCGTATATTTGTTTTTACTCCCGGGGGAGATGTTATAGACTTACCGGTAGGAGCAACACCCATAGACTTTGCATATTGCATACATTCTGATGTTGGTGATCATTTAGCCAGCGCAAAAATAAATGGCAAAATGTCAGCAATAGACACAGAACTGCAAAACGGAGATTATGTAGATGTAACTACTAAAAAAACATCTCACCCTACACGCAAATGGATAGACTCTACTAAAACAAATTTAGCAAAGCGTAAAATACGAGCCTACTTACAAGAGAACAAGAAGTAATTAACCATTAAACCTCTCCTCAAGTGCTGGCACAATTTGCTTCTTACGAGAGACTAGGTTGTCTACATATAGAGTACCATCTCTCTCCTCTGCATTAAATACCTCTTTAAATAGTTGTGTAGTGTCCTTGTCTGAAGTCGCGGTGTAACTCTCCTCATTAAGTATGTCTACTATAGTAAAGATTATCCCCTTGAGCCCCTCTCGCTCTTGTATAGCCTTAAGTCCGTCTTTAATCTCGTCCAGTCTGCCCAATCCGTATGATGGACTAGTAGTCTCCATAACTCCTATTGTGTATTTATCCCCTCCGAAGGTAAACTCCTTATAGTCAAGAGTTATCAAGCTCTCCACATCTATATCCCCCAAGTCGCTCTTGGCATTAAACATCTCTAGTGAATAAGCCTCTATATCGCTTATCTCCGCCACCTTATTAAGCTTCTCTAGTATTTCCTTGTCCTCAGCGGTGCTCGTAGGAGAGCGGAAATGGAGTGTGTCTGAGAGTATTCCGCTTATAAGCATTGTCGCCTCCTCCTTAGAGAGCTCTATTCCATTAGTAAAGAACTTCTTAGCAACAATACTGCAAGATGAGCCTATGGGCTGTATGTCCATCTCTATGGGCTTAGAGGTTTTAACATCCACCTTATGATGGTCTATTATGCCTACAAGATCTAACTCGCCTAGGTTGTCTATACTCTGCCCTGCCTCGTTATGGTCTAAGAGTATCACTTCACTACCTGCAGGTAACTCAAGCTGTACTTGTGGCGCTTCAATGCCCAACTCATCAAAGACGAACTGTGTCTCACGATTAAAGGTCCCCAGTGCATACACCTTAGACTCTACACCTGTCTTTTTTAAAAATGATTGATAAACAACAGAGCTACATATAGCATCTGTATCCGGATTCTTGTGTCCTATTACATATTTCATAATTAATATATTATCATCACTAATAATCTTGTACAACTACATTCTTTCTGGAGTGTTGATGCCCAAGATTTGCAAGCCGTTTTTAATTGTCTGAGCTGTTACCTCTGTTAGGGCTAGTTTGTAGTGCTCCGCATCTGTGCCGTCTAGTATCTTGCCCTGCGCATACCAGCTGTTGTATGCGCTAGCCAGGTCATTGAGATAATTTGCAATATGATGTGGCTGGTACTCCAGAGCCGCACGCTTCACTACCTCTGGAAATCTATAAAGCAACTTCTCTATGTTTGTATGCACCCAGTCTCTCGGCACTTGCACTTTTATGTCTCCTCTATGCGGATATGCCTTCGCCATCACCGACTTACACCTCGCATATGTATACTGCAAGTATGGCCCAGAATCCCCCTCAAATGAGAGCGACTGCTCTATGTCGAAGGTGATATTCTTACCCATGCCTACCTTCACTATCGCATACTTAACAGCGGCAATTGCCACCATCTCTGCAGACTCCTCTGTCATCTCAGAACCTGATTCTTGCGCTCTCTCTAAGGCGGAGCTCTTTACAGAGTCTAGTATGTCTACCGCAAGAGGCACACCACCACTCCTAGAGGAGATCTTGCCCGTTGTGAGAGCAAGCCTGCCATGCTGGAGGAATAGCGACTTCTCTGCCCACTCTCTGTTAATAAGCTCTGCCGACTTCTTCACCAGCTCAAAGTGTTGCTTCTGCTCTACATCTGTAACTGTTATAGACTTATCAAAGTCATACTCTCTAAACTTAATACTAAGTAGTCCAGTGTCTTTAGCTAAATATGTACCAAAGCCGGCTGAGTTGATATACACATTGTCAAATAGTCCGTGCTCCGAGCCTCTGAATATCACAGCTCCGTCAGACTCCTCAAACACACTCGGCACATTCTCAAGCACAATCCTCTTACCCTCCTGCTCAGCCTGAGTCTCAAATATCAGCTTGTCAAAGTGCGAGCCGAGCCGAGCTATGATGTTATTGAAGTACTCTAGCGAGAGCTCCCTACCCCTCTTATACACCTCGTACTCCGGTGAGTCCTCTTTGTTATATATATTGGTGTTTATTTCATTTATGCGAGCCTTTGCCCCCTCACTCTCTTTATACGCTTCTACACCCTTAACATACGCCTCGCCCACCTGCTCTATGGTAAAGTTCTCCGCAATACCCATCTCTATGATACCCCACACCGCCTTGGCAATACCAGGCGACACATCTGAGGGGAAGGATATTGCAGTAACATAAGCACCAGCAAATTGCATTAAGCGTACAAGTGCCTCACCATATGTATTATTAACCAAATGCCCAATGTGGAAGGGTTTAAAAAGATTCGGCGAGCTATGCTCTAGTAGTATCTTCTCTCCGCTGAGAGCATCACTCTTGCCCCACTCTCCTCCGCGCTCTAAAGCCTCAGCAACACTATGCTCAAAGAACTCCTCAGAGAGGTGGAAGTTGATAAACCCTGGCCCGGCAATCTCTACCCTATCAACCCACTCAATCTCCGGCAACTTAGACACAATCTCCTCAGCCAACTCCCTGGGACTCTTACCCAACCCCTTAGAAAGTCGCATGGCAACATTACAAGAGTAATCACCGTGAGTTAAGTCAGCCGGATGCTCCAAAGTTATCTCAGTACCACTCACATCAATACCAACACCCGCACTCTCAAGAGCCTGCTTAAGCAGGCCTTTAATTACATCTTGTATCTCAACAGTCATAAGCTCAATGGTACACCAAACTCATAATTTATAAAACCCCATAACCCTTGACAAATGTGGGGGGTGATAAGGTGAATATGTTGCCAACTAGGCAACTCTTCAACAGAAAGGAGGCTACTATGCCCTATCAAACTGAAGAACAGTTCCACAACAAATACTTCCTGTGTTCCATCGGGGGGAGTGGCGACTGGGATGATGGCGCCGCCAGCGACCAGGGCAATGGTGACAGCTCTGGTGATGTGGGTAATGACCTGTAAATTCCCACTCATCACCTAGGCCCAATTCCGTGTTACAATACATGCGGGATTGGGCTATTTTTAATAATTTTCTACATTATTCTATGATCTTATGAACTTATTCAAAGTCACAGCAAATAAAGAACTAGCTAGATTCTTCTGGCTACAATCTATGACACAGTGGATATGGTCTGCTCAAATACCTCAGTTAGTAAATCCGGCATTTAACAAACTGATAGCTGATTTTGTTAAAGATAATCATGTATTAATACATAAATGCAAAGAAATATTATCCGAGAAAGAACATAGCTTCAAGCTCATCTGGGATGTATATTTGAACAAAAATCTACTCAATGACGCTAACCTGGCGCCAATAAATAATTTGCTGCATGTCTTCAGTCCCGTATTCGACATTATATGGGAATCTGAATTACCTCAAATAGATCAATGGTCAAAGCAAATCAATGCTGATTTTACAGAAGAACATCAATTATTTATAAAAAAAGTAAAACAATTCTTGCAAAGTAATTTTGCCCAAAAAACACCAATAACCATATACCCATTATTGTGTAGCAAAAATCTTACAACATCTCTAATAAATAAAGATCATCCTAACATAATACTAGCACAACACTGGGGGTGCTTTAATAATAAACAGATTATCATCAAATCATTAATGCATGAATATGTACACATGTTACAGAATAATTCAAAATCCGATGAATTTCTGCGCACGGCTTTTATTAAAGTTAAAATACCAGAAAATCTTAAAGATACTGAAAATGCACCGCCGCTTAGTTATGTAGCACGAGAGATTTTGGTACAATCTTTAGTGTCTACAGAATTACCCTCTTACTACTCAGTATATTTTCACCACAATAATGAATTCAGTAACATACATAAACCCCAGTCTATAAAAAATGAGTTGAATAAAAAAACCTATCATGATTGGTACTCTCATATAAGATATATAGCATACGAAAGTCAAAATATATTAAATGAATATATGCAAAAAGAGAAATCTATAGACCAAGAGTATTGTGATAAATTAGCTAAAATAACTATTAATCATATTAATAATCTTAATAGTTAAGATTTGATTACATGACACGGAGCAAATACTGTATCGTAGAATACTTCACCGGCTTCCAATCTTTTCTGATTATAATTAACTTTAAAATATATGGCCTTGTTTTTATCTGACAAATTCCTATTAACTATATTTGCCAATAAATCTAAGTTACTAATAACAATCTCCCTTGACGTATTTGCACGAGCGTTAGCAAAGATTGGCAATAATATACCTTTAGAGATATATTCCTTAGCGTATACTGTTAAAAAGTGCACCATTAGTCTACCTCCAACCGATTTTGAATCTTTTGTGGTCATCCAATCTGTTATATAAATTATCCTTTTTGAGTTCCTTACACCTTCATATGCAGTTATATATCCATCTAACTTCCCAGAATTATCTCTATGCAAAAAAGATAACTTTGGGTATCCTCTAGCAATACTCAATACATCACAGGCAAATAATATCAACTCATGTTTCCATTCTGGCTTACACAAATCTGGGTTATCTGTATATATTTCTTTTTCTAAAGCCACTATGTCAGTTGTATTACAACCATATGATTCTTGAATACCTATCTTTTTTATAATGCACTTTTCGGAGTCTAACAATCCCATGTCTATAGCTTTTGTAACCTCTTCTTTTGTCAAACATAAGAACGGTACTCTAAATAATCCATTTAATAAACGATCTTGAAGACTATCTCTATTTTTTAAATTTTCCATAATCCCAATTTTCAACTCAGTTTCATAATCGTACACCAAACTCATAATTTATAAAGCTTTGTTTTTGTGTAAGAATATTAGCGCCATTAAACCTATGGTCGCGAATGTACCCGCCGATAGTAGTAGTGCCACCGGCAAAGATAGTAAATCACTAGCATAGCCCAGTGCCGGCCCTACAATTATAAACATCAAACGTCCTACAAGATTCTTGATAGACAATACAGTCGCTCGGACATCAGACTCAATCCTCCTATGTACATAATCTCTCAATATAGGTTGTTGCACCGCACGCACAAAGTAGAACACAAGTATCACCGGCAATATTATTAGTGATGGATACAACCCAAGCAATATATAAGTAGTGACCACAAGTATCACTAAAGCAATAAGAGCCTTGCGTAACCCAAGCAGATTCTCAAACTTGGTAGCAAACATAGCAAACACTCCTATAGAGACATTTAATATCGCCCAGAGCACACCAAACCAAGCTATGGGTATATTGAGTAACTGCCAATACGGCTGCATAAACCAAACAAACACAAGAGTAGAGGTGTTGATGGCGCCAGCATATATAATGATCCACTTAAGCTCCTTGTGCCCGTGTAGAGAATATTTGATAATCTTAATCATCTCTTGCCAGAGATTTGCAGAGGTGTCTTTAACCCGCTTAACAGCCGGCTCAACTAAAGATATTGTGATTGGTATTGTGGGAATCAATACAACAGCCCAGATTATAAACGGATACCTCAAGTTGATAGCCCCTATTATGCCCCCGGCAACACCACCGATAGCTTGTGAATATGCCCCTATAGCGACTACTTTAGACTCAATACGCTTATGCTCATCAGTCTTGCCTAGGCCTATCAAGGTGTTATATAGCAGAGCCGAGTCTGCCCCGGAGATGAATGCATGGCCAACGCCCAGCACTACCTCGGCAAATAATATCGCCCAGAATCCATATGCCAGAGCATAAACCACAGCCCCAAGAGTAATGACGAGGGACCCTAGCACCAACGCTCTCTTGTGCCCGAGCTTGTCAGATATATAACCAGACGGGATCTCAAATAATAAGACCGAAATAGAGAAGACAGCCTGCACCACAAATACATCTTGCATAGAGAGCCCATTCTCTTGGAAGAAGAGCGTAACAATCGGCATAGTGATCATCATCCCAAGCAAGCCGTGGAAGATATACAACTTCTTAATATTACCCTCTAAATACTCTTGATTTAACTTTAACATTAAAGCTAGGATAGCATTACCTACATACATTTACCAACAACCAGGTCACTGGTGTTTTATATCGAGATAATTATTTAAAAGCAACCACAGGCAACTCTATGGTGAAGGTTGAGCCTTTGTTTAGACCCTCTGACTCTACCCATATTTTACCTTTATTTGCCTCTATCAAGTTTTTAGCTATAAAGAGCCCCATACCCGTACCAAAGGCGTCTGTCTCCTTAGCATTGTCTGCCCTTGTAAACTTGTCAAACAAGCCAGCTACCTCTCCTTTTGCCACCCCTATACCTGTGTCTTTAATACTCACGCGCACGCGCTTGCCACTCTCACTCAGCTCTGTGCGCACCTGTACCTCACCCTTATGAGTATACTTAATGGCATTCTCCAAGAGTGCATTGAGTACTTGTGTAATATTGTTCTTGTCAGCTTTAACCATACACTTATCACCCTCTACATCGTGCTCTATTGTCATCTTAATACCCTTATCTTGTGCATTAACTAAGCGTACTTCAACCCTCTCGTCTACAAGCTCGCACAGGTCAAACTCCGTCATATTCTGCACTACATTATCCTCCTCAATGCGCGCAATGTTCATATAGTCATTAATCGTCTCCGACATCACCTTACTGGCAGACAAAATATTATTTATAGGCACTTTGGCACTCTTAGGCATATCTCCATAATCTCCTTCTAAGATTAAAGATGCATAACCATTAATAGCCGTAATAGGCCCGCGCAATTGATGAGTAGCAATATGCAAAAACTCATTCTTCTTCTCGTCTAGTTCTTTAAGTTTTTTGTTCGCCTTTTCTAAACTTGTAGCTACCTCTTCAATACGTTCTTTAGTGCTTATTTCTTTTTTCATTGTGTGAATTATCATATAACCTAAAAAAGTAAATATAATAAGTGGTATAATTGTCAAAATACGAGTCGTAATAGTTTGACTAAATAACACATTAATAGATAATAAGACCCAACTTGCTGACACGACCAGTTCCGTCAACGCTATTTTAGTATTAAAAATTTGTTCTTTATAAATTCCGTAAGTTATAAAAGCCGCCATAAAAGATATGCTTATCTGTCCTACCCAATTAAAAGTAAAATCCCCTGTTATTGGTAAAATGAGATTAGTCACAAAACTAATAAACGTCGCAACACTAGCTCCAATTATTAGGTAAAATATCTGACTTCTAGTAACTAGTTTTTTGGTATTTCTATAAGTATCAATTAAGATACCAAATCCTATACTAAACAAACTAAACAAATAAAAACCATACACAATATGTAAGATATTATTAAATAATATCACTTGTTCACCTATAGTTGGTCGTAGCACACCCAAAATAAGTAAATCGGGGCTAAATACTAAATACAAAATCGACACTAGAGATAAAAAGAAAGATGCGGATATAATCTTATAATGCAAAATCTTAATTTTAGCCAACGCTGCAGCTAGATAAATAAAAGACAGAGGTATTAGCGCGGCATCTGCGTATAGTAAACGTGTAATAAATAAGTTCCAACCATCAGAAAATGGATGGCTACGATAAATAATCATTAACACTCCCCATAAACTCACTATAATAGTCAATACAAATAATCTTTTGTTAATTGATTCTTTTGGATTATGGGCAAATATAATAACTCCATAAATAAGATTCAATAAAACCGAAAAACCTATTAAAGTATTAATTACTGTGAGACCTGTACTCATATTTTATTAATTCTACTCCTTAACATATTAACAACATTCTCAATATATTTATCTGAAATAACCCCTATAAAATTCTGATATTCTGGTAATTGAAATCCTAATTTATGACCTAATCTCGCCACATAATCTACTTGATCTAATGTGGCTCTACCAATAACAAAATTGGCACAAATGTCATTATATGCTAAAACCATAACTTCGACTAAACAGCAATAATTTATATTATCACCATGTAACCCTATATCAAAATTTACATTGACCCCCGGAGTCAAAACTGCTCCTGCTTCTATTACCATAACATCATTACGATCAAAGACTTCTTCTGACACATCGGACGGTTGTGCGTCGTCCACAATAAAGGTACCAGGAGATACATAATCAGACAGAATAGTTGCTCCTGGTGCATTAGTGGCGGTTATAATAATATGAGCTTTTTTAATAATATTCATATCATCTGTAATAATGACATTTTTCATCATTTTTCTAAATGTGTCCTTTATTAATTTATGCTTCCTTTTCAGATCTACAAGTAATATTTTTTTAAAAGGCTCTCTAGCCAAAAGTTGTGCTGAAATACTACCCACTGAACCAGCAGCTCCTACAACCGCAATTATTATACTCGCATAATTTAAATTATTCTTGAAAATAAAATCTCTTACGTACTCCGTAACATTATACCCTGTATAAGCATGTCCAGTTGTGATGCAGATATTATCAATATCAATAAGTTTCTTACCGCCGTGCGACAACGAAGAAGTTAGTGCGCCTAATCCAACTATTCTCACACCCATGTTCCTAGCCTTTCTAATTGCTCGACGTATTTGAATAACCGCATATCTACGATACTTCAACATAGTATTAGTAGACATAGGCAAAGAGATAACAACACCTCGTATTAAATTACCATTTTTATCCTCTAGACCTGTGATGTCAGCTATTTTAACTGGTCCCATTATAAATTCAAAAATAGTTAAGACCCAACCGGGAACATATTTAAATATTTTAAACTTTTTTAATATTTCCTTTTTTGTGCGTGGGTGCACTATAAAAGCATAGTCATATTTAACTGATGTACCCTTATTAATCTTATTGGACTTTAATTTAGAATTCATAACATTATTAATTTATTGCAACTTAATAAGTATATTCTCTCTCACATTGTTAACTAAAACTTCGTATGTATCTTTATTAGACTCTTTAACTCTAGCCTTAATCTCAATAGACTTCCCGTAGTAAATAAATACCCTAGCCTTCCTCAAGAAGATATTCTTAAGACTTAATTTATAAGTACCCTTTATGGCTACAGGTATTATAGAGGCCTTTGTCTCGGACGCTAAATATACGATTCCCCCATGAAATTCTTGTAATTTGCCATCTTCAGTTATTTTACCTTCAGGATACATACACAATGGATACCCGTCTTTTAAATTACTTACTTGTGTTCTTAATGATTTTGCATAGTCTCCATTACCTCTCTCTAAAGGATACGCACCCCATAATGCAAAAACATACTGCAAGATACCGCTTCTATACAAGACACCTAACCAACCTCTTTTATTAGACTCTTTAAATGCATATATAGGTGCCGTAACGTATATCATAGGACTCCACCTAGAGAACCAAGGCAAAGCCGCCCTCACAAGCCAAGAGTCCAACTCATGAGCATGATTAGGCGCAAATATGACTTTACTAGACACACTTTTTAAATTCTCTAGTCCCTTAATCTCCAAATGCATGAAAAATTTAAAAAACAACCTAAAAAAAGGCCACGAGATAAACTGTATCATAAATGGGATAATAATTTTAAATCGTACCTTCCTCATAAACCATAGCTTAACATAGACTTAAGTATATACATAAACAAGGCAAACTCCTTACATCCTTATACCACTAAATTATCTCAACCTTAAACTCTCCCTCACTAAAATTAAACTTATTTATAAAAGTCTGCTTTGTTATGTCTATCTCAAACTTTTGTATTATCCTCTGCTCTTCTTGTGAGGCAGTTACGTTTGCTCCTGTATACTCTCCAGCCTTAAGACCTGCACTCTTACGAGCCTTCTGCATCTCTCTAACTATCTCTCTCAACTTGCCCTCCTCTATTAAATCGTCAGTGAGGACAGTATCTAGCCCAACCTCATATTGTCCCTCAGGTTCAAAAAATACAGATTTAACATTAAGCTCATCTGCTATAATATCCTTAAGTTCTTGGGATAACTCACTATATCTTAATGTAACTGAGGCTAGAGGTTGTCTCACATTTATATGAGCCTCTTTGCGTGCATCTAACGCCTTAGTTATGAGTTTACGTACCTCCTCCATCTCTTCTATTATCTTAGAGTCTACACTCTTTATTGAGCACCACCTTGCCAAATGCACACTCTCTACATCGTCAGCCCTCTTAACTCTATGCCACAACCAATCAGCATGAAATGGTGCAAAAGGTGCCAACATCTTAGACAATTTACGCAATACAAAACGAGTTGTCTCTAGAGCCTCACGCTTGTCTTGCTTATCCTCACCTTTAAACCTGTCCCTACTACGACGGATATACCAAGTAGAAAGGTCATCTACAAAATCAACAAAACCTCTTGAGGCCTTGTCTAGCTCATACTCCTCCATAGACCTAGTTACCTCATTATGTAATAGCTCTATACGGGCTATAATCCATCTATCTAATATATTTCTACTATCAGACTTACTCTCGTGCTCTAATGAGTCTTTATATAATTCATAAAACTCATATACATTAACCAACCGCCCAAACATCTTACGGGTAATCTCTTCAACACCCTTCTCTGAAAAAAATAGATTCTCCGCCCTAACGACAGGTGAACTTAATATATAAAGACGCATAGAGTCAGCTCCATATTTATTAATCATATACATTGGGTCTGGATAATTCTTTAAACTTTTGCTCATCTTTTTACCATCCTCTGCTAAAACCATCCCTGTAGTAACAACATTTTTGAATGCGTTTTTATCAAATAAAGCACCTGAAAGCACATGCTGATAATAAAACCAAGTACGGCACTGGTCTTGAGCCTCAGCTATAAAGTCGGCCGGCACCCGCTTAATAAACTCATTCTTATTCTCAAATGGATAATGCAAAGAGGCATATGGCACAGACCCGGAGTTAAACCAGGTGTCTAATACATCTGGTATGCGCATCATCTGCCCTTTGCCACACTTGCTACAATGCCAAGTTACAGTATCTACTACATCTTTATGTAAATCATTAACTCTTGTACCACTAAGCTCCTCAAGCTCGTCTATACTCCCCACTACCACCTCACTATCGCACTCACTACACCTCCATACAGGCATGGTATTAGCCCAAAAGCGATTACGAGAAATAGACCAATCACGAGCACCCTCAAGCCACTTACCCCAACGTCCTTGCTTAATGTGTTTTGGAGTCCAATTTATATTCTCTGCATATTTAATTAACTTGCTCTTTATCTCCTCCACTTTTACAAACCAACTTGACGTAGCATAGTTAAGTAGCGGGGTATCACAACGCCAACAATGTGGGTAGCTGTGCTCTATTTTCTTTTTATTAAAGAGCTTATCGTTATGCGCCAGCCATTTTATTATCTCTATGTCTGTCGCCATATGATCATCTTTGGGCTTTACATTGAGGCCGGCAAAGTCAACAACCTCAGGTTTAAAATTACCTGCAATGTCTACATGCTGCACAAACGGTAATCCAACCTCTTTAGCCAACTCCATGTCCTCAGCTCCAAATGCAGGAGCCTCATGAGCTACACCTGTACCATCCTCATCTGAGATAAAGCCCGCAGGATATATCTGCCAACCGTTCTCTCTGTGCTCTAGGCTCTTGTCGTCATAGTAATAATCAAAGAGGGGCTTATACTTTTTGCCCACCAACTCACTACCTTTATACTCTGCGACTATCTTATACTCTTCATCACCAAAAGTGTCATCTAAACGCCTCTTTGCTAAGATAAACCTAACGGTGTCCCCACTCTCATTATCTACCTTCTTTATGGTTACGTAATCTATATCAGCACCAACTGCTAGCGCCACGTTACCCGGCAATGTCCACGGAGTTGTCGTCCAAGCCAAAACATATGTCTTTGGCTCGTCTATTAACTCAAACTTTACTGTTACTGAGAGGTCTTTAATATCTGCATACCCCTCGGCAACTTCACTCTGACTCAATGTTGTCTCACATCGTGGACAAATATGCATAGGCCTATGACTCTCATATACTAGCCCCTTCTCATATAATTGCTTAAAAGCCCACCACTCGCTCTCCATAAAGGTTGTGTCCATTGTTTTATAAGCATGCTCCATATCTACCCAGCGTCCTATACGTGGTATTATCTTCTCCCAAGTTTCTGCATACTCAAATATTTTGCCTCTACAAGTGTCATTAAACTTTTTAACTCCTACCCTCTTTATATCCTCTCTACCCGAGATCCCCAACTCCTTCTCTACAATATTCTCTATAGGCAAACCATGACAATCCCAACCCCATTGCCTCTTAACTCTATAACCTCTCATAGTCTTATAGCGAGGGATGGCATCTTTAACAAAGCTCTGCAACAAGTGTCCATAATGAGGTAACCCTGTGGCAAATGGAGGACCATCATAAAAGGAGAACTCCTTAGGACTGCTCTCTCCTGCCGGGGTCTCAATAGACTTAGTAAAGATCTTTTGTCTATCCCAAAAATCCAAGACCTCCTCCTCTCTTAATGCTATGTTGGATTTCTCTATTACTTCTTTAGACATAAAACCGATAACTTAAACTCAGTTTTATTATTGCATAAAAGCTATACTTTATCAATTTAGAGTACCTATGTAACTCTACTTCCAATCAGTTAAATAAATACCTTTTATATTCGTCTTATCAATCTTCATTACACTAGACAAATACTTTTGCTCTTTTAGAGAGTAGTAGCGTATCCCCGACTGCACATCACCTATATCACTATTTAACCAAGATGTAACAAACGCTAATGTATTATTATTTTTGTCAAAAACAGGGTTAGTGGCCACGATAGGTAGAGTTGGTAATGCTGTAAATATCCCTTTCTTCCAATCTTGGACTCTTATAATCGTAACCAATCTCTCTTTTGGTGAACTCAATGCAAAGTAACTACCATCATCTGCAACATCAAAACCATTAACAATGCTTATTGGGCTTAAGCTCTTCCACACTAATTGCTCTCTCTTAGTTAATAGATCATATACATACACTCCATCATTGCGCAAAAACGCAAAAGAGCTTTGGCTTATCCACTTGGGATACAGACCATTTGTTATCAATGTCTTATCTGTATCATTAACTAAATATATATTCCAAGACTCTGCCGGCACATTATTGGGCTCATTACTTGCCTTAGCAAGATTCTCCTTACTTAAAGATGCATAGAGTATCGCTCCACTATTAGAGACTACAGGAGCAGACCTCATATAGTCCTCATCACTATGCACAGATACCAGCTTGGCTGTTTTTAATAATTTAATGAGACCATTAGCATCTTTGGCTGTCTCTACACTAGCTAAATATATATCATAAGTATTTGCATCTTCAACAGTATCTTTTGTAGTAGCTAAATATGCAATATATGCCTCATTGCCCGACACATTATATTGGAGAGATACGGCATCACTACCATTTATCTTATTGACTGGTAAGCTCACAATCTCTCCACTAAGAGTATTTAATAGTGCCGGCACAGGCGTACCGCTGGCAGATATTACAGAGACGAGTATCTTGCCCTCCGGGAGACTGTCAGAGTAGCTGATGAGTTGCGCATTGCTTTCAGTCTCTAAATTAACAATTTTAGCTGTGCGCTTGTATATATTATTTAGCACATTATCTTTTAATACGCTATCATTGCCAAACACAGAGTATACAATAACACCAACACTTAAAATAATAACTAATATGACAATGTTTGTGTATACTCTGCGATTAAACATATAAACCCTTATTAAAATTACTAAATCTCTTGCCACTCTGGTACTAAGCGGACTGTTACGGAGTCTGTTATTTGCTCACCATTTAGACCTTCACAAGTAAGGTTGTAAGTAGTTTGGGTTACAATCTCACTAGAGATATGGTCTCCGTTAATACCGCTCCAACCAGCACCTCCATCACCATTAGAGCCGGATACACTACAAGACTTTGTATATGCTGAAAGCCATACTATATTGGCTCTCTTTGTCTTTTTAACTAATATCGGCCTTGCAAATATCTGTGCTGTAGGCTCTCCTACGGTAGGTGGAGAGAGCTCTACCCATGTTACATCACCAGACCCTCCTGTGAGGCTCTCTGTTGGGTAACGAGTAATATAGCACACTCCGGCTCCACACCCTCTAACTCCAGTAGCTACTCCGCTGTCTAATTGCACAGTACAAACCCCTGATGGATTTGGCACATTTGGCGCATTACATGAGTATGAGCCGGAACCTCCTATGCACTGTGTGCCACTATTAACCTCTCCACAGATATTAGGGAAAGATTCACAACTAGAGGGTGTGCAGGATTGTGATTGTGTCGGTGGAGATACTGGAGGCGTAGGTGGAGTTGGTGGAGTTGGAGGCTCTGGTATATCACAAGAGGCGGAGCGTGAGGCACTCTTGCCAGAGCCGGTAACCGGCCCTAAAACTACATATTCTGAAGGACAACATGTGCCATTAGACACCGTCTGAGTACCAGGGGGACAACTTGATGTATTTGGACCGCCTGAGGATCCGTTATTACTGTCGGTATTGTGGTAGGTAATAGTATTGTATGTACCGTCTCCGTTATTGTAAAACTGAGTACCTCCCGTAACTTGTGCGAACCAAGACGGTGTTGTGTTGGTTATTACACTCAAATTATCACTGTTATTAAATGTATCTACAGTTATATAAGAAGAGCCTCCCGGTTTTGAATTGTCTAAATAAACTTGATCTATAACATTCGTTGTTTCATCAGTAAAGCTGTCCCAGCTATCAAAAAGATTTATTTCGGAGTTAGAAAATGCATAAGTATATATATAAGGGAATAACAATAATACAAATACTGTACTAGCAATATATAACTTATTGTAATTATTTAACATGCATTTTGTACTATATCTAATAACACAATCCATTCTATCACACATAAGATATTTATAACAATATAATACACACATAATTCAGTTAATAACCGAAACAAAAACCTTGTAATAATATGCGTCTTATGTATTATTAAAGTATCGTTCATTACAGATAGGATATTTCTCATGATGAAAGTTGTTTTTGGGGCTACTATGGCTCTCTTCGCACTCAGTACACAAACACAAGCTCGTGTGCTGAGCAACAATCATGGTGTCGTGTGTGTCATTGGCACATTTATACCACCTCATGGCATGGAGCTCAGTGGTAAAGGGGGGTGGGACATTGGCGACCGCAAAAGCCACTTTTCCAACAGTCAGGAGCCGTTCGTACAAACTTGTATGAACTACTCCATAGGAAAAGACACACCGACAAAAGGTATGGTTTCAGTGCCGTACAGCACTGAATTCTTCGGCAATGACCCCACCCGCTTTGGGGTATTGGCATGCGTCAAAGGAGGGGGTGCGCTCCGCTTTGACAAAGTCATCAATCCCAAAGGGAACTTCCGATACCAATTTAAGGAATCGGAATTCGTACAAGACGGGCCGGCAATACGAAAGTATTGTCACTGACACCTCTCTACACTCTCCCGCGCGATATAGCATTGCGCGGGGGTATTTTGTTATAATTCAGTTACAACTCAATTAATCAAACCTTACGAGACAAGGCTATGGCAACAAGAGATACGGCTGTTATATAAAACTTGTATGTAGCTGACGCTAATATGCTTGTAACTTTAGGTCCAAATGTATACAAAGTAGAAAAGTCGATTATGCCGGCAGATATTACAACTACCAGAGCTGTGGCCCCAGAAGACGCTAAAAGAATCTTAAAAATCTCTCTATTGTCACTAAGTCCACTTGTGTCTCTGTTTAACACCCATGCAGATACAACTGTGATAATGGCAAAAAGCGCCGGCTCTCCCCAACCAAGTTTATAAGGGAAAATTGTGTAGACAAAGGCGGCGATAGGTATTGCAAGAGCGAGCTCTGAGAGAGCTTTAACCCCTCGCATAAAGCCGTATATAACAAAAGCTATGAGCAACAACCCTATAACTAACACATCGGGATAATTAGACACTTGTGCTATAATGCCTCCTGTAGTTGTTGCATCCATATTACAAGTGTAACACAAGCACATACCACTCGAGCTACTACTTGTGTATAATTTATTCTTTAAAATCTCCGACTATTACTCTTGCTGGGCGGATTACACCACTTGCACTCTTGTAGCCCTTGCGGAGGATCTTTTGTACCTTATTTGCTTGGGCTTTATCTACCACCTCTATGTGCTCTGCGGCCTCGTGTAAGGCATTGTCAAACTCATCACCCACCTTACCAAATGAAGTTATACTATGTTGTTCTAATGCACTTATTAACTGTGAATGCACAAACTCCATACCCTGGCGCCATGCAGAGTCTATCTGCTCCCAAGCACTCCCCTGCATTGCCGAGTCAAAGCTGTCCAGAGCTGGTAGTAAGCTCTCCAGCACTTGCTCTGCACCACGCCCTTTAGCTTGTGCCAGCTTCTCAGATTCTGCCTTTTTACTATTAACTACATCTGCCTTGAGACGTTGCCAGCCATCAAGATTCTCTTTAGCTTGCGCTTTGGTCTCTTTAAGTTGCTTCTTGAGCTTGGCTATTTGCTTGCTCTCAGAAGAGCTAAGAGAATTCTTACCTTGCACCATATCACTATCTGTTTCCGGCTCAAATACTACATCATCTATGTTTTTCTCTTGCTTTATTTTACTCATCGCAATAGTCTAACATTTTGCAAATTATTATGCCACACCTATTGCACTATTATTGTTTTAGAGTACCTAAATTAGGGATAGATTTTAAAAGTCTTTGTATATCCACACCTTGCAAATTAATATTGTTAGACAAATCTTGAGCTTGTCCAACAGCTCCTTGTACTTGTTGCAAGGCATCTAGGCTTTGCTGGATTATTGGTTGTAATAAATTAAAATATAACCAAATAGGCACTCCGAGCATCAATATCCAAAAGAGTAGCTTAAACAAGAAGCCCCACCGAGCTCCGGCACGCATCTTTTTTAATAACTTATTATTCTCTACCACTAGGGCATATGTTTGCTCTAGTAGATCCTCTTTACTCTCATGCATGGTTTTATTATAGCACTATATACCGATTGTAAATATTGCTATACACAAGTGCCCCCACCAAGAATCGAACTTGGATCTAGAGATTAGGAATCTCTTGTTCTATCCATTAAACTATGGGAGCAAAACAATCACTAACTAAGCGACCTCACTGTTATACCTTGAATCAATGAATGAATCAACTTTAAATAGTCACTACCGTTAGCTACCGTAATGCGACATATACCATATGTAACCTTACTACTGTTGTTCCTTTCATTCAGGTCCAGTTTAATCTGCTCAGGCTCAACACCGATTATATTACTCCAATGCTTAAGACAAGACTCTTTATTTTGCAGATTTGTAATTCTAACTAATATTTGTAGATGTCTATTTGGAATATTTAAATATTCTCTCAAAATTTTAACATATACTCTTATCATCTCGGAGTCTGTATTGGTGAAAATAAATCCCCTCTTTTTTGTGCCCTCACTCCAATATAAAGCAGTTAACAGTGATACCCATTGTGAATCAAGACTAAAGTCCTTAAGTAATTCTTCTGCCTTATTATTGGCACTAATCCAACGCTTCTTGCATCTCGCTGCACTACCGCCTCTTCTCGCAGAAATAGCCCTTTGCCTTTCCTTGCTTAACTTTAAACTATGTATATGATGCCAAATAGTTGTTTTAGGCATCTTGTATTTATCCATAAGCTCTTGGATTGTTAGACCCAATAACCTATCTGTCTTAATTTTGTTAATCTGTTCTTTAGTGTATCTAACCATTTATATAGTATAGAACTTACTAACTGTCCACACAATATCTATAGTAAGTACTATTGTGGAAAACAAACCTCATGTTGAAGAACACGAGGTTTGTTTTATATTTGATTAATAGCTAAACTATAATCCCAACAACTCGCGGATGCGTGCCTCGTCGAAGCCTACTATCATCTCATCTCCTACGAAGATAACAGGTACTCCCATTTGACCGCTCTTATCTATCATCTCTTGTCTTTTAGCTGGATCTTCTTGCACATCATAGTTAGTGTACTCTATATTGTTCTCGTCAAAGAAGGCCTTAGCCATAACACAAAAATGACATGTGGGGGTTGAATAAATTACTACTTCTTTTTGATCACTCATATTATTTATATAATTATTATTAAGTTAATATTATAACATATCTATTTAAATTTATTTAAATTTTTATTTACTCTCCACTCCTCTATCTTTTTATGATGCCCTGAGAGCAACACTTCAGGTACCCTATACTCTTTGCCTTTATATTTAAGAACCTCTGGGCGTGTGTATACCTCGCTACTTGCATTGCGCTCTTCTTCTATACTCTCTTTATCTCCCAACACACCCTCTATTTGCCTAGTTGTAGCATCAATTACCATAGCAGCGGGTAACTCTCCACCAGTAAGTACAAATGGCCCAACAGAGATATGGCGCGCGCCAAGGGCCTGTGGCACTCTAGCATCAAGCCCCTCGTAGTGAGCGCATAGGAGTACGATATTCTTCTCCTTCTCCGCTAAGCCTATTAGGCTCTTTAATGTTTTTTTAGACTTATTACCATTAATAATATCCAAATTTGCCAATTCTCTCGCAATTTTATTTGTAAATTGCTCACCACTTGGAGTGAAGAATATATATTCCA
>JALWOZ010000013.1 GCA_027083345.1 Candidatus Kaiserbacteria bacterium
TTTTATCGATTAATGTCCAGTATGCTTTTCCAGCTGTTCCTGGCCCATCATACTTAAACCATAGCTCAATGGTAAATGAAGTAGAGTTAAATACATCATTGTGAGGAACTTCAACATAATCATCGATGCCGTTGAAATGCAATGCTGTTCCCGCTTTGCTTGCATTTCCATCGCCGAAGTTCCAGATGTAGTCAACGATGGAACCATCAGAATCATATGATAAATCATCAAAGGATACAATATCCCCTATAGTAGGAGTTTGTGGTTGCCATGTGAAGTTGGCTACTGGTGGGATATTTGCTCCTGATGTTATTATTATCTGCTTTTGCATAATATCTATTGCTCCGTCATCGTCCATTACAGCAAGGCTAACATTATATGTTCC
The DNA here is from genome assembly GCA_027083345.1 of Candidatus Kaiserbacteria bacterium. GTDB lineage: Bacteria > Patescibacteriota > Minisyncoccia > Phycocordibacterales > UBA2100 > S139-169. Next base: position 386 of record JALWOZ010000013.1, read on the forward strand.
TGCTTTGGTATAATGGTGTCTTTCTATCGTTGCCCAATTGCATCCATATATTGTTCCATCATTGTTTCCCATGCTGTCATGAGCTATGTTGCCATTTCCTTCATTGAATCTCCACCATGCTACTAGGCCAGTAGTTGTAACATTTCCAATGTAATTTTGTTGTATTTCCTGTTGTGTTAAAGCACGATTGTATATTCTAACGTCATCTATGCTTCCATTGAAATAGTTGCTGTATGCTTTCCATACTCCAACCGTAATATCTCCACTATTTGTTGCAGGAATCCAGGTTGATGCTGCTGTTACACTCGCTTTTAGGATTCCATCTACATAAAGGCTGTATTCCTTAGCAACATCATCATAAACAAGTGTTGCATAATGGAATTTTCCATCATTTACATTTACTCCAGAATTTAGATATAATGCATTACTTCCATTTCCTACTCTTGCTCTTAGGGTTGAATCGGATGCCATTATATAGAGATGATATGCATCATTGTAACCTAATCCTGTTGGGTTTTTATCGATTAATGTCCAGTATGCTTTTCCAGCTGTTCCTGGCCCATCATACTTAAACCATAGCTCAATGGTAAATGAAGTAGAGTTAAATACATCATTGTGAGGAACTTCAACATAATCATCGATTCCATCAAATTGCAATGCATGATTTCCATAATGAATCCAATTGCAGCCATATATTGTGCCATCATTGCTTCCCATACTATCATGAGCTATGTTTCCAGTTCCTTCATTGAAACTCCACCATGCTACTAAGCCATTTGTTGTAACATTTCCCATGTAATTTTGTTGTATTTCTTGTTGTGTTAATGCCCTGTTGTAGATGCGGACATCATCTATGCTTCCGTTGAAATAGTTGCTGTATGCTTTCCATACTCCAACCGTAATATCTCCACTATTTGTTGCAGAAACCCAGGTTGATGCTGCTGTTACACTCGCTTTTAGGATTCCATCTACATAAAGGCTGTATTCCT
>JALWOZ010000014.1 GCA_027083345.1 Candidatus Kaiserbacteria bacterium
TTCAGCATGGATTTAGACAGTCATTTTCTACTTTTGCAAACGAGGCAGGTAAGCCATACCTGGCCATTGAAATGCAGTTATCTCATCAAGTAGGTTCAGAAGTAGCAAGGGCTTATAATCATGCTCAATGCTTGGACCAGAGGCGTGAACTTATGCAATGGTGGGCTGATTATTTAGACAGCTTGGCGGAGAAATACGGTAATGCCTACAATTAAATATATTGGTCCTTATAGATTATTTTTTGTCTCTTCTGACTATACAGAACCGCCTCGTAACTATTAAAATGGCCCAGATGCCTTTATTCTGTTTTGAACGAACCTTGACAAATGCCTTTTGTCTCTTAATACTAGTGGATCGATTCCTAAAGAGCATATCATTTTTATGGTAATGACACTTTAACTCAATATTTCTATTTAAAAACGGATGAGTAGGGGCACGTTGCAACGTGCCCTTACCTGCTGAAAATTTTAGTTCCGGTCGATAGAAATACTGTTTAGGAATCGATCCACTAGAATCATAATTTTATATAAGGAGATAATGATATGGCTACTACTGCAACATATAACGAGATGCCTGAATGGATGGCTAAGGGATTACAGGAATTATGGGCGTATTTAAAAGATTCAGAAAAAGAACGTAAAAGAATGGAAGAAGAACGTAAAAAGAGAGAAAAAGAATTTATACGAGAGCAAAAGCAGTATAAAAAACGCATTCAAAAGCTGGAGAACCTTTTTACCACTCAATGGGGTAAGCTGGTAGAGGCTATTGCGGAGCCCGGGACAGTAGATTTATTTAAACAGCGAGGCATTAAAGTTAATCGTTCTATGAGACGTATTGAGGTTGAAAACAGCAAAGGCAGGGTTATTGCCGAATATGATATTATTCTTGTCAATCAAAGCGAGGTAGTAGTTATTGAGGTAAAGACTACTATGAAACAGTGGCATATAGACGAATTTTTAGAGAAGATGGCTAAATTCAAAGATTATTGTCCAGAATATAAAGATAGAACCATTTATGGAGCAGTGGCAGCTATCACTTATGAAGAAGGTATAGACCGTTATGCTTATAAGAATGGCCTATTTGTCCTTAAAACTGATAGGGGCATGATAAAGATTGCCAATGATGAGAACTTTAGGCCGAGAGAGTGGTGATTTTCCTGAGCCTGCCCACAAGATATAGTATGATTGAGCAAGCGATCTAGCTTATTTAATCACAATATGCAGTAATCCTTTTAATTATACACTCCGCTATATTTTTCAGGCTTTAATATCCTGTAGACGGTCATATGGCTGACATTAAACTCCCTGCATATCTCTTTTATGCTCTTTTTCTGCTCTTTAGCAAGAAATCTAATAATCATTATTCA
>JALWOZ010000015.1 GCA_027083345.1 Candidatus Kaiserbacteria bacterium
AATTCCGAAATGGATAGGTTTGAAAAAAATAAAATTTAATCGTCCCGGACAAGCGTCAACCTTTACCCTTATCCTGGGAATAGTTCAGGAATGAAGGACATCTCCAGAAGTAACTACAAAACGTAAAAATTGATTCCTTGGAACTACAACTCGATTATCTACTTCTAATAATCGAAAGTCTCCGAAAGATAATTCTCTAGTAGGAATTATAAAACTGTCAAATTCTACATTAGAAAAATCTCTGTAATCATATCTTCAATATCATTGGTGTCCAGTTACTTTAATAGTAATATCTCTCAAAAAATCGACCGAATTTTGATATAAAAATATAATTCTAGGAATACCAATAAAGAACAAAATTACTACAGGAAAAATAGTTCAAAAAAATTCTAGGAGAGATCTCTTATAAAATCTATTAAAAAATCCAGCTTCCGATATAATTCCTAATATACAGCCAAAGACAAAAATTATAATAAAATTAATAATACAAAAGATATAATCTCCTAATCAATCATAGTCTCAAAATCTAGACATAATGTTTTGTATACTAACTTGAAATCAAAATATTTTTAAAAACTTTTTATAGATTCTTCTAAATAATTTTCTAGAAGTTTGAAAAAAATAAAAGCTTGAATGATTCTAACAATGCCTTCATAAATACATAAAAATAATCTTCTAAATTCTGATCTCTCAAATATAAGTTCTCTAATAACATGTCCTGCCAAGATATTACCTATTAAACGAATTACTAAAGTAATAGGACGAATAAAGAATCTTAAAACTTCGAGGACAGCTACTAAAAAAGAAAATATAGATGAAAGATTTCGTGTACAAAATAACATGAAGAAATAGCATGAGAAAATCTCTGTAAAAAAAACAATACAAATAAAAAATCTTCTAAAAGAAACGGCAACATCGAAAAAAATAAAATAAGAAAAAAAAAAGAATGATCTTCTTTGACCAATTAGATTAGAAAATATGAAGACTATAATTTGCAGAATAGAATATTCACAGAATGAATTTAAAGAAAAAAAAGGTATAAACATAAAACAAAAATTTAAAAAGAACGAAACAAAAAATATAAAAATAAATAAATTTAAAAATTCTCCCATAAAAGAAATTTCAATTCCTCAAAGTGGTATTATTTCTAAAAAATTATTCGAAGCAAATAAAAGTTTAACAAAAAAAAAATACAGGAAAATAGAATAGATTCTTTTACAGTAGTCGTTCTTTCTAGAGAAATAGGTAATCTTACTGTCAAAGAAATTATAAAAACAAGACAAAATACACAAACCAATAAAAGATAAATACAAATAATAATAAAGCAAAAAAAAGAAATATTAAACAAAAATGTCAGAAAGAACAATTCATGGATAAAAGAAATAAAAGGCGGTACACCAAAATTTGAAAGAAGAAAAATAAAAAACCCTAGTCCTCAAAAAATAGATAAAAAAAATGATCTCGACAAAAAAACTATTTGTCGAGATTGTGTAATATGAAATATTTCTCCTACAAATCAAAATATAATTCTAGAAATTACGTCATGAGTAAAAAAAAAAAAAATTCTAAAGATTTTTCCTAAAGAAAAGTCAAACAAAATTATTACTCCTATAAAATTTATATGACAAATAGAAGAAAAAGCTACTAGTCCTTTGCTATCGCTATGCAAAGTTGCTCATAAAGGGGAAAGAATCATTCCAAAAAAAAATATAAATAAAAAAATAAGATAAAATACATTATAGTAACAAAAAGACGTGAAACGTAGTAAACCTCATCCTCCTAATTTTAACAAAAGACCAGCAAGAATAACTCTTCCAAAAGAAGGAGCTTCTACATGAGCTTTAGGTAATCAATAGTGGAAAAAATAAATAGGTATTTTAACTAAAAAAGCAAATAAAAAAAAAAGAGATCAAATAGGGGAATTTATTATTATTATAGAAATATTATCATAAGAGTCTTCAAAGAGCCCTATAACGATAGGATATCTTCTAATTCTCCTAAAAGAAATTAAAAAATATATAGACTCAAAACGTTCTAACCTGTTTCCTCAAAGAAACAAAATTAATAAAATAGGAAAAATAGAGCATTCAAAAAAAACATAAAAAAAAAGAGCTCTATCTTCGAAAAAAAACAATATCGAAAAAAATGAAATTGTTAGAATAAAAAAGAGAGCTCTTTTTTCTAAAAAAATACATAAGATACTAGTAAAGCAAACTATAATTAAGAAAATAAAAAAAAAATCTCTTGAAGAAAAGAAAATTGATCATCCTATTCAACCATGTCTTAACATACAAAAAAAAATAAATAAAAGAAAAAAAAAAGTAAACAGATAAATTCAGTTTTTATCCAAATTGCTCCAAACAAAATATGCTTATAACACCAAAAACTGAATTACTTTTATAAAAATATTAGAAAAAAAATAGGTACGAAATACAATAATCTAAAAAATTGTCTTAAAAAAATAAAAGGCTCTTCAACTGGACATCTACCCAGTCAAGTCAAAATTAAAAAAGATATAAAGAAAATCGATAAAACAAATAGATATAAAAAGTTAATATTAATATTCTTTCGACAAAAAAAAGGAAAAAAATAAAAAACAGCTACTCTTAATACTAAAGCCATCACTCCACCTAACTTTCTAGGAATACATCGAAGAATAGCATAAGCAAAAAGAAAATATCATTCCGGTTGAATATGTACAGGACTAGATAAAGCATTTGCAGTAATTCAATTTTCTGAATCTCCTAAAATTCAAGGGAAATTTAATCAAAAAAAAAAAAGAATTCCAAGAAACAAAATATTAATAAAATCTTTTCTAGTAAAAAATGGAGAAAAAGAAACTCGAAAAAACATATCTCTAGTTCTTAAGGAGCTAGTTCTTCTGGTCTCATGAAGAAAAATTAAATGTAAAAACACTAATGCTAGAGTAACAAAAGGTAAAAGATAATGTAAAGAAAAAAAAAAACACAATGTAGCCCCCCCTACATTAAACCCTCCTCAAAGTCATAAGACAATTTGTGTTCCACAAAAAGGAATAGTAGAAATAAGATTAGTAATTACTGTAGCTCCTCAAAAAGATATTTGTCCTCAAGGTAAAACATAACCTAAAAAAGCTGTAGCCATAACTAAAATTAAAATTGAGGTACCTGATAACCAAGTATTCTCTAGAAAAAAGCTTCGAAAAAATAATCCACGCCCCACGTGTAAAAATATAATAAAAAAAAAAGTAGACGCACCGTTTAAATGCAAAATTCGAAGAACAAATCCAAAAAAAACTTCTCGTCTAATATAATCTACTCTAAAGAAAGCTTCATTAATAGATGGTACAAAATAAAATACTAGGAAAATTCCTCTAACAATTTGAGAAATTAAGATAATACCTAAAAACCTACCTAGATTTCAAAATAAAGAAAGAGAACTAGCAGCAGGATAACTAATTACCAATCTGTCTAAAAAAGAAATAATTTTATGATTTTTAATATAAATTGGAGAAAGAATTCTTTTGGCTGCAAACCAAATATATACCATTTTAATACTAAAACCCCAAGAATGGATAATATATATATTCCATAAATTGACTTCAAATCAATAAAAATTCTTACTTTAGCAACCTCATCAATAGATAAATCTAAATAAAAAAATTCAAACTACATCTACGAAATGTCAATATCAAATAGCTAATTCATATCCTAGAAAAAAAAAGGAATTAAAAATATTGGAACGAAATAAAATAATAATTAAAAAGATAGTTCCTACCAAAACATGAATTCCATGAAATCCAGTAGCTATAAAAAAAATAGAACCATAAATGCTATCACTAATAGTAAATCCCGCTCTATAGTATTCAAATACTTGAATACAGAGGAAAAAAATTCCTAAAAAAATAGTAACGAATAGAGAAGTTTTAAATTCTAATCCTCCTGTGAGACTGTAATGAGATCAAGTCACTGTAGCTCCTCTTCTTAATAAAATAAGAGTATTTAGTAAAGGAATATGGAAAGGATTAAAGACTATTAAAGAAAAAGGAGGTCATAAGATACCAATTTCTAATCTAGGATTTAGAGATCTATGAAAGAAGGTTCAGAAAAAAGAAGCAAAAAAGCATACTTCTCTAAAAATAAATAACATCATCCTTGATTTTAATCCGTCTTGAACTAAAGGTCTATATTCACCTCTTTGACCTTCGTAAGAAATATCTCTTCACCAAAACATGGAAATAAAAAAAACTAAAAGAAGAGAAAAAATCATTCTATAAAAGGAAGACCAAGAGGAAAAAAGGGTAACAAATTCTGAAAATAAGAGAACCGAAGATAAAAAACAAAAAAACGGTCAAGGAGAATTTTTTAATTCATGTCCTATTCTATAAATAAACTTTCATATATAAAGAATAAATAGGATTAGAAGTAATAAATATTAACAAAGAGAAAAAAATAAATATTAACAAAGAGAAAAAAAATAAGTAAAATAAAAATTCAAGCAAAATTTTTTATTTAAAATTCTCAAATAGTTTTACCTAGAAAAAACTCTAAAAAAAGAGTTGTAACCAAAAAAATTGTTAGTAAAAAAAAAGAAAAATCACAAAAATTTTTTAAAATTAATCCACAAATTAAAATTAATTCTAAATCAAATAAGACAAAAATAATTAAAAATCTAAAAAATTGTAAGGAAAAAGTAAAAGAGTTTTCGAAAAACGTCCAAAAACCTCTTTCTAATGGAGAAATTTTTAGAAAATCTCTTTTTCAAGAAGATCTTAAAAAAGAGATTATAAATAATAAAAAAGAAATAAGAAAAGAAATAGATAGAACCAATAAAATTCTTTTAATCTCTATGAAAAAGAAAATCTTCAAATATTATTAATAGGGTTTATAATAATATTTGAAATAAACAAAGTTAATAGAAAACAGGCAGAAACAACAGACAAAGAAAAAGTAAAAAATAAGTAAATAGGTTGAAAAATAAAAAACAGATTAAAACAAAAGGTAAGAACTTCAATAAAAAACAGTCATAATAAAATTCTTTTTAGGTTTTTAAAAAACAAAATAAAGCAAAAAATAAAATAGAGTCTTTGTAAATTAAAATATCTTTCCAGATAATTTACTTTGCTACAACTTACACTTATAGTGGTGTTGGATGATTAGTATCTAAATACCTTATTTCATTTTTCCTTTAATTACTTTTGAGTACTTTTAACTAAATTTTGTAACCCATAAAAAAAAGAACATAATCCTTATTTTGATTTGCTAAAAAAACTTAACCCATTCTAACAAATTTAATTTTAATTAAACAACAATATAAGAGAAAAAATTCTTTTAAAATGCGGATCTTCAAATTAATATACAGGTTCCCCCAAATATAGTATTTACTTCCTAGTTAATTTAGTAAGAATCCTAGAGTATTTTTAAAAGGGTATCTAATCCTTGTTGTTAAATAATTTTTTACATTTCACCGAAGAAAATCTAAATTATTATTTGATAGTTAAATTTTTAAGAAAAAAGTTTAACCGATGACTCTGGCACCTTTTTTATCCTCTTAAAGCAAACTTGAAACTTAAATTATGTCAAAATAAGATCAAATCTTTTCTATTTTTCCATAACTAAAAATATCCGGCAAAAATAAATAGATTAAAAGTCTATTTGTAAAACCTCCGGTTAAAAGGAAACAATCACTTGATTTTACAGATCAATATTCTTATAGAATTTTATTCCTTTTTTTTTTCAACTAAATGAAAAGACATGAAACTTGATTTATTCTGTGATGTTGTCTCATTATAGCTTCGGAAGAAACTCTAGAACTTCTTTCACAAATAACTCTTCGTTCTCTGTATAAAGATTCAAAAAGAGCAGCCATTATTAAAAATATAGCTCTTAGACTTAAAATTCTACCTCATCTTCTAACGATATTTCATCCTAAAAATATATCGGGGAAATCGCAATATCGTCGAGGAAGACCAGCCAAACCAGCAAAATGTATAGGAAAGAAAGTTATGTTTACACCAATAAAAAGTAATCAAAATACAGATCTATTCAGAGTATATCTAAAATTTACCTGATAAAATATACTTATCCAAAGAGAAAAGCCAGTAAAAATGCCAAATACAGCTCCTAATCTTAATACATAATGAAAATGAGCAACCACAAAATAAGTATCGTGTAACAAAATATCTAAAGTTCTATTCCTCAAAATAACTCCAGTAACTCCTCCTACAGTAAAAAGAAAAATAAATCCCAGAACTCACAGAGAAATAGGATGTCAAAATAAAGGAGTTCCGATTAATCTAGCTAATCACCTAAAGATTTTAATTCCAGTAGGAACTGCAATAATTATAGTAGCTCCGGTAAAATAGGCTCGAGTATCTAAATCTATACCAACAGTAAACATATGATGGGCTCAAACTACGCACCCTAAAAATCCAATTCCTAAAATAGCATATACTATACCTAAAGAACCGAATACTTCTTTTTTACCAGTTAAAAAAATAATAGAATGTCTAATAACGCCAAAGGCAGGTAAAATTAAAACATATACTTCAGGATGTCCAAAAAACCAAAAAAGATGTTGAAAAAGAACAGGATCTCCTCCTCCAGAGGGATCATAAAAAGAAGTAGAAATATTTCGATCAAATAATAATATTGTAATTCCTCCAGCCAACACAGGTAAAGAAGCAATTAGAAGAAAAGCAGCTACCACCACGGCTCAAACAAAAAGTCCTACTCTAGAAAAACTTTCTCTAATTCTACGAAAATTAAAAAAAGTAATCATAAAATTAAGTCTACTTAAAATTGAACCTAAACCAGCCAAATGTAAACTAAAAATAGCAAAATCTACAGAGTTACCTCTATGACCTAAAGACCTTCTAAGAGGAGGATAAAAAGTTCATCCAGTACCCCTTCCCCCTTCTCTTATAAAACTAAAAAAAACTATAAGAATTGCTCCAGGTAATAATCAAAATCTTAAATTATTTAATCGAGGAAGTATTATATCAAAACACAATATTATTATAGGTAATATTCAATTGCCGAATCCTCCAATTGCAACAGGTATTACAAAAAAAAAGATCATAAAAATAGCATGTGCCGTGACAATAGCATTGTAAAGTTGATAATTTCCTAACAAATCTCCAGGAGTTCCCAATTCTAAACGAATTAAAAACGAAAGACTAGCACCAAACAATCCTCTTCAAATTCCAATTATAAAATATAAAGTACCAATATCTTTATGATTAATTCTACAAAATCAACGTGTAAAAGAATAAATTTTTTTAAAAATTTCTTTTAGAACAAATACCCCTTGGTATAAAAAAAGATAGAAAAAATAAACCTAAAAAGACAGTAAAGAGAATTAAGATAACAAATATAATAAATTGGCTGTTTACAAAAAAGACAAAAAGCAAAGGATGAGAAAAACTACGAAAAAAAAAAAGAAAAGAACCGGAAAAGATTATCGAGGAAATAACATAAGACTGTTTCATTTCTACAAAAGAAAAAGTAGAAATATAAAGTAATAAAATAAAAAGCCCTCCTACATACACTATCAAAAAAAAGTAAGAAATTCATGATTCCAAAAAAAAAGTAAGACAAAATAATCTTCCTAGAAAAAAAATTAACATTTTTAAAACATTAGAACTTATTAAACAAAAAAAAAGACATAATAAAAAACAAAAAGTAAAAAAAATCAAAGCCATGTAACCTTTTCATTTGAAGTGAAAAATTCTACTAGAAATTAGACTTTTTAAAAAAAAATAAATAAAAATAAAAGTAAAATAGTTAAAGGTAATAAAAAAAACCAACAAAAACCTATTAAAAAGTCATAACGGAAACGAGGTAGAGTTCTACGGGACAGTACAACTAAAAATCTAAAACAAAAAGTTGTAACAATGGGTATAGGTATGATAAGAAAAGACCTTATAAAAGAAAATATCAAGATTATTCCGTACTCTCCTAAAAATAATAAAACAAATCCAATTCTTCTTATTTCAATATTAAATCCTCTAATAAGTTCTCTTTCTCCTTCAGCAAAGTCAAAAGGCGCTCGATTAGTTTCTGACAAAATAAATAAAAATCAAATTAAAAAATTAAAAAAGCAAAAAAATCTAAAAGTAGAAATTCTAAAATTTTTTCTAAATAATAAAAGCCTGAACAAAAAAATAGAAAGACAAATTTCATACCTAATTGCTTGAGAAGAAATTCGAATAGATCCAATATAAGCAAATTTAGACTGAGATCCAATACCTGTTAGAAGAGCAGTATAAATTCTCCTACCCAATATAACAATAAGAAAAAACAAGCTTATTTTATGACTTATAAAAATAAAATAATGATTCATATTAAACCAAATTAATATTATTACAACAAAATAAAACAGAGGACCTCATAATATTATAAAAATATTAGAAAAAATAGGAAAAAAAAATTCTTTAGTAAGTAACTTTACACCGTCTAAAAAGGGCTGAAAAATTCCAAAAAAAAATACCTTATTAGGGCCTATACGATTTTGAGAAAGTCCTAAAATTTTTCGTTCAAATAAAGTAAAAAAAGCTACAGAAAGTAAGATTCCTACGAAGAAAAATAAAACTTCTATAATAAAAAAGGAAATAAACTTTTTATCCTCAAGATAGAAAATCTTGTATGCTAACCATTATAACACTAAAAGTTTTTTAAAAATTTATCAAAATAATTCCTATATCCTTTTATTTGGAAAACAAAAATGCAATTTTACACTAAAGAATTTAAAAAAAAATTCTTTTCTTTTCATACTATGAATTAAAAAATTTTTATTAAAGATAGAATCCAAGCTAAGTTACCCCGCTCTAAACTCAAATAACGTAAAACTTCAAAATCGAACAGATTTTTAAACATAAGCTTCTAGAAAATGTATTTATAATTCAACAACGAAGTAAAATTAAGAAAGAAAAAATAATATTCTGTTAGCTCCAGAGAAACTTTTAATATTTTAAAAGTAAAATTAAATAAAAATTTACTTACCCCCAAAGAAAATACACAAGTAAAAAAGTTTCTGAAGGCCTATCTTCTTTTAAAATAATTCTTATTTTTTTTTAAGAAAGATATTTTTAAAACAAAAAACTAAACAACATTCGACTAACCTTTTTTCATCCTACTCAACATTAAATTGATATTTTATCTTGCTACTTTAGAAATCTGTTTAAACTTGTCACTGAGTAAAAGAAACTAAATAAAAATTAGATAAGGCTATAATAACCAAAATCGAATTTCAAAATTCTTTATTTATTTTTTTATTTTAATTATAAAATAAAAGATAGTAAACAAAAAGTTAAAAAATTAATAAAAATAAAAACTTATTTATCTTCTGAAGATAAATAAGTTTCTCTAGTAAAAAAAAGGGAGCCCCATCTTCAAAAAAAAAGATATAAATATATACTTATTTTCTAACAATTTTAAATTTCGTTTTTTAACAAAAAATAGATTAAACATATATTTTCTTTTTTTCTATTTTTTAGAAAAAAAATTATCTCCTAAAACAATAGGAATTTAAAAAGAGAAATGGTAATCATATACCTCTCTAGATTAGAAGTCTAAAATATAAATTCTCCATAATCCTCCTTGGTAACAACAAGAAATACTTTCAAGTACTTAGAAAAATCAAATACCTTCTGTTTACAAAACAAAAATGCAATTTTACACTAAAGAAAAAAAAATGTTTAAAAGTTACTTCTCTAGAAATCTGCAATTTCTTTATTTCACTTCTTAAAAAGAAAACAAAATTTACTTTATCCTAAAGATTCAAAATCTTAAATGCATTATAACACTTTAAGTAAAAGAAATATATTTTATATATATAGCAAGAAAAAAAAAATAAGAAAAAAAATAAAAAAAGAATTTACTCTTTCTATAGAGGAAAAAGAAGAAATAAATTTTCTAAAAGATTGTCCTATAAAAGAGATATTAGAAAGAATCAAGAAGTCTAAAATTTTAAAAGGAAACTTAAGAAAAAAAGGAATTGAAGATACTAAGAAATCTAAAAAAAACATTCCCAAAGAAATTTTATATGAAAATAAAAGATTCATAAATAATAATATAATTAATACTAAGGTCAACAAAGGAAAAAACTTTTCTAAAGATATATAAAAAAAAATGAAGAAACACGAATGTATTATATAATACCCTAAAAAAATACCTCTTAAAATTAACATAATAGAGTAAAAATAGTCTCCTGAAGAGAAAAAATGAAAAGTACATCTATGATTTTTAAAAATTAGTCCTCAAAGAATTCGAAAAGAATAAAAAAAAGTGAATAAAACGCAACATCATGTGATAAAGAAAAAAAAAAAATTAACATTTTTAAAAGAAAAAAAGAATAAAATTCTTTCCTTACTAAAAAATCCTCTTAGAAACGTTTGACCACATAACGATATACAACATACAAATACATTAAAAATTGAAATAGGAGAAGAAAAAGAAGACAAAAAAGAACGAGATTCTTGTCTCCCAAAATTTATTAAAATTATAGTTCCTACTTGAATGAATAAACAGCTTTTAAAAAAAGCATGAGTAATTAAATGAAAGAAAGAGAGAGAAGGACAAGAAATACCTAAACAAAAAAATAAAAAGCCTATCTGAGAAAGAGTTCTCAAAGCAATAATTTTTTTAAAATCAGGTTCTCAAAGAGAACATATCCCAGCTACAAAAGATGTAAATAAACCTCCTGCAAAGAGAAATAATAAAAAGTAATAATTTTCAAAGAAAAAAAAATATCGAAATACTAAAAAAACTCCAGCAGTAACTAAAGTTCTTCTATGGACTAGAGAAGAAACAGGAGTAGGAGCAGCTATAGCTAAAGGTAATCAATTACAAAAAGGGTATTGAGCTCTTTTTGTAAAAGAAGCTAATAAAAGTAAGAAAGGAAAAAATGAAGAAAAATATCTTTTATAAAAAATAAGAGAGGAGAAAAATCAGAAAAGACAGAAATCTCCAAATCGATTAGACAAAATAGTAACTAAAGCACCATTTACAGAAGATCAATTTAAATAATAAGCAATTAAAAAAAAAGAAGAAACACCTAATCCATCTCAAGATAAAAAAAGCAAAAAAATAGAATCATGAAGAATTAAAAATGTTATAGATAAAAAAAATGCAAAAAACATAATATAAAATCGAATAAAATCTATAGAAGAAAAATAAGAAAAACAAAATCCACATACATTAAAAATAATAATAAATAGACTAATTAAAAAAACAAAAGAAAATGAATACATAGAAAGAGAAAATAAAAAAGAATCCATGAGAATAAAATTATAAGAAAAAAAAAGAAATAATAAACTTAAGAAAAAAATAAAAAAAGAAAAAAGCATTGATTCAAAATATTTAGATCTTAAGTCTAATACAATTTATCTGACAAAGAATCTATACTTTTTTAAAAAAGAAAAAATCTATAAAGTAATAAAATGCAAAAAAAAAAACAATATAAAAAAGAAAATTTTTTACTAAGAAGAAATCTATCTTGAATAAACAAAAAAGTTCTAGAAATTTCTCAAATACAATAAAAAAGAATGATAGAAAAAAGAAGAATAAAAATTAAAAGAAAAGTAGAAAAAAATACTAAAAAATAAAAAAAATAAAGTTTTAAGAAAAAAAAAGGTATAGGAGGAAGAGGTGAAAAAAATAGAAAAAAAAAAATATCTGGAGATTGATTTTCTAAATATAAAAGAACAACAAAATTCACATATAAATATAAAGTAAATCAATAAATTCTTTTTAGAAAAGAGAAAACTCTTAAAAAAAAACCAAAAAAGACAGAAAAGTTTCCTAAATATAAAAGAATAAGTAAAAAATTCTTTACAAAAAATAATTTTATAAAAGAAAATATTAAAAACAATATTAATAGAAAAAAAGATGAAGAATTAGAAAAGCAAAATAATAAGATTGAAGGACCAACTTTAGGTAGAGTTAATAACCAAAAAACTCCTTCTTTTATTTCTAATAAAATTTTTTCCAATCAAAAAGCCAAAGGAGCAATACCAACTTTAAGAAAACAAAAAATTATAACAAATATTTGAGACATAAAATTAAAAAATCAAAAAAAAAGTAATAATAAAGAAAAGAACTCTTGAAAAAGAAGGTATTTAAAAAAAGGAAAAAATGAAACTTGAGAAAAATTAATAAAAGAGAAAGGTAACAAGGAAATAGATATAAAAACTAAACAACACCAAAAACTAACTAAAGAAAAATCCTGACAAAATAAAAATATACATCCAAAAAATCAAGAAATAAATCTTAAAAAATAATAAATAAAGATAAGAATATTAAAATTAATTATCATTCTAATCACTAATACTTCTTGATGTAAACAAGATATGTTTAAAATTAACACCTTTGTGATAGCAAATATTTTCGAAATAAACCTTTAGCACCACAAACTAAAATTTCAAAAGAACTTTTATTCGACAAGAAAAAACGTCAATTAACCTTTTCAGCTTCAACGAAATATTCTTGAATAAACTTTTTTGACTAGAAAAAAAGAGAGAAAATTTCTTTTAGGTCGAAACTAAAAACATCAATAAATGCTTTATTCTCTTTTTTATCTTCTTGTCACCTCCAGAACCTAAATCTGATATACTTTATATAATATAAGAAAGTAATGGCCAAAGCTTAAAAATATTATCAATATTTTTAGTAACATTACATGATATAGTAAATATTTCTAAGACAAACACAAAGATATTCCTCTTCATTGACAATGAAGTGTTCTAAGTTTGTAAACTTTTCTTTGAATATATTTTTATTTCAATAGCGAAAAACCTTCAGGGTATGAACCTACTATTCTTTTTTTAAACTATGTCGCAAAGAAAAATTAGAAAGTCATTGTGAAAAAAGAGTAGGAGATGTTCTTTCTAGAGAAATAGGTATAAAAGAATGATTAGATCCACAAATTTCTCTACATTGACCAAAAAAAATTCCGAAATGGATAGGTTTGAAAAAAATAAAATTTAATCGTCCCGGACAAGCGTCAACCTTTACCCTTATCCTGGGAATAGTTCAGGAATGAAGAACATCTCCAGAAGTAACTACAAAACGTAAAAATTGATTCCTTGGAACTACAACTCGATTATCTACTTCTAATAATCGAAAGTCTCCGAAAGATAATTCTCTAGTAGGAATTATAAAACTGTCAAATTCTACATTAGAAAAATCTCTGTAATCATATCTTCAATATCATTGGTGTCCAGTTACTTTAATAGTAATATCTCTCAAAAAATCGACCGAATTTTGATATAAAAATATAATTCTAGGAATACCAATAAAGAACAAAATTACTACAGGAAAAATAGTTCAAAAAAATTCTAGGAGAGATCTCTTATAAAATCTATTAAAAAATCCAGCTTCCGATATAATTCCTAATATACAGCCAAAGACAAAAATTATAATAAAATTAATAATACAAAAGATATAATCTCCTAATCAATCATAGTCTCAAAATCTAGACATAATGTTTTGTATACTAACTTGAAATCAAAATATTTTTAAAAACTTTTTATAGATTCTTCTAAATAATTTTCTAGAAGTTTGAAAAAAATAAAAGCTTGAATGATTCTAACAATGCCTTCATAAATACATAAAAATAATCTTCTAAATTCTGATCTCTCAAATATAAGTTCTCTAATAACATGTCCTGCCAAGATATTACCTATTAAACGAATTACTAAAGTAATAGGACGAATAAAGAATCTTAAAACTTCGAGGACAGCTACTAAAAAAGAAAATATAGATGAAAGATTTCGTGTACAAAATAACATGAAGAAATAGCATGAGAAAATCTCTGTAAAAAAAACAATACAAATAAAAAATCTTCTAAAAGAAACGGCAACATCGAAAAAAATAAAATAAGAAAAAAAAAAGAATGATCTTCTTTGACCAATTAGATTAGAAAATATGAAGACTATAATTTGCAGAATAGAATATTCACAGAATGAATTTAAAGAAAAAAAAGGTATAAACATAAAACAAAAATTTAAAAAGAACGAAACAAAAAATATAAAAATAAATAAATTTAAAAATTCTCCCATAAAAGAAATTTCAATTCCTCAAAGTGGTATTATTTCTAAAAAATTATTCGAAGCAAATAAAAGTTTAACAAAAAAAAAATACAGGAAAATAGAATAGATTCTTTTACAGTAGTCGTTCTTTCTAGAGAAATAGGTAATCTTACTGTCAAAGAAATTATAAAAACAAGACAAAATACACAAACCAATAAAAGATAAATACAAATAATAATAAAGCAAAAAAAAGAAATATTAAACAAAAATGTCAGAAAGAACAATTCATGGATAAAAGAAATAAAAGGCGGTACACCAAAATTTGAAAGAAGAAAAATAAAAAACCCTAGTCCTCAAAAAATAGATAAAAAAAATGATCTCGACAAAAAAACTATTTGTCGAGATTGTGTAATATGAAATATTTCTCCTACAAATCAAAATATAATTCTAGAAATTACGTCATGAGTAAAAAAAAAAAAAATTCTAAAGATTTTTCCTAAAGAAAAGTCAAACAAAATTATTACTCCTATAAAATTTATATGACAAATAGAAGAAAAAGCTACTAGTCCTTTGCTATCGCTATGCAAAGTTGCTCATAAAGGGGAAAGAATCATTCCAAAAAAAAATATAAATAAAAAAATAAGATAAAATACATTATAGTAACAAAAAGACGTGAAACGTAGTAAACCTCATCCTCCTAATTTTAACAAAAGACCAGCAAGAATAACTCTTCCAAAAGAAGGAGCTTCTACATGAGCTTTAGGTAATCAATAGTGGAAAAAATAAATAGGTATTTTAACTAAAAAAGCAAATAAAAAAAAAAGAGATCAAATAGGGGAATTTATTATTATTATAGAAATATTATCATAAGAGTCTTCAAAGAGCCCTATAACGATAGGATATCTTCTAATTCTCCTAAAAGAAATTAAAAAATATATAGACTCAAAACGTTCTAACCTGTTTCCTCAAAGAAACAAAATTAATAAAATAGGAAAAATAGAGCATTCAAAAAAAACATAAAAAAAAAGAGCTCTATCTTCGAAAAAAAACAATATCGAAAAAAATGAAATTGTTAGAATAAAAAAGAGAGCTCTTTTTTCTAAAAAAATACATAAGATACTAGTAAAGCAAACTATAATTAAGAAAATAAAAAAAAAATCTCTTGAAGAAAAGAAAATTGATCATCCTATTCAACCATGTCTTAACATACAAAAAAAAATAAATAAAAGAAAAAAAAAAGTAAACAGATAAATTCAGTTTTTATCCAAATTGCTCCAAACAAAATATGCTTATAACACCAAAAACTGAATTACTTTTATAAAAATATTAGAAAAAAAATAGGTACGAAATACAATAATCTAAAAAATTGTCTTAAAAAAATAAAAGGCTCTTCAACTGGACATCTACCCAGTCAAGTCAAAATTAAAAAAGATATAAAGAAAATCGATAAAACAAATAGATATAAAAAGTTAATATTAATATTCTTTCGACAAAAAAAAGGAAAAAAATAAAAAACAGCTACTCTTAATACTAAAGCCATCACTCCACCTAACTTTCTAGGAATACATCGAAGAATAGCATAAGCAAAAAGAAAATATCATTCCGGTTGAATATGTACAGGACTAGATAAAGCATTTGCAGTAATTCAATTTTCTGAATCTCCTAAAATTCAAGGGAAATTTAATCAAAAAAAAAAAAGAATTCCAAGAAACAAAATATTAATAAAATCTTTTCTAGTAAAAAATGGAGAAAAAGAAACTCGAAAAAACATATCTCTAGTTCTTAAGGAGCTAGTTCTTCTGGTCTCATGAAGAAAAATTAAATGTAAAAACACTAATGCTAGAGTAACAAAAGGTAAAAGATAATGTAAAGAAAAAAAAAAACACAATGTAGCCCCCCCTACATTAAACCCTCCTCAAAGTCATAAGACAATTTGTGTTCCACAAAAAGGAATAGTAGAAATAAGATTAGTAATTACTGTAGCTCCTCAAAAAGATATTTGTCCTCAAGGTAAAACATAACCTAAAAAAGCTGTAGCCATAACTAAAATTAAAATTGAGGTACCTGATAACCAAGTATTCTCTAGAAAAAAGCTTCGAAAAAATAATCCACGCCCCACGTGTAAAAATATAATAAAAAAAAAAGTAGACGCACCGTTTAAATGCAAAATTCGAAGAACAAATCCAAAAAAAACTTCTCGTCTAATATAATCTACTCTAAAGAAAGCTTCATTAATAGATGGTACAAAATAAAATACTAGGAAAATTCCTCTAACAATTTGAGAAATTAAGATAATACCTAAAAACCTACCTAGATTTCAAAATAAAGAAAGAGAACTAGCAGCAGGATAACTAATTACCAATCTGTCTAAAAAAGAAATAATTTTATGATTTTTAATATAAATTGGAGAAAGAATTCTTTTGGCTGCAAACCAAATATATACCATTTTAATACTAAAACCCCAAGAATGGATAATATATATATTCCATAAATTGACTTCAAATCAATAAAAATTCTTACTTTAGCAACCTCATCAATAGATAAATCTAAATAAAAAAATTCAAACTACATCTACGAAATGTCAATATCAAATAGCTAATTCATATCCTAGAAAAAAAAAGGAATTAAAAATATTGGAACGAAATAAAATAATAATTAAAAAGATAGTTCCTACCAAAACATGAATTCCATGAAATCCAGTAGCTATAAAAAAAATAGAACCATAAATGCTATCACTAATAGTAAATCCCGCTCTATAGTATTCAAATACTTGAATACAGAGGAAAAAAATTCCTAAAAAAATAGTAACGAATAGAGAAGTTTTAAATTCTAATCCTCCTGTGAGACTGTAATGAGATCAAGTCACTGTAGCTCCTCTTCTTAATAAAATAAGAGTATTTAGTAAAGGAATATGGAAAGGATTAAAGACTATTAAAGAAAAAGGAGGTCATAAGATACCAATTTCTAATCTAGGATTTAGAGATCTATGAAAGAAGGTTCAGAAAAAAGAAGCAAAAAAGCATACTTCTCTAAAAATAAATAACATCATCCTTGATTTTAATCCGTCTTG
Organism: Candidatus Kaiserbacteria bacterium; assembly: GCA_027083345.1. Lineage (GTDB taxonomy): Bacteria > Patescibacteriota > Minisyncoccia > Phycocordibacterales > UBA2100 > S139-169. Next base: position 17,079 of record JALWOZ010000015.1, read on the forward strand.
AACTAAAGGTCTATATTCACCTCTTTGACCTTCGTAAGAAATATCTCTTCACCAAAACATGGAAATAAAAAAAACTAAAAGAAGAGAAAAAATCATTCTATAAAAGGAAGACCAAGAGGAAAAAAGGGTAACAAATTCTGAAAATAAGAGAACCGAAGATAAAAAACAAAAAAACGGTCAAGGAGAATTTTTTAATTCATGTCCTATTCTATAAATAAACTTTCATATATAAAGAATAAATAGGATTAGAAGTAATAAATATTAACAAAGAGAAAAAAATAAATATTAACAAAGAGAAAAAAAATAAGTAAAATAAAAATTCAAGCAAAATTTTTTATTTAAAATTCTCAAATAGTTTTACCTAGAAAAAACTCTAAAAAAAGAGTTGTAACCAAAAAAATTGTTAGTAAAAAAAAAGAAAAATCACAAAAATTTTTTAAAATTAATCCACAAATTAAAATTAATTCTAAATCAAATAAGACAAAAATAATTAAAAATCTAAAAAATTGTAAGGAAAAAGTAAAAGAGTTTTCGAAAAACGTCCAAAAACCTCTTTCTAATGGAGAAATTTTTAGAAAATCTCTTTTTCAAGAAGATCTTAAAAAAGAGATTATAAATAATAAAAAAGAAATAAGAAAAGAAATAGATAGAACCAATAAAATTCTTTTAATCTCTATGAAAAAGAAAATCTTCAAATATTATTAATAGGGTTTATAATAATATTTGAAATAAACAAAGTTAATAGAAAACAGGCAGAAACAACAGACAAAGAAAAAGTAAAAAATAAGTAAATAGGTTGAAAAATAAAAAACAGATTAAAACAAAAGGTAAGAACTTCAATAAAAAACAGTCATAATAAAATTCTTTTTAGGTTTTTAAAAAACAAAATAAAGCAAAAAATAAAATAGAGTCTTTGTAAATTAAAATATCTTTCCAGATAATTTACTTTGCTACAACTTACACTTATAGTGGTGTTGGATGATTAGTATCTAAATACCTTATTTCATTTTTCCTTTAATTACTTTTGAGTACTTTTAACTAAATTTTGTAACCCATAAAAAAAAGAACATAATCCTTATTTTGATTTGCTAAAAAAACTTAACCCATTCTAACAAATTTAATTTTAATTAAACAACAATATAAGAGAAAAAATTCTTTTAAAATGCGGATCTTCAAATTAATATACAGGTTCCCCCAAATATAGTATTTACTTCCTAGTTAATTTAGTAAGAATCCTAGAGTATTTTTAAAAGGGTATCTAATCCTTGTTGTTAAATAATTTTTTACATTTCACCGAAGAAAATCTAAATTATTATTTGATAGTTAAATTTTTAAGAAAAAAGTTTAACCGATGACTCTGGCACCTTTTTTATCCTCTTAAAGCAAACTTGAAACTTAAATTATGTCAAAATAAGATCAAATCTTTTCTATTTTTCCATAACTAAAAATATCCGGCAAAAATAAATAGATTAAAAGTCTATTTGTAAAACCTCCGGTTAAAAGGAAACAATCACTTGATTTTACAGATCAATATTCTTATAGAATTTTATTCCTTTTTTTTTTCAACTAAATGAAAAGACATGAAACTTGATTTATTCTGTGATGTTGTCTCATTATAGCTTCGGAAGAAACTCTAGAACTTCTTTCACAAATAACTCTTCGTTCTCTGTATAAAGATTCAAAAAGAGCAGCCATTATTAAAAATATAGCTCTTAGACTTAAAATTCTACCTCATCTTCTAACGATATTTCATCCTAAAAATATATCGGGGAAATCGCAATATCGTCGAGGAAGACCAGCCAAACCAGCAAAATGTATAGGAAAGAAAGTTATGTTTACACCAATAAAAAGTAATCAAAATACAGATCTATTCAGAGTATATCTAAAATTTACCTGATAAAATATACTTATCCAAAGAGAAAAGCCAGTAAAAATGCCAAATACAGCTCCTAATCTTAATACATAATGAAAATGAGCAACCACAAAATAAGTATCGTGTAACAAAATATCTAAAGTTCTATTCCTCAAAATAACTCCAGTAACTCCTCCTACAGTAAAAAGAAAAATAAATCCCAGAACTCACAGAGAAATAGGATGTCAAAATAAAGGAGTTCCGATTAATCTAGCTAATCACCTAAAGATTTTAATTCCAGTAGGAACTGCAATAATTATAGTAGCTCCGGTAAAATAGGCTCGAGTATCTAAATCTATACCAACAGTAAACATATGATGGGCTCAAACTACGCACCCTAAAAATCCAATTCCTAAAATAGCATATACTATACCTAAAGAACCGAATACTTCTTTTTTACCAGTTAAAAAAATAATAGAATGTCTAATAACGCCAAAGGCAGGTAAAATTAAAACATATACTTCAGGATGTCCAAAAAACCAAAAAAGATGTTGAAAAAGAACAGGATCTCCTCCTCCAGAGGGATCATAAAAAGAAGTAGAAATATTTCGATCAAATAATAATATTGTAATTCCTCCAGCCAACACAGGTAAAGAAGCAATTAGAAGAAAAGCAGCTACCACCACGGCTCAAACAAAAAGTCCTACTCTAGAAAAACTTTCTCTAATTCTACGAAAATTAAAAAAAGTAATCATAAAATTAAGTCTACTTAAAATTGAACCTAAACCAGCCAAATGTAAACTAAAAATAGCAAAATCTACAGAGTTACCTCTATGACCTAAAGACCTTCTAAGAGGAGGATAAAAAGTTCATCCAGTACCCCTTCCCCCTTCTCTTATAAAACTAAAAAAAACTATAAGAATTGCTCCAGGTAATAATCAAAATCTTAAATTATTTAATCGAGGAAGTATTATATCAAAACACAATATTATTATAGGTAATATTCAATTGCCGAATCCTCCAATTGCAACAGGTATTACAAAAAAAAAGATCATAAAAATAGCATGTGCCGTGACAATAGCATTGTAAAGTTGATAATTTCCTAACAAATCTCCAGGAGTTCCCAATTCTAAACGAATTAAAAACGAAAGACTAGCACCAAACAATCCTCTTCAAATTCCAATTATAAAATATAAAGTACCAATATCTTTATGATTAATTCTACAAAATCAACGTGTAAAAGAATAAATTTTTTTAAAAATTTCTTTTAGAACAAATACCCCTTGGTATAAAAAAAGATAGAAAAAATAAACCTAAAAAGACAGTAAAGAGAATTAAGATAACAAATATAATAAATTGGCTGTTTACAAAAAAGACAAAAAGCAAAGGATGAGAAAAACTACGAAAAAAAAAAAGAAAAGAACCGGAAAAGATTATCGAGGAAATAACATAAGACTGTTTCATTTCTACAAAAGAAAAAGTAGAAATATAAAGTAATAAAATAAAAAGCCCTCCTACATACACTATCAAAAAAAAGTAAGAAATTCATGATTCCAAAAAAAAAGTAAGACAAAATAATCTTCCTAGAAAAAAAATTAACATTTTTAAAACATTAGAACTTATTAAACAAAAAAAAAGACATAATAAAAAACAAAAAGTAAAAAAA
>JALWOZ010000016.1 GCA_027083345.1 Candidatus Kaiserbacteria bacterium
CCAATGCTCTTTAGGCTCAAAATTAAAGCTTGGCTTCTCCCCAACTTGCCTTATCACTACATTCTCATTTTCGTCCTTACCCACTGGCATCGCTGGGTCTGTAATATTTGGCACTTGGTATAGTAGGCCCGCAAACTCCTCTGCCACAGGCGCAAGCTCCTCCTCTAGAGCCTTGACCCTCTCTTTAAGCTCTGCAACGCTCTTGATCATCTCCTCTCTATCTACCCCACTTGCCTTAGCTATCTCTGCACTTGCCTTGTTTTGCTCTGCGCGCGCCTCGTCAAGCCTTGTCATTATCTCTCTCCTGCGCTCGTCTAGCTCTAAGAGCTTGTCTATATCTATATTTTTATTCTTGTTATTTACGGCACTCTTAACCCTGTCTACATTCTCTCGTATAAATTTTATATCTAACATAATGGTATAATAATACACCTATGAGTATTAAATCACAAATTAGAAAGCTAGAGCAAAGCGAGCATCCACCAATGCTCGCTGAGATACCACAACCGCCGAAGAAACTCTACTGTGAAGGTGAGATGCCTAGCTACACTCAGCACAAATTCTTAGCTGTTGTAGGCTCACGTAAATTCTCTCGTTATGGCAGAGAAGTATGTCAGGCACTCATCTCTGGGCTCAAGGGGCAAAACATCGTGATAATAAGTGGTTTAGCTCTCGGTATAGATGCGATAGCTCATCAGTCGGCTCTTGACGCTGAGCTTAAAACTATAGCCATACCCGGCTCCGGCCTAGACAGGAAGGTCTTGCACCCACGCACTAATCATAAGCTCGCAGATGAGATAGTTAAGAGTGGTGGAGCACTCTTAAGTGAGTTTGAGCCACTAATGCCGGCAGGGCTCCACACCTTCCCCCAACGGAACAGGATTATGGTAGGCATGAGCCACGCAGTGCTACTTATAGAGGCAGCTGAGCGCTCTGGCACACTCATCACAGCACGCCTCACCACAGAGTACAATCGTGAGCTCTTGGCCGTACCGCACGACATCACTAGAGTCACAGCGCAGGGTGTAAACCAGTTTATAAAGCTTGGTGCCACACCAGTAACAAGTAGTGAGGACATACTCACAGCGCTTGGCATAGAGCCCGAGCAAAACCCAGATCAACAACACCTAAACTTGCAAGAGTTAAGCAAAGACGAACAAAAAGTGGTAAGCATACTGAGTGCCGACTCACTACCCAAAGATGAATTGATAAATAAACTAGGTATTGATATAAGCAAAGCAAACATATTACTCTCCGCAATGGAGTTGAAGGACATTATTAAAGAAGAACTTGGGGACATCCGGCTTGTTGCTTTGTAACGATGTGGTATAAATACAGTCCCTAGTTGCCAAGAGCAGCGGGGAAACTCGCCTCTGGCCCCTTTGGGGCTGGGGGTTTATTTTATATGACACAAAGTTGTTGAGCCAAGACGGAGACTCGAACTCCGGACCTACGGTTTACGATACCGTTGCTCTACCAACTGAGCTATCTTGGCTTATATATTATGACTTTACAGTTTGCTCACTACAATGCCACAAGCAAAGCTTGAGCCATTGCGCGGGATTGAACCGCGGACCTCACCCTTACCATGGGTGTGCTCTACCAACTGAGCTACAATGGCGTGTATACAATAGTACAACACTTTAATAAGTGGTGCAAAATGTCGCCCCGAATTCGCTATCTTTAAGTCCGTGTGCACGAGCCTCATCTTCAGATATAAATTTATTACCCACCCCATCACAGAAGTAGATGCCATCCGTACGAGTAGGATTCTTATCTATAACAACTCTCTCAATAACACATATGGGGTATCCACCCGGATTAACTCCGCCACCAGCATTCAGGCAAGTATCCGTATATTTGAAATTATACCATTTGGCACTCAGCCAAAATGCTAAAACAACAATAAATATACAGGAGGCGTATCTTGTATATTTAATCTTCATTATTATATCTTATGCGCGATCGAAGGGACTTGAACCCTCAACCTCTCGCGTGACAGGCGAGTGCTCTAACCAGTTGAGCTACGACCGCATAGCGGTGCGGGTATTGTACAATACATGCCAATATTTGCAAGAATCATAATTGTGCCGAGGGTGAGACTCGAACTCACGACCTAGCGCGTATGAGACGCTCGCTCTAACCACCTGAGCTACCTCGACTTTGTCGTAATAACCATTATGCTCACAATACGACCACAACAGCTACCTCGACAGTGCCCACAGAATAGCACATTCTGTGGGCTGGGCAAGAAGCTTATATAAGTAATATTACTATTTATGTAAGTTTATCCCTACTTCTCATCCTTCTTCTCCTCTGAATCGTCTGTCTTCTCCTCTTTTGAGTCTGAGCCAGCTTCCTTAGAGTCTTCTGTCTTATCCTCACTATCAGGTTTAGACTCCTCAGCCTTGGCCTTCATAGCCTCTTGCAAATCAGATTGTATTGCTTGCATTGCATCTGAGAGCTCCTTTGTCGCTGTCTCAAGTGACTCTTTTGTGGCGCTTGTATTTGCTATCTCTGTGCGGAGCTTTGCCACTGCCTCCTCTACTGGCTTCTTCCTCTCTGCATCTAACTTATCTCCAGCCTCTGTAAGAGCCTTCTCCGTACTGTAGGCTAGCGTCTCTGCCATGTTTTTGCTCTCTACAAGCTCCTTCTTCTTTTTATCCTCCTCGGCATTGTCTTCGGCATCCTTCTTCATCTTCTCTACCTCCTCCTCTGAGAGGCCAGAGCTACCCTCTATCTTAATCTCCTGCTCTTTACCACTTGCCTTATCTTTTGCTGTAACCTTAAGTATACCGTCAGCATCAAGATCAAATGTAACCTCTATTTGCGGTACACCACGAGGTGCTGGGGCTATACCATCAAGTACAAACTTGCCAAGCACCTTATTGTCTGCAAGCATCTCGCGCTCACCCTGCCCTACTACAATGTCTACACTGGGTTGATTGTCTACAGCTGTAGAGAATATTTGACTCTTGCTTGTTGGGATTGTTGTGTTGCGCTCTATGAGCTTTGTCATCACACCTCCCATCGTCTCTATACCGAGAGAGAGTGGCGTAACGTCAAGCAAAAGTACATCCTTCACATCTCCTTGTAATATACCACCTTGCAGAGCGGCTCCAAGCGCCACAACTTCATCTGGGTTAATGCTCTTATTTGGCTCTTTGCCAAAATATTCCTTAACAGCATCTACTATGGCCGGCATACGCGTCTGCCCACCAACCAATATAACCTCATCTATCTCACTAGCCTTAAATGGACTTGCCTCTATTGCTTTCTTAGTAATCTCCATTGCTTTATCTATATACTCTTGAGCAAGCTCATTGAGCTTTGCCCTTGTGAGTTTAAGCATAAGGTGCTTTGGTCCATCCTCACCCTGAGTTATAAACGGTATATTAACTTCTGCCTCACTGGCAGTTGAGAGCTCTATCTTGGCCTTCTCTGCGGCCTCATCAAGTCTCTGCACCGCTAGAGGATCTCCCATTAGATCTATGCCATTCTCCTTCTTAAACTCCTCGGCTATGTAATTAATAAGCTTTTGGTCTATGTCTCGCCCTCCCATGTGAGAATCACCATCTGTACTCTTTACTTCAATAACATCATCTGCCACCTCGAGAACAGACACATCAAATGTACCACCTCCAAAGTCAAATACGGCTATCTTCTCATCTTTCTTTGTGTTGAAGCCGTAGGCAAAGGCGGCTGCTGTAGGCTCATTGATAATCCTCTTTACATCAAGGCCAGCTATCTTGCCGGCGTCTTTAGTAGCTTTACGTTGGTCATCATTGAAGTAAGCAGGCACTGTGATAACAGCCTCTGTTATCTTCTCTCCTGTCTTTGCCTCGGCATCTGCCTTGAGCTTGCTTAGTATCATTGCAGAGAGCTCCTCTGGGCGATACTCTGTGTCTCCAAGCTTAATAAGCACACCACCATCCTTACCCTCCTTAAGCTCATATGGCACATTTTTAATATCATCCTGTACTACCTTATCTTTAAATTTGTGTCCCATATAGCGCTTAATACCATATGCAGTACCGCTAGGATTAGTCACTGCCTGGCGCTTGGCCAGCACTCCCACCAATTTCTCTCCACTTTTGCTCACAGCTACTACTGACGGCGTAGTGCGAGCACCTTCGGCATTCTCTAATATCTCAGGCTCACCGGCATTAACCACAGCCATTGCTGAGTTGGTTGTACCTAAGTCTATTCCTAATATTTTGCTCATAATTTTTTATTTATTGTTTTTAATATTTATAATTCAATACTTTTGTCATAAAGCTATTGGTGAGTGAACTCTCAGTGGGGCTGTCGGACTGAAGGCTGTTTGAGCCTGAAGGAGACGGCGAATTTTGCCCGCAGGCAAAATATCGTGTACCCCAATGAGGGTTTACACACCAAGAGCTACTCTAAGTATCTAACACTTTGTCTCGCAAATAAGCAGACATATTGCTGTAGCCAGCCTCTATGGCCGACTGCATTATGCTCTCCTTCTCTGCAGGAGTAACACGGAAGCGTAGAGCCTCACTCTGCACTCCGGCATTTTGCTCATTAATGCGTATTATTATCTCCGGCAATTGAGCAAGTACGGCGGGTATCTCGTCATTTGAGTACTTTTGCCTTATACCGGCACCTTTGCAAACAAGTGTAGTGCGCGTGCGTGCTGGCTCAAGCACATACTCATACTTACGATTCCCCACTATTATGTAATGCTTCATTACCATTGTGGTACATTATACTCCTCTGTACCACAAATGCAAATTTAAATATCAAGTGTAGCCTCCTTGGCATGACTCTGTATAAAGGCCTTGCGGGCTGGGACATCTTTACCCATAAGCATATCAAACACCTTGTCCGCCTCACGAGCATCCTCTACACTCACTTGCTTAAGTATCCTATGCTCTGGGTCCATAGTCGTCTCCCACAGCTCCTCTGCGTTCATCTCTCCGAGGCCCTTATAACGTTGTATGTTTGCACCTCCCTCGCTTGGACCGTTAACCTTCTCATACTCAGCCTTCTCTGTCTCTGTATATAGGTACTCCACCTTCTTACCCTTCTTTATCTTATAGAGTGGTGGTTGAGCAATGTAGAGGAAGCCGCCGTCTATAAGCTCACGGAAGTAACGGTAAAATAGCGTCAACATAAGCGTCTGTATGTGCTCGCCATCTACGTCGGCATCTGTTGCGATAATTATCTTATGATAGCGCAATTTGCTAATGTCGAAGGTGTCGCCTATGGCTGTACCTAACGCCACCACAACATTCTTTATCTGCTCGCTCGTGAGCATCCTGTCTAGGCGGGCGCGCTCCACATTGAGTATCTTACCTCTAAGTGGGAGTATTGCTTGCGTCTTGCGGTCTCTACCCGTTTTAGCAGTACCACCGGCGGAGTCTCCCTCTACAATAAAGAGCTCCGACTCACTTGCGCTCTTGCTCTGACAGTCGGCAAGCTTACCCGGCAATGTCATGCCATCTAGTGCACCCTTGCGGAGCACAGAGTCTTTAGCTGCCTTGGCTGCCTTGCGGGCGCGCATAGCAAGCATAGACTTATTAATAATAGCCTTAGCATCAGTAGGGTTCTCTTCCAAAAACTCAGCAAATGCCTCAGAGAACACGGTGTCGACAGCAGCGCGCGCCTCCACAGAGCCAAGCTTACTCTTGGTCTGCCCCTCAAATTGGATTTCTTGCAACTTTACGCTGACTACTACTGTAAGACCCTCGAGTACATCGTCGCCTGTGAAGTTGCCGTCTATGCCCTTCATGTTCGCCTTCTTTACGAAGTTGTTTATCGTCCTTGTTAGGGCTGTCTTAAAGCCTGTTATGTGCATACCACCCTCTGGGTTGTATATATTGTTAGCATAAGCTACTATCCTGCTAGAAATATCATCTACATATTGCAGAGCAACCTCCACCTGCACGGGCTGCTGACCATCTTGACCTTTATACTCCTTCTCTATATGAAAGACACTCTTGTGTAGTGGCTTTTGGTGCCTGTTCTCAAATGCTACTAAGCTCTTGAGTCCTCCATCAAAGTAGAAGGTCTGACTAGGCACCTTGGCTATCAGAGACTCTTGCTTAATGTTTGGTAAATCCCTAAGGTAAAAAATCTCTGTATCTTTAATCTCACCTTCATAAGCGCGGGCGTCTATGATAGTAATGCGCATACCGCGCACTAAGTATGCCTGCTGGCGCAAGTGATCTACTATAGTTTTAAAATTATACTCTATCTCTGGGAAGATGAGCGGGTCAGCCTCAAAGGTTATTATAGTGCCGTGCTTGTCGCTCTTGCCGAGCTTCTTCACTTTGGCAAGTGGCTTGCCCCCCTCTTTATACTCTTGTACATGATAGGCGCCGTCTCGGTGCACCTCAGCGCACACCTTGCTAGATAGGGCATTCATCACTGAGATACCCACACCATGCAAACCTCCAGAGAATTTGTATCCATCACCACCAAACTTACCTCCTGCGTGGAGTGTCGTCATAATAGTCTCTAGAGTTGAGACCTTCGTCTTGGGATGTATGTCTACAGGTATACCACGACCATTGTCTACAACGCGCACTCTATTGCCAGGCAAGAGTGCCACCTCAATATCATCTGCAAAGCCTCCCATGGCCTCATCGCGAGAGTTATCAAATATCTCCCATATCAGGTGATGCAAGCCCTCAAGCCCTGTGGTGCCTATATACATACCGGGGCGCTTGCGCACCGGATCCAAACCCTCAAGCACTTGGATACTGTCCGCTCCGTAGTTACTCTTTTTTGGTTGTTTTTTAACTGCCATAATAATTATTTCTTACTCTTTTTATCTTCTTCTACTTTTGTAGTGTCATTGGTGGCCTCATCACCCTTTAGTACAACTAGGCTTGCCACAGAGTCGCCAGAACGGAGCTTCATAACTCTCACTCCTTGTGTGGCCCTGCCCAACTTCGACACCTCATCTACTCCAGAGCGGATTACAACACCATTCTTACTTATAGCCACAAACTCCTCACCGCTCTCCTTAGAGTTTGGCCCAACAACCTTTGCACCTATGAGCTCTTTTGTCTTGTCTGTAATCTGGAGAGTCTTAATACCGCTTCCTCCTCTGCCTTGAGTCTTATACTCTTTAAGTAGGGTCCTCTTGCCATAACCAGTACTTGTGAGCACAAATAGTGATTGACCTTCAATACCTTTGTGAGATATGCCTGTACCCACTATATAGTCACCTTTACCTATCTTCATCCCCTTAACTCCACCAGCTGTACGGCCCATAGCGCGCACATCAGACTCTTTAAAGCGTATTGCCTGACCCTTATTAGTTGTCATTATCACCTCGTCTCCATCTCCTACAAAGTGAGCTGAGATAAGTTTGTCGGCTCCAGAGAGCTTGATGGCTATCAGGCCATTAGAGCGCACATCGTGGAATTGCTCTGCTAGAGTCTTCTTAACTACTCCACCTTTAGTAACCATTAAGAGAGACAGTCCTTTAGTATCTTTAACCGCACGAGGCATAGGCAATACACTTGTTACATGCTCATCTCTATCAAGTGAGATAAAGTTCATTATACTCTTACCCTTAGTCGCCCTCTTGCCCTCCGGTATGTCAAACATCTTAATGCGATACGCCTTGCCTTTGTCTGAGAAGAAGAGGAGGTCGGAGTGAGTAGACGCAGAGAGGAAAGTTGTTACGACATCCTCCTCTTTAGTGCTCATGTCCATTACCCCCACTCCGCCTCGTTTCTGCTTCTTGTACTCTGCTGGGTTTGTACGCTTAACATAACCACCCTTTGTAAGTACTAAGATAGACTCCTCGTCTGGTATCAGATCCTTAACAGAGATATTCTTAACTCCACCCTTTATAATTTTAGTACGTCTATCATCTCCATACTTTTCTTTTATCTCTAACAACTCTTTCTTTATAAGATTCTTTAATTTTGTATTACTTCCTAATATAGACTTAAGCTCTGATATAAGTTTAGCTAGCTCGGCTAGCTCATCCTCTATCTTCTGACGCTCTAGGTTAGCAAGCTTTTGTAATCTCATCTCTAATATAGCTGTTGCCTGCAAGTCGCTAAATTTCCACTTCTTCATAAGGCCCGCATGAGCCGTTGGCACATCTTTACTTGCCCTTATAAGCTTTATCACCTCATCTATGTGGTCTAGAGCCTTCTTAAGACCAAGTAATATATGCTCCCGTGCCTCTGCCACACGCAGGTCATACTCCAGTCGACGAGTTACAACCTCTATACGATGCTTTATAAACACCTCTAGCATCTCCTTAAGACCGAGAGTCTTAGGTACTCCGTCTACAAGAGCAACGCAGTTATAGTGGAAGGTCTCCTCAAGTTGAGTATTTTTATATATATAGTTAAGTATCGTCTGTGGATGCGCCGTTCCTTTGAGGTCTATCACCACTCTTATGTCTGAGGCTGACTCGTCCCTCAGGCCCTTGATGCCCTCTAGCTTCTTAGCGCGTACTAAATCTGCTATGCGCTCTATAAGCTTAGACTTATTAACTCTATATGGTATAGAGGTTATGATTATTTGTTGTGAGCCCTTCTTACCCTCTACTATCTCCGCCTCGCCACGACATACTACTCCTCCTCGCCCATGTGCATAAGCGTGTGCTATATCTTTTTGATTAAAAGCTATGCCACCAATCGGAAAGTCTGGACCTTTAACAAACTCTAGTAGATCATCTGTAGTAGCTTTAGGATTACTAATAAGATGCACTGTTGCATCCACCACCTCGCGGAGATTGTGTGGTGGTATGTTGGTAGCCATACCTACCGCAATGCCGAGCCCTCCATTGAGTAGTAAGTTTGGCACCGCAGCCGGCATAACAGTAGGTTCCGTCTCTGAACCATCGTAATTATCTCTGAAATCTACAGTATTTTTCTCTAAACCAGCCAAAAGCTCTCCGCTAAGCTTGCTCATTTTAGCCTCCGTATACCTCATAGCAGCAGCATTGTCGCCGTCAATAGAACCAAAGTTACCCTGTCCTATAATCAATAAATATCGAGTAGCGAAGTCTTGTGCTAGGTGTACCATAGACTCATACACCGCCGTATCACCATGTGGATGGTACTTACCTATAACATCTCCGACAACTCTGGCACTCTTGCGAGTCTTGGCACTAGCAGTAACGCCACCTTTGTGCATAGCATAAAGTATACGTCTGTGTACAGGCTTTAAACCGTCTCGAGCATCTGGGAGCGCTCGTGAGGTTATAACGCTCATGGCATAATTAAGATACGCAGAGCGCATTTCTCCTGTTATATTCACAGGTCTTATACCCTTTTGACCATCTTTTATAGTAGAGTCATCTGTTTTCTCCTGATTATCTTTCATAAAGTTGCCCTAGTATAACACATCATTCTTAGACTCTCCATTAACAAATACATTTACATATTTACCACCAACACTACTTTTAGAACCAGAATCTTTAAGTCCCGCCTTTATCTTCTCTAAATTATTTACATCATCTATTGTGCCTTTTAAATCTTTAAATTGAGACACTACACCATCTACATTTTCTTTAATATTAATGTCATTGACAACCTCAGACACTCCGACTGCGCTACTAGCCAAGTTCTTTATATTGCCACTATGTGCAAAATTATAGCTCCATAAAGAAAATATAAACATAGTTACTACTACAGCCATAGTCATAGCCATAAAGGCTCTTTGCTCTTGTTTTTTATTACGTAGCTTTTCTATAATCTTTTGCATAAACTTACCTTATATTATACACTAAGTCTAACAAAAAATCTATAAATTTAAGTCTATTTTAGTACCCTTTTCTATACCGTTAGCCTCAGAGAAGCCTGTTAAAACTTCTAATATATACTTAGCAGGTCTCTCTGGCTCAAATACATCAGGATACGACTCAGGGTATACCGTCCTCTTTAAATCTATTACAGTACCGTCCTCAGACAACCACAATATGTCTAAGCCGAATTTCATTCCTCTCATCCAAACACGCCATCTTGCAGGTCTATTAAATACAAATAACATACCTTCACCTGGTGCCATTGTATCTCTACCCCCCAAGCCTTTTTGTTTTTTGCTAGCAGTATCTGCCACTATTACATGTATAGGTGTATATTTGTTTACATATATGGTGTGCTTACCAAATTCTTTATCTGTAAGGGGTTGCACAGACTCGTGAAATAATAAAGCAAAGATACCTAAAAATACTAGCAACAAGAAACCGAAAAAGAGTATTAAAGACAGTGGCTTTTCCATAACTACCTAGTATACTACAAATATGCAAGATATTAAAAAGATTGATTACCCAATACGAATAAACCGCTACTTATATTTAAACAATATATGCTCTAGGAGGGGGGCTGATAAATTTATCCAAAATGGAGAAGTACATATAAATGGTAAGGTTGCCAAACTAGGCCAAAAGGTAAATAAAGGTGATAAAGTAACAATTGGTAAGACTATTAAAAACCTGAAAGAAAACTACAAATATTACATATACAATAAACCCATAGGGGTTGTAAGTCATAACCCGCAATTTGGTGAAAAAGATGCCATACAAGATGCAAAATTAGATTCAAATTTCTTTCCTGTTGGTAGACTGGATAAGGCCTCAGAGGGCTTAATGCTCCTGACTAATGATGGCAGGATTGTAAATAAAATACTTAATCCGGAGTTCTCACACAAAAAGGAGTATGAAGTCAAATTAGATAAACCTATAAAAAATCACGATATTAAAATACTCTCTAAGGGAGTAGATATAGAAGGTTATAAGACAAAACCCGCACAAGTACTAAAATCTTCAGAGAAAACCTTAAAGATGACTCTCACAGAAGGTAAGAAGCATCAAATAAGGAGAATGCTTATGGCTCTAGGGTATCAGGTACAAAATCTAAAACGAGTATCTATAATGCACTTACAATTAAAAGATCTGCGAACTTCCCAAAAACGAGAACTAACCAAACAAGAGTCTAAAGTATTATTAAAAGAACTTAATATAGTATAATAAACACAATGTTCAAAAATAAACAACAAAAACAAATAAATAGTACTCCTCTAAAACTCAAAAATACTCTAACTAATAATAAAGAGGAGTTCCGGCCAATTATACCGGGTAAGGTACGTATGTATAACTGTGGCCCTACTGTTTATAATGAGCCCCAAATAGGCAACCTGCGTTCATATGTATTTGCAGATATTTTACGCAGAACTCTTGAATACAATGGCTATGAGGTTAACCAAATTATAAACATAACAGATGTAGGACACTTAGTGGCAGATTCAGAAGATGGGGAGGACAAGATGGAAAAACGAGCAAAAGAGACAGGTAAGCAAGCTCAAGATATAGCAAAAGAAATTACAGATATATTTCTAAACAACTTGATAGATCTTGGTATAGATATAGATAAAATACAATTCCCTCGTGCTACCGAATATATACAAGAGATGATAGAAATGATAAAAACATTATTAGAAAAAGGCTATGCTTACATAACAGACCACGGCATAGCATTTGACACAACTAAATTTAAAGACTATGGCAAGCTGGGTAATATAAATATAGACGAACAACTCTCTGGCGCGCGTGTAAAGACAGATCCACTAAAGTTACATCCAACCGACTTTTGGCTATGGAAGTTTAATAAAGGCAAACAAAAGCGCCAACAGGAGTGGAATTCTCCTTGGGGTAGAGGCTTCCCCGGTTGGCATATAGAGTGCTCAGCTATGAGTCGTACTCTACTAGGTAGACAACTAGACATACATACGGGAGGGGTTGACCATATACCAGTACATCACAACAACGAGATAGCACAAAGCGAGAGCGCAAATGGTAAAAAATTTGTAAATTACTGGATGCATAATGCCTTTTTAATGTTTGACGGCAAAAGATTTGAGAAATCTAGCGGGCACGTACTCTACTTAAGGCAAATTGTAGACAGGGGCTTCAACCCACTTGCATTACGATACCTATTCCTTGGGACTCATTACAGAGCTGAACAAAACTTTACATGGAATGCCCTAGAGAGTGCGAGTAAAGCACTACAAAAATTAAAAAAATATTACGTAAATAATCTACTCGTAGCAAAAGACGGTGTTATAGATATAGAATATGAAAATAAGTTTATAAATAGCATAAATGACGACCTAAATACACCAAAAGCTATGGCCGTGATATGGGAGTTAATTAAAGACAATTCAATAGAACCAGAAGACAAGCGAGCGACTCTTGAGAACCTTGACCGCGTACTTGGTCTACAAATAACAAACATTGACACAGAAAGTACAAAAATAAAAGTAACACATAATAAAACTCCGCAAAAGATAAAAGAGCTATTAAATGAACGTAAAAAGGCCAGAGAAGCCAAAGACTGGCAAAAGTCAGATGAGCTAAGAGATAAGATAAAAGAATTAGGATACAAAGTGATAGATAAAGGCAACAAGCAAGAGCTATCCACATTATAATCACAATCTTTTACACTTATTTTGATTAGTGGTCAAGCTGGTCTATGTGGTAATATGTCTTACATGACCAAACAAGTGCGCATACCACCACAAGACATGGAGGCTGAGCAAGCTCTACTTGGAGCTATAATGCTACGTCCTAACGCCATATATGACATTGCAGACTCTGTTAAACCAGACTCTTTCTATGCAAGTAAACACAGTACTATATTTAATGCCATGTACAGTCTCTTTAGTAAAGGAGAACCTATAGACCTTATAACATTATCTGGGGAATTAAAAAGTAAAAACTTATTAAAAAATATCGGAGGGTCTGCATATCTCTCTGAGTTAACAGCTCTGGCACCCTCTTCTACTAATGTAATGCATTATGCCGACATAGTTAAAAGTAAGGCAGTTTTAAGACAACTTATAACAGCGGCGGACATTATTGGAGAGTTGGGCTATGCTGAAGATAGAGAAATAGACATAATAGTAGATGAAGCTCAACAACAAGTATATGAGATAGCTAATTCCTCAAGCTTGCAAAAGTTTACCTCTATGAAGGATGCGGTTAAGGATGCCTTTGAGCGCCTTGATAAGCTCCGCGAAAGCGACGATCACCTACGCGGTGTACCTAGTGGCTTCCCTGACCTTGATAACTTACTCTCCGGCTTCCAAAAGTCTGACCTCATAATCCTAGCCGCCCGCCCGTCTGTAGGTAAGACGACCTTTGCGCTAGACATTGCTCGTAAGGCGGCAGTAGACCATAAAGTTCCAGTAGGCATCTTCTCTCTAGAAATGGGCTCAAACCAACTAACAGATAGACTCTTAGCAGCACAAAGTAAGGTAGACAGTTGGAAGTTGCGCACAGGCAAGTTAAGTAATGATGATGAGTACGACAGGATACGCGATGCAATGGGAGTATTAGAGGAAGCTCCAATATATATAGACGACAACTCAAGTAGTACAGTCCTGCAAATGCGCGCCAACTGTCGTAAACTTGTTGCAGAAAAAGAGCTTGGGCTCATAATCATAGACTACCTACAGCTTATTACTCCTGCTACGCACCTGCAGAGTGCTGGCACCGTACAACAGATCACTGAGATATCTCGATCTCTAAAAGGTCTGGCTCGTGAGCTTAATGTGCCGGTGATAGCCCTCTCACAACTCTCGCGTGCTGTTGAAAGTCGCGGTGGCACTCCTCGACTCTCAGACTTGCGAGACTCTGGATCTATAGAGCAAGATGCCGATGTTGTTATGTTTTTACACAGAGATATGAAGGAGAACGACGATGAAGCTGGAAGAGAGAACGTAACAAATGTAATGGTAGAGAAGCATCGTAATGGCGCAGTAGGTAAAATAGACCTATACTTTGATGCTAAGCATGTGAGCTTTATGAGTGTAGAGAAGAATCGCTTTGACGACTTCAACTCTGAACCTAAAGATGCAGCAGACGATTTTTGATTATAATTATGAATGAAGCAGAGAAATTAGCCACATTATTTGAGAAGTTCCCCGGGATAGGCCCGCGCCAGGCCCGTAGATTTGTCTACTTCTTACTCAAGAGTGGTAATGAGTATAGAGCTAACCTAGAACAAGCAGTACACGACCTAACACAAAACATACACCAGTGCAAAGATTGCCAACGCTACTATGCCAGCAATGGCAATAATGTATGTGGCCTCTGTGACAATACATCGCGCACATCAAGCCAACTCCTAATAATAGAAAAAGACGCAGACCTCGACTCTATAGAGAAAAGTGAAGCATACAGTGGTAAATACTTTGTACTTGGTAGTGGCGTTAAACTCACAGACGACTCTGGTAAAGTACCGCGCCAAGCGCAACTGCTATCTCAGATCGCCAACCAACAAGAGTTAACAGAGATTATCATAGCAATGCCAACAACTACTGAGGGTGAGCATACAGCGCAGACTCTTATAAACACCATTAGGCCACTTACAGACGAGCGCAACATAACCATCACAATGCTTGGCAGGGGCCTCTCCACTGGTGCAGAGCTTGAGTATGCCGACAGCGCAACACTTAAGAGCGCGCTTGAGTCACGCAATTAAAAGATTTTGTAGTGGAGCGCACAATCGTTTGTGGAGGCTTGTGGACTGAGGATGTTAAATCCGAGGGAGCAGGGAGATTTTCCTCGCAAGGAAAATACTCTGTACCTCCCAGCAAATGATTGTGGGTGGAGCTACAAAGTTTTTACTTACTAAAACAGTGTGTCTTTCTTAACAGCCTTTGGTGTTGGTGCAAGAGCTGTTGTTTGCTCCCTCTTATTACTCAGCAACTTCTTACCTACAGCCTCACGATAAGCACAATAGTCGCAATCCTCCCCCGCCTTAGGCACGCGCGAGTCCTCCAGGCACGCCTTGATCTCTAGCAGTGTTGGCTCTACCCAACTATCATCTCCCTCATATGGTATGAGCGTAACATCAAATATAAGCTTACCATCAAAGGCCTTCTCATCAATGCTGGCATTGGCATATACGAAGTAGCCAGTGTTAGACACCTTAAAGCCATTTTGCCTCAAGAGCCATTGATACACCTCCATCTGCCTCTTATAGCCTATATGCCAATCAGCGTCTAACTTGTCTATCTTCTCATCTTTACTTGTACTCTTGTAGTCCACCACTATTAGCTCACCGCTCTGATTAACCCACACATCGTCTACTGCACCACTGACGGTCATACCTGTGGCATCATGCTTGTATTGCACACCCTCAAAATTCTCTCTCCAGGTGCCCATATTTGCATGCTCAAAAGGCACTGCTTCAATACCATACTCCTCCATTATCGGGTGCTTGCTACCTTCTACTCTGTGCACATCAAACTCCTTCTTGAGTAGAGCATCAACGGCAGAGTTAAGGTTAAACGGATACCCAGGTGGGCGCTTTGTCCCAAGCTTATTATCTATATAGAAGCACCTCGGACACTCTAAGAAGAGGTCTATCTTAGAGCGTGAGAGCTTCCAATTCTTACCACCATAATTCCAATCATTCCGCCTATCCGGATTATAAAACTGACTCATAACTTTATATTATATCACAACAATATTAAGCAATTGAATTATGCTCTATGTCCTCTTTAGGACTTAAATCTATTCCATGCTCTTTTAAGAGCTCCTCGTACTCGGCTCTCTCTAGATTCTCTACCTCTATTAGCCTTTTAGCTATTGCATCGAGCACACTGCGCTTCTCTCTTAGTATCGTCTCGGCAACATTATATGCTTTGTCTATAATCTTCTTAACCTCTGCATCTATCTTAGCTCCAACCTCCTCAGAGTATTCCTTTGCCTTGGGGCCAACACCAAAGAGTGCCTCGCCACCCTCACCTACTAAGGCTATTGGCCCTACAGAGTCACTCATGCCCCAGCGAGTTACCATATTACGAGCAGTATTAGTAAGAACTTGCAAATCGTTACTTGGTCCTGTCGTTACGTCTCCGAATATCATCTTCTCTGTTATGTAACCACCGAGAGATACTGCAATGTCCGCCTCAAACTCCTTCCGACTCTGCATCTTCTTGTCCTCATCTGGTAGTTTAAGAGTGTACCCCGCTGCTCTGCCACGGCTAATGATAGATACCTTATGTACAGGGTCAGAATATGGCAACATACTAGCTATAAGTGCGTGCCCTGCCTCGTGATATGCTGTAATCTCTTTCTCTTTTTTATTTAACACATGACTCTTACGCTCTGGACCAATCATCACCTTCTCTATACTCTTTAATAAATCATCTTGACTCACCCTCTTTCTCTTTGAGCTAGCAGCTAATATAGCCGCCTCATTGGCTAAGTTGGCTAAATCAGCACCAGAGAAACCCGGTGTACGACTAGCTATAATTGACAAATCTATATTACTTTCTATCTTTTTATTACGCATATGCAAAGTTAATATCTCTTCTCTAGCGTCTTTATCAGGTAACTCCACTACTACTCGTCTGTCAAACCTACCTGGCCTTAACAAAGCAGGATCAAGTACATCTGGTCTATTAGTAGCTGCCATAACTATAACCTTAGCATTAGGCTCAAAGCCATCCATCTCTACAAGTATTTGGTTAAGTGTCTGCTCTCTCTCATCATTACCTCCTCCTATGCCTCCTCCTCGTACACGACCTACAGCATCTATCTCATCTATAAAGATAATGGATGGGGAGTTCTTTTTAGCTTGAGCAAATAAATCACGTGTACGACTTGCTCCAACTCCTACAAACATATCTACAAATTCTGATCCAGATATTGAGTAAAAAGGCACTCCAGCCTCACCTGCCACAGCGCGCGCCAATAATGTCTTACCGCAACCAGGAGCTCCCATAAGCATGACTCCTTTTGGTATTTGTGCTCCTATGTTTATAAATTTCTTAGGGTTCTTTAAAAAGTCTACAATCTCTATCAACTCATCTTTAGCCTCTTTAGCTCCGGCTACATCTTTAAAAGTAACTCTACCCTCCTTATCATCAGGATTTCTTAGTCTAGCTCTAGAATTCCCAAAAGAGAAGGCTTGCATGCCACCTGCACCTTTACCAACTTGTCTAGACAAAAATACAATAATACCAAGCAATAATAAAGCCGGTATAACAAGAGGTGCTATCTGCCCAAACCAGTATTTAAAACCAGTAGGATCTTTAATCTCTATTTTAATACCTTTTAACTGTTCTGGGGAAACACCATAGTTATTAAGAGTCTGGGTTATAGGTGCCCTAGCCTCTTTTTTTGTTTTTTTAATTATATCCCTACCATCATTAGACTGCTCTTTATATTTTATATCGACATATTCTCCAAAAACGGTAATACCTTTTACCAACCCAGCATTAATATCTGTTACCAGCTCAGAAAGAGCTATGGTTTTAGCTTTATTGGCTTCTACTTGCTTTTGCAATGTGGCATATCCTCCAAAAAGTAATGCAAATATGACTATAGAGAGCACCAATTGTAAGAGTAGGTCAGGAGAATTTTTTTTATTATTTCTCTTATTTATATTTAAGGAAAAAGCTTTTGGGGTTTTTTTGGGGGGTTTTTGGGTTTTTCGCATACGCATATATGTAATATTATAAATTATAGTCATGGCATTATTACATAATTTTATGCTATAATCTAGTTCATGCAGGTCTCTACTATGCTATTTATATTGTTACTGTTTATATTTACTATTTTTATGATATATGGCGCGGTAATGATGTACCACTGGTTTAAATATTCTATGAGTACTGTAGTCTCTATTTATGCATCTATATCTTATATGGGGCTTGGATTTGTTTTATTATTTATAATGCTCACAGCTTCTAGCTCTTTATTATGATTCCGTCTGACTTCAACATCGATGAGTTAAATCTACAACCCGGAGAAACTCTGCTAAGTGTTATGCGTAAGCATTGGTTTGTGTTGTTTATACACATATTACCTTTTGGCGTTGTGTTCTTCTTACCTCTTATCATATTGTCCGTGCTCTCATCAATAACCATGAGCCCAACTCAGATGGCTCTCACTATCTTCTTCAGTAGTTTTTGGATGCTAATCTCTCTAACTGCAATGTTTACTATATGGACAAACTATTACTTAGACTTATGGATAGTTACAAATAAACGTATTATAGACATCGAACAAAAAGCATTATTTAACAGAGAAATAAAAACTCTGCATATGAAAACTGTGCAAGATGTACAAGTAGATGTAGTGGGTATTTTTGAAACATTCTTAAAATTCGGGACTCTCAGAGTACAAACTGCGGGTACAGGGGGTACAGACGCAAAAATAGTAGGTATACCAAAACCAGAACTTGAAAGAGACATCATCATGCACGAAGTAAACCTATATAGATCCTCTCCTCCTACTCCTTAATCATCTACAAGGTTGCCCTTGACTAAGCCCACTACAATCTACACCTAAGGTATTGGTTATTAACCCCACTATACCCCAGATAGAGACCATTATTAGTAAACCTAATATGCCAAAAATCATATGGTTTGTACCCGTCTTCTTCTTCTCTGGGTCGGTTGGATTTGCTATAAACTCAATCAAACCCCAAATAAAAACCAAAAAACCCACCGCAAAGAGCAGTGAGGTTATTGGTTGTAATATCATCGTAGATATACTATCTGAGATCTGCTGAGCAGTCGCATTCATACAATAAATCCTAACTGTTGTTGCAGGCCTTACCTACACAAGGAGGATTTATGGTGTTACTACCATTATCGATACCCGTTGTACTTTGCAATAGTCCAACTAGCCCTCCTATAGAACCCATAACAAATACAGCCAAAATACCCATAAGCATTATATCTAAACCTTTCTTCTTATCTTCTCCTTGAGTAAGAAGATATTTTGTTAGACCCCAGAAAAAGGCAATGATGCCCAACGTTATAAGCATAGGTACTAGCAAATTAAGCCAGCCTCTCACCTTTTCTAAGAGCTCTCCTACCCCTGCGGCATATGTTATAGAGGGCAACAATACAATCATTGTTAATAAAGAACTTAAAGTTGTGATTTTATTTTTCATATTTTCTAATAATTACTTAATATTAATTACTTGCTCTAATATTATAACACTCTATATAAATACAACAATCAAACTGTGTATAACTATCCAAGCAATAAGAACCCAGAAAATTAATGTTAAAGAGGTAAAGGCATTATCTGCCCCTTCGTCAATCTTAGCATAATCATAAGAATGTTTAATCTTTGATATGCCATAGAAAAAATATAAAATTGACAAAGCTACCAAAGTGGCAAATGTATAAGATATGATTATAGATATCGCATCCATACCTCACATTCTACCACAACTATTTACAATTTTTATATAAAACAGATGCCTTTATAAACTCGGTAAACAAAGGGTGTGGAGATAGTGGACGCGCTGTCAACTCTGGATGGAATTGTGTACCAACCATAAAAGGGTGTTCCTTAATAGAGAGTTCGGCAATCTCCATCAGTCTCTCATCCGGAGACACTCCAGAGAAAATTAAACCAGATTCTTCTAATCTTTCAATGTACTCGGGATTTACCTCATATCTATGTCTATGTCTCTCATTAACCATTTCTTTTTTATAAGATTTACGTGCTATAGTGCCTTTTTTAATATAAGCCGGATATTTACCCAAACGCATAGTACCTCCATAATCTTTATTTTTTAGCCTTTCTACTTGCTCCGGCATTATGTCTATTACCATATCACCTTTACCATTGCTTATCTCTCTAGTGTTAGCTCCTGCTATGCCAGCTTTATGTCTAGCATACTCTACTATCATAAGTTGCATACCATAACAAAGCCCAAAATACGGTATCTTGTTCTCTCTGGCGTACTTTATTACTTTTATCTTCCCCTCTATGCCACTTTTGCCAAATCCTCCAGGCACTAATATACCATCGTATTTATCTAATTCCTTTATATTCACTTTACCAGATTCAAAATCATGCGAAGAAAGCCAGTGTAAATTAGGCTTTACTCCTTTAGCATAAGCGGAAAACTTAATAGCCTCTATCACTGATATATAAGCATCCGAAAGCACAAAATCTCCTGTATCAAAATACTTACCCACTATGGCGATATTTAACTCCTTTTTGGCTTTTTTTGCACTATTGGCAAACCTCCTCCATTTTTTTAATCCATCTTCTGCCAATTTATTGTTACGTTTAGTCTTTAAATTAAAATGCGACAATATTATGCTGGCCACATTATCTTTCTCAAAATTTATTGGCACATCATAAATACTCTCTATATCAGGCGCAGAAATAACATAATCTGGACGAATATTACATTGCATTGCAATCTTATCTTTACGTCTTTTGTCCAATACCTCACTAGAACGTCCTATTACCATATGGGGCTGTACTCCATAACTATTTAGTTGCCTTATTGCATTCTGAGTCGGCTTGGTCTTCATCTCGCCAACTTTACTGGGCACAGGCAAATAGCTCACCATTATAAAGAATACGCTGTCAGGATCTTTGGCATACATAACCCTTGCAGCCTCTATAAACATGATGTTTTGATAATCTCCTACTGTACCCCCTATCTCTATAACACTTATTTCAGACCCATTTATACTTGCTGCGGCCTCTAACCTGTCTATTATCTCATTACGAATATGTGGTATAGCTTCTACACATTTCCCCTTATAACCCAAATTACGCTCTCTCTCTATAACGCTCTTATACACCATACCACTTGTTAGATAATTCTCCTCTGGCAGATCTCGTCCCAAAAACCTCTCATAATTACCCATATCTTGATCGGTTTCTAAACCAGAGTTTAATACAAATGTCTCTCCATGCTCTGTAGGATTCATAGTGCCGGCGTCTACATTCAAGTAAGGATCGACCTTAACTAAATTAATCTTATATCCTCTACTTTGCAATACCTTACCTATAGAAGCTGAGGCTATACCCTTACCCACTCCAGACATTACACCTCCTATTACAAATATATATTTGTGATTCTTCTTCATAAATTATGCGCACCTTAATTTTAATAATATGTTTTATGCATTTAAATACCTTCTAACAGCCAAAAAACTCGATACTGCCCCAAGTATAACACCTGAGCCAACTACATAAATAAATAACTGACCAAAATTTGTTAAATAAAATGTCAACGTATCAAATGCCACAAAAAAGCTCTTGGTGCTAGGCGCAAGGTATATTGATATTGGATAGAAAATAAGCAACACAACCACACCCGCTGTTAAGCCATATAGTATACCCTCTACTACATAAGGCCCCCTAACAAACCAATTATCCGCACCAACCAATTGCATAACTTCTATCTCATCTTTATTTGTATAAATAGCTAATCTGATTGTATTAAATACAATCATAACAGAAGCTAAAATCAAAAATATACTAAATATAAACTCTACCCGCTCTACTAAATGGATTATATTAGTTAATCTATCTATAACTGTCTTATTTTGATTATAATTAACTTTCTCTATTATTTGTTCATCTTCTCCTTGAACATTTACCTGCCCCTCTAAAAATTTAGCTATAACTTCGTATTGACTTGGATCTTTAGCTTGTACCGCCAAACTAGCACCAAAAGGATTATCATCTAACTCCTCAAGAGCTTGTAGAGTTAACTGATCATTCTCATGTCTTGATTTAAATTGTTTAAGAGCTTCTTCTCTAGATATATACTCTACTGAAGCTACTTCAGGTAACTTCTCTACTTTAGATTTTATATCTAAAACTTGATCCTCGGTAGCAGTGGTTAAAAAATAAGCATTTATATCTACTTTGTGCTTAATCTGATCTAAAGTAGCGGTGAGAGCTTCATTCATAAAAATAGTAGACCCAATAACAAACAGTGTAATCATCATCACCAATACAGTAGCAAGTGAGACAAAGGTATTACGGAAGAAACCAACAACTCCTGATCGTATAACCCTTTTTACTGTAGTTAACAACATAATAGTAGATTATAACACATCAACATTTATAATACATATTGCCCTCCATTGTCATCTCTAATAACTCTTCCAGAATCCATAGTCAAAACTCTACCTCCAACGGAGTCTATTACGCCTTTATTGTGTGTTGTCAAAACAACAGTAGTGCCCAGATCATTTATTTTCTTTAATATCTGTACAACCTCATATGTATTTATGGGATCAAGGTTACCGGTCGGCTCATCGGCTATCAATACATCCGGTTGAGTTACTATAGCTCTAGCTATAGCGACTCTTTGTTGCTCCCCTCCCGAAAGCTCTTTAGGAAAGTGCTCCGCTTTATCATGTAAATCCACCAACCCTAAAACATGTGGTACATCTGACTCGATCTCGTCATTACTCATGCCAGCGACCTCTAGAGCAAAGGCAATATTCTCATACACAGTTTTAGAATCTATTAATCTAAAATCTTGAAAAATCACACCTATACTACGACGAAGTCTTATAAGGTCTTTTTTACTTAAATTTTGAGTATCATCTTTACGCAGATATACCGCACCCTCACTAGGATAAAGCTCTGCTAAAATCATTTTTAACAAAGTGCTCTTACCCGCTCCAGAATGCCCAACTACAGACACAAACTCTCCGTGGTTAATATCTATATTAACTGAGTCTAAAGCGGCCGGCCCACCATTGTAAAACTTAGTAACGTCTTTAAATTTGATTATAGTTTCAGTATTTTGCGTATCATCAGATTTGGCTTTAGTCATATAAAAAACATTATACCACCAATCCTCACGCCTACAAATTTGTATGTTAATTTACTTAGCTGAGACCACCTTACTCATCTCATGTATAGACCTTCTTTTTGATCTTGTACTAGAATTTCTAGATATTGGCAAAGCTTTGGTCTGAGGTAATTGCACATCAAACACAAACTCTGAGACGTCATCTTTAGAGGCACTTATCTTTACCTTGGCTTTGTTTGGCATACCTGCCTCTAATATTATCTTTGATAAGGGAGTTAGTATCTTATTATTTACAACCCTTTTAATAGACCTAGCTCCATATTGTGGGTCGTAGCCCTCGTGCTCTATCTGTTTAATAACACTAATTGCTACTTGCAATATAATACCTCTACTTAATAGCCTACTCTTTACCTCCTCTATATGCTTCTTAACTATTTTTCTCACATCTTCTCTACTTAATACATTAAATATAATAGTTTCATCAATACGATTCAAAAATTCTGGTCTAAAAAAGTTCTTAACTGCTGATTGAATATTTTCCTTTTGCTCTTTTAAGAATTTAAGTTCATCATCTTTAACTTTACTGAAGCCTATCTTGGTTATCTCTTTAACATATTCAGAACCTAAGTTGCTGGTCATCAATATTATAGTATTTTTAAAATTCACACTACGACCCTTAGCATCAGTTAACACTCCGTCGTCCAAGACTTGCAAAAGTAAATTAAATATATCTGGGTGAGCCTTCTCTATCTCATCAAATAACAAAACTGAGTATGGTCTATGTCTAACTATCTCCGTAAGACTACCCCCCTCCTCATGTCCAACATATCCGGGAGGAGATCCCACCATTTTGCTCATTGAGTGTTTCTCCATGTACTCACTCATATCTACTCTAATTAATGCCGTAATATCATCAAACAAAAACTCCGCTAAAGATTTTGCCAACTCTGTCTTGCCCACTCCTGTGGATCCTAGAAATATAAAAGATCCTAAAGGTCTATTGGGATCTGAGACCCCCGTGCGCGCACGTATAATAGCATTACTAATACCCTCAATTGCCTCTTTCTGACCTATCACATTTTCCTCCAAGTATTGTTGCATATTAGATAACTTTTTAATTTCACCCTCGAGCATCTTGCTGCTAGGCACACCTGTTATATTAGAGACTACTTCTGCTATGTCATTTTCATTTACTTCCTCTTTTATAATTTGTCTATCTTTTTGTAATTCCTTTAAACTTTTTATTAGTGACACTAATTTAGTACGCTTATTAGGTATTAATGAATACCTTATCTCTGCTACTTTATCCAAATCTTGTACACTCTCGCTACTGTCTGCTTCTATGGTCAACTGATCTATCTCTTCTTTGATCTCTCGTATTTGTATATGTAATTCTCGCTCCATATTCCAACGAGTATTAATCTCTCTAGTTGCTTCCTCTATATCTGCTATATCCTTTTTTATTTTAGACTCCTTCTTATTTACCTTATTAGAAGATGCCGATTTTGTTGAAGAACTCATTTTTATAGACTTAAGTTCTATCTCCAAAGATCTTATTTTATCATGAGCTTCTTGTAAAACTTTTGGTTTCTTTTCTAAAGAAATTCTTGCAGTAGACATCGCTTCATCTATAACATCTATTGCCTTGTCAGGTAAATTGCGATCTGTAATATACCTAACAGATAGGTCAACTGAGGCCTCTAGCGCATTGTTACTTATGCGTAGACCGTGATACAACTCGTACTTCTCTTTTAATCCTTTTAATATAATAAGAGTATCCTCTGGCGAAGGTTCATTAACTGTTATAGATTGAAACCTACGCACCAAAGCAGAATCTTTCTCTATGTGTTTTTTATACTCATCAAATGTGGTAGCTCCTATAACACGCATATCTCCCCTTGCTAAGGACGGCTTCAGCATATTAGATGCATCTAAAGAGTCTCCTGCAGAACCTGCACCCACTATAGTGTGCAGCTCATCTATAAATAAGATAATGTCTCCTTTTGCTCGCTCCACCTCCTTCATTAATAATTTAAGTCTATCTTCAAACTCGCCTCTAAACTTAGTCCCCGCTACAAGCAATCCCAAATCCAATGACACTAGTTCTTTACCTCTTAAGCTCTCAGGTACCTCAGAGTTTGCTATCCTTTGTGCCAATCCCTCCACTATTGCTGTCTTACCAACTCCTGCCTCACCTATTAATATCGGGTTATTTTTTTTCCTTCTTGAGAGAACCTTAATAGCTCTGTCTATCTCCACCTCTCTACCTATCACTGGATCCAACTTGTTCTCACTCGCGAGTTTAGTCAAAGAACGAGTATATTTATAAATAGCTCTATTGCGCTTAGGTACATTTTTATTACTTATCTCCCCTTTTTGCATAGCTGTATATACATCTAAGACTGCCTGTCTATCAACTTTGAATTTATCCCATATATATGCTGTATTGCCGGGATAGTCCAACATCGCCATAAAAAGATGCTCTAAAGAGACAAAGCTATCTCCCATAGACTCCGCCAATCTAATTGCCCCTTCTATAACGTTAACCGTATCAGGTGTTAAATAAATCTGTAAAGATGGAGATATTACCCCGCCCATATTATTCTCCAAAGCATCATCCACCTCCTCTCCCATGGCAATAGTATCAACCTCCATATAATCTAATATGGCCAAAACAGAACTCTCATCTTGAGTCATCATAGCAGTGAGCAAGTGCAGAGGTGTAACTTGAGTTTTATTGCGTTCAATGGCTATTTGGTGCGCCTTATGTATAGCCTCCTTAGCCCTGGTTGTAAATTTGTTAAATCCTGATCCATCCATATAAACACCATAATGCACTACAACCACTCTTTGGTCAATGTTAATTAAAATATATCTTAATTACGATTATCTATGTATAATCTCTTCTTACGCAAGTGCTCTTTATAAGTAGAGCTATAATGCGTTACTCCTCGCTTATCTGCCAAATAAAATAACCACTTACTCTTTACTGGATTTACTACAGCCTTAAGACTATCCATACTTGGTGAACCTATAGGGCCAGGAGGCAAACCTTTATGTACATATGTATTATACAAAGAGTCATGTTTAAGATCCTCTTTAGTTATATCAAAAGTGCCTTTACCCATTATATAAACAAAAGAGACATCAACCTGTAAAGGCATTCCTAATTTTAATCTATTATACAACACTCCGGCAATCTTCCTCCTATCTTCAAATTTATGTGCCTCTAGCTCTACTATTGAAGCTAATGTAACGATATCATGTACAGAGTATTGTGTATCTTTAACCTGATCCTCTATCTCTTTATAATGTTTATAAAAATTGTCTTTCATAGAGTCTACTATCTGACTCTCGGGTGCATTAGGTAAAAAGTAATATGTATCGGGGAAGAGGTATCCCTCATTCTTACTAGCCATCCTTAAAAACAGTTCTTTATTAAATTTTAACATCTTCTTTGACAAAACATTTGCAATGTCTTCTACGGTACTACCCTCCTTAACTCGTATCTTTACAGGTTCTAAGCCAAATTCTCCAGTACTCAATCTCCTAATAACACCAAATAAATTCTCTGACTTTTTAAATAAATAATCTCCAGAAAAAATACTTTTATCTTTTTTATACAATCTTGTTATTAATATCATCGCCGCCTTATTGCGTACAACATGTCTCTCCACAAGATCTTGAGCTACTTGCTCTAAATTCTGATCTTCTTTAACGGCAATCAACGTATTTATGGGAAAGTTACTTGGAGGCTTAACTGCATACAAATAAAATAATCCACTTATAATTAAAACGCATATTACTATTATTTTTGTTCTTTTATTGGCACCTCTTTGCCACAAGTCTTTAGTCTTGCCCACTACATACTCTAATCTACTATTTGCTCCGGCCAAATTAGAGAATATATTTGTATCGCCATCTATCATGATCTATATATAATTACTCAGTAGGTAAATTAGGGGGAGGTACTGAGGATTTAGATTGACTCTTCTGTAAACCTGGCACCCTGCCCTCCTCACTAGGAAAATGAAATAAGGTCGCCAACTCCTCAGTAGTAAGAGTAATTGTTGGCTTCTTAAACGGTACATTAAAGCCACTACGCAACCTATAGGCCTCTATAAAATCTTTAAGTATTCCATGTAAATTAGGTAATGTAAGCTTCTCCCATGGATAATCACCTCCTGAAGCACCTCCATCAAAAGGCTTTAACTCATTAAAACCATTATAATAATTAAACATCTTACCCATAGACTGAACTCTCAAAGTATTCATATGTTCTTTCTCAGCTATATATAAACCTCTTATAATACAATCAAAAGATGGTTTTTTACTCGCCCGCTGTATAGCTTCCACCTTCTCTCTCTCACTAGGTAAAAGCATTGGGAAACCTTTAACCTTCTCGTCTGACCCATCCATTGCAGGGTACTCAGGAGTTTTATCTTTATAAATCTTTTCTATTGTTTTCTCAGCTTCTTCTGCTACCTTTCTATCAGATTTCTGAAATAATATTTGCAACCACATTTGCTCACCTTGTTGCATCAATGCAAATTTTTCTAAAACATTTACCATTGGATCTATTTTAGTCTCCCATTTATCTGCATGCTCATGTAAACCATAATCATAATACGTCTTTATGGGCAAAGCCTCTTCTTTTGCTAATTTAAATCTATGTCCAAGTGCAAAATGCTTATCTGGATCATACTCTATCTTTTTAGAGTAATCGTCAACCTCTATAAGCTCAACCTCTGGATATTGAGCATAAAGCTGAGCTTCTACATGCTCTTTAAATCTCTTCCAACACCAAAAATACATTCTCACTTCTCCATTGATTCCGGTTATCTCTAAGCTCCACCAAGGTCGTAATCTACCTCTCCAATATTTATCTATCTCAGTAGATGTACCTTGTGTTAATAATAATCCTTCAAAAAACAACTCCATGGCAGCAGGAGATTTAGTAATGGTTTTAGGTACTACTATCTCATATAACTGAGATTCTTGTTTAGAATCTGCCAAAAATTTTAAATTTATATAATCCATCCATATACCCCATATGGTAAATATTAATGCCAATGTTAACCACACAGGAGACAACACAATCAATACTATAAACACTCTCTTAGCTCCTTCGAAATTAAATATTATTAGTGGGGCTATTGTTAATGCCAACAATATGTAAAACATATGCAAGCTCTGTATATCATGACCAGTCAAATACTTATGTATACTCTTATATACTCCTTTAACCTTATCAAATAAGCAATGTATAGGATCTTTGAAACAAGACTTCTTCTTTTTATTATCTGCCATAAGTTAATAATAACACATCTACTTATAAGAATAGACCAATATCACCATCGAGCACGGCACCGACATTACTCGTCTCCACCCCACTCTTATGGTCTTTAACCTTCTTATATGGATGGAGTACATAACTACGCATTTGTGAACCCCACTCATTCTGCACCTCAGCTCCCATCGATAAGCCCTTAACCTCTAGATCTCTCTCCTTCTCCTGGAGCTTAAACAACTTACCGAGTAGCTGTGCCATAGCTTTCTCCCTATTGCCTTGCTGTGTCCTACCCTCTGTACACTTAACCGTTATGCCCGTTGGCTTGTGGAGTATGCGCACGGCTGTCTCTACCTTGTTTACATTCTGCCCGCCTGCGCCACCGGAACGCGCAAAGCTCACCTCAATGTCTTTATCGTCAATCTTTATGTCTGGCAGTTCCTTAAGCTCGGGCACTACCTCAACCATAGCAAAACTCGTCTGCCTCTTGCCCTGAGCATTAAACGGCGAGATACGCACAAGCCGATGCACTCCACTCTCACCTTTAAGTTTACCGTACACACCCAACTTAGTACTTCGACTACTAAGTAAAAAGCTAACGCTCCGATACCCAACTGAGCTTGTCGTGCTACTCAACTGTTCAACTACTAAGTTGTTCTTAACTGCCCAGCGCTCATACATACGCTTGAGCATCGCCACAAAGTCCTCTGCGTCGTCGCCACCTGCCCCGGCCATGATCGTCACTATTGCACTGCTCTTATCATACTTGCCACCACTCTTGCCTGTCTTAAGCTCCTCCTTAAGAGCTTGATACTCCGCCATTACCTGCTGGGCCTTCTGTGAGTCAGCCCAAAAGTCTTGAGCAGTCATTTGCTGCTCAATCTCAAGAATCTTATTTTCTATATCTACCTCTCTCTCAGTCTTTATTTTGACTTTACTTTGCATAACTCTAATAGTGTATCAAAGTTATCACTCTTTGCGACTTTATTTGGCTTCTCGTGCCCGCACTTTTGACATTTGTGTTTTATTATATAAGTGTCGCCCTTTGTCTGCACCTCTGCCGGCTCCATAAGCCCTCCACAACTCTCAAGTGCAAGCCTGTCTCCAGGGTTAATATCGACATGTTTGCTCCACAGGCACTCCGCGCAGTGATTGGTATACCCATTACCAATATTCTCGGCACCACAACGCTCACAAATAAAGTTTTCTTTTAATCTTGTAAATTCTTTCATTTATACTAGCACAACCGCTCTGTTATTTGCTACCTCTAGGATACCCTTCTCTATGGCGAACTTCTCTCCCTCTGGATTGTCTTTCGTCTTTATTGTTATAGTACCGGCCTTAAGTGTTGAGATTAATGGCTCGTGCTCGGCGAGTATCTCCATATCACCCTCTACTCCAGGCACTACCACTGAGAGAGCCTCGTCATCAAACATACTCTCTGACACTGACGATACTGTTAGGTGGAAGCCCTTCATATTATTTAGCTGCATTAGTATTAACCTCGTCTATAGAGCCCTTCATGTAGAACTCGTTCTCATCCACATCATCATACTTACCATCTAGGATCTCACCGAAACCTCGCACAGTATCTGCCAGAGAGGCATACTTACCGCTCTTACCTGTAAAGATCTCCGCAACAAAGAATGGCTGAGAGAAGAACTTTTCTATCTTGCGAGCTCTATACACAAGCTGCTTGTCCTCCTCACTAAGCTCCTCAATACCGAGGATGGCTATGATGTCTTGTAGGTCTTTATACTTTTGCAATACTCGCCTAACCTCACTTGCAACTCTGTAGTGCTCCTCTCCTACAATGTCTGGTGTAAGTGCCGTTGAACTTGAGGCTAGTGGGTCAATACTTGGGAATATGGCCTTCTGTGCCAGCTCACGAGAGAGTGACACTGTGGAGTCTAGGTGGGTAAAGGTAGTAGCAGGAGCCGGGTCTGTCATGTCATCAGCCGGCACGTATACGGCCTGTATAGATGTTATAGAGCCATTCTTAGTAGAGGTAATGCGCTCTTGTAAGTTACCCATCTCTGTTGCCAGAGTTGGTTGGTAACCCACGGCACTTGAGACACGCCCAAGAAGTGACGACACCTCAGAGCCAGCCTGCACAAAGCGGAATACGTTATCCATAAAGAAGAGCACATCCTTACCCCCCTCACCTGCCTTGCCGGCAGGCAGGTCACGGAAGGCCTCTGCCATAGTGAGTCCAGAGAGAGCCACGCGCGCGCGGGCTCCTGGCACCTCATTCATCTGGCCAAACACAAGTGCCGTCTTGTCTAGTACGCCAGACTCCTTCATCTCATAGTATAGGTCATTACCCTCGCGCACACGTTCTCCAACTCCGGCAAATACTGAGTATCCTCCATGCTCACTAGCCACATTGCGTATTAGCTCTTGTATTAGCACGGTCTTACCCACTCCGGCACCGCCGAAGAGTCCAACCTTGCCACCCTTGATAAAGGGGGTCATAAGGTCGATGGATTTAATCCCTGTCTCAAATACCTCGGCACTTGTGCTCTGCTCTGCAAAGGTCGGAGCTTTGGCATGTATCGGCATTCGCTTAGCCTTCTTAGGCACCTCTTTACCATCTATAGGCTCGCCAAGCACAGAGAACATCCTACCAAGTGCTGCCTCACCAGTTGGCACAGATATCGGTGCCCCGGTGTTCACTACCTCCATACCACGCTTAAGCTCGGCTGTGTCTGCCATAGCTATACAGCGCACTCTGTCTAAACCGAGGTGAGAGGCAACCTCAAGAGTTACTACCTTACCCTCACCCTGCACCTCTAGCGCAGTTAATATGTCTGGCAAATTGTCTTTAAAGTAGACGTCTACCACCGGTCCAATAATCTGCTTAACCACTCCATTTGTTTTGTTCTCTGCTACTTTATTCTTCTGCATAATAATATTTATAATTTTAATAATTTACTTCATTGCTTCTAATCCACTTGTAATCTCCCCTATCTCTGCAGTGATAGTTGCCTGGCGCGCCTTGTTGAACTTGCGCTTCAGTAGCATCCCCACCTCGCCTGCCTTGTCCGTCGCGTTCTTCATCGCTACCATCCTTGCAGAGTGCTCGCTTGCCTTGTTCTCTAGCAGAGTATGGAATACTAATATATTTACCAATCTTGGCAATACCTCTACTAATAGACTCTCGCGGTCAGGCTCCATCTTATAATCTGCAATTTGCTTATTGCCCTTAGAGTCCTCAGCATCAGCCCACTTACCCTTGCTTGGCAATATGCCCTGCACAATATCATTAAGAGCACCATAGCTAAGTGGCAGCACGCGCCTCATCACCGCCTCTTGCTCAAAGGTAGACTTAAAGTTGGTGTAGATTATATTAACCTTACGCACCTCTCCACCCTCTTTAAGAGCTGTTATGAGATTTGTAACCTCTCTCATCTCCTCCTCTGTTACATCATCACTTATATTACTTATACTGTGCACCACCTCATACCCCCTGCGCTCTACCCAATCTAAGCCTCGCTTGCCAATGCAGATCCACTTTATACCACCCTTATTCTCGTCTTTATTAGCTACGAATTGTTCTGCCAGCTTAAGTACCGCACTGTTTAAGCTACCTGCTAAGCCCTTATCACTAGTGACGAGCACTACCGCTGTAGGCCCCGTGGCCTGCTTAGCCACAAGTGGATGCTTGCCGAACTCTACAACAGAGCTAACTTGTGCCAATATACGTACGGCGCTGCGCGCATAAGCGCGGGCACTGAGGGTATGCTCTTGACTCTTGCGCATCTTCACAGCACTTACGGCCTCCATAGCTCGCGTTACCTTACGAGTCTTGTTTACTGAATTTATTTTGTTTTTAATCTCTTTAAGTCCGGCCATGTTATGTTACTCTGCGCTATATAGATCTTTATTAGCCTCAGCAAAGACCTTCAGTGCTTGCTTAAGTTCCTTCTCACCCTCCTCACTCAATGCTTTTTCTTTGGTTATGGTCTCTACCAGAGATGAGTACTGATCAGTAAAGAACTCCCTCATCTTACCCTCTACCTGAATAATATTCTCTACTGGCACCTTGTCTAAGTAGCCATTAACTCCAGCATATATAACGAGTGATTGCAAGGCAAATGGTATAGGCTGGCCATTCTTCTGCTTCAACAACTCTGTTAATCTTCGGCCTGAGTCTATACGCTTCTTCGTAGCCTCGTCTAAGTCTTGAGCAAATTGCATAAAGGCCTCAAGTTCACGGAATTGAGCAAGCTCAACGCGCATAGAACCTCCAACCTTCTTCATTGCCTTTGTTTGTGCCGAACTACCTACTCGAGATACGGAGTTACCCACGTCTATAGCTGGCATAAGCCCTTTGTTAAATAAGCTCGCGTCAAGCGCTATCTGACCATCTGTGATAGAGATAACATTAGTTGGTATATAGGCAGACACATCTCCCTCTTGTGTCTCAATTATAGGTAAGGCTGTTAGAGAGCCACCACCAAGCTTGTCATTAAGCCTCGCCGCACGCTCAAGTAACCTTGAGTGCAGGTAGAAGATGTCTCCAGGGTATGCCTCGCGACCCGGTGGCCTGCGGAGCAAGAGTGAGAGCTCGCGATACGCAACAGCTTGCTTAGACAAATCATCATATACAATAAGCGCATCACGCCCAGAGTCCATAAAATACTCTCCAATAGCTGCACCAGCAAATGGCGCTAAGAACTGCATCGGAGCGGGAGCAGATGCCGGAGCTGTTACTACTACTGTATACTCCATAGCTCCTGACTCCTCTAGTTGCTGTACTATGCGAGCAGTCTTAGACTCCTTCTGCCCTATGGCAACATATATACATATTGGTCGAGTCTCTTTAGGTTCGTTCTTTTGGTTAATTATTGCATCTATGGCGATAGTCGTCTTACCTGTGAAGCGGTCTCCAATAATAAGCTCGCGTTGTCCACGACCTATCGGCACCATTGCATCAATGGCTTTAATACCAGTGTGTAGCGGCTCGCTAACACTCTGTCTGTCTAGCACAGAGTATGCATCGCGCTCTATTGGATTGTATTGCTTGCTCTTTATTACTCCCCTACCATCTATTGGCTCTGCAAGAGCATTCACTACTCTGCCCAACAGCGACTCGCCAACTGGCACAGAGAGTACGCGACCAGTAGAGCGGGCCAGCATGTTCTCTGACACTCTACTAGAATCACCCAAGATAACAGTCTTGACTGAGTCCTCCTCAAGGTTGAGTACAAGACCATATAAGACACCCTCGCTCTGCATTGCCTCCTCAAGACTCTTATTACTTGAGTCATCAAAGAGTATCATCTCCATCATCTTAGCCTCGCTAAGTCCGTCTATCTCTGCCACTCCATCTCCCACAGAGACAACCCTGCCGACATCTTGCGCATCAGTCTTGGTGTCTAGGTTAGCTATCTCTGCTTTGAGCCTCTCTATTATTGTACTACTGTTATCTTTCGCCATATTTATAATTTAATAAATTAATAATTTTATAATTACGCCTTTGTGGCATTTCTATATATTTGTAACAATTTCGCTTTAAATGTATTGTCTATAAGCTTACCTCCCTTCTCTAATCTATACCCTCCTATTAACCTCTCGTCTACTATCACCTTAGCATCTTTAGGGGCACCTGATAGCTCTATGGCACCCTTAGCATCAGTACTCCTAGCTACGGCTACTGTAGACTCCTCGGAGCTCCTTTGAGCCACTAAGTTGGTGTATGCACTTAAAACCTTCGGTAATAAAGCCAATGCTCCGCGAGCCTTAAGAGAGCTCACAAGACCCTTGACAATACTGTCGGCATCTTGACCCTCCTTAGAAGAGAGACTCATCATTGCTTTGGCATATGCTTCGGGATTCATGTTAATTTAGCTTCTTCTTAAGTAATCTCTCTGCTGCAAGTATTGCCGTGCGAGCTATCTCCTCGTTACTGCCGTCTAGCGCACGCTTAGCAACCTCCTGAGCCCTAGCTTTGGCATCGGCCTCTATACGCTCAGAGCGAACTTGAGCCTCTGAGATAATCTCTTGGCCTTTTTGCTCTGCTACACCTTTGGCATTTAGCACTATTTCCTCTGCCTTGCCGCTAGCCTGCCCTATTATCTCTCCTGCCTTGAGCTCGGCATTCTCCAACTCATGCTTTGCATCTGATGCATCTTTTACTCCTTGTTCTATCTTCTTACGCCTCTCGTCTAGTATGTTTAATACCGGCTTATATAAAAAGTAGGTTAGTGCCACTAAGAGCACACCAAAGTTGACCGCCTGTATTATAAGCAGTCTCCAGTCTATGCCGAATGATTGTAATAAATCTGCCATGATAATTTAAATTTATGAATGTGTGATTTTCTTATTTTTTAGTAGAGTTCGAGGAATCTGAGTAAAATATTGTAAAGTGTATAAATATACATTGAGCAATATTTTATGATAGATGACAATGAAATCTACCAAAAATATGAAAATTAAAGGCCTTTGATGATGAAGGCTACTACTAGAGCCAATATACCAAGAGCCTCAGCGAAGGCGATAGCAATGATCATGTTTGACACCACCTTACCACTTGCCTCAGGGTTGCGCCCTATAGACTCCATAGCCTTGCTACCTATAAGACCAATACCAATACCTGGGCCTATAACTCCAAGTCCTGCTGCTAATGCCATGCCGATTGCTTTTGCTGCTTCTAATTCCATATTTATTTTACTTAAACTAATAATTAATAATGCGACTTTGTTACAAAGTCACACCAAGCTACTTTAATACAAGTAACCTAGTGTGGCTTAATAACGGCGAGCTTGATAAACAGTAGCGTAAGCAAGGCAAAGATTCCAGCCTGCACAAATCCTATGAAGAGCTCAAAGCTCATTAGAGCGCTAGGCAACACATATGGCACAAAGTAAGACACCACGGCTATAAGTACCTCACCCGCTAGTATATTACCAAATAAACGGAAGGAGAATGAGACAATGCGCACCAGCTCTGAACCTAACTCTATAAGCCCAACTATAAACCCAAGTGGTGACTTGAAGTTAATGAACTTACTCATATAGGTGAAGAAGCCTAGCACCTTCATCCCCGTCAACTCTATTGTAATAAACGCTATAAGAGCAAGCGCAAGGGTTACATTAAGGTCAGTGTTCATACTCCTAAAGAGTGGCACAAATCCCTCCTTAAGATGGAAGCCAACAGAGCCAATACCGGGAGTAAACTCAAGCGCATTTGCGGTAAATATAAATAAGAATAGTGTAAGGACAAGAGGCAAGAAGACTCTCGCCAACCTACTATCCTCAAGAGTCTCTTTCATATATTTATACACAAAGTCTATAAGAGACTCAAATATTATCTGCACCTTACCAGGCACCATCTTTATAGACTTACCCACTATAAAAGCAGTAGTGATAAGGATAAACATCACGGCCCAACTGGTTATAAGAGTATTATTAATAGGTATACCGTGCCACTGCCCCAAAGTTTCAGCAGATAAGGATGCTATATGTATACCCTTTTGAGCGTGTGCTGTGGTGTTAGTCTGCTCTGCAATAACCTCCTCTTGAGTCTCTTGATATACCTCTGCTGTAGCTGTCATAATGACTGCGATTGTATCACAAGGTCTACCACAATCAAGTTTAATATAATACCTTAATTAACCTAACATACAGCATTCTCAAATAGTATTCTTGCTTCATCTGCTTGAGTTACGAACACCCTATCCTGCGTTATACCGATTATCTCTAACTGGCTTAGCAACCTACTACGCAAGTATGCATTACCATAGCCTATGCCGCCAGAGATTATAAGTAAGTCACAGCCTTGCAATACTCCGTAATATGCAAAGACCTGCTTAACCAGCTGATCTATGAGCATGTCTACTGCCAACTTCTCCTCACTCTGTCGTTTACTCGCTCTAGTGAATATATCTAGAGTGTTCTTACTCCCGGTTAAACCATAGAGGCCTGAATCATTATTAAGCATACTCATTACCTCAGCAACACTCTTGCCACCTTGCTCAACAAGATACCCCACAATACTCGGGTCTACACTACCACTACGAGTTATCATCATTAATCCTTCAAGGGGGGTCAGTCCCATTGTTGTGTCTACACTCTTGCCATTTAATACCGCCGTCATAGATGTGCCACCACCAATATGTGCGCATATCACCTTACTCGGCAATTTACCTTGATTGTTCTGAGTTTGAGCTAGCACAGACTGCACTACAAGCCCATGGAAGCCGTAACGCTTTATATTATACTTCTCTGCCACCCTTGCATTTATAGCGTAAGTGCGCGCTTTAAGAGGTATATCTTTATGAAAGTCGGTGTCAAAACTCACAATAATATCTGCACTAGGCAAATTACTTTGCAAAAACTCAATAACTTCTAATGCAAAAGAGTTATGTATAGGAGCAAATCTAGCATTATCCTTTATAGCAAACAAAACTTTATTATCTAGAATTATAGGACCGTGAGTATCACCTCCGTGCACCACCCTTATACTCACTCTAACAACGTCCTCAAGACCCAGTATCCATTTACTCTCCTGCTCACTAATACTAAATACTTGCTTCCTGTCAAAACTTTTATTATCAAGTACTTCTCCATCATTATTAAAAAGAGTATATTTAACGGCAGTGGAGCCTGGATTAATTGTAAGCACATTACTCATACTCCTGATATCACCAATTATTTATCTCGGGTGGGTCAACTTTATTTGTAATTATATAGTCTTTCTCCCACTTTAGTTTATCTAACATCTCTTTATGTACCTCTTCTTTCTGATCATGAGTTATAGCCCCAACCTTCTCAGCTTGTGTGGCAATATCTTTAACAAGATGATACCTAGAGAGCCCGTTACGAGCCTTCATATCAAAAGGACTGGTAGTACTACCATGCTCGCCATAGCCATTTATAATAATCCTATCGCTAACCTCATAATCAAATAACAATTTCTTTATAGTCGTAGCATACCCATGAAAGTTAAACACAATGGGCTTATCGTGTGTTAAATATTTGTCATGTACTTGCTCTTTATGCAGACCATTACCCGTACAAACCTTTTCATCACAATACTCTGCAAACATATCTAACTTAAAAAAGTTTACAAATCGAAGCTTAACATTAGGGAATCTTTGCCTAAAGAGCGTGATACCTATAACTGCCTCCTCAGTAACATAATCCCCACATGTGGCTATAACCACATCGGGCTCGCCATCATTAGATAAAAAACCCCATACTCCGGCACCGTCCTCTGCTTGCACGGATGCCTCAGCCGAAGTAAGCCAACTACGCTTCATCTTCTTGCCAGCAACTATAACATTTATAGAGTTATTGGATGTTAATGATAAATCCATAGCCTCTAACATCAAATTTTTATCTGCAGGGAAATACATATTAACTATATCACTACTATGGTTAAGTAAATGAGATACAAAAGAAGGGTTCTGATGGGAGAAACCATTATGATCTTGTCTCTCTAATAAAGAGCTCAATATAATATTAACTGGCGCCATAGCCTCACGGAAGTTTACATTACGAGCTACCGAAACAAATTTAGTGTATTGGTCAACCATAGAGACTACAATAGAAGCAAAAGATTCATAAGACACAAAAAACCCATATCTGCCGGTCAATGAGTATCCTAGTAGCATACCAAACAATGTGTGTTCACTAAGCATCTCTACTACTCTTCCGCTCTGACTCATGTCCTTATCCCATACCTCATTTGGCCACTGCCACACTCTAGAAGTTTGTTTAAAAACTGCCTGCAAATGATTAGAGTATGTCTCATCTGGGCTAAAAAGTCTAAAATTATTAGCTTCAACATTCTTCTCAAAAAGCCGTGCCATATATTTACCAGCCACCATCATCTCATCTTCTCCTTTTTGACCCCTAACAGATATATTGGTCTTAAGCGTATCTAAATCTGGCAACTCTAAGTCGCCACGCAACTTACCATGTGCATAATCAGACGTTCCTATTGTTCTATTTTGCGTAGGAATATTCTTGACTATATCAGGATCCAAAATCAAGTTACCTTGTCCATCAAAAGTTACAAGTTCTCTAATATTATAACTTTTCAACCAAGCCTCTAACTGCTTAAGTTGCAACCTAGACTCAGTTGAGTCTCCTTTTAAATTAGTAAACACTGTTTGGTGTGATGCATAATTGCC
The DNA here is from genome assembly GCA_027083345.1 of Candidatus Kaiserbacteria bacterium. Lineage (GTDB taxonomy): Bacteria > Patescibacteriota > Minisyncoccia > Phycocordibacterales > UBA2100 > S139-169. The sequence goes on from JALWOZ010000016.1 coordinate 37,991, forward strand.
GACCACTTTGACTCCTCCTACCTCACTAGGTGCTCCCATACCTTTTGGGGTTTTTAATATTATAACCGGCCAACGAGGTGCTACCAAACCTTCCTCACTCTTGGCTTGAGTCTTTAAGGTGTTTATCATTATCATGGCTTGATCAAAGACCCTAACACTCTGCTCTGTTAAATCTTCTTCTTTATCAGAATCTACAAAAAGTGGTGTATATCCGTGAGCTCTAAAGAAGTCTGATATCTCATCATTGCTCATTCTACCAAATATTGTTGGACCAGATATCTTATAGCCATTCAAATGTAAAACCGGCAATACTACTCCATCAGTCTTTGGATTAATAAATCTATTAACATTCCAGCTTGCTGCCAATGGGCCGGTCTCAGACTCTCCGTCTCCTATTAAGCATACATTTACAAGTTTGGGATTATCCAACACGCTACCGGCTGAGACAGACAAAGAGTACCCCAACTCCCCACCTTCAAGTATAACACCTGGTGCCTCTGGATTAAGGTGGGATGGATACCCGTAGGGAGTAGAGAAATTAGTTATAACCTCTTCTAGACCTTTCTTTGAAAAGGGTATCTGCTCAGGTTTATATTTTGTTAAGGATCCTTCTATAAACAAATTAGACTGAAATGCAGGGAAGCCGTGTCCAGGCCCAATAGTATATAAGAAATCATTATCTTCATGTTTATTAATCAATCTATTTATATTTGCATAAACCAAATTAATACCAGGACATGTGCCCCAATGTCCTAACAACCTCTCTTTTATATCGCTCTGTTTTAGTGGTTGTTCTAAGAAAAAATTATCTTTAAGAAAAATCTGAGCTACTGAGATGTAGTTTGCTAATCGTACTTGTTTTTTGATAGAGTCTATATCTGATGTCATATACTAACATTAGGATTAAAAAATTGCTTTATAGGATCCCAATACCACCCTATTAATATTTTATATATCCAACTTTTTTTCTTCTTCTCTTGTGCAGGAGGTAAAGAATCTCCATTTAAATTAATTGCCCAACTAGAGTGATTCTGAGCATATATAGCCCCCATTATATCGTATTCATCTTTAGTAACTTTAGGATATGCATACCTAATCTCTTCTAAAGTCTTACCGGATGCAAAATCATTTTCCCAACCAGGATACTTTTGGCCCAACGTTGTTTTATCTTTAGAATAATCTGTCCAATCTATATTTGAATAATCCTCTATCTTTATATCTTTATTATTTTCCAGCCATGTACTAACACTATCAGCTCCCCCATCCACACTCTTAGCGTCAAAATAAAAAGTATCTCTATTAGGTAATATCTTAGAATAATTGTCATCTAGAGCAAATTGTGGAATTTGTTGTGTTTGATTATCAGATTTATTATTTGTATTATCACCACCTTTAGAATTAGGAGTTAGTACATCATATTGACTATCTACAGATGCCTTTGTGCTTGCACCTCCATACACTCCTTGCACCACCTCTTGAGAAGACCCCCCAGATATATTATCTGCACTACTTACCCCATCGGTCCAACCTGCATCTAACCACTTACTACTCCCAGTAGCCCAATCGCCACCAATATTATTAGAGCCTCCTCTACTCTCTAAGTCTTTAAGATAATCTTGATATGGATCCCTTGCACCAGGATCATATCCCGGTTGAGAATCATACCCGCCTTGTCCTCCTCCTAAACTATTACCTCCACCAAGGCCGCCTCCTCGTTGTTGTTCACTATTATATGGTTGATTAGTATCTCCATTTACAGCAGCTTGCTCTGGAGATTGTTGCAATTCGGGTGGCAAACCATTGTTATTATTATAACCCTGTCCTCCACCGTAATTATTTAAACTATTATTGTAGCCATCTGCGCTGTTTATATTATCTTGTATCCTTTGATTATTATCCTTCTCTTGGCTACCACATACAGCCCTTAACTTAGTAACTCCGCTGTCTACAAAAAAGGTTACGACATTGTTTTTTGTATCTCCAAGATTAAACCTGCAAGTTTTACTCGAAGACAATGTTACCAGCTTGGTATTAGGGACAACCTTTATAGGAAGCATGGAGATCACCTTATAACCTATAGTTTTCTTTTCTGCCGAAACTAGTACTCGGGTTTTCGCTACTCCGGCACTGCCTGAGCAGATCCCTCTTATACTAGCAACTCTATACTTACTTTCTAAAGAGACCACTTGAGCATTAAAAAACGTAGGGGGATTTTGAGAACATCGAATTTTATAACTGGTAGTGCCCGGAGCTTTTAAAGACGGTGGTGTCGTACTATTAACATCGGTTTTATCATTTGCATCTTGTGTTGAGGCTTGAGTAACAGGTATAGAGGGCGACATAGTTCTATTAACTCCAACCTCGGTATCTGCATAAACACCAATTCCTAGTATCAGATATGCAATAATCAGCACTATAGACCCCTTATAAATAACTACAACATATTTACCCATAGCAAATACATTATAACACTCTAAACTTATTAAGCAGTACTATTATACACACTAAGTTTTAGTATACCTAGACACATTAAACACAATACCCAGACTTGCTAAAGTGGCTGCCAATGCGGTGCCACCATGAGAAACAAAAATTAACGGTAGACCAGAAAGAGGTACGACACCTAACATAGCAGCAATATTAAATAAAGACTGGATTATTATAAGCGTGGCAATACCCACCACCAACAATGCACCAAATGCGTCAGAAGCTTTAATAGCTATATAATACATTCGTAAGATAAATGCTAATAAAACACCCAATAACAAAACAGAACCTACAAATCCAAATTCCTCCGCATAAACCGCAAATATGGAGTCGCCGATAGGCTCCGGTAAATAATTAAATTTTTGTACGCTTTGTCCAAAACCTCTACCGAACACACCGCCTGAGCCTATTGCAATTAGAGATTGCTTAACTTGATACCCAGAGCCTTGCGTATCTGACGTAGGGTGTATAAAAGTGGTTATCCTCGCAAAAACATATGGCCTAAAAAATGCTAAAACTCCTAAAGCTACAATTCCTACTAAAATTAAAATACCAACGTCTCTCCACTTAAGACCTGAAACAAAAAACATAGCTGAGATAGCTATAACAATCACTACCAAACTCCCAGTATCAGGTTGTAATAGTAAAGGGATGGAAACAGCCCCTATAACAACACCTAATAATGCCAAACCAAAATATTTATGAGAATGTATCTTATTAGCATAACGTGCTAATAAATGCGCCACAAATAATACCGCACCTATTTTAAGAAATTCTACCGGCTGAAAGGTTACCACTCTAAAATCTACCCATCTATATGCACCACCATGATGCATACCTATGCCTGGTATAAATACCAGAAAAATAGACAATAATGACATAACAAACACAAACGGGGCGTACTTCCTCCATTCTTTATAATGTATCCTGCTAATTACAAATGCCACTATTGACCCAGCAAAAATACCCAAAAAAAACTGGTTAAAAGCAATGGATGTAAAAGATACAGTCCCTCTAGCTAGCAACCCAAGAGATGCAGACAAAAAGATAAAAAAACCTCCAACAACCAATGTTATAAGCAAGCTCAGTAATACTCTGTCTACCCTCTTTAGTCTTTTTAAACTTGCACTCATTTATGCATAATAACATAAACACACAAAGCTCTACACTTAATTATTACCAATTATAGCTATAATCACCCCAATGAATGCGAAGATTACACTAAGAATCCAATATCTCATAGTAACTTTAGGAGCACTCCACCCTATAGCCTCAAAATGATGATGTAAAGGTGCAACTCTAAACACCTTCTTGCCTCTATATTTTTTAGACAATACCTGCACTATGTTTGAGAATACAGTTACCACAAGCAAAAAACCTATTATAGGTAGTACGCTTATACCTACACCATCTCCCATAGAATCTGTCATAAATACCACCGTACTTAACGACAGTGTTAAAGCCATAGTACCCGTCTCCGTCATATAGAATCTAGCCGGAGGGACATTAAACCATAAAAATGCTAATAACGCCCCAACCAACACCGCACAAAATGACGCTAAATTGATTTGATTTTGCTGAAATGCTATAACTGCATATGCTGCAAATATGCTAGCAAACACTCCTCCGGAGAGACCATCTATACCGTCTATAACGCCACTGGCATATATAGCTAATGTCATGATTATAAATAAAGGCACTACGAGCATTCCCACATTAAGTACTCCTCCAAAAGGAATTCCGACATCAACAACACCAAGCTTAGCATAAAACCACCACCCTATAATGCCAGACATTATAAACACAAATAATAACCTTCTCTTTAATGACAGACCTTTACCACTAAAATAAACATCTAATATGTCATTAACAAACCCAACTCCCGCTCCGAGCACAAGAGTTAATATAGGTATCCAAGTCTGATCTCTAGAGAGAAAGTCTAATTTGATAGTGGTAGCATTAGGTATGGCTCTTGCTAAGACAGACACTACAAGAATAGTTAACAAAGTACTACCCCACACTACTATCCCACCCATGCGAGGTGTGCGAGTATCTGCATCAGCGTGGAGTTTATTAAATTCTGTTGCATCAGTACCATCCATAGCCTTCTTGCCCTCAGTACCAACCTGTTTCCATACTTTATACTTATACAAAAAATGAGTAATAATAGGAGTAATAACTATGCCAATAACAAAAGCTAACGCTGAAGGTAATATAACTTTTACTACATCTGCTATCTCCATAATCTTATTTACGCAAATTAATTGATCTTTTTATTTTAACACACTATTAACCAATTTTAGCACATCATCAAACCTGTCCTCTTTAGTAGACCCTAATACAACCACTACTATTGGCCTGCCGATACCGGCATCAAATATTACGGCTAAATTCCCTCCAGATAAATCAGTAAATCCTGTCTTACCCCCTATTAAACCAGGTATCTTATATACTATTTTATTTGTATTTATTGTCTTGTACTCTTTATTAGTCAAAGACAAGCTACTAAACTTAGCAAATCTTGTAGCCTCTAATAACTCTGGTTTTATAAAATTAATATAGGTTAATAGGTTTGCAATATCTCTAGCAGAGCTATATGCTCCTGCTCTAGTCTCCGATATATCAAGTCCCGACTCATTAAAAAGTCGGGTGGAACTCAGGCCTAAAACTTTTGCCAAGTGATTCATCTTAGACATAAACACGTCTTTACCTAACTTATTGGCCAAAGAGGTAGCTGCATCATTGGAGGACATTGCCAACATAAAGTCAGACAAATCCCTTTCTCTCCAAATGTCCCCAACTATTAAACCACTATCTCCCTCTGTCTTTAAGTCCTCTTTCGTTATGGTAATAGAAGTAGAACCTCCTATGTTCTCCTCCGCCACTAAAGCTGTAAATAACTTGGTTATAGACGCAAGAGGTAATCGTATATCGGCATTCTTCTCAAATAAAGTTTCTCCACTATTTATGTCGTATACTATCGCAGACTGGGCCACCACATCAACATCCAACTTGCTCTTACCCTTTTTATATAACTCACTCTTCATAGAGGTAATAGCAGATGCCAATTGCTCTTCTTGCCAAGCCAGTTGCAACTTAGGCTCCATAATAATAGTGAGTATAAACAACCCCACGATACTAAATGCTATACCAACTAAAGCTCTTTTGTTATTTATAATCATGTCAGCCATAACCTAATCTATATCGTTGTTATTTTTAATAAAATCTGAGATCTTTTTACGTATCTCTAAAAAGTCTGGCAAATCCTCTTTTTGTGTTACTCCCAAAACCGCTAATAGCTCGGGGGTAGTAGAATATTTATATACCCCACGTGCTCCGGCATCAACAGATTTAGACCTCATCTTACTCAAGAGACCTCTCATTGTTAAATGTCTTAAAGTGTGAGCGGAGTTTACCCCTCTTATACTCTCTATCTCGCTTGCACTTATATCCTCGTCTGGAGAGTATAATACTATAGACAATACCTCAAGACCAGCCTTACTTATACCATCCTTAATGGTATCTCCGCGCACCCTCTCTACCACCTCCGCAAACTCTCCAGACACTCTCATAATAATTCGTTTAGTATCTAATACCAAGACCATGCCTCTCTTTGAATTATTATATTGTTTTATTAATTCAACTAATTTAGCATTACCAATATGTAAAACCTTCAGAACTTGTTTAACAGAGACTTCTCCTCCTTCACTAAATACAATGGCTTCAAGTTTTGCTATTTTATCCATATTAGCTAATCATATCATATTCTTTATCAAGAATAATCTCTCCAAAAGCTTTATCTTGTTTTGCAAATAATAAACCATCTTTAATAAGTTCTAACAATGCCAGAAAATTTACCAACACTTGCTCCTTTTCTGATCCGGCTATAGACGTCAAACTTTGTCGTGATCCACTCTCCACTCTTGCTAATAAAGACATCATTACATCTTTTATATTTATCTTCTTACTTATTCTGGCCTGTGGTTTTATATAACTCTCTGGTAATTGTGCCAACAAACTTACAATAGAATCTTTTAAAATTGCAGTACTTAAATTAATCGGAGTCTTAAAAGTATATTGCTCTACTTTAATAGTTTTAGGAGAGTATAAAGGCTTACTGCCTTTTATGCGCTCTACCAATAATGTATTGGCCGATTTATACAATTTATGTAACTCTAACCTACTCTCCAGATCTTTAATACTAACCTCCTCTTCTATGGTTAGATCCAAATTGGGCAATAATGACTTAGACTTAATCAGCAAAAGGGTTGATGCTATAACCATAAAGTCATATGCTACTACATCCTCAATATCTTTTAAAGATCTTAGGTAAGCGACATAATCATCTGCTACTTGAGCTAAAGATATCTCACTTATATGCATCTTCCTCTTTTGCACCATTTCGAGTAGAACCTCTAAGGCCCCGTTAAACTCGTCTGCTTTAATGTTATGTGCTCTTGGTGGCATATATACTATTTTACCCCTAATTGTTTATTAAGGGTTACCATAAATAAAGTTGCTCCTGCAGCTATAATAAATACTATGCGCATATTATTGAAGTAATATACCAAACCAGCAACTACAATAAGCATTATAACCCTGCCCATATTAAGTGCGACCTCTTTAAGAGTCGTAAACTCATCAACGAAGTGCCCATTATCTGCTGCGTGCTCATAAGTTGCTGAATCAAAACTCATTCTATTAGCGGCCCTACCAAGCCTATGGTATATATCTGTAACAAAAATCTGTAGAGCACTGTCTACAAAAACCTTCATTATCCAACCTGTAGTGGCTAATACGGTACTGTATTTCAGTATCTTGTCTTCTCCTATTTTATCTATCACTTTACCCATAACTATATTAAGTAATAAGATTACCATTATAGTTAACGAAGTTATAAACCCGATAGAGTTATAATTACCCTCTAGCAAACCAAATATAAAAATGGGCCACACTACCAATGATACTACTGATTGTGCACCATCTGCCAAATACGCATATAATAGACCTCTATTCTTTCTATCTACTAAGTGCTTAAAGGTCTCAAAATATCCCCAACTATACCTCTCATATACTTGAGATATAAAATGAGTTGGCACAATAGTTGTGAACAATATCAAGGCAGAAAATATAAACACACTACTAAACCCTAACCGTGTTATTACAAGCCCACCAATTAAAGGAGTCAGGGCATTCATAATTTGAATCATATTTGTATAAACAGCCAATGTTGTACCGGTCTTTTTACTTACTAGAAATTTTGTTAAATCTGTTTGATACGGTACCCAATACAACGCCCTATATAAAGCTATAGAAACCACAAATATAATAACAGACAACAAGGGGTAATGAGGTGCGTAATATAGAGAACCAATAGCGATAGAGCTCGGCACAACAGACATAATCAGCATTTTACGGATACCTAATAAGCCTATTAACTTAGAGCTAAGTGGTGCTAATAAGGCACTAAAAGTATACAAGACTATATATACACATACCAAAGCATATATAGAGTTATTAAACAATTGATAAAAAAATATGGGCAAAAATACCCCAACCAGTCCAAAACCTAACCTAAACAATAACCTGTTGGTCATCAAAGCAAAAATATCTTTAGGTAATTTACTCTTTACTACATTTAAATTAACATATTGCATTTAACATATTATAGCATGTTAATTTAAACCCATTACAATTAGTCCACCAATTATTCTTGACTCTCCACTCTAGAGTGAAGCTCGTCTAAAACTTTCTCTATGTCTCCATTTAATATATTCTCCATGCCGCTCCAACTTTCTTTAATACGATGATCTGTAACCCTATCTTGAGGAAAATTATATGTGCGAATCTTCTCACTCCTGTCTCCCGTACCTATCTGCCCAGCTCGAAACTCACTCCGCTCCTTTGCATCCTTCTCATCTTGCATCTTTTGTAGTTGAGACTTAAGCATACTCATCGCCTTCTCTCTGTTTTTTTGCTGTGTTCTCTCTGCGGTACAACGCACAGTTATACCAGAAGCTTTATGTGTAAGCCTAACAGCTGTCTCTACCTTATTAACATTCTGTCCTCCCTTACCACCAGATCGAGAGAACTCTATTTCTAAATCTGCATCTGTAACCTCTATATCAGTATGCTTATATATCGGCATTATAGCCACACTAGCCGTACTAGTATGAATCCTACCCTGCTTCTCAGTAATTGGCACTCTTTGCACTCTGTGTACCCCAGTCTCATATTGCAAAGTTTTATAACAATCCTTACCCTTTATCTCAAATGCTGCCTCTTTATAACCTCCCATATCGTTTGTATTAGCATAAAGCTTGAGCACTTGCCATCCGTGTTTCTCTGCAAACTTTTGGTACATCTCTGCCAATTGCATAGCAAAGAGAGCTGCTTCATCACCACCAGCACCAGCTCGTACCTCAAGCACCAGTTCATTGGGATATTGACGCTCCTCTTCTCCGCTTTTAATTATCTTTTTTATTTGATCTTCTATGATTCTCTTCTGCTCAGATATTGTCGCTAGCTCCGCATCTACCAACTCTCTCATATTTGGATCCTCAGCTAAAGTGCGATTCTCCTGCTCTTGTTCTAAAAGCCTATTGTACTCATCTACCAAAAAAGCTGTCTTATGATCACCTACGTAATCATTTATATTAAAGTTCTTCATTATGTAGAGTTACTTTTTAGCCGCTGAAGCTCTAGATTTAAACTTCTCCACACGACCAGCTCTGTCTATTGTAGTATTCTTACCTGTATAAAATGGATGAGACTCACTAGATATCTCAACCTCATATAAAGGGTACTCCTTGCCATCAAATTTGCCTTTTAACTCCGTCTCCACACAAGACTTAATCAAGAAACTCTCTCCACTGGTAACGTCTTTAAAGATCACCTCTCTATAGTTATCTGGGTGTATATCCTTTTTCATAGTGAGAGAATTATACAGAAAATATAATTTAATGCAATACTACAACTCGGTTATAACAAACTCCCCAACCTTATTATCATAAATTACTCTAATACGGAAAGGTAAACTAAATCCTTCTGGATATACCGGTATCTCATATAATCCAGTATCTGCATCTACCAACTTCACTGGGTCCACCTTACCATAAAGTACAGCATGGGCAACCGGATGGATCTGCCCTTTATCTGCATACTTTTTAAAAGATTCTCTATAACCTTTTTGAGTATTCTGCATAAAATAAGATACAGCTACATCTACATTACCTACCTCTAATGACTTGGCAAATCCTTTAACCGCATCAAGCGGGAGCTCGGCCTTTTGATGAGTTACAACAACTTGTTTAGGCTGTTGTTGAGCTTGAGTAGGTTGTGTGGGAACAACCTTAACAACAACATTTTTGTTCGTCGTGGCTTGTGCAGATATACTATTATCTTTAGTTTCAGTAGATGTAGATACACCTTGCTCTTGAGCAAGTCCCATTTGTTTATCTATATCTATGGCTATAGACTCTTTACTCTCTTGCTTAACGCTAGTAGTAGAACTCTTATGTAATAAAATAGAGGTCGTAAATGCTACAGCTACAATAAAGACCACTACAACCAATACACCTAAATTTTTCTTACTCATTATCTACTATAATACCAATCTGTTGGTAAATTATCAAGCATAAGAAAAACCCCGCATTAATGCGGGGTTTTTCTCTGCTAGAGAAAGTAGTTAATATAACTAACTTTTTCCTAGGCTCCTATATGCCACTCCTTACGGAGTTACATATGTAGGACCGTATGTATCAGCATTGAAGATCGTGGTACTCTCATCGTAGTTACCAGTATCTGAGTCAATGTCAAACTTAATTGTAGCTGCAGTATCTTTTAGATATGCGTATACGCTACTGTTTGAAGCTGTCAATGATGATGTATTTGCATACACATACACGTCCTTAGAGCCACCGGCAGGAACTGTAAGTGAATTTGTAGCAAAATCACAAGTTACAGTATTGTCGGTATCCTCAGCAAGTGTAAGACTTGGAGCTGAACACAAAGTGTTTGTACCATCAGTCATACTCCATGAAGCCATAGTTGCAGTTCCACTAGCATCATGATGACGAAGTGTTACTTTAAACACGTTTGAGCTACCATTTAAGAAATTAATCTCTTTATCGCCTGGGTTGCTAATTGTAACCTTCATTACCTGCATAGCGGCATTAGCTGTAAGAGACTTGCTTGCTCCTGAGTCAGCCACAGCAACCTCTGGGTATGCCTCATATAATGTATGAGTATTACCTGTAGGTGAGCTTAGAGTAGGTGTTATAGCAGTAGCTGAATCAACTCCTATCACATCTAAGTCTCCGGCTGCAGCAATCTTAACGCCAACTGAATCTCCATTTTGTACTGCTGTACCGTCTACATTAGCCATTACAGCCTTAACCTTAACAGTTGTATTGGTGTCTGCTGCAATCTCAAGAGGAGTACTAAATGTTACCTCTGCTGTATTAGCAGTAACATCCGGTGTAGCCTCTCCAAGCTTGTTGCCAGACTTGTCATAGAACACATACTTAGCAACAGCATCATCATCTGCAGTATCCACAGCTGTAACTGTCATCTTTCTAACCTTTACAGCCTCAACATCAGTTGTCTTAAACTTAAATACTGCAAACTCTTGCTCTGTTGAAGTATCGTCAAGTATTAATTTGGCGTCAGGTGAGCTAGAGTCTAGAGATACTGTTACAGCACCTGTACTTGCTATAGTCATAGCCTGTCCACCACCTGTTACAGAAGTGTCTGATGCGTCAGCGCTAGTTGTAACACCTGATGCTGTTACAGCATCAATGTCGATAGTGTGCTTATCAGTACCAACTGTACCTACAGCACTAGCTGATAGATCTGCTACTACAGCTATATTTACCGTACTGTTCTTCGCTATTACAAACTGATTGTCTAGTACGAAGTTTAGAGTTACGTCAGCTCCTGCTGCAGAAGCGTCGAACTGCTCAGTATTTGATACCTTAGTCTCATACACATCTCCACGAGATGATGTTGCAGAAGTAAGGTCTGCCCAAATCTCTACATTCAGAATGTCATTAACATCTGCTGCAGAAGTTGTAACATCTTGAATTTTAACAGCTGACACCTTTACATCCTCACCTGAGTCAGAAGTACTCAATGAGCCAGTCGCCCATACAAAGTCTTTAGCTCCTTTAACTACGCTACGAGCTACTGGCTGTGAAAGTGTTATTGCTGTCATAGCAACAGTCTTTACAGTCATCTCGTTAGCGGTAGCAGCTGACATTGCTGAAGTACTTATAGTATCACCAGTGTTGTCTCCAACTACGTTAGTCCATTGTGAGCTAGGGTCTGTCTTAAGTTTAATCTTATCGTCAGACTCCCAATTAGAGTCAAGTTGACCCTTTACATACATTGTAGTAACCCCTGTTGGGAATGAAACGCTTGAGAATGTCAATACGTCTGTATCTGTACCTCCTATTGTGTAAGATGTTGAATCTTCAGGACCGGCCAATACAGTTCCATTTTGATCTGTCAAAACAACGTTAGTTATTTGTACAGTCTCACCGCCTGAGTCAGCGTCTGTAGTTACAGTGTCAAACTTAAGAGACTCTACTGTAATAGGCTCACCCTTAATGTCTACCTCGAATGCACCAAGTACAGTGTCAGCTACTTGCTCAGCTATATCAGCTGCTGGAGCTGCATTGCTCTTAGATACTGAGTTAAATGATCCGCCAGTTATTGTAACTGTAACACCATCAAACCAAGGTGTGCTTGAAGTAAAGTCTGATGAACTACTTGACGCACTACCGGCTGTAGCTGTTGGTGTTATACCATAACCATAAGTCTCTCCTGTTACTATTAAGTCTGTATCCTTACGGATATCAAAGATAATTGTACTTGCAGAACCATTTACAATATCTGCTGATAGTACCATCTCTTTTGATAGACCCTTCTTAATTACAACACCTGAACCGAAGTTAAATGTGTAGTAATCTCCAGATACTGTTGGTGTGTAAGTATTACCGTCAAATGTAAGCTTTACATTTGATAAGTCGCTAGCAGATGCTGAACCACTCTGATTCCATCGTACTGACTTAACACGAATATCCTCTGCAGAACCTGCAGTAATCTTAATAGCTTGGAACTTGTAACCAGTTGTACCAATCTCCTTACTCTTTGAAGCATCTGGGTCATCAACTCCAACTGCTGCTGTAGCAGTACCAATTGTAAGTGATGAGTTGATTGTGTGCTGTGCACCTGTAATTGGTAGTGATCCTGCTACTGTACTTGAAGAGTTAACTGCTACTACAGATAGAGAAGCCACTTGACCGGCGTAGTTAGTTAGACTGCTCTTCATATTACCAACTACTGTGAAGGTCTTACTCATACCAGCTGGTATAGTAGTAGTCTCTCCAACATTAGCTTGGTCATTTGAGTTAAGTGTCTTTGTGATACCAACTTGATTACCATTCTCGTCTAGAAGAGCAACACTTGAGAAAGCTGCCTTGTCTGCTAGACCTGTAAGCTCTACAGTTACAGAGTCAAATGTCATATCTGATGCTCCCGCTGTAAGAGTGAACTTAGTGAATGGCAAGTTAGCGGCTGACTCAACTGCTAGACCATTACCAGGTTGTGCAGCAGCAGATACGGTTAGGTCTGTACCTGTACCGTTATTGCTGTTGTTGTTATTATTATTGTTGTTGTTGCTTGACGCACATCTTGCTATCTCCATTGCATTAGCTTTAGCGCGTGAGCTAGAACCCCAATAACCTGTACCTGTTGCTAAACCAACTGGGGCAAGTACCTCAGAAGCATACTTGTTCTGGAACTTGATAACAGCTGCCTTAGTAGCTGGTCCAAAGTAAGAGGTCTCATTACCAGGAGAACCTGCACCTGTACTTGCCACTTGAGTAGCTGAGTCCATGTTTAGGAACTTCTGGATGTTCATTACCTCTCCACCGTTATCACCCTTCTTGTGAGAAAGAGTGAACTGCATAGGGGTACAAGAACCATTTGAACCACCATTGTTATTGCTACCTCCAAGCTGTGCTTGTAGAGTAGCGATCATTGCTAACAAGTTTGAGATCTGAGCTTGTAGCTCCTCATTTGTAGCTGCGCGTGCTGTTGTAACAAACACTGCTGAGAAAGCTAGGGCTAGACCCATTGCTAGAGCAACGACCTTTTTAGTTGTAAAACTATTAGTCATATTTTTCTAAATTTATAAATTGATAATTAATAATTAATTTTGAGGTGCCACAACTTAATGTAGCTCTCCTCGGTTTTCAGACCAGTCTCCGGCTCCACACACATTACACAATATATATAATGTATGGTTCGACTAAGAACCTTTTGAGTTGGCCAATGTGGTGTGTGCGAGTCGATACACACACGCCACATTGACCAGCTCACGACTGGAGGGTTGATACTGCCATCATTTTAATAAGTGTCGGCTTAATTAAAATGAATTACTAATTTATTTTTAAGACGACCTGTAATGGAGTCGTCTAAATTATTCTATTGTCAAAGAACATCTTATGCGTGCTCATTTAGAGCTCCCACAATTATATAGTACTCGTGTACAAATAACAATATAATTGTGGATAACTACTGTGTATTAAAAATACCGCAAGAGGCATTACAAGCACTATGCTAATATCTACTACACCAACCAGTTACTGTATAATAGTACAGCAAGACCTATAATAGTCAAGAAAATAGCTCTATTACTATACTAATGAATACCTTGTCCATCTTTTACTACCCTCTTTTTTAAGCTTACCATTATTAACTAATTTTCTTAGATCTCTTTGCAGAGTTTTACTACTACAGTCAGTGATAAACTGCGCCAAATCTCCAGTACTCGCACTACCTCTTTTTGTGATAAACTCTAGTATATTTGAAAACCTATTATTACTTACAGTCCGCTTCTCTCCTTTGGGCATCTTGCTAACCTTCTTACTACTTTTACTAGAGATATTAGAGAGCTTGGTTTTCGTACTTATATCTTGGCTAGTTGGGATAGGCTTGCCTTTCGCAATGGTGGGACCCTTAACCTCTTCTTCATTTAAAGATTCTTGAGTAAAATAGTCCTTTGACAATTCAACTCCATCACTAGACTTGGCAGTAGACATTGCAACTAAATTATTTACAAAATCTATATATGCATCTTTGATTATCCTCAAGTTCATCTCAGACACAAACCCTGACGCATACAAAGTATCTAATAAAGATAGCAACAATCTAACTTGTGCAGTTATATTAGCTAAAACTCCCTCCCCTAAACTGGTAAAACCATTACGAAGTTTTATAGTGTCCGATAGAAGCTTTCCCGACATGTCTCTTACCCTGTCCCTTAGAGACTCATCTTTGGGTACATAGTTAGTTATCATATAAGTGGCAGTAACCAGTCTCTCCGCTTTCCTATACACTAAAGACGCGGGGGCATTGCTACCAAATGGGTCTACTGCGGTATTGCGTTTAAATATCTTAAGTTGTATTTGTCCTTTATCCATATGTCCTCTTGTTTATAAAGATATAGATGTCTCTAACGTGTCTTATATACATTAATTACCTATAATTACTACTATACTATTTTTTAATGTCTTTTACAAATGTGGTACAAACTTAAAATTAACTTATAGTATGCTACATTTAACTTATTTAATATTTTATGTGTTATAATGAGCCTAATACAACAATCAAACAATTAACATAATCCCTATAAATATTATGATGGCCGTAAAGAAGAAAAGTAAAAAGAAAACAACAAAGAACTCTTCAAAAAATAAAGAAGAAATACAGAACAAAAAGAAGCTCCGCACAATAAAAGAAGAAACAGTAAAAGGTGTATGGGGAGTTATATTAATCGTACTTGCTATCATATTTATGCTGGCTGCCTTCTCTAGTGCCGGCAAAGCAGGAGAATTTATTTTCAATCTTCTATCAAACCTTTTTGGTGTTGGGTATTACCTTGTACCTCTTTCTCTAATACTCTTTGCCATTACCATATTTAGATCAATTGGTTCTATAGAAAATAATAAGATAGGAGCAGTACACTTTGTTGGCTCTATTATGTTTTTTGCTTCAGGCTTAGCTCTTATAGAATCTTTGCACACAACCTCTGGTGGTCTAGTTGGTTCTTTATTGGCGACACCTTTATTAAACTGGTTAGCTCTGCCTGCCACGATATTAATATTATGTGCTCTAATATTAATATCCCTACTTATAACTTTTGATACGTATCCAAAAAATCCATTTACTAAAAACACTCAGAACCTTACAGAAGACGAGCTTGGAGATACTGAGGTCACTCACTCCCAAATGAAAATTAAGCTACCCATGACTAAAGAAACTGAAGTAGCAGAAGACACCAGGCCAACTCAAAGTACAAAAAAACTCCTGAGCAAAGGTGCGAAAAAAAGTCTATTTAGTATATCTGATAATACCAAAAAAGAAACACTAAAAGACGAACTGTCATTGGATGTAAAATCTGTTGTTAGTGGAGACTACACACCTCCACCAATAAACATACTCCGCAAAAACTCAGGCAAGCCTGTAGTAGGAGACGTAAAAGCAAATGCAAATTTAATACAACGCACATTAAAAAACTTCGGCATTGTTGTAGAGATGGACGAAGTATCAATTGGCCCAGCAGTAACAAGATATGCTCTGAAACCGGCAGAGGGGGTGCGCTTGGCCAAGATCATGGGCTTGCAGAGTAACTTAGAGCTAGCACTGGCGGCAAGCCCCGTACGTATAGAAGCTCCTATACCTGGCAAGGCTCTTGTAGGCATAGAGGTGCCCAACACTTCGCGCACAACTCTTGGACTCGGTTCCATGTTGACTATGCCAGAGTATACCAAATCAGATAAACCTTTATTAGTCTCTCTAGGTGGAGACATTAGTGGTAGACCTCACTTTGCCAATATAGCAAAGATGCCTCACTTGCTTATAGCAGGCGCTACTGGCGCGGGTAAATCTGTAACTGTTAACAACATGATAGTAAGTCTGCTATACAGATCGGGCCCAGACAAACTAAGACTCCTAATGGTAGACCCCAAAAGGGTTGAACTAACCCTATATAATAAAATCCCCCACTTATTAACTCCGGTTATAACAGACGCTAAAAAGGCCATCTTAGCCTTGAAATGGTTGGCCAAAGAGATGGACAGACGTTATGATGTATTGCAAACAGAGGCGGTACGAGATATTGCCTCTTATCACAAAAATATACTTGACCCTGCTAAAGCTAAGCAAAAAGCCGGCAAACTAAAAGAAGGAGAGACTACACCAGAAGAAATGCCTTATATAGTAGCATTTATAGATGAACTCTCAGACCTTATGCAAGCCTACCCTAGAGAGTTAGAGGCTGTAATAGTACGCCTAACACAAATGAGTCGTGCAGTTGGTATACACCTAGTCTTGGCAACACAACGACCGAGCGTTAAGGTTATAACCGGACTCATAAAAGCAAACGTACCGACCCGCTTGGCTATGCAAGTCGCAAGTCAAGTAGACTCTCGCACCATATTAGATATGGGAGGAGCAGAGAAGTTGCTGGGAGCCGGAGATATGCTCTATTTGTCTGGAGAGATGAGTAAACCTACCCGTATACAAGCACCCTTTATCTCTGAAGAAGAGGTAAAGAAAGTGGTGAGTAACCTTTACAAAGCCTACGAGAGTGAGTTGAGTGATGAAATAGACTTAACAGAGGCTAATGACCCTAGTATTTTTGAAGCTTCAGTATTTGATACTAATGGAGACGAGGAGGAGGATGATATGTTTGAGGAGGCAAAACGCACCATATTAGAAGCTGGCAAAGGATCTACCTCTTACTTACAGCGCAAATTGCGTGTAGGCTATGCCAGAGCCGCCCGGCTAATGGATATGCTTGAGGAAAGAGGTGTCATAGGTCCGGCTGAGGGTAATAAACCTAGAGAAGTACTACACCAACAAGAGTCTGAACCAACTCACGAAAACGGAAATGACGTAGATACAGAAGTCCAAGAGAATAATATAGAATAAACGTATGAGAGATAAAAAAATAGTAGTAGCTTTGTTTGTAATCTTCTTACTGCTTATTTTTGGTTATATTATATTTACTGCTAGATTTATAATACTCGGACCTAGATTGTTTTTAAATACCAAAGACGGGACTATCGTGGTAAAAACACAAGTCATAGAGATTGCCGGGATGGCTAAAAATACATCAGAATTAAGAATGAACAACAAGAAGATTCTCTTAACTCCGGAAGGAGCTTTTGCAGAACAACTACTCCTAGCTATAGGTAAAAATACATTTGAGTTTGACGCCAAAGATAAATTTGGCAGAACTTCCAAAAAGACTCTTATCGTAATATATAAACCTAAAGACGATAATGTGATACAATTAACAAATACTAATATTAACAACAGCAATTAGTAATGATTTACGATCCGTCAAACCCCTCTCCGGAGACTTCGACAGATCTAAAATTCTCTAATTCATTTTGTTTATAATAAAATTGATATGGTAAAGAAAAAAGCAGATAAAGAAAATAATACTGGAGTAGACATTGCACTAGAGGAAATACGGACAAAATTTGGCGATGATGCAATAATGAAATTGGGAGACAAACCTAAAGTTGATGTAGATGCCATCTCTACAGGGTCAATAGGTATAGACTGGGCACTCGGCATTGGAGGATTCCCCAGAGGCAGGATGGTAGAGATATACGGCCCAGAGAGTTCAGGTAAGACAACTCTTGCATTACACACCATCGCAGAAGCACAAAAAAGTGGTGGTGTATGTGCCTTTATAGACGCAGAACACGCTATGGACCCAGAATATTCTAAAAAAATTGGAGTAAATATTAATGACCTTTTAATATCTCAACCTAACCATGGGGAACAAGCTTTAGAGATTGTTGAAAGTCTTGTGCGCTCCGGTAAGATAGATGTGATAGTCGTAGACTCTGTGGCTGCTCTAACCCCTAAAGATGAGATAGAGGGGGATATGGGTGCCCATCATGTAGGTAAGCAGGCAAGACTAATGAGCCAAGCTCTACGCAAACTCACAAGCATAGTTAGTAAGAGTAAAACAGTCGTAATCTTCATTAACCAAATACGCATGCAAATAGGTGTAATGTTTGGCAACCCTGAGACGACTCCGGGCGGTAAAGCTCTAAAGTTTTATACGTCTGTTAGACTAGACATTCGCCGTATAGCACAAATCAAAAAAGGCACAGATGTAATGGGAGGTAGGCATAGAGTAAAAGTAGTAAAAAACAAGGTTGCCGCTCCATTTAAGATGACGGAGTTCGACCTTATGTATAATGAGGGTATCAGCAGAGAAGGTGAAATACTCGCATTAGGAGAGAAATTTGGCATAGTTAAGAAAAGTGGCTCATCATATAGCTACACCCCAGACAAAAAAGATGCTGAAACTATAAAGTTAGGTAGAGGATACGACGCCTCACGAAAATTCTTAAAAGACAATAAAAAAGTGTCCGACACAATCCTAAAGGACATTAAAAAGGCTCTAAAGGACGCATAAACGATAAGAGACACTACCCAACTTAAAATTAATAACGGACATATGGATAAGCTTAAGGAAATACTACAGAAGACTTGGCATACAGGTAGGTGGGTGTTGCTGATATTACTGCTAGCGTCTACAATTCTCTACCTTATAGGTATAAATGCTACTAAGACAGCTGTGAGGCACATTACAAACACACACCTAACTATGCAAGATGTAACCGGAGAAACTCTACCCCCAAAACGCACCAAAGAGGAATACGACGCCACAGTTGAGGGTCTAGACGAAAACAATAATGGAATCAGAGACGATGTAGAGCACGCTATATTTGAGATGTCAGGAGACTCATCACAAATGAGAGCAGCGAAGTTGCAATATGCTCAAGCCTACCAACTCTTATTTACTTATGTATTTGATGGAGACACATTAGAGGCTTATGGGCAAAAATATATACAAAGTACCAAATGTATCAGGAGCACAATGAAAAAAGAAGGACTAGGTTTGCTAAGCTTTAAAATAGAGGATCCTATAGATGCTCTCATATTAAACACAAAGAGCAGAAAGCTATCTGCAGAAAAACATAGTTGGTACGACACACAGTATAGTAAAGATATCAACCTCCCAGAGGAGAGATGTCATGTTATATTCAAAAATGAATAGGTGTGCAAAAACTATAATCACATTACTCATTATTTTAGTGAGTGCGTCTCCCACTATTAGTCGTGCGGTAGATTGTAAAGATTCTGGGTATAGTATAGTTTATATTAATGGAATTTTTACATCAGATACAGGAGCTAAAGATACATTAAGTTTAATCAAAGACTACTTCAATACATACTCCACTCATGCTAACGACATAACATTCCAACTGGGGTACAACCCCACAAGGAGTGGGTTAGATCTAATAAAGTCTACGATGCAAGCATATGACAAACCAAGTAAGGAACAAATAGACCAAGACGCAAAACGCATACTCAAACAACTGCATAGTAAATTAAACACCAAAAAGATTCTCCTACTAGGACATTCGCAAGGTACCTTTTATACTAATGCCCTATATACTTATTTACTAAAGAATGGGATCAACCCTAGAGCTATAGCAGTATATAACATCGCAACTCCAGCCAGCTATGTAAATGGCAGTAAATACAAGAGAGGAAAGTATATAACAAACAGTACAGATAATGTAATCAACGAGGTTAGGCACTGGGCGCAACTCGGTCATGCTCCTGAACCTCTACCGGCAAATGTGAATATTGCATTACAAGATAATCAAGGAGACAACATGGCACGGGGGCACGATTTAGAAAAAGTCTACTTAGCTGGTAAGGGTAAACGCATCATTAAAGAAATAGACAATTTGTTAAACACACTTAAAATACCCGAGCTAGCGCTGAGTAAGGGTGGGTGCTATTTTGAACCTGAATTCTCATGGAAAGATACCGTGCAAGAAATATCCATCAACCTGACTGGTGGACTAGTGAGTGGAGTAGGTAGCTCGGCACAGAATCTTGGTAAGGTGGCGGTCATACCAATAAACATAATAAAAAAGGGGGGCTCAACCATTACCAAACTTTTTACAAAAAAATCAAATCATTCTACACAAAATACACCTAAAGTGCCTATACAAAAATCTAATTTAACTCAAACACAAAAGAAACATACCTCTACACAACCACCAATAAAACATATATTTAAATCACTAAAAACTACACCAGCACCAAAAATAACAAAACAAACAAAAATAACTAAAACGAAGCGAATAAATTATGATGCCCTATCAAAAATGCTAGCTTCACTCGAAACACTGCTAAACCAATACCTCACAACTCTACGAAGCAATTGTGCAGGTATAGATCTATCCATTATTAAATATTCCAACTGTATACCACCTTTTGAGCCGGGAGGATATGGGTTTGGTGGCGGGGCATTAATTGGAGGAGGTCCACCGCCTGGCGGCCCTCCTCCAGGTGGACAACAAATGTAGTGCTCTTAACTGCATAATTATTAAAAACAATTAAAATTCAACTCATTATTTAATAAAATAGAAAATCATTATGATAAATTATACAGACATTAAACCTGGTAAGGTACTCGCCATTGATAACGAACCTTTTGAAGTAGTGTGGACTAGTGGGGTTGTAAAAAAACAAAGACAAAAACCTCACAACACGGCTAAAATGCGTAACTTGAAAACTGGAGCTACCATAGAGAGGACTTTTACCCAATCAGATAAAATAGAAGAAGCTGAACTAAACACATGTGAGATAAAATACTTATATACCAACCCCAAAACACACGAGGCAATGTTTTGCTCTCCCGCTGACCCGTCTGATAGATTTATATTACCTCAAGAGGTACTTGCAAACAAATTAGGTTATGTACTAGAGAACTCCGTAATAGAAGCAATAGAATTTAACGATAATATAATATCAATTAAATTACCTAACAAAGTAAATTTAAAGGTGGCAGAAGCACCACCTAACATCAAAGGCAATACGAGTGCAGGAGGCAATAAGGTAGTAACTCTAGAGACAGGGTTAAAAGTTACAACACCACTCTTTATAAATACAGGAGATCTGATCCGTGTGAATACTGAGACTGGTGCTTACTCTGAGAGGGTGGTAGAATAAGAACTATAAAAAAGATATTAGCAAATAATAAAAACAATATGAAAACAAATTTGAATATTAAAAAAGCAGTAGGAGCAGGATTGCTAGTATTTACAATACAATTTACAGTTGTAAATATCTTTAGCAATATGGCGGGCCCATTTATTAAGCCTGGCTCTTGGATGATCTATGCTTGGCAAGTTGTAATGTATTTAGTGCTTGTCGCAATAGTCTACACAACATCCAGATGGTATTTTAAAGGTAATTCTTCTGCGCTTACAGATGGGGCTCTACTAGGTGTAGTATTTGTATTAACCGGTTTTATAATAAACCTACTACAAGTAATACCTGCGGTGGCTTTAGGTAGAGATATAGTTAATCCAATACTTGCATATTTAAAGAGTACTCCATTCTTGATAGCAACAGGCATTACAATAGCTACTACCATCTTAACGACTTACATAATAAATAAAAAGGCAAGCACAAAGAGCACACCTAAAAGCGATGGCAATAAGGAGGCATGTGGAGATTGTAAAGATGGCACCTGCTCCATACACTAAGTGCCGATTACGGTTATAGTATTACGTAACTACACAAATTAAAAACCGTAATATTTATTACGGTTTTTAATTTTTAGTTATTCCGCTAAATTAATTTATTATATAAGGTATAAGGCCCATAAAGCGAGCACGCTTTATGGCTAGGGTTACAGCTCTCTGATTTTTAGCTGTTAGACCTGTTACTCTCCTGTTTAATATCCTGCCATAAGGATTTAAAAACTTTTTAAGGATTTCTGTATCCTTATAATCAACATATTGCACATTGTGCTTTTTAAAAAAGTCTGTTTGTTTTGTCATAATTGTTTTTTAAATTTATTAACTTAGAAAGGTATATCCTCTGGATTAATATCATCATCTGGATACTCTACCTTACCTGCACTAGCTGTAGCAGGCTTAGGTTCTGCAGATGCGTCTCCACTGAAGTTACCCCCTCCTTCACCACCTGCAGATGGACCAAATTGGAAGTTGTCTACAATAATCTCTGTACGGTACATCTTCTTACCACTATCTTTATCGTCCCAACTACGAGTTTGCAATCGCCCCTCTATAAATACTGCACGACCTTTTTTGAGATATTGACTCGCCACTTCAGCCTGCCTCCCAAAGAGAGTTATGTTGTGGAATTCGGTCTGCTCTTGTTTATTACCATCTTTGTCTTTATAAGATCGGTTAGTCGCTAAACCAAAACTAGTTACCTGAGATCCACTTGGCAGAGCCTTAAGCTCGGGATCGCGAGTAAGATTACCGTATAGGAATACTTTATTAATGTACATAATATTGTTTTACTTATCTCGAGCTAGTCGAGAGATTATTATTAATTACTATTATTATACACTATTCTTCTAACAACTTATCTATAGTCTCGTCTAGATCCTTCTCTACTTCTTTTTTCTCTTCCTCTGAGATGTCTTCTGGTGCCGTAGACTTCTCTATTTTTACTGCAGGAGCAATTGTATCAGTGTTCTTAACCTCTTTAAGTTCATCGAGATTTACTTGTGCTCTGGTATCTTCTGCAACTGTTTTGATTAACAAATAACGTAATATGTTTTTATTATCCCCTATTACCTCCTTTTGTAAATGGGACAAAGCATCTGGCATAAGGTCAAATTTTAACCAACCAAAATATGCTTTATCATAGGCAGTATTCTTACCGCCTTCATTTATATACATTGTATAAGCCAGGTCTATAAGAGTAGGCTCTCCTTCTGATAAAAAGTTACCCTTTAACTCACTAATAGCACCACGGATAGAGTCTACCTCTTTTTGAAGTTCCTCCTCCGTGAGCGTGGGTACCATATGGTAGCCAAGTTCGTAAACTCGGCGCTCATCATTTATTTCCATAAAATAAATTACTATTAACTATTAATGGCGCAACTGTAGCACTTTAACGCTATAAAATCAACAATTCGTAACACAAAACCCTACTAACCCAAATTAAATACTCTTTTTGTATTTTCCAATACTTGTTTCTGAATAATCTCAATACTCTCACCTCTTAGCTCTGCTATATAGCCTACTATGTCTATTACAAACATTGGCTCATTGCGCTTGCCTCTGTATGGTACAGGAGCAGCGTAAGGCGCATCTGTCTCTACTACTATACTCTCAAGTGGCAGCCACTTAACAAGCTCTTGCAACTCCGGAGCGCTCTTGTATGTTACTACTCCGGGTATACCGAATGTAGCGCCAAGCTCTAAGAATCTCTCGCCAAGCTTCCTACCAAAGGCGGTGAAGTGACTATGCAGGTGCAAAGCATCACCGTGCTTAACTTTATACTCGCTCAATATCTCAAGTGCATCGTCATGTGCATCCATTGTGCCCTCACTAGAGCGAATGTGGAGCATCAAGGGTAAATTGTACTCTATTGCCAGCTCTATCTGCTGTTTGAAGACTACTTTCTGCCTCTTCTTCTCTCCTGCAATATCTTGTATGCTATCCATACGGAAGTAGTCAAGACCACACTCCCCTATTGCCACTATCTTATTCTCCTCCTTATTACTCAATAATTCTTTAAACTCATTAGCACTAAACTCGGCATCCTCGTGGTCATTAGGGTGTTGCCCAATACATGCCCACACATTACTGTACTCGCGCGCAAGCTCCACTACTTGCCTACTCGTCTCAATATCTGTCCCCACGGCAATAACCCCAACACCGGCATCAGACATATCAGCAAGCATCTGCACTCTATCAGCATCAAAATCACTAAAGTGTATATGTGAATGTGTGTCTATGTATCTTAATTCTTGCATAATATGTTGTTTATTGTATAATACTAACAAATTCCTTCACTTGATGGAGGGGCCCCCCGCTTTATGCGGGGGTTTTAAATTTTCATTACTCTCTTAAAAGCCATTTGCACCTTCTTAAATTCATCATAATCTATCCTCCTGATGACCTGATGTAATCTCTTTGAACTAAACAATCGTGCTTGTGTAAGTAAGAAAAAATATTTCTTATTGTTATGCATGGATTTTAAATAATACCAGCTCTCCTCATTCTTATCACCACTTGTCATCGGTATACCAAAAAACATTTTTGAATTAAATAATCTAAACACTAATACTGGTCGCAGAAACTTGGACACATCACCATTTTGTTCATAACCAATGTTCTTGCCTATATATAACCACCAAATCTCTCGTTCTTTTGGCGTTGTATGTTTACGAATATCTATATCTTGTTTTTGTTTATTCCACTCATCAAATTCATTCATACACATATTATTTTACAATCTGTAATTTAGGCCATGATTGTAACCATTTTTTTGAAGTAACCCTCTTCATCAATAAATCTGTATTACCACTTTGCGCAGGGGTCAGCTTGATAAGCATATTCACCAAATCAACTATACCATGAGGAGCAAAAAGGGTTATTGAATTATCCTTCTCCAACCTCACTGCAACACAGGTAGCTGTCTCCACCCATTCAGACAACGCCTCCTCCGTGTTTGCATAATGTTCGACCCTATCATGTACCTCATGCATCCGTGCTTGATTTTTAACCTCCCATTCAACATCAATAATCTTAGATAGTTGACGTGCATATTCTTGCTCTTTATCCCAATTAATCTCGTCAGCATCATAATAGATCAGATCAATATCATTAGTAGCAACCACCTCACGCTCTATACCATGTAAGTGGTCCCATACCTTATTGCGTACAAATCCGGCCCCTATCATCCAATCTGGCAAATCAAGCTCTCTAGCAGCACCCAATACACTCATCATCCACTTATCTTGCTTAATTAAGTTTATTATGTCTCTTTCGTTCATAGTATTATTTATAATTAGGCTCTTTTCCCTTATTAATGCGCTGTCTATAATAAATAATTGCTGCTATTAGTGATGTTACAAAAAATAGATACAACACAAAAGAGTAATCTGCAAATACCCAATGTTGTATAGACAACACTCCTATAAAGAAACCAAATGCATTTATAGCGTAAGGTCTCCAATCCTCAGACTCAGGTGATCTATATGACTTAACAATAGTAGGTAAGGATGCGAAGAAGTCAGCGAGGAGTGCAAATAAGATTGCTAAATTTGCCTCCTTAGTTACATACCACAAAGACATACTCAAAATAGCAATACCAGCTAACACATAGTCTCGTTTAACAATCTTCCAATACGCGGCAGGATTTAAATAAGAAGCTACTAAAATCATAAAGGGTAGCAATCCTACAGATAATGTAATCCAAACAACACCAGAGACTTCTTTGTCTTGCTGCGCAAAGAATACTATTAATGGAAAGAGACCCCAAAAAAAGAATGTCATTCTATTCGGCCTAACTTCACCTTTTATCGTCAGATACATGTAGTGTAAGCTACCTAGTGAGGCTATTAAGGTTGACAGAAATACAAAACTTTCAGGCAACATAACTACTCTATTAATCTATTAAACATATTCTCTGGTTTTTTGTTTGTTTCTATCGCCTCTTTTATGGTTTTACTTGCCTCTGGGAGTATGGGGTAGAGCATCCTACCTATTATATATAAGTCCTCTACCAAACTCTTGATCATCTCTCTGCCCCTCTGATCGTCCTCCTTAATAACCTTAAACGGTTGTTCACTAGCTATGCGCTCATCAAGCTCGCCAACCTTACCCCACACATAATCACACGCTTGTTGTAAATTATACTTATCAAAGGCCTCTGTATACTCCTCACTAAAACTATTTACCTCTGGGCGCTCTATGGGCTCAGTGAGATGTGTCTCTGCCATCTTCATTATCCTTGCTGTTAGATTGCCAATACCATTTACCAAGTTGGCTGTGTACCACTCATCCATTCTCTCCCAAGTCAAGTCGGAGTCATCAAATGGGTGTACATGCCGGAGTAAAATATAGCGAGTTGCCTCCGTGCCATAGCGCTCTACAAGTTCGCTTG
>JALWOZ010000017.1 GCA_027083345.1 Candidatus Kaiserbacteria bacterium
AATCATCCCCATCATCACTAATATTATTTTATTCATGTAGATACTCCTCTAAGTTATTCGCATTGTAGTAATAGTACAGAGCATACGAGAGCTCTAGGTTGTTAAGTGCTGTTTGGTAAGTTGCCTGTGACTCTGTTCTTGCGGTAAGAGCATCTAGGTAGACTACATTATCCACTATGCCCGAGTTATATTTCTTTGTTATCGTTACAAGAGCACTCTTTGCTGATTTGAGGGCACTCGAAGCTGATTTTATATTGAGTTTTGAAGTTACTATTCTCTGAAGTGCTAGCTCTTGTTGGAGTTTTTGCTCTTTTGTTTTGTACTTTATCTCCTCACCAAGAGCATCTGCTTGAAGGAGTACCGAGCGTTTAGACTCAGAGAGTGTCCCAAAGTCATAAAGTCTCATGTTGAGTGTCACTAAGAGTTGATTTTGGTTTGTTACTTGTTCTATGCTAAACCCTGCAAGATTAGGCTCATCCGCATACTCATAAAGACTATAAGTATCCTCGATTCTAATCTGTGGATAGTAGTAGCTATCTATAATCTCAGCACCCACCATTACAGAACCCTGAGTAGCTCGAAGTGCTCGAATACTATCAAGCTCCTCATCTGCTACTGCATCGCTCTTCATAAAAGTAGAATCATCAAGAGACTCTATGCTTTTACCAACTTTGAGCTCTAAAGACTTCTTAAAAGAAAGTATCTCAAACTTCAAAGACTCTATAACATAGATGTTCGAGTCATAAGCAGACTGGAGTCTATCGACATCATCCTGTGTTGCAAGAGAGGCTTTTAAAAACTCCTCCATTCTTCGAAGTTGTGCCTCAACTGCTTTGCTTGCTTCTTCTCTCGCGTTTAGTGTCGCTTCTTTACTCTTAAGCTCATAAAAGTCTTGCACTATGGCTAACTCAATAGAGTTTTTTGTAGCCTCTTTATCAAAAAGACTTGACTTCAAAGCTCCTCTTTTTTGCTCTATAGTATTCTCTTTTCGCCCACCTACATAAATATCATAGCCAATCTTTGCATACCCAGAGAAAGTTGTTCCAGGGAGGATAACATTTGGTTTATCATCGCGTTTATAATAAGCACCTATATCTACAGTAGGATAGAGATCATTCTTACTTGAATCCATCTCACTCTTTTTTGATTGTGCCTGTAGATCTTTTGCCACTATAAGATTATTTGCCTTATCTGCAAACTCTAGCAGTGACTTGAGGCTCTCTGCATTTAACA
>JALWOZ010000018.1:0-1548 GCA_027083345.1 Candidatus Kaiserbacteria bacterium
TTTTATAGTTGACATTTATTAATATTATTTATTTAAAGGTGGTTGTTGTGTTTGTTGTGCATCATAAACTGATTTACTTTTTGTTATAGTAGTATCTTGTTTTGCTACTGCTAATATAGCTGCCAATTTATTATTTCATGCATTCTTAGATTTTATTATATAGTTTTGAACTATTCTAATACTTTCCAAGTAACTAGGAGTATTTAATGCTAAATTTTCTACACTCTTAGGTATTACTACTCAAGCATTAGCTAATGTATTACCTAACATTTGCTGTCTACCTGTTGGTGTATTTAACCATTTTTGATTTATCTTTTCTAGCTTCTGTTGTAGTTTAGCAGCTTCTACAGTATCAACATTTTTCTCTTCATGTGTTATAGCATCTTGGTATGGTTTAGCTTTTATATCAGCAACTTTCAATTTAAACTTTTCATTATCAGTCAATAAGTTATTATATTTAGTTGTTATTCTATCCAATATATTTACCTTCTCTTTCTCATTTATATTTTTATTTGATACAACTTGATTTTTTAAAGCTAATAATTCTTTACTTAATCAATTCTGTTGTTGTAATAAAGTATTTTGAAGTTTAGCTAAATCAACTGATCATTTTTGTGCTACTTGTTGTAAATAATTAGCTACTCTTAATTTTGCTCACCTACCTCACATTCATCTTAAACTCTTCTCAGCGGCACTTCCAGCAGCAGCTTGATTAAATTTTAACACCTTTTCATTATTGTCTCATATCTTTTTTAAATTTTCTTGCATATCTGTATATGTTTTTTTCATATCAGCTTCATAAGCATCAATTCTATCTCATATCTTTTTATATGCACTTCAATATTGAGTTGATAAATCCTTCAAATTATTTCTAAGTCAAGTCATAGTTGTATCCCATATTTTGTTTTGTGTATTTAGTAGATTATTATTCAATTTAACTTTTTGTTGTAATACGTCATAATAAGATTTAATTTTTTTTATTTCATCTGTTTGCAGTCATAGTTTAGTTCACAAACTACCTAAACTATCATTTACTTGTATATTAGACTTTTCTATTCTATCTGATAATGTATTAGCAACATCAGTCATATTATTATTTACATCTGATATCTTACTGTTTATATTATCTTTCACATCTGATAATTTATCTGTTATAGATTGATTAGTTTTATTATAATAATCTTCAACTTTTTTACTCAATTCAGATTTTGAATCATTTAATTTTACAGCCACATTATTTAATTGTTGTTCTTGTTTTATTAAATGTTGTCATCTTTTTGTATCTATTTTAGCTGATAAATCTTGTAATTGTTTTCTTTTTTGTGGATCTGCAGTATTACTAATAATTCAATCCATATACACTCCCCATCATCATCTTCCCCATTTATTACTTTGTGTTAGTTGTTGTAATTTTTCTGGAGATAGATTTTCCATCTGTTTCAATGTAGCAATATTTTTATCTGCATTTATGTCCCATTTATTTTGTGTGTTCTGTACAGGAGTATGTTGTACAGGAGTATGTTGTACAGGTTGTGTATGTTGTACAGG
>JALWOZ010000018.1:1648-5237 GCA_027083345.1 Candidatus Kaiserbacteria bacterium
ATAGATTTTCCATCTGTTTCAATGTAGCAATATTTTTATCTGCATTTATGTCCCATTTATTTTGTGTGTTCTGTACAGGAGTATGTTGTACAGGAGTATGTTGTACAGGTTGTGTATGTTGTACAGGTTGTGTATGTTGTACAGGTTGTGTATGTTGTACAGGTTGTGTATGTTGTACAGGTTGTGTATGTTGTACAGGTTGTGTATGTTGTACAGGTTGTGTATGTTGTACAGGTTGTGTCCAAGAATTATATTTATTATATGTATCAATATATTTCTGATAAGAAGTTTTAGTTAAATTATTATATTTGTCTCTTGCAGCTATTACATCTGCCATTTTCTTCTTATTTGTATTATACATAGTAGGATACAATTGTTTCAACTTATCTTCTCATCATACTAATTTGATAGCCTTATCCCAGTTAGCTTGGTTCTTAGACGCTCTATTATCAAACATTAAAGCTTTATTTTTATATTGATTCATTTGATTATATAAATCTTTATAATTTCAGTATGGATTAGTTACCATTGTTTTATTATTATTAGATAAAGGTGTAGGTTCATTTTGTGATATAGTTTGTGATTGTACTTGTTTTGGAGCTTGTATTTTATTAATTACACTGTTATTATTCCATCAGTTATATATACTATTCCATTTATTATTTAATTCTTGCTTATATTTATCTGTTAAACTATTCTCTATAGGATTCAATACTAAAGCTCAATCAAAATCAATTAAACTATTTGGGTCTATATTATTAAATCATTCTTGTTTAAGCACATTTCATAATTGAGATTTTAATCAATTATAATTAATATACTTTGCAGATAGTTCTTGTCATCTTTTACTATCTAATTTTCAAGTAAGAAGTCAATACAAATCATTATCAGATAATCAATACTGCTTTTTATATCTTGAGATATATGGTCTGACTATTGAATTATATGATTGAATAGGAGATATTCATAAGTTATATTTTCTACTTAAATTATCTATTACATTTGCTAATCAATCTTTATATAATCTTACACTATTAAAAGGAGTTCAATTAACTCACCAAGCTGACTTTTGTTTTCATAATGCATATCAAGCAGCTCATAATAAATATTTATAATCCTTAGTCTTTTTGTATTTTTCTATATTATCTTTAAATGAATTTATATTAACAACTGGTCATTTAGGAGTATATTTAATAGGTGTTATATCTCATATATCACTTTTAAATTTTGAATTATTAATTGTATTATTATATATATTATCTATCTTCTTATACAAAGGTTGTAATATTTTACTTCTATCTTTCTTTTGACTTAATACATAATTCTTATATCAGTTTATATTTTTATTAGCTAAATTAATTCATTTTTGAATATCTAATTGATTATAATCATTATGTCATTTTAATCATTCAAAATATTTTTTAGCTTGTAAAGGATTATTGAAATTAACAGTAGATCAATCCAAATCTTTGAAATATGAAGTTCATTTATATTTTCAAGTTTTATAATCAAGTGGTTGTAAATACCATTTATATGTTGGTTTCTTTTTAACCTTAGTTACAGATGTTATTCTTGGTATAGGTGTATCTGAAGGTGTAGATACAGATGAAGGATGTGCTTTAAAAAAATTTCATATAGTTCAATTATTAAAAGAATTATATGCTCATTTTCAATATACATTATCTAACCATTTCCATCACATTAATTTATGTTTAGTTATAAAATATTCTTATAATATTTAAGTGTAGGGTTCAATGAATTATAATAGACATATAATCATCAAAACATTATTCAATAATCTCATTTCTCTGTGTTTATTTCAACTTCTCATATTTGTCAAGTAATATTTAATCATATCTTTATAAGATCAACATCAGATATTGTACTTGCTATATCTGATAAATCTCATCATGTAGCAGCATATCAAAGAACAGTTCATCATGTAGATGTATCAACAATATCTCACATATCAGTTAAATATCAAGCATTTCATAAATCAATAGTTTTGATTATTTTTTTATTTCATATATGTGATGTAAATGTTATTTTTCAATTTTGAATATAATCTGTCTTTCATAATAACAATATCATATATTTTAAATTCTTCCACATCCAGATATCTTGCTCTCATATAATAGCTTTTATCTTTTGACTATAATCTTCTCATAAATCATTATATCAATTCCTAACTCAGTAGTATCATCTTCACAATACATATTCTTCTGATTTTAATAATTTCTTTTTATTTATAATTGTATTGTATTCATTATTTAACCATCATTTATACAAATCATTATAGTATATTTCATAAGTTTTATTATCTACTATTGTGTATAAATACAAATAATTAGTATCTCAATACAACCTTATATTATATTCTCAATATGTATTTATAAAAGATGCAGGAAGACTTCAATTATCTTGTAAAGATATAGCTGCTTCATTTCAATTCATAGTTACTCATATTGAATATAGTCTTAAATCACTTCATACTACATATACATTATTTCTATATTTGTATATTCAGAATCTATTCTTTACTCATATCTTAGAAACTCATTCTTTTATTATGAAGAATGGTGTTCAATCATTTGTAGAAAATCATTTATAAATTAATCATATAGAATCGTGTGTACTTACAAATAAAAAGTTTCAGTTAGAAAATAAATTATTAATATCTAAATCAGATATAAATAGTTCATTTCATAATGGAATATTATAATAATCTCATTCTTCACTTCTTATTATTTTATTATTAACTACAAACCATAATCTACTATTCC
This sequence comes from Candidatus Kaiserbacteria bacterium, assembly GCA_027083345.1. Taxonomy (GTDB): domain Bacteria; phylum Patescibacteriota; class Minisyncoccia; order Phycocordibacterales; family UBA2100; genus S139-169. The sequence goes on from JALWOZ010000018.1 coordinate 4,432, forward strand.
ATACTAACATATCTTTAATATTATATCAAGACATTATTGGCATATCTTCCCAATCTGTTCAGTCATAAATATAACATCAATTTTTATATGGTACAAGTATATTAGTTCATAAATCTTTATATACTTTATATACACTATCAGATCAAGGAGCTACATCAAATCAACTTACTGTTATTTTAGTATCTGTATTAGATAATATTTCTCTTAATTGTCAAGCTCAAGTTCAATCTTTTATATATACATAATATCAAGCTAATTCATTAGCAGTCCGTGACTTATCATTATCTGTAAGACTTGTTACATCTCAACTTTCAGCTGTTCAATTATCAGCTATACCTCAAGCTCATCATAATGTTTTTACAAATATATCAGCAGTTCATCATCAAGTTATAGTTACTTGTTTATTTCATTCTTTATCAAAGACTACATAATCTCAAGTATCTATTTTTCTAGTTAATATATATTCTCCATCTTCTGTAAAATCTAATAAATCATATCAGTCTAAATTTAATTTGCTAACAATTCATTTCCTTTTTTTTAAAAAGAAATACTTACTTGTATAATGTGGATTATAAGTTGGGTTTGTAATTTCATTATTTATCAATCAAGTAAATAGCTGATTAAATCATTGTTGTGGTCTTAAATCTAATTGCTGTGTAGCCATTATCTTCTATTAGGATTTAAATACTTAGTAGCTTCTGCATATGTATTCATAGCTTTATATCTTTCTAATTGTTGTAATGCATCTTGTAAATAATTATTCATAAGTCATCAACTTCATTCTCATAACCAAATAGGTAATAATT
>JALWOZ010000019.1 GCA_027083345.1 Candidatus Kaiserbacteria bacterium
CTGTATTGCCCAAGATACATACCTACCTTGCAGTCTTTCCATAAGTTCTTCCCAGTAATATTGCCAAAGTGTGCTTGTCTAAGCTTTTCTGTATTCTCCCCTACAATGCTATCTATCTGTTGTTTGTATTTCTTGTAAGAGGCTAAGATAAATGGTGAATCTTCTAGCCCATTAGCTTCTGCTATCTTCTTGGTGTAGGAGTAGAACTTAGGAACTAAATCAGGTATCTTATCCAAGGTGTTTTTACCTGTATTAATTCTTACAGCATACAAAGTAAAATTACTGTAATCCCTTAGGTCTTCAAAGCCCTCAATTAAAGTATCTTCATCTGATAATTTGAGTGTGTAGTCTAAATCTCCTGTAGCGTCCAATACAGCATAACTAACCCCATTAGGAAATATATCTCTCACACTCCATAAGTTCAAGTTACCATAGGTATCCAAGTCAGCATAATCAGTCTGTACAAAGGCTCTTTCTATTTCCTCTATTCTATTAGCCCAATCACTCCTCAGCTCACTATCCTTTAACCTCTTTGCCTCCTTGTTTGCCCTCTTAAGGTTAGCTACCTTATGGGGCTCTATCTCCTTGCTTGTAATAAACTTTTTTAATTTATCAAGTAGGGGCTGTTCTTCCCCAAAGTCAGAGATACCCAATGCAGTAGATGAGAGACTGAGGGGTACAGTTTTCTCTTTGTATTCTCTTCCTTGCACCTCATCTTTAATTCTCATTAGGTCATTTTTCAGTTCCTCTACAAAGTCTATCTCTTTTTGTACTTCATCAGGAATACTATAGTGCCTTTTCAAGCTATACATCTCATTGGTAAACTCTTCCAATTTATCAGTAGACACACTATGCTCTTCAATCATACTAAGTGCTTCATCAATAATAAGTAGTTCTCTATTGAATCTAACCCCCAGTCCTTGCTCTTCCCTTCTTATAAGATGTGTATGGGTAGCAAAGTCTCTTACTTCTTTTACCTTATTCTCAAAGTTCTTATGAGTGATAACAATGATAGGGTGCAATCTGTAGTCCTTAGGCATAATAGGGTTTTCCATTTGAGAGTTGATAGCTACCGCCTCTATCCCATTATGTCCTTGTAGTAGTAGGTTGATCTGCTTGGCTAACTCTACTCCCTCATCAATAAATTTTGTAACAATAACTACACCTAATTTATC
>JALWOZ010000020.1 GCA_027083345.1 Candidatus Kaiserbacteria bacterium
GTGGCATTTTATAAGGTACAAAAGACTCAGTAGAACATACGATAACTTTTTTAAAAATTATACTATCAATGGAAGATACAAAAGTAAAATCATTAGACAAATTGAGGAAAGGAATAGACCATCTGGAATCTCCGGAGAGAAGGAAGGCAATAATTCCTAAGGTTACACCGTTATTTAATACGGTTATCACATCTGCTCACAGTGTGTACACAGAGAGTAAGATAGTGTTGGATAAGACAGCTATTATGTCCCATAGGCAAGTAGTGGTAGCTGCAGGGCCTAATGCTCAGGTGAAAGTAGGTGACTGGGTAGTTATTAATGTGGATATGTTCCCCAAAGAGACTAAACCCGGTAAACACGATATAGGGAATAAGGTGATTATTCATCCTCCTGTAGAAGAGATAGGTGGTACTAAATATTTGTACCTTACTGACAGACATATAAAGTACATAATTGATAAGTAATGTTACTACAGTTTGATGAGAATAACTCTCTGAATATAACTGAGAAAGCTTTTCATATAAAGGAATTCAGAGAGCTTTATAAGTATTACTACGAGCAGCTTAAACGTCCTGAAAGGGGCGAAGCTGCTTTTGGTATTTTGTACTGGATGTATCATTTTGATTCAGATTTTATCTTCAAGTATCCTGATGAAGCAGAAAGACTTAAGCATGTAAAAGCATTCGTGTATAAGGGTAATGAAGTAACTGATACTAAGGTATTTAGGGCAGCTAAGGAGAGGTATAAGAGTCTTATGGCAGAAGACCAGACAAATGCTTATATTGTTATGAAGAAAAATTTTATTAAATTAAGGGAGTATGCTTCGAGAATAACCCTTGCACCGGTAATGGAAGATACATCTAATCCTGACTATAATCCTGCAGAAGCTCCTATACTTGTGGATTATAAGGAGTTCTCAGCTGTAAACTCACTGCTACCTAAGCAAGAAGAAGAACTTAGAAAGTATAAAGAAGCACTTCTAAAACATATGTCTAATGCTATGGACATATATGGTGGAGGTACATTAGGTGCGTATGAGTAGTACTGTTTTATATGATACAAATAAATACCAGACTCCTATAACGAGGCAGTTAAAAGAGGAGTTGGACCCTGAGGTTTTTGCTAACCTTATGGAGTTCATAAACTCTGTGCACTTTGTT
>JALWOZ010000021.1 GCA_027083345.1 Candidatus Kaiserbacteria bacterium
GAGCTGTCTTCGTAGTAGACGACAAAGGAGTAATTAGAACGATACTATACTATCCTCAGGAGCTTGGGAGAAATATGGATGAAATACTAAGAATAGTCAAGACACTGCAGATCATAGACAAATATGGAAGAGCAGCACCAGCAAACTGGCCTAATAATGAAATAGTAGGAGACCATCTAATAGTACCACCAGCATCTACTGTCAAGGAAGCCGAGGAAAGACTAAGGATGTTCGAGTGTTTCGACTGGTGGCTATGCCACGATGCAAAAGCCTCACCTGAAGAAATCGAGGAAGTAAGAAATTATCTTAGGAGAGTAGCTTCTCCTCCAACCATTTAAAAATCTTTTTTCCCCTTATTTAGGTATTCATACAATTAAGTTTAAAACTTTTAACCAATCGATTTATTATATTAGTGACCAATGATGCTTGATGAGAAAGACAAAATAATAATCAACATGCTTAAAGAGAACTCCAGAATATCATACTCTGAGATAGCTAGAAAACTTGGAATAAGCGAAGTAGCAGTAATGAAACGTGTTAAAAAACTAGAGTCTAACGGTGTAATTAAGAAATATACCATACTAGTTGATCACAAGAAGCTCGGGTACAATATGGTATCTATAACCGGACTTGATACGTTGCCGGAGTATCTGCTCTCCACGATAGAGGAACTTAAAAAGAAAGACTACGTGGAATTTCTGGCAATAACTTCTGGAGATCATTCAATAATGGTTAAAATAACAGCACGAGATAATGACGAACTCACAAAGATCCATAAGGAAATTGAAAGCATGCAAGGAGTACATCATGTTAGACCAGCTATAATTCTAAATGTAGTAAAAGAATAATCTTGGGTCAAGCTGCTATGACGCCTTCTTCCCCATCCAAACTAGAGGGGGCTTCCTCTTCTTCCAAAAACTCCTGACCCTTCTCAGTTAATACATAGATTTTATAGCTTCCCCTACTGTAGAATGTTTCAATAAGCCCTAACTCTTCTAGGCACCTAAAACTGGCTAGTACCAAATATCTTGGCAATCTTGTTTCAGAAACCACGTCACCGGGTGCTTTGGGTGAGTTTCGAAGTGATCTTAATATGGTCTTTACCGTTCCAGTCATCTAGCTATACACCCTATTGTATAGTTAA
>JALWOZ010000022.1 GCA_027083345.1 Candidatus Kaiserbacteria bacterium
ATATGATAGGTTCCGCCGGTCAGCAGGGTCGTATACAATCCGGCCACATTCTCCAGCAAAACGGATAAGGGCATGACGGCCATGTGCCGCCCCGAATATTCACGGCCGATATGATCGATCAGCGCCAAAGCGGTCCGGATCTGAGACGCCGCCGACAAACAAACCCCTTTCGGCTGGCCGGTCGTTCCCGATGTAAAGGTTATTTTCGCCGACGATTCAGGCAGGGAACGCCGTTCGGCCTGTGTCCTGAACAGCGAGAATTCCTCGCCCCCGGCACTTTCCCGCAACAGCAGCTGCTTTTCGGGTAGGAAGGCCGGCATATCCTCCCGCTCGGTCAGCAGACAGGAAGCCCCGCTATCCCCGATGACATGTCTTATCTGCTCATCGCTGAAAAAGGGCGGTACGGGCACCGTCACCCGCCCGGTGAAAACAGCCGCCAGATCAGCACATATCCATGCCGGGCCATTGCCTGTTTTCAATGCCAGGGGGCCAGGCGGCAAGGTCGTGAAAACCTCGGCCATGCGACCGATCTCCCGATAGAGTTCGGCATAGGTCAGCGCGCCGTGCACCCCTGAAAGGGCGATGACATCGGGCGATGTAGCAGCCATCTCGTAAATGGCCTTGATCATTGGGTTTTCTGCCTTAGCAAGCATGTCTTTTTCACTTCCGTCTGTCTTTTTCGCCGTATTTGGAAAACAATCGTCGAAGATTGGCCATCGGCCCCGTCAATTCATTTCTGAACATTTCAGGTTTACCGCCGCCTCCTGAACGCTGCCTATCAATACGGAAGGCTGCTTGCGGTAATAATTGCCCCATTTCTCGGCATCCGGGCCCAGACGATCCGGCTCCGCCGCCGATAAATATTTGTAACCGATTCCAAAATACCTTAAATAGATCATAAGTGATTTTGTTGCCGTAACGACAACATATTCATACTTATTCTCATTTATATAATTAAATAATAAATATAAATGCATTTTCATGTTTTTTATATTTATAGACGACAGATTCCCGATTTCTATTATCTTATTTCTGCTTATATCCCTACCGAACATACGCGCCGAAAGCGCCTCTACAGGTTCATCGAGATAGTTTTCGCTGAATAGCCTGCCTTC
>JALWOZ010000023.1 GCA_027083345.1 Candidatus Kaiserbacteria bacterium
ATGATGAGACCGACTTACGTTTTCACAAAGGTAAAAAGTGTGTCGTGCACCAGTTTAAAGATGAGTGGGAGATGGAGTATATCGTTTTACAGCACTGGAGCGATCATACAGGCATTCCTTTTAAAATCACCGAAGAACCAGACAAAAAAGGGCTCTTTTCTGCCTTTATACTGCTTTAAATGCAAGCCTTTTCGTGCTACAATCGTAGCATGAAAACTTTTTTATTTTTTTGTTTAACATTGACACTACTGCTTGCTTCTAACTATGAGCTAAAAGATCATTATGAGTTTGATGATATCGATATTTATGCCAGTGATTTTTTTCCTGATATTAAAGATGATTTTATCGTCATCACTCTGCCCGAAGGGCTAAAACACTTTAAAGTCTCCAAAAAACGCATTATCGACACCTTTGCTAAACATCATATTACTTCGATTAAAAAAAGTTACGGCCTTGTTACGTTCACTAAAATCTCCATGCTTAATACTCAAGAACTCAAAAGATATCTAAAAAACTACTACCTCAAACATTACCCGTTTTTAAACATAGAAACCATTACCGTAGAAGCTAAAAACATACTCTCTACACTACCCCAAAACTACACGATAAGCCTTAAGAAACAAGCCTTTAAGCACCCTAATGGGACACTTTTGCTTACAGCAAAGAAAAAACGCTTTTTTTTCAATTACCGCATAGACGCATACTATAAACAATATTATGCTAAAGCCACCCTGTTACGAGGCAGCTTAATTACCCGACAAAACAGCTTTGAAAAAAAAACTCCCTTTCGCTATACAATCTCAAATCCTCTTGATAAAAAACTTATCGGTCATGTCGTTACCAGGCGCTACATCAAAGAGGGCATGCCCATACGAAAGCAGGATGTTATTTTAATGCCCTTGGTAAAGCGTCATGCCATTGTAAATGTTAAGCTGATTGAGGGTAATATTCTAATAAATTTTAGTGCAACGGCTTTAAAAGATGGTGCTTTGGGTGATACCATCACCATACAAAAAAGCGATAAAAAGCGCCTAAAGGCCAA
>JALWOZ010000024.1:0-3523 GCA_027083345.1 Candidatus Kaiserbacteria bacterium
ATATGTCACGATAACGTAGTGTTACGATAAGCAAAATAATAGCAAGTAAAACACCCATAAAGTACAAATCTTGCGTACTTACAGCCAAGATGGAGCCAAAGAGGTAAGACATAAGATCTACATTGTATCCAGGAGTAAGGTCTACAAAGATGACACCTATCGCCATACCTACAGCCCAGATGAGTCCGATGAAGGTGTCCATACGGTGACGCTTTTTGAGCGTAAGTGCTGCTATGAGGAGTGCAGCACCTACGGCAAAGAAAGAGGCGCCCAGAAAGATAGGGAGACCAAAGTAAACTGCCAAACCAATACCACCATAAGAGGTATGTGCTATCCCCCCTGCAAGAAAAACCATACGGTTGACCACGATAAGAGAGCCGATGATACCAGCAGCAAAACTAACCAGTATGCCTGCAAGCAGGGCGTGTTGCATAAAGTCAAACTGCAAGGCTTCCATTATAGACTCTATCATGGTTTTAGCCTCCACTGTGGTTGTTCCCCTTCACAAGTATTACAACTCTCACTACCAAGCATCTGAAGTAATTCTATCTCACAGAAGTGTCCGTCATTACCATGGGTATGAAAGGTGGAGTGTTTGTCTGAGATATCGTGGTAGGAGAGAGTTTTGTTTACATGGGCTGCTTTGTTTGCATACTCCAAGATGACAGAGATGTCATGACTTACTACGATAACGGTGATATGTGCGTTGAGTACCTTGAGCAGTTCATAGATGTCTCGTTGTCCTGTGATGTCTATGCTTGACGTTGGTTCATCTAGTATAAGTATTTTTGGGTGGGCACACAGCGCACGTGCTATCATGACACGTTGGCGTTGTCCACCTGAGAGTGAGCCTATCTTTGTTTGAGCATACTCCTGCATACCCACTTGTTCAAGTGCACCCATGGCACAATCTATCTCATCTTTTCCGTAGCCAAAAAGAGGGCGTTTCCCATCAACATGCCCCATCAATACTACTTCGATGACTTTGATAGGAAAATTTGTATTGACGTTGGTATTTTGGGGAACATAGCCTATCTCTCTGAGACTCTCTTCTGGCGCTTTGCCTAAGATTTTGATACTGCCTTCTTTTGCTTTGTTGATGCCAAGCATAAGTTTGAGCAGGGTAGACTTTCCTCCACCATTGGGTCCGATGATAGCAAGGAAGTCTTTCTCTTCTACTGTGAGGTTGATGTGCTCTAAAACAGGCTCTTTTTCGTAGGCAAAGCAGAGGTTGTGTATCTCAACGACATTCATTTAGTTTTGCCCTGCAACGGTCTTAGCCATAGTGATGAGAGTGTCAGACCAGTTTTGGGCCATTGGGCTTATCTTTACTACTGGAATATGCAGTTCATTAGCAATAACTTTCGCTGAAGCATCAGAAAATTCTGGCTGTGTAATGATGGCAGAGACTTTCTCTTCTTTGGCTTCATTTATGAGGTTTACAAGTTCTCTAGGTTTAGGGCTTTTCCCTTCTACTTCAACGGCTATCTGTTCTAAGTTATAGGCTTTTGCAAAGTACTCCCAAGAAGGGTGAAAGACCATAAATTTACGAGAGCCTTTGAGCGTAGAGAGAAGCTCTTTTATTTGTTTGTCTGTGTTATTTACTTTATCTAAAAAGAGATTTAAATTATTTTCATAGTATTTAGTATTATCCGAGTCTATAGCACTGAGTGCCTTATAGATATTCTGAGCTATAACCTTTACATTGGCAGGTGATGTCCAGATGTGAGGGTCTTTACCGTCATGTTCATCATGCGTCTCATGTGCATGGTGTCCATGTGCCATTTCTATCTTCGTCACACCATCAGCAAGGTCTATAATCTGCATCTTTTTGTTAAGGCTATGAAACTTAGGCAACCAAACATATTCAAACTCAACATCTATAGCAAAATAAATATCTGACTTAGCTATGGCTGTCATTTGTGAAGGTTTAGGCTCATAGGTATGTGGAGAGTTGCCTACCTGAACCATAAGAGAGACATCTACCTTGTTTCCTCCTATGGCTTTGACAAAGGTTAGCTCTGGTGCGATGCTGACTACAGTGTTAATATTGGAAAATATATATGTTGTTGATAAAAGTAAAAGTGTAATGATGTTTTTCATAAAGTGATTATAGCAAAAAGTACTATTATTTAATAGCTTACTCCCAACCCTATGTCATTTGAAAGCGCAATAGTACTCTCATCAAACTGTATATTGGTTGCAACAGGATGTGAAGCCAAAAGACTCACTGCATCCAAGTCAAGCATGGTAATGATGTCTGCTTTAGAAGAAGCCACATGGACACCAGCCGCTACACTTATAGGACCCTCTAGCATACAGCCTATCATACATTTCACCCCAAAGCTTTTGGAAAAATCTGCAAGTTCTAGAGCTTGTGTAATACCTGCTGTTTTTGCCAATTTGATGTTCACATAGTCTATGGCGTGCATCTCTAGCAGGTGGCGTGCATCCTTTAGGCTAAAAATGCTCTCATCCGCTAGAATAGGGGTTTGGACTCTCTCTTTGATATACTTCAGCCCTTCAATATTATCAGCCACCACAGGCTGTTCTATAAACTCTGCGATGATGTCTTGTTTTTCTAGCGCATGAAGAAGCTCTACAGACTCTTTGGCAGACCACCCTTGGTTGGCATCAAGTCTGAGTTTGATGTTTTTGTCCAGTGCCTTATGTATGGCAGTGATACGTTCTACATCTTTTCTAGGATTGTCTCCAATTTTTATCTTCAACGTATCATAACCAAGCGCCACAGCCAAGTGACAGTCAGCTATCATCTTGTCTATCTCACTCATGCTTATAGTGATATCGGTACGAAATGTAGTCTTTGTACCTCCTAGCATACGGTAGAGAGGGAGTTTCTGGGACTTTGCCTTTAGATCATAGAGGGCTATTTCAAGTGCAGATTTAGCCGTAGTATTCTTAACAATGAGAGAATGTATATTTTTTAATATTAACTCAAACTCTTCTATCTTTTTCCCTAGTATATGGGGTTTGATGTACTCGATAGTAGCTACCATAGAGCCTATGGTTTCCCCTGTTATTTGAGGCGTAGGCGCACCTTCACCATAACCAACAGTGCCATCATCACACTTGATAATAACTACGAGGTCTTCTAAAGCATCAACACGACGTAGTGAAGTGATGAAGGGGTTCTTAAGAGGTGCTTTTAGGATTTTAGTTTGGATGTTTGTAATTTTCATAGTGTATTCTAACCTATTTTGGGTTATGGTTACGCTAATACATCGTGGGTTCAAGCTTCATAAAGTACTCATATAATTAATTCCAAATAGCTTTCATCTTTCGTGTCATCGCATCCTCAACTTCTTTGATGAGTTTTTTCGATTCATTTCCATAGACAAATGTGCCATTATATTGGTGTTCTACTGCACTAACATATGCTTTTAAACTGGCTTTCTCTTCGGGTGTCTGTGGTACTTTAAAGAGGTATTTCATACCAGAGTCTTTACTATAATTTCGTCTTTGCATTTCAATGTAGAGTCTGCTTGAGGTACGTACCAAATTG
>JALWOZ010000024.1:3533-4159 GCA_027083345.1 Candidatus Kaiserbacteria bacterium
ATCTTTGAGTTCATACACCTGCACACGTGCGCCATAAGGTGCATCATAGGCTTTACCTCTTCTGTCCCAGTGGCTGTAGAGTGTAACTGTTGTACCGTTTATCTCATAGTAGCCATCTTCTACACTTTTGTCAGAACAGGCACCTGTACGATCTTTAAGTATAAGACTAAAGACAAAGGTTAAGTTGTTGTTTTGCTCTTCACGGTAGAGTCTGAGCACTTCACCCTTAGAGTCATAGATGTCATACGTCTCCGTGGTAAGGCTAAAATCTTGGTTACCTATGGTGATGTGTTTGAGCTCTGCACCCAACAATGTTTGGACTACGAGTAGTAGTAATAGTAATATTTTTTTCATCTTTATCCTTTTGGGACTGTTCTGTTTGCTAATGCAGCAGGGTATCTTCTCTCTTTTGCGATAGATTCAGCTCTTTGGCTTAGTATAGCATCATCTACGCGTATATGCTGTGCAAAATCTCTTTTGCCAACGACTTTATCTTTTACAAATCCAAGTTTTACAAAATCTTTTGCGATAGCATCTATCATATCTAGTACCGATGAGACTTTGACTATCTCACAACGTGCATATCTGTCACGTGGAAAGGATACTTCTGCTACACGAAGTGTTGG
>JALWOZ010000025.1 GCA_027083345.1 Candidatus Kaiserbacteria bacterium
GTTTGTGCTAGAGTTACCATGCGCTCTCGCCGTGGAGAGTGTGCGCCCTCAGGCGCACACAATGGACAGCACGCACTCCGTGCGTTCCTTTTCCTTAATTGTGATTTTGGAAATGAGTCCGCGCCGCCAAAAGAAAAGTCGGCAAAATGCCGACAAGTCAAATTCTGGTGGGCGCTGAGGGATTCGAACCCCCGGCCTACTCGGTGTAAACGAGTCGCTCTAACCAACTGAGCTAAGCGCCCTTTAATAAATACAATTTATATCCCGAATATCTCCGGCCGGGCCTACTCGGTGGCTGTAAATAACTTGGAGTCACTCATTAACCAACTGAGCTAAGCGCTCATAACCTCTCATGTAGGTTATGTGTTGCGTATTATATGGTATATTAGGCAATATGCAAGAGAAGTTAAATTCTACTCAAGAGTTACCACAAATAATTTATGAGGATATTGAATTATTGGTACTCAACAAGCCTGCGGGCTTGGTTATGCATGGCGACGGACGCACAAGGGAGGATACATTAGTAGATTGGCTTATATATAATTATCCAGAAATAAAGGAGGTGGGGGAGGCTTGGCAATCAGATAATGGTGGTGTTATGTATAGGCCAGGTATAGTGCATCGGTTAGACAGGGAGACAAGTGGAATTTTGTTAGTAGCTAAAACTCAAGAGAGCTATGAGAGTCTTAAAAAGCAATTTAAGAACAGAGAGATACAAAAAGAGTATAGAGTTATATTGAATGGTACATTTAAAGATGATGCACAAAGTGGAACGATAGATAAACCTATAGGCAAGAGTCCAAGCGACTTTCGCAAGTGGAGCGCACAACCTGGCGCGCGAGGCAATATGCGAGAGGCTGTTACGGATTATGAGGTACTTAATATGGTGGGTAAGGGTAATGATGGGTATAGCTATGTATCAGCTAGGCCCAAGACAGGTCGTACACATCAATTACGTGTGCACTTTAAGGCCGTACATCATCCTGTGTTGGGAGATAGGCTCTATGGAGCTAATAAGGTGCATAATATAGGAGTAAGGGTGCCACGCACAATGCTCCATGCATGTAAAATTAATTTTAAGAGCTTAAGTGGGATGGAGTTAACATACAAGGCTCCATTACCAAGAGATTTTATAAATATATTAGATAAACTTGAGTTGACTTAGGTTTTTAATCTGATAGTATACCTCCACGTTTAAAGACGTTTGAGTAAGTGTATTTAGTAAATACTAGTATACAAACTGCCAAACAGCTAATTTGTTAGTTGCTTTGTGCATAAGTATCTGATACACTCCTCGCAATATAAAAATATGGCAAGAAAAGCAATGATAGCAAAGGCGAAGAAGTCGCCAAAATATAAGTCACGAGTTATAAGACGTTGTTTTAAATGTGGGCGTATACACGGTTATATGCGTGATTTTGACCTATGTCGTATTTGTTTTAGGGAGGAGGCTCTTAAGGGGCATATTCCAGGAGTAAGAAAATCATCATGGTAAACGATCCAATTTCAGATTTAATAATTCGCATTAAAAATGCCAGCAGAGTAGGTAAGAGCTTTGTTGCATTACCACACTCTAAGTTGAAAGCTTCTGTAGCGGACACCTTACATAAAGCGGGGTTTGTTGGCGAGGTGAGTAAGGAGGGCAAAGGAGTTAAGAAAACTCTAATAGTAGAAATACTTTATAAAAAGGATGGATCTCCTCGTATAATGGATGTAAAAAGAATATCAAAACCAGGTAGGCGTTTATACAAGAGTGTTAAGCACATATTCCCTGTGCGTTACGGTAAAGGTGCATCTATATTCTCTACTCCTAAAGGTATATTGACAGATGTAGAAGCTCGTAAAGAGAGAGTTGGAGGAGAGGAGTTATTTAAAATCTGGTAAAGTGTAAATATATAGTTAAATTTTAATTAAACAACATGAGCAGGATAGGTAAACAAGAATTAAAGATACAAGCAGGCACTACAGTGTCTGTAGCTGATGATGTTGTAACTGTTAAGGGTAAATTAGGTACTCTTACAAGAAGAATTTCTCCCCTTGTTTCTGTAACTGTAGATGGTGATATCGTAAAGGTTGTGCCTAGTAATCAATCTAGATTAGCTCTTGCTTTATGGGGTACTTTCAGCTCACATATTAAAAATATGTTACAAGGAGTAAATGAGCCATTTATAAAGACCCTTGTTGTTGAAGGAGTCGGGTTTAAGGTAGCACTTAACGGCAAAACTTTAAATTTAAAGGTGGGATATTCTCATGATATTAATTTTGAGGTTCCTGAGGGTATTACTGTGGAGGTTGAGAAGAATAATATAAAGATATCGGGTATCGATAAAGAGGAGGTTGGGCAATTTGCTGCTGTAGTGCGCTCAAGCAAGAAACCCGAGCCATATAAAGGTAAAGGTATTCGTTATGGGGATGAGTTAGTAAGACGCAAGCAAGGTAAGAGGGCCGCAGCATAGTTTTAATTTAAATTTATTATGAAAACTGATAAAAAGACATTAGCAAGGCAAGCAAGACAACGCAGAGTGCGTGCTAAAATTGCAGGTACACAAGAGCGTCCCAGAATATCTATCTTTAGGTCTAATACCGCTCTTAGTGCTCAAGTTATAGATGACACAAATGGTAAGACCCTTGCGACAATATCTACATCAAATATTAAAAAAGGGAAGGACTTTGGAGATAAGGTTTCGTCTGCTGGTGTGGAATTAGCAAATTTGATGAAAAAATTAAAAATAACTGAGGCAGTATTTGATAGAGGTGGATATGCGTATATAGGGAATATAAAAGTATTTGCAGATGCTATAAGGCAAGGAGGTATTAAATTTTAATTATTTATGACAGAAGACACAACAAAAAAAGATAAGTCAACAATAGAGACTGATGGAGATGTAGCAGAGGTAATTGTTAAGGCCCCTCTAACAGATAATTCAGCTCCAAATGTTGAGGCTCCTAAACGTAAGCGTAATGAGTTTGGCTCTAAGAGAAGGTTTGAGAAAAATAAGCGTCGTGAGCGCCCAGAGAGGCGTCAAGAATTTGAGCAAAAGATAGTAGACATTAGACGAGTTGTTCGTGTTATGGGTGGAGGTCGTCGTTTTAGTTTTTCTGTTACGATGGTTATAGGAGATAAAAAGGGTAGAGTAGGAGTGGGTGTTGGCAAGAGTAATGATACTTCTTTAGCGATAGACAAAGCAACGAGAGATGCAAAAAAGCATATGATAACACTTAATTTAACAGAAGAGATGAGTATAGCCCACGATGTAAAGTCTAAATATGGTGCATCTGTGGTAGAAATTAGACCTGCTCCAGGTAAGGGGCTGGTGGCAGGAGCATCTGTAAGGAGTGTTTTAGAACTAGCCGGAGTAAAGGATGTTACTGCTAAGATTCTTTCAAGAAGCAAAAATAAGATAAATAATTCAAGAGCAACCATAGACGCTCTAAAGCAGTTAGAGAATTAATATAACATTATGCAATTACATAACATTAACAAAGGAGATAAATTAGAGTCTAAAAACCGAGTAGGCAGAGGAGGTAAGAGGGGTAAAACCTCAGGACACGGGCACAAAGGTCAAAAACAGCATGGCAGGCACGGTTTGCGCCCGGAGATGCGTGATTTTATTAAAAAACTCCCAAAATTGAGAGGGTTTGGTAAAAATCGTGCCCGCACTGTAAATGGTGATAAATCTACTATCAGGACTGTGGATTTTAATAGCCTTGCGATTTTTAAGGATGGAGAGACGGTGTCTCCTGCTACTATTGTAGAGAAGGGGCTCCTAAAGAAGGAGGGGAATAAGTTGCCTAAAGTAAAAATCTTAAACAATGGAGATGTTAAGGGTAAGTATAATGTAGAGGGGTGTTTGGTTTCTGCTTCCGCTAAAGAGGTAATAGAGCAAGTTGGTGGAGAAGTGAGATAAATTTATATTATGATAACTACTTTTATACATAAATTAAAGCTGGTATTTTCAGACAAGGTTTTACGCAATCGTGTATTGTTTGTATTAGGGGCGTTAGTAATTTTTAGGGCTCTTGCATCCATACCTATACCTGGAGTTGATACTGCTCGTCTGGCAGAGTTTTTTGCTAATAATCAATTCTTCGGAATGATAAATATGTTCTCAGGCGGAGGACTCTCTAACTTATCTATAATTATGTTGGGGGTTGGGCCATATATTACAGCTAGTATTATAATGCAACTCTCAACAGTAATGTCTCCAAAAATGAAGGCAATGCAGATAGAAGAGGGCGAGGCAGGCAAGATGAAGTTTATGCAATATTCTCGTTATCTTAGTGTACCGTTAGCATTCTTGCAGGGATATGGATTTTTAGCTTTATTACAGAATCAGGGCGTACTTGCCTCAATGGATTTAATGACTACATTGATGAATGTGTTAGTTATAGTTGCTGGGTCTCTACTTCTGATGTGGGTTGGCGAGCTTGTAACAGAGTTTGGTATAGGTAATGGAGTGTCTCTTATAATATTTGCCGGTATCGTGGCAAGGTTGCCATCTGCGATTAATCAATTAGTATTTAGTTATGATGCTTCTCAGATCCCTATGTATATAGGAGTATTGGCTCTAGCCGTATTAGTAACAGCTGTAGTTGTGTTTATGACAGAGGCGGAGAGACCTATTGCGATTACTTATGCTCGTCAAGCAAGGAGAGGTAATACCGTTGGGACTGGTACTTCTACATATTTACCACTAAGAGTTAATCAAGCTGGGGTTATACCCATTATCTTTGCTATGTCTTTATTACTTATGCCCAGAATGGCAGCCCAGGTATTAAGCGCTTTGCATGTAGCTTATGTATCTGGTGCAGCTCAGGTGGTATCTAATTTCTTGGCCAATACTGCTATATATGCTGTGTTATATTTTATATTAGTATTCTTCTTTACGTATTTTTATACCGCAGTTACATTTGATCCAGATCAAATAGCTACCAATTTACAAAAGAGTGGAGGGTATATACATGGTTTAAGGCCGGGAGAGGCAACTGCTGAGTATCTAGGACACGTAATAACACGTATAACATTATTCGGAGCCCTATTTTTAGGTGTGATAGCTGTTTTACCGGTTGGTATGCAATTATTTACAGGTAACCAGACATTAACCATAGGTGGTACTGCTCTACTAATAGCCGTGTCTGTAGTCTTAGACTTAGTTAAAAAGGTAGACGCGCAAGTCTCCGTGAGAGAATACTAAATCCTTAATAAAGTTTTATATATTTGGTATATAATATATACCGATGGACAAAGGTACTGCTATTTTGGATTCTATAGTCGCAATAGCTCTTTTTGCTGTTTTGTTTGTGGGGCTGTTTGGACTTTTGCAAGTGGGTGTAAAAACAGTAACAGTGCATAAGGCTCGGGCTGGAGCGTTGACGCTCGCTAGGAGTGAGATCGAGTCAATAAGGTCGTTAGACTATTCTGCAGTTGGAGTACAAGGTGGTAATCCCTCTGGTAATGTTGTATCTAGTAAGACTGTGGTATTAAATAATATTACTTATACTATTAATGTTGACATAACTTGGCATGATGATCCTGGAGATGGTATAGGCAATGCCGATACTAATCCAAATGATTATAAAGCTGTAAGGGTGCAAGTTAGTTGGTCAGAGCATGTAGGCAAGACAGGTAGTGTGGTTTTGTCTACTTTTGTATCAGAATTTGTCAAAGAATAATATGTTCAACTTAAATACACAAAAAGGGATGTCTTTTGTTGAGGTTATTGTATGGGTAGGGATTCTGACATTATTGATGGCTGCTATGGTCTCGGCAATAATCCATGTTTATAGAAGTAATAGTTATACAATAGAGAGAGCTATCGCAGTTTTGTCTGTGCGTAAAGGTTTGGAGAATGTAACGAAATTAGTTAGAGAGTCTAAATATAGTGACTCGGGAGGGTATCCAATTGTGGCATTTGGAGATAATTCTATTACTTTTTATGCGGATTCTGACCGTGATGGGTCTGTAGAGCAGGTTAGAATATTTTTAAATGGGAGTCTTTTACAAAAAGGAGTAGTAGAGCCTACGGGCTCCCCTGCGGTATATACAGGTACCGAGAATATAAGTACTATAGTTAGCAATGTACGTAATATTAGCTTGGGTAAGAAATTGTTTTACTACTATGATAGTGCTGGGGTAGAGGTTACAGATACAAATGCTTTATTAAGCCCCGTGTTTGTTAAAGTGGATTTGGTTGCTAATACAGGTAAGAATCCAACGGTTAATGATTATGAGTTACAGAGTAGTGCATTTATAAGAAATTTGAGAAATTAATATGTTTAGAAGATATATACAACATAATTTCTTTATTAGGTGTAGGGTTAAGGGAGGATCCATTGTTATGGTTTTAATGTTTGCAGGAGTATTTTTGGTTGCCGTTGGGGCTATATTACAATTTGTTTTGCAACAAAGTATTAGTGGCAGAGGCAAGGTGGCATTAGAGGAGTCTTTGCAAATAGCGGAGGCAGGATTGGAATATTATAAATGGTATTTAGCACATAACCCTACAAGTTTATGGAATGGAACGGTAGAGTATAAAGATCCTCAGACTAGCCAGAGGATTGGCGAATTTAATATTAGTTCAATAACTAATACACAATGTGGAGATATCATGAGTAGAGATGTTACTGTTATTGGCAAGTCAGATAAGGACAGTCGTTTTACTCGTAAGTTATCAGCAAGGTATATGCTACCTAGTGTAGCTAATTATTCGTATCTTATAGACGAAGATGTATGGGCTGGCTCAACGCGCTCTATAATAGGACCATATTTCTCTAGTGGTGGAATACGCATGGATGCTACCCATAACTCTCTCGTAGCTAGTGGGGTTAGTACGTGGAGCTGCGACGGATCATTTGGTTGTAATCCTACTCAAACGAAAGCAGGTGTGTGGGGATCAGGCAGCCAACCAAATTTATGGCAATATCCTAAAGTGCTAACTGATTTTACAAATATACAACCTGATTTTGTAGATTTAAAGAATAAGGCGACTACATATGGAGAATTTTTTCCCAGCGTTTCTAATGGTGCGGGCAATAAAGGTTATCACATAATATTTAAAAGTAATGGTACCTTTGATGTGTTTAGAGTAGATAGTGCAGACTATAATTGGGGTTGGGTATCAGGAGGTCTCGCTTATAAGGACTATCATAGTATCTTATCAGAGACTTTTATAGGTAATTATTCATTGCCCAGTACTTGCTCTTTAATATATGTAGAAGATCAAGTTTGGTTAGAGGGTGTGGTTAGTGGTAAGGTTGCATTGGTAGTTGCAGATACCGTGCATAATTTTGATCCAGATATTATTTTGCATGATAATTTAACTTATGCAAATAATAGTACAATAGATGGGATAACAGCCATAGCAGAAGATGATGTATTGGTGTCCGCTAAATCCCCAGAGGATCTTACTGTTGATGGAATATTTGTTGCTTCTAACGGCAATTTTGGAAGGAACCATTATGTTGAAAATCCTGGTACTTATTGGAATTTTGCTTCTGGGAGTTGGCAGTATATGCCTGGTGTTGGGGCATCTCAGGATCTAAATACTTTAACAATAAATGGGACCGTTGTATCTGCAAAGCGGACAGGTACTAGCTGGACTTATGGAGTGTATAAACAAACAACATGGTGGGGTAGTTATACTTATATTGTAGAAGACTCAGGATTTGCTAATCGAATAAATAAATATGAGAGAGTCCAAGCATTTGATCCTCCACCTTTTACTCCAAGTTCAGACACCGTACCTTATTATGTTAATTGGCAAGAGTTATAGGGCTTTGTGCTATAATGTGTGTTTAATATGAAGCATTTGATTGTTGCAAATTGGAAGATGAGTCCGAATGACCCCAAAAGGGCCAGAGACATTTTTGATATAGTTAAAGGTGCTGTAGCGAAGCTCCGCTCTGTACAGATCATAATCGCTCCGCCGTCCATATTTTTACAAAGTTTAGCATCCAAATATAAAGGGAATAAGATCTCTTTATGCGCACAAAATATAAGCTCTAGTGAAGATATAGCAAATACAGGTTCCTTAAGTGCCGTACAAGTTGCCAACTCGGGAGGACGGTATGTAATGATTGGCCACTCTGAGGTTGGAGATACATTGGACAATCTTAGGGTCAAAACATTTTTGACAGTTAAGCACGGTATGATACCTATAATATTTATTGGAGAGTCTGAAAGAGATAAACTTGGTAAATACTTAAAGAATATAAAATTACAAATAAACACAGCACTGAAGGAGTTACAAACCAAAGAGGTGGAGAATGTTATCTTTTGTTATGAGCCTATTTGGGCTATAGGTCAGGATGATCCGATGGATTCATATGATATACATGCTACAGTTTTATATATAAGAAAAGTCTTAATAGAAGTTTATGGGGATAAAATAGGTCAGAATATAAATATATTATATGGAGGATCTGTAAATAGTAATAATATAAAAGATATTTTATCAATAGATGATGTTAACGGAGTAGTAACAGGCAGAGTTAGTACAGATACAGAGGAGTTTGTAGAGTTATTAAAAATAGCAAATAGGACATGAAGACACTAAAAGATCTAAAAGAGGTTGATCTAAAAGATAAGGTAGTCTTAATAAGAGCTGGTTTAAATATACCTATTGATAATGAAGGTGAGGTTATAGATGATTTTAGAATTAGGTCTGTAGTGCCTACTATAGAATTTCTTATAAGACATAGTAAAAAAGTAATAATAATATCTCACATTGGGCGCAATAGAGCAGAGACTTTAGCGCCGGTATTTAAAGAGATGAAGAAGCATTTACCCTCTTTATCTTTTGTTGGTTGGACTGAAGGCGTGCCGGAGAAGAAATTAATTTTAATGGAGAATCTTAGGCAAGACCCAAGAGAGACTGCAGTAGATGAAGGGGCCCGTATGGAATTCGCAAGAGAGATTGTAACTAAAACTAAAGCAGACATCTTTATACAAGATGCCTTTTCTGTGTGCCACCGTAGGCATTCCAGTATAGTGAATGTTCCGAAAGTGTTACCTAGTTATGCTGGATTCCTTTTGGAGAGAGAAGTTCAACAACTTAGTAAAGCTATTGCCCCGGAGAGCCCCTCACTTTTTATATTGGGAGGAGCTAAATTTGCAACTAAAGAACCACTCATAAGAAAATTTTTAAATATATACGATTATATTTTCATAGGAGGGGCAATAGCTAATGAATTTTTTAAAGCACGTTTATATGAAATAGGGGAGTCTTTAGTACATGATGGGGTAATCCCACATGACATTTTATATAATAAGAAGATTATTTTACCAAATGCAGTTAGAGTTGCCGACTTTAATGGTCATACTGTTTATGTGGACCCTAAAGAGGTGATGCCTAATATGAGAATAGTAGATGCAGTGCCCCCTAGTGATTTACTTACCTTAGGAGGTGGAGTTAAATTTATCTTATGGAATGGTCCGTTAGGGTATTATGAAGGGGGTTTTAGTCAGGGCACAGAGTCGTTGTTAGAGATGTTTAAAGGGGGCGCAGCTGAGGTGATAACCGGAGGAGGAGACACCTTAGCGACAGTGGGTAGAGGTTATAGAGACGCTTTTACTCACATAAGCACGGGAGGAGGTGCCATGCTTACTTATTTGCAGGAGGGTACTCTGCCAGGTATCAAAGCTCTTGAGTGATTTTTTTGGCAGTGTTTGAGAACCAACCATAACTAGGCTTAGGAGAAGGGTTGTCTTTAGAGCCTTTTGACGATATGTCCCCAGAAGATTCCATAGGTAGGACATGAACATGTGCGTGAGGCACATCCCAACCAGAGACAAACAGACCTACTTGAGGAGTTTTAAATATCTTTTTATATAGAGTCTTTAATTTCTTAACCACCAGCATTAAATTTGAATATTTGTTGTTAGGCATGTCTTCTACTGTGGTGTAATGTTCTTTGGGTATTACTAATGTATGCCCTTCTCTGGTAGGGTTTATGTCTAAAAAAGCAAGAGAGTCTTCGTCTTCGTAAACTTTGTGGGCAGGGATCTCACCTGATACTATTTTACAAAATATACAATCATCCTTTTTCATTATATGTTAGTATAGCATATACCCACAGTTCTATATGACATACTCAGATATACTGTTAACATTATTAAAACAAAGAGGCTTAGTGGCCACTAAGGAGATAGAGAGCTTTTTGCATCCTTCATATGAGAAGCATACTCATGATCCGTTCTTGATGAAGGATATGGGTAAAGCAGTGAACAGGATTTTAGAGGCTATAAGTAAGAATGAGAAGGTGGTTATATACAGTGATTTTGATGCCGATGGTATACCGGCCGGAGTACTTTTATATGACTTTTTTAAAAAGATTGAGTTTACTAATTTTAGTAATTACATACCACATAGAGATACAGAGGGTTACGGTTTTCATGCGGAGGTTGTAGAAAAATCAGCAAAAGAAAGAGTTGATCTAATAATTACTGTAGATGTTGGTATTACGGCAATTGAAGCTGTTGAATTGGCTAATCAGCTTGGAGTAGACGTAATTATTACAGATCACCATGAACCTAAAGAGCAGGTGCCAAAAGCTGTTGCCGTACTTAACCCAAAGCAAAAAGATTGTAATTATCCATTTGATGAGCTTTGTGGAGCTGGAGTGGCATATAAGTTGGTGCAGGCCATTATTTTACAAGTTCGTGAGTCAGTTGAGACGAAGCATGGTGTGCATACTTGCTTCGTCTCCAATATTATGAGTATGCCTGAGGGCTGGGAGAAGTGGTTATTGGATTTAGTAGCAATAGCTACAGTGGCAGACATGGTGCCCCTTACAGGAGAAAATCGCGCATTGGTACGTTGGGGTCTTTATGTCTTACATAAGAGTAAGAGACCGGGTATACAAGCACTGTGCAATAAGTTGCGTATAAACCAACGGCTCTTAGATGAGAACGATATTGGGTTCTCTATAGGGCCTCGCATAAATGCTTCTAGTCGTATGGGGTGTCCAGATGATGCATTTAAATTATTGTCTACTATAGATTCTATGGAGGCAGAACATTTAGCCAATAAATTAGAAAGCTTAAATAATAAACGTAAGGGCAGAGTAGCATCTATGGTAAAGAAGATAAATTCTAAGGTAGAAGCCATGCAAGAATTTGGAGATCTACCGAATGTTTTAGTTGTGGGAGACCCTTTGTGGAGTCCGGCTTTAGTTGGTTTGGTTGCAGGTAGTTTGGCAGATAGGTTGGGTAAAGTCGTGTGCGTGTGGGGGAGAGAGGGTACAGGCGTTCTCAAAGGATCGTGCCGTAGTGGAGACGGCACGAGTATAGTTAATATGTTTGAGAAGTCCGGTGATACATTACTTTACTTTGGTGGACATAATGCGGCCGGAGGTTTTGCGGTTGGGGACGATAATATACATACACTGGGAGAAGTCTTTTCTAAATCGGTAGACTCTGGGTCAAATATGGTAGTAACCTCTAAAGCGGATATTATACCAGATGCCGATTTAACTTTGAGTAAGGTTAATATTAAAACTCTTAAAGAGTTTAAGTTACTTGCACCATTTGGGGTTGGGAATCCTAAGCCGGTTTTTGCTTTTAGAGATGTAGAAGTCATATCTATAAGACATTTTGGCAAAGAGCAGAATCATATAGAAATATTTGTTAAAGATGCTTCTGGGGCATCACGTAAGGCAAGTAAGTTTTTTGCCAATTCTGATAGTTTCAATAGTAGTTTTAAAGAGGGTAACGTAGTTACCTTGCTAGCAAATTTGGAGGAGAGTAGTTTTGCTGGTAGACGCAGTTTAGAATTGCGTATTGTTGATATATTGTGATTATGTTATCGTATATATACTTATAAGGTTTAATATATAGACTTATGGATACAAATAATAACAAAGACAAGAAAGAGGTAACAGCGAATTTAAGATCTCCTAAAAAAGCTAGTTTAAATGCTCAAGAGGCGGTGAAAATAGGGTGGGAGGCTTTTAAAGAACACCCGTGGTTGTCTATCGGTGTTCTTATATTTTCGCAAGTTTTATCGGTTGGCTTTAACTTTATCTTAACAAATGTTAATGGTGTGTATGAGAGTTTTGCAATGGGTCCTGTTGCAATGGTAACAAATCAGTTGATATCTGTGTATGTAGCTATGGTAATGATCTATGCTTTTTTAAGAATGTATGACAATAAGGATGTTAACTTGGGTAACATATTGTTGTCTTGGCGTAAATTTGTGAATTATTTTTTGGTTACTATTTTAGTAGGAGTGGCGGTGTTGATTGGCTTTATGTTACTTATCATACCAGGTGTTATATTGTCATTTAAATTATCTCTGGCTCCTTACCTGGTTATAGACAGAGACATGGGCCCAATAAATGCTATTAAGGAGAGTTGGAGGTTAACAAAGGGTAACATAGGTTATCTCTTAAGCTTAGCTATACTTTTATTGGGAGTAAATTTATTAGGATTATTAGCATTGGTGGTTGGACTCGTTGTGTCTATTAGTGTATCTTTTTATGCTGGTATACATGCGTACCGCACCATATTAAAGACTAATGAGTAACATAACTATATATACAGATGGAGGCGCTCGAGGCAATCCGGGTGTTGCTGGCGTAGGTGTTGTTATTTTGACTGGCACAGGTGAGGTTTTAGTAGAGTTTAGTAAGTATTTGGGAGATAAGTTAACCAATAACTATGCAGAATATGAGGCAATATATTTGGCGTTGGAGAAGTGTATTAAACTGGGGTTGCAGGATGCAGATGTTGAGTTTAAAGTGGACTCTAAATTGGCAGTAGAACAATTAAGTGGTAATTGGAAGGTTAAGGATGTTAATATCAGAGAACAATTTAATAAAGTTAATAATCTTTTAGGACAATTTAAAAATGTTAAGTTTACTCATATACCAAGAGAGTTAAATAAGCGCGCAGATGCACTGGCTAATGAGGCTATGGATAGGCAAGTATAAATATGCTAACATTAAATTGATTATAAAGTATTAATATAGTAATTATGAAGGGATTTATAAATGAGTTTAAGACGTTTTTGATAAAAGGTAATGTCATGGATATGGCTGTTGGCTTCATGTTTGGTGCGGCTTTTGCTACTGTAGTGAAGTCTCTAGTTAATAATATAATAATGCCACCTATTGGGTTATTGTTGGGTAAGGTAGACTTCTCAGCATTGTATATATCTTTAGATGGTACACATTATGCTACACTCAAGGCGGCGGAGGCAGCTAGTGCGCCACTTATTAAATACGGAGTATTTATAAACGATGTGATAGGCTTTGTTATATTAGGCTTTGTCATCTTTATGATGATAAAGGGAGTAAATAAACTCCAAGCAAAAAACGAAGAGGAGAAGAAAGAAGAGGCACCAAAAAAGAGTGATGAGGTTTTGTTGTTAGAGCAGATACGAGACGCTTTGGCTAAATAATGCGAGCATCCTATATATACTCCGCTGTTTTTGGTTTTCTCTTGGGGATTTTGTGGCAAAGTGTACTTAATTTAAACACCACTTTTGTGGTGTTTTTGGTTATTTTAGGTTTTTTTCTTTTGGTTATATTACGTTTTAATAACAAAGGTATAGAAAGCATAATATTTATTGTGTTGGTAATATTTTCTATGGTTATTGGAGTTGTGCGTATGCAAGTAGCACAAGAGGTAAACAATAGCAACAAGAGCGCTCTTAATTATTTAGTAGGAGAGATTGTAGATTTTAAGGCTGTTATAGTTGACGAGCCGGACAAAAGAGAGCGTAATATATTATTAACTGTTAAATCTGAGAGAGGGTTTAAGGTATTGGTTAAGGCAAGCGTTTATGGTAAATATAATTATGGAGATACAATTAGGGTTGTAGGCAAGTTGGGGAGACCTCAAAATTTTATAAATAAAGACAATGGTAAGGAGTTTGATTATGTTGGTTACTTAGCTAAAGATGGAGTGCATTATATAATTAAAAGCTACAAGATTACCACCATCTCTGAGAGTAAGGGGTTCGACATTAAAGCTAGGTTATTTTCTATTAAACGCCGGTATTTGGATAGTCTCAATAGCCTCATACCGGAGCCTCAATCTGCATTAGCTGGGGGAATCACAGTTGGATCAAGGCGTGCATTAGGTCAGGATTTAACAGAGGCGTTTAGGAATACAGGCTTAATACATATAGTGGTTTTATCCGGCTTTAACATTACGGTTATAATTATATTTTTATTAAGAGTGTTATCTTGGTTGCCCAGAGTTATCTCATACTCTTTTGTTGGTTTAATGGTTATATTATTCGCAATACTGACTGGTGCAGATGCTCCGGTCGTGAGGGCTAGTGCCATGGGGATATTAGGAGTATTAGCTCTAACATTGAGAAGGACATATGCCATAACCCGGGCACTCATTATAGTTGCGTCTATTATGGTATTTTGGAATCCTTATATATTAGTTAAGGATATTGCCTTTCAGCTTTCTGTAGTGGCTACACTAGGTTTAATTTATATATCTCCACATATAACCTCTTGTTTGTCTAAGAAGTTGCCGTTTTGGCTAAGTGAGATAATAGGTACTACTATATCCGCACAAATAGCGGTGTCTCCTTTACTTTTGTTTTATATGAACAAATTAAGCGTAGTCGCGGTATTGGTAAATGTTTTAGTATTACCAATCATACCCTTAGCTATGCTGGTCACTTTCTTAGCAGGGTTTATAGGGATGTTTTATACACCTATTGCATTACCGTTTGCTTTTGGTGCACATGTTATGCTCTCATATGTAATATGGGTAGTAGAGGTCTTTAATAAATTGCCATTTAGTACCTTATCTATATAGATGTAAATCTATCTTCTACGATATTCCAGTTAGTATTGTTTAGAAATGCATCAATGTAAGATCCTTTACCTGTTGTGCCGTAGTCTGGCATATATGCATGCTCCCATACGTCGAGTGCAAATATTATAGGGAGCGTTACGAAGTGTCCTTGATGTTGCTCACCGGTAAAGCCTATGTGGAATTGCTCACCCTGAACATCGTAGTAGAGTATTGCCCATCCTGGGCCACGTAGGTTAGCTGTTGCCTTGAGTAGATTAATACAAGATTCTATAGAGCCGTATTGAGCTGTCAATGCTTGAGCTAGAGCAGAGTCGCTTGCAAGCTCACTCGCACCTCCCTCAAGCTGAGAGAAGTAGTACTCATGCAATCGCATACCACCAAACTCAAATGAGCGTCTACGGAGCAGTTCAGAGAGTTCGTGAGTCTTGCCCTCCTCGCTAGAGTATTGCTCGATAAGCTTTGAGATGGCATTAAAGTTAGCAACGTATCCGTTGTATAGGCCTATGTGCGCATTTATGCCGTCATCCGATAAGCCTTCAAGAGTTGGGATGTTAAATTCTTTTGCTGTGTAATCTTTAGTCATAGTATTAATAGTTATTTAATAATTAAGTTTTATTATATTAATTATACAGTATATTTATATATTATGCTCCTCAAATTTAATAGGAAGTTAATATACACATCAACAGTAGTAGTGCTGTTAATGGTAACAGCTTTTATTTGGAATGTTGTATATGAGTTACAAGATAATATTTATTTGAAAGTGGCATTTCTAGATATTGGACAGGGTGATGCGATATTTATAGAGTCTCCGATTGGTGTGCAAGTACTTATAGATGGTGGGCGTGGAGATGAAATATTGAGAGAGCTGGCTAGAGTGATGCCTTTTTATGACAGGTCCATAAATTTGGTAATAGCTACGCACCCCGATTCAGATCATATCGGAGGATTGCCAACAGTTTTAAAAAGGTTTAGAGTTGATAAAATAATAAGACCAGGTGTGGCGCATAGTACTCCAGCTACAGAGTCCCTATTATTATCTATATCTAAGGAGAATAACAGTGGGACAAAAGAGATCTTAGCTCGTAGAGGGCAGGTATATGATTTAGGAGGGGGCGAGGCAGGCAGGGTGGAATTGCATATTTTATTCCCAGATAGGGACGTGAGTGATTTTGAGACAAATACAGCTTCTGTTGTAGCAAGGCTGACCTATGGAGACACAAGTGTGATACTCACAGGCGACTCGCCGATAGCTATAGAGGAGTACCTCGTGAGTCTTGATGGTGCGGATTTACAAAGTGATATATTAAAGCTGGGTCACCATGGTAGCAAGACCAGTAGTAGTGATGCCTTCTTAGGGTTTGTGAATCCTCAGTGGGCAATAATCTCAGCTGGGAAAGATAATAAGTACGGGCATCCGCATAAGAGTGTGATGGATAAGGTTGCAAGATTCGGTATAACTCCGCTGAGTACAATAGATAAGGGCACAATAAAGTTTAGGAGTGACGGCAAGCAGTGGCAGTTGGTAAAATAATAGCTCGCGTTAGCGAGCTCTTTTGTTTGATTTATTTAATGTAGTTGTGAGGTTGAGTTATATCAACCCTGCCTCCTTTAGCACCTTGTATGCACCATTTTTGTTTATGTTTTTGATTGCTCTTGTCGAGAGAGTCAGGCGCTTGGTGATGCCAAGCTCTGGGATGAAGATACGCTTCTTCTGCAAGTTAACCTTGCGTCCACGCTTTCCAGTAGGGTTGAACTCAGTAGCACGCGTACGGTTGCTGTAGCCACCGCCTATTTGTGTCTTTTTCTTTGTTACTGGGCATGTCCTGCTCATAATGGCGCTGAGTTTAACATAATGTTATACTCTATGCAATACAGTTAAAATATTAAAAGTTGAGGAAATAAATTATAAACCCGGGGCAGTGGGCGGCTAGGGATAGAGGGTCTATAATTTATTTGGGAGACTTTTATGGAGATATAAGAATTAGATAATATTTAAGAACAATGAGTATAGACACAATATTCCAAATTATAATTTTAATCTTTGCGGTAATAGTGCATGAGGTTTCTCACGGTGTCATGGCATATTATTTAGGAGATATGACAGCTAAGAGGGCGGGGAGACTCACACTCAACCCATTGCCACACATAGACATGCTAGGTTCAATAATATTGCCGGCACTTATGGTGCTCTCACATTCGCCGATACTCTTTGGTTGGGCTAAGCCTGTGCCGTATAACCCGTACAATCTGCGTAGGGGAGGTAGGTGGGCCGAGTCTCTCGTGGCCTTTGCTGGGCCACTTAGCAACTTTGTGCTGGCTATAATATTTGGCTTTGCAATAAGGTTTGGTATTGTGCCAACCGAGGCACTGAGCATAGCCTTTATAGCAGTATATATAAATGTACTATTAGGCATATTTAACCTAATACCTATACCACCACTTGACGGCTCTAAGGTATTACCTAGCTTATTGCCACGCACACTGGCAGCTCAATATGCTCAGTTAACAGCATCATTGCAGAGGAGTCCGTTTATAGGCTTTGGCTTTGTGTTAGTGCTAGTAATGCTATTTGGTTCAGTACTCAGCACAGCTGTATATGCTGTATCAAAGCTGATAATAGGCATGTAGTTGCACTGAGAGGAGTTATGTGTATAATACCTGCACCTAAGTTCTTATGAGAGAACCAATGGGCTCAGATTACATTTTGCGTATGATGGCCTATTGAAAGATAGGTTATTTTAATTTTCAAATAATGAAGTTTGGTTTAGGGACAAAACAACGTATGACGCAAGTCTTTGATGAGAGTGGTAGAGTACAAGCAGCTACCATAGTAAAATCTTTGCCTCTTACAGTAACAGCTTTTAAAGGCAGTGAGGAGGAAGGATACACATCTGTGCAAGTAGGAGCAGGAGAAAAAAATAAGAAGAATATAGTAAAGGCACAACAAGGACAATTTGGTAAATATGGAAATTTTGCTGTAATTAAAGAGGTGCGAGACGTTGATGCAGGAGAGCTTAAAGAGGGAGACAAGATAGAGGTAGACACCTTTAAGGTAGGCGATACTGTGCAAGTTAGTGCTATTAGTAAAGCCAAAGGTTTTCAAGGTGTAGTTAAACGTCATGGATTCAAAGGGGGGCGCCGTAGTCATGGTAATAAGCATCAAGAGCGTACGCCTGGCTCAATAGGCGCAACAGGGCCAGCTAGGGTGTTTAAAGGAGTACGTATGGCAGGACGCATGGGAGGTGAGCGTGTCACAGTTAAGAATCTTAAGGTATTACAAATTGACAAAGATACCGATACATTAGTATTATCTGGAGCAATACCAGGACGCAGAGGTACTCTAATAGAGGTGCTAGGGGTTAAATCTGTAGATTCAAAAGAGTAAATATTATGAAAGTAGATATATATACAACAAAAGGTAAGAAGGATGGTACAGCCACTGTATCTGATATTGTATTCTCAGCTAAGAGCAATGACTCACTTGTGCACCAAGTAGTTGTTAGTATGCAGTCTAATGCTCGTATCGCAATAGCTCATACAAAAGACAGGAGTGATGTACGCGGAGGAGGTAAAAAACCATGGAAGCAGAAGGGTACAGGGCGCGCACGTGTAGGCTCAAGCCGCTCTCCTATTTGGCGTGGAGGTGGAGTAACCTTTGGCCCAACCAAAGATCGTAATTTTAATAAAAAGATAAATTCAAAGATGAGAGCGACAGCTCTGTATACAGCTTTGTCAGATAAGTTGCGTGCTAATCAAGTATTGTTTGTAGATAAGTTGAGTATAGAGGTACCTAAAACAGCTACAGCTAAGGTTATAATTGATGCAATTTCAAAAATAAAAGGCTTTGAGAGTGTAAATGCTAAGCATAATGCTCTGATAATCTTTACAGTTGACAAAGACGTTAATGCTATCAAGAGTTTTGCCAACTTTGGTAATATATCGGTTAAAGAAGTACGTAATGCAAACCCTATAGATGTGCTTACTCATAAAAATGTGATAATAGTAGATCCAGAGGCTTCAAGTGCCGTGCTTGAAAGTCGTGTAAATAAAGAAAATAAATAATTATGGCAGATAATAGAAAACAAAAGAATACAGAAATAAACTTCTCTAATATGAAGGCTTCTGAGGTATTGTTGCGCCCTAGATTAACAGAGAAGGCCATAAGCATGATGGACAATGGAGTATATGTTTTTGATGTATCACCAAGAGCTAATAAGGTTATGGTTAAGAATGCAATAAATGCGGTATATAAGGTACAACCTGAGAAAATAACAATAACAAGTGTAAAATCTAAAAAGAAGAGAAATGCTAAAACAGGTAAAATGGGTGTAAAGAGTGGAGGGAAAAAGGCGTATGTATACCTAAAGAATGGTGATAGCATCTCAATAATGTAATAAATTTTTTATGAAAGCACATAAACCAACAACACCAGGACGTAGAGGGATGACAAATATCTCATATAATACGGCCCTAACAAGGAGAAAGCCTCTCAAGAGTTTAACAAAAGGGTTTAAAAGAGGAGTTGGCCGTAATAATGCAGGTAGAATAACAACTCGCCACAAAGGTGGTGGAGTTAAGCGAGCGTATCGCATTATAGATTTTAAGTACAATAAGCACGACATACCGGCTAAGATAGAGTCCGTAGAGTACGATCCAAATCGTAGTGCCTTTATAGGTGTGGCACTTTATGCCGATGGAGAGAGGCGTTATGTAGTTGTGTCTGGTGCGACTAAGGTGGGAGATACATTCGTAGTATCTGCCTCAGATGATACTAAAACACGATTGGGTAATAGACAGCCAATAGGTAAGATGCAAGTGGGTACTATTGTTTATAATGTTGAGGTTAAACCTAATGGAGGTGCTAAACTTGCTCGTAGTGCCGGCAATTATATAGAGGTTATTGGACATGATCAGGGATACACTCAAATTAAGATGCCGAGCGGTGAGGTGCGTAAAGTACTTAGCACTTGTTGGGCTACTGTCGGGGAAGTGAGCAATTCGGAGCATAGGCTTGTAACTCTTGGTAAGGCAGGGCGTAAGCGTAAGATGGGCATACGCCCAACTGTGCGTGGTAGCGCTATGAATTCCGTAGATCACCCATATGGTGGTGGAGAGGGTAAGGCCGGTCGTGGACGCAGGCGCGCTATCTCTAAGTGGGGTAAGCCAACAGGTATTGGGCAGAAGTCTCGCAAGCCAAAGAAGTACTCAAACAAGCTTATAGTAAACAGACGTAAGGTAGGTAAGCGAAAATAGTAATTTTGACTTTTTGTCAAGGTAATTAAGCACTTGTTATACACAATACCCATTTACTTAACTAAAATAAAGTTGTTTAATTTTCTCTATGACTAATAAAGTGAAGCCTAAAGAGGTTATTAAAAAGCCCACGAAGAAAAAGATAGTGCTTTTTGTGGGGTTTAGGAAGCCACAGGAAATTCATAACTGGATTGATGAAAATAATTTGCCATATAGAGTTTTTTCTATTTTAAGTAAAAAGACAAAAAAAGAAAGGCTAAAAAAAGCTGGAGAGGCCTTTAATGAGATTTTGTTGTGTGACTTTGCAGATGATAATTCTATATCTGAAGCATTGTTGCCTTACAGAAAGAATATCGTAGCTATAACCGCTAGAGGTGAAGCAAATTCAACGCGATTGAGGAAGTGTTTACCACACTTACCATATATAAATACACCGACAGAGTCGTCTATCCTATGGGCAACTGACAAAATAGAAATGCGGCAAAGAATGCACTCATTTGACGCTAATATTGTTCCTGATTTTGTACTTATAAAGGGTAATAATTCAGAAACTGTGGCAAGTATAGAGAAGAGATTAGATTACCCAGTCATGGTGAAGCCGTCTGGTCTAGCCTCAAGCATGCTGGTTACCAATTGTTACCACAGAGACGAGTTAGAGACGGCATTATCTAGAGTATATAAACAGGCCAATATATTTCATCGTATATATAAAGAGTTTTATAAAGAAGACACGCCACAGGTATTAGTTGAGGAGCTTATGGAGGGCGAGATGTACTCTGTTGATGGGGTGGTTAATGGTAAGGGTAAGGTTATCTCTTATCCGCCTGTGCATGTTAAGACAGGTAAGCAGATTGGTTTTGACGACTACTTTGGTTATCAAAGAATAACTCCATCCAGGCTTGGAAATAAAAGTATAAGAGAGGTCGAAAAGGTGACTAAACGAGCAGTACATGCAGTTGGGCTGCGCTACTCCTCTTTTCACTTAGAGCTGTTGCGCACTGAAGAGGGTTGGAAAGTTATTGAGATAGCACCGCGTATAGGCGGTTTTAGGCAAGAGATGTATAAATTGAGTTACAACATAGATTTAATGCTTAATGATATTAATAATAAATTAAATAAAGAAATCACGGTACCTAAATCCTCACTGGGGTATACAGCTGTGTTACAGATGTTTGCAAAAAAGGAGGGGTATATTAAGAGGATTACTGGTATTAAAGTTATAAACAACATAGTCTCGATACATGAGGTAAAACAGCATAAGAAAGTTGGAGACAGGGTTAAGTTTGCTAAAAATGGCGGAGGTAGTGTACTGGATATAACACTACATAATGTAAGCCGTCCAGAGTTGTTGGCGGATATACGTAGAGTTGAACAAACTTTAAAAATTATAGTAAAATAAATTTATACATTACATGAAGACTTTTTATACAATTAACTTTTCTGAGAGTAACCCTAAGAAAGAGTTGTTAAGAGAGCTAAAGGCTGCTTTGTTAGGTAAGAATATTGACTATAAGAATATTAAATCTGAAGATGTATTAGTAGATATTGGAGACGGTGTTGTGCATTCTCCAAAAATTATAGTTAATAACTCTTGTGTGGATATAGAAGATGCATATTTTTGGTTTAGGAGCAAGGGTAATAGTCGTCGCATGATATCAGTCATCGCTTCTTTGTTAGATACCTTGGGTGTAGCTTTTTCTGATCCATTTAAAAAGTATGCAAGTAAGATCCATTCTAAGCCAATGCAGGCAATTAGACTAAGTGGAGCTAATATAAGGATCCCTCGTACACTTATAAGTACTGTGTTAGGACTGACCGCTAATGAGCAATATATAAAAGATAATATGATATTTCCTGTAGTATTCAAGGCAGATGGGTCACAAGGCAGGAATGTGTGGAAAGTTAACTCGGTTGAAGATATTAAACATAGGTTATCTCAAGTGTCAGAAAAACGCACAGAAATATTTGTAATTCAAGAGGTGGTGACTGGGGCTGACTATGATATAAGAGCATTATTTTTTAAAGATAAATTTATCGGGGCTATACGGAGACAGGGGTCTGGATTTTTAAACAATTATTCACAAGGTGGAAATGTTGAGAAGTATACTTTAACAAGCGAAGAAATGGCAATTTGCCAGGAGGCCAAAGCTGTTTCGTTACTTGATTATATAGGTGTCGATTTCATGGTAGACTCAAAAGGTAGGCCAGTTATTATTGAATTACAAAATGGTCCCGGCTCAAGTGCGATGAGGATAACACACCCAGGGTTAAATATAGGCGAAAGCATTGTAGATAGTTTGACTTAGAGCCGATTTCCGTGTAAGATAGCGCCTACTTAAAAAATAAACAGTATGACACGATCAGTTAAAAAAGGGCCGTATGTATACGACAAACTTCTAAAGAAGGTAGCTGCACAAACACCTGATGGAGGAGCTATAAAGACATGGGCGCGTAATTCGCAGATACATCCAGACTTTGTAGGGTATACATTTGCGGTGCATCATGGCAACGGCTTTACAGACGTACTCATTTCAGAGGAAATGGTTGGTCACAGGTTAGGCGAGTTTGCACCTACTAAGAAGTTTGGCCGTCATGGAGGTAAAATGCAGAAAGAGCTAGATCAGAAGAAGCGTCAAGCAGAGATAGATGCAGCAAAGGCAGCAAAGGCAGCATAATAGATAAGCGATTATGAAAGCATTTCTTAAAAATCACAGACAAACACCACGCAAGACACGTCTTGTGGCAGATTTGGTGCGTGGGAAGACTGTGGAGAGTGCTATAGCAATGCTTAGCTTTACAGATAAGAAGTCAGCAGTAGCCATAAAGGCCCTTATAGAATCTGCTGTGGCAAATGCTAAGCAGGCCGGAGTAGATGTGGCAAGGTTGTTTATAAAAGAAATACGAGTAGATGAGGGGTTGAAGATGAAGAGGTGGCGACCACGCGAGCGCGGTAGGGCAGCGCCATTCCGTCGTAGAACTTCTAAAGTTAGTTTGGTCTTAGGAGAGAAATAAATTTTAATTATTATGACACACACAGTACATCCATATGCACATAGATTAGGGATAATACGCGACTGGAAGTCTCGTTGGTTCTCTAACAGTAAGGCAGGTTATCGTAATAATTTACGAGTAGATACTAATGTAAGAGTCTTTTTAGATAAGAGACTTAGGGGTTTGTATGTAGATGCCGTAGATATAGAGAGAGATCGCTCAGAATTGCGTATAACTATTAAGACATCACGACCTGGTATTATAATAGGTAGGGATGGAGAAGGAAGTAAAAAATTACAAGAAGAGATAAGTAAGGTTGTGCGTAAGAGTTTGGCAGGTACAGGGGATGCAAATAAATTACAAGTAAAAGTAGACATTGTAGAGGTGCGCTCTCCGGAGTCACGTGCCGCTATTGTTGCGTATATGGCTGTTGAGGGCTTAGAAAGTCGACAACCATTTCGTAGAGTTATGAAGCAATTAATAGAGAAGGCTATGGCAAACAGAGATGTGCAAGGGGTACGTATACGTATGTCTGGTAGGTTGGGAGGAGCTGATATGGCCCGTTCTGAGGAGGTGCGTAAAGGTCGTGTGCCTTTGCAAACACTTAGGGCAGATATAGACTATGCCTCTGAGTATGCAATGATTCCACAAGGTAAGATCGGTATTAAAGTTTGGATATATAGAGGGGAGATTTTCGACGATACCTCAAAAGGAGATAATAATAAATAAACAAGAACATGTTATTCCCCAAAAAGACAAAGTACAGGAAGTGGCAAACAGGGCGTAAAAATCCTGCTAAGCTTAATAAAGTTGCCACAAGAGGCACTAATGTAGTTTTTGGATCTTTTGGGGTTAAGGCTTTAACCCAAGCTCGTATTACATCTAACCAAATAGAAGCCACAAGGCGTGTTATAGTGCGCACGATAGGGAAGACGGGTAAAATATGGATACGTATTTTCCCCGATAGACCGTATACACGTAAAGCATCAGAGGTAGGCATGGGTAAGGGTAAAGGAGATCCGGAAGGATTTGTTTGTGAGGTGCGACCAGGTAGGGTTATATTTGAGATAGACGGAGTACCTGAGGATGTGGCCAGAGAGGCAATGCGTAAGGCAGGTACTAAATTACCTTTAAAAACAAAGATAGTAGAGCGTAAATAATAATTATGAGCAAGCAAGAGGATTACAAAAAGAAGAGTGTAAAGGATATAAAAGGCATAATTGAAGATGCTTATAAGACTCTGGGTAATGCACGTTTTGGTGCTGCCGGTAGTAGGGCTAATAACACTCCAGAAGGTAAGAAGGCTAAAAAGGTCATTGCCAGAGCCAAGACAGAATTAAGATTAAGAGAGCTAAAGGATCAAATTAAGTAAAATTTAATCATGACTACAAAAGACACAACAAATAGTAAAAAGACATTGACTGGAGAGGTGGTGAGTACATCTATGAAAGACACTGCTAAAGTGGCAGTGCAGAGGTATGTAAAACATCCAAAATATAAAAAGTTTATTAAAAAGGTTAAAAACTTTTTGGTGCATGATAAGGGCAATACTGCCAAGATTGGAGATAGGGTAATTATAGAGGAGTGTAGGCCAATATCTAAGTCAAAGCATTTTATAATAAAAAAGTAATATGATACAGCCACAAACAATAGTTAAAATAGTAGATAACTCTGGAGGTAAGGTAGGGCGTGTGTTTAAAGTGCTTGGTGGATCTAAGAAACGCTATGCAAAGGTGGGTGAGCAGGTTATACTCGCTGTGCAGAGCGCAGAGCCACGTAAGAATGTGAAGAAGAAAGATGTGCTCTGTGGTGTGGTTGTACGGCAAAAGAAAGCCTTTAGGCGTAAAGATGGCTCATATATACGTTTTGATGAGAATGCGGTTGTTATAATAGATAAAGTTAAGAAGGAGCCAAAATCAACCCGTATATTTGGCCCAGTACCACGCGAGCTTGGAGAGATGGGTTATCAAAAGATCCTCTCTATGGCTCCAGAGGTTTTATAATTAATATTTATTATGAAAATACGTAAAGATGACAAAGTAATAGTTATAGCCGGTAAAGATAAAGGCAATCAAGGTAAGGTACTAAAGGCTATGCCTAAGACCAATAAGGTTGTAGTAGAGGGTGTTAATATAGTCAAAAAGCACATAAAAAGCTCTGGTCAGGAGAGAGTAGGTAAAATAGTAGAGAAAGCTATGCCAATAGATGTCTCTAACGTAGCACTTATAGACCCAAAAACAAAAAAGGCAACCAGAGTAAGGGTAGAGAAGAAGGACGGTAAACTAATACGCATTGCTACTAAAAGTGGTAGTCAAATTAAATAAATATTATGGCAAATACAAATATACAAACTGTAAAAGACAAAGCAAATAATTTATTTGCATCTATAAAGGGCTCTTTCGGCTACACTAGTCCAATGCAAGCTCCTAAGATAGAAAAAGTTATAGTAGCTACGGGCATAGGTAAGGTACAAGGAGATAAAAAGAAGGTGGCTCTTATAGCAGATAGGCTAGCTAAGATAACAGGTCAGAAACCTAAACAAAATGCAGCCAAGATCTCTGTAGCCGGCTTTAAACTACGTGAAGGAAATATTATTGGTTATCAAGTAACATTGCGTGGAGATAGGATGTATAACTTTTTAGATAAATTGATAAACATAGCATTGCCACGTACCAGAGACTTTAGAGGTCTTAATGCAGATTCTATAGACGAGATGGGTAATTATAATATTGGTGTACGAGAGCATACAATATTCCCAGAGACATCTGACGAGGATATTAGCGATGTATTTGGCTTAGGTATTACCATAGTAACAACAGCAAAAACAAAAGAGGAGGCAGAGGCACTACTAAGAGAGATCGGCATGCCATTAAAGAAGAATAAATAATAAATAAAGTATTATGAGTACAATTATAGACAATCAAAAAGTGGCAATAAGCCCAGTAGATATGCAAGAGCGTAAAGAGCTAGGTATACGCACAGGAGACACAGTGCGCGTATGGCAGAAGATAGAGGAGAAGGGCAAGACTCGTCTACAAGCCTTTGAGGGTGTGGTGCTAGCTACTAAGCATGGTACTGAGCCGGGAGCAACATTCACAGTACGTAAGGTCGCAAGTGGAGTAGGAGTTGAGAAGGTTTTCCCATTATTCTCCCCAATGATAGATAAGCTAGAGATAGTAAAGAGAGTGCGTGTACG
The DNA here is from genome assembly GCA_027083345.1 of Candidatus Kaiserbacteria bacterium. Taxonomy (GTDB): domain Bacteria; phylum Patescibacteriota; class Minisyncoccia; order Phycocordibacterales; family UBA2100; genus S139-169. The sequence continues at coordinate 26,226 of JALWOZ010000025.1, forward strand.
TAGGTCAAAGCTATACATACTCCGTGACAAGGTTGCAAGAGAGATGAAGAGAGTACTCCGCAGAGGAGAGCAAGTAGCCATAGCTACTAAGGGTACTGCAGAGCTAGAGGAAGAGCGTAAGCTTGCCGAGGCAAAGCAGAAAGAGATAGACGAGGCGCAGGTCAAGCTAGAGGCAGAGGAGGCAGCTAAGAAAGAGGCCAAGGAGAAGGCCACAGTAGAAGCTGAGGAGAAAGCTAAGGCAGGCTCTGCTTCGCCAGAGGCTACGCAGGACGACTCTAAAGAGTCGAAAGAAGAGACCAAAACAGAAGAAAAGCCTGATGATACTAAGGCAGACACAAAGGAGGACAAAGACGTGTCTCCAGAAGATTCAACTAAGTAAAACCCGCTCTGCCGAAGCTTTAGCGAAGTAGGGTATGTAAAGGCTTCTCACACTTAAGAGAAGCCTTTTAAGTGTTATACTGACAAAATTAAAATAAATTTATGCAAATAAAAAAGATTTTTGCCTACTACTGGCCACATATAAAGAAGTATAAATGGGTTAATGTACTAACTTTTGGATCTTATGGAGTGGCAGTTATCTTGTCTGATATACTTACTCCGCTTCTATATAAAAAGCTTGTAGACATAATGAGCTCTACCAATATAAGAGATGTAGATACTTGGTATGTCATGAGTATAGTATTATTTTGGGGTATATTACTTATTTTATACAATGTATTTTATCGTATTGGGGACTTTGCTATAGCGTATGCCCAAAGTAAAGCTCTTAAAGGGGCAATGGATGAAGCGTATAAGAGAGTACAACACCATTCGGTAAAGTTCTTTAACGATAATTTTGCAGGATCGCTGGTTGCGAAGGTCCGTCGCTTCTCAAGCTCTATAGAGACCATCTACGATGTGATTATCTTTCAATTATGGATGCACGGACTAAACTTAGTAGGTATGTTTGTTGTATTCTTGTACCTAGCCCCTTTGCTGGCCTTTACTTTTGTAATTTGGTTTGCTGCTTATATAGCGATGACGGTATGGTTTATAAAGCGTAAGATGAAGTTAGACTTAGCTAATGCATCAGCTCAGTCTAATACAACAGGTAAGCTCGCAGACTCTTTAACTAATACATTTAACATAAAGATGTTTGCAAAAACATTGGCAGAGATTAAGCTTTTTAAGGAGACCTCATCTGATGAGGAGCAAAAGAGGTATAAGGCATGGAAGTTCCAAATGTGGCAAAATTTAGTGGCCTCAATGTTTGTAGCAGTATTTGAGTTCATCAGCGTATTTATTTCAGTGAACATGTGGCTTAATGGAGAGTTGTCTGTTGGTACGCTAGTGCTTATACAGACATTTATGTTCGCCTTGTTTAGGATAGTATTTAACATGGGTAAGAGTGCAACTAAGTTTATCAAGGCTCTTACAGACGCTCAAGAGATGGTAGATATCTTTGAGACACCTATAGATGTACAAGATGTTGAGAGGCCAGAGGTGTGTAAGATTAAAGGCGGAGCAATAGAATTTGAGGGTGTCAACTTCTCATACCATGCTGGCGAGCACGAGGGAGAAAAGTTATTTAGTAATTTCTCAATGAGCATAAAGAGTGGCGAGAGAGTAGGCCTTGTGGGTCACAGCGGCTCAGGCAAGACGACTCTTACAAAGCTACTCTTAAGATTTATGGATGTGGACTCTGGTGAGATACTTATAGACGGGCAAAATATTGCAAAGATTAAGCAAGATGATCTTCGTACAAACATAAGTTATGTGCCACAAGACCCAATACTCTTCCACAGGAGCTTGAGGGAGAACATTGCCTATGGCAAGAGTGATGCTACAGACGAGCAAATAATAGAGGCCGCTAAGGCAGCAAACGCACATGAGTTCATCTCAAGCTTGCCCGAGGGGTACGACACCTTGGTGGGAGAGCGCGGAGTTAAGCTCTCTGGCGGTGAGCGTCAACGTGTGGCTATTGCCAGGGCGATGCTTAAAGATGCTCCGATACTTATACTCGATGAGGCCACAAGCGCCCTTGACTCTATAAGTGAGCGTAAGATACAAGAGGCCTTCGAGAGGCTTATGCAAGGGCGCACTACCATAGCTATAGCCCATAGGCTCAGCACTATACAGAAGATGGACAGGATAATAGTATTTGACAATGGTGAGGTAGCAGAGCAGGGCACACACCAAGAGCTGAGTAAGAGGGAAGGTGGGGTATACGCAGAGCTCTGGGCAGAGCAAAGTAGCGGGTTTATAAAATAGGATGGTGACTGAATACAATACAAAACGGAGGGCTAAGTACGGGCAGAATTATATTAAGGACCCAAGTTTGGTGCGCAGGTTGTTAGACAAGACGACTGTGGTGGAAAGTGATGTTGTATTAGAGATTGGGTCTGGTGAAGGGGCCTTCACCGGTGAGATACTTAGGCGCGCAGATAAGTTGGTAACCATAGAGATAGATAAGGAGAATGTAGAGCACTTGCAAGACGCCTATACAGACGAGGTGCAAGCTAAGAAGCTAGAGATAATACACAAAGATGCATTAGAGTTTGAGTCGCGTTGGGCAAAGACGGAAATTAAGAATCAGGAGTATAAGATAGTCGCAAGTATACCGTATAGTATAAGCTCAGAGCTGTTTAAAAAGTTTTTACTTAAAAAACCGATGCCGAGCGAGGCGTGGTTTACTGTGCAGAAGGAGTTTGCCTTGCGCGCAATGGGTAAGAGCGAAAATGGACTGTTGTCTGTGTTATTAAATAGTTTTTATGATATGGAGATTGTGCATGAGTTTGCTCGTGAGGACTTCTCTCCCGTGCCTGGTGTTGACTCAGTATTCTTACAACTTACAGCGCGAGGTGATGTGTCAGAGCCTGTAGAGATGCACTTTGGTGAGTATAAAGACTTTGTGCGTGACGGCTTTACTCAGCCCATAAAGACTGTGCAAAAGCACTTTAAAAATATTATAAATCCAAACAAGTTGCAACAACTAGCAGATAAGCATAAATTTAAACTTAAAGAGCGCACAACAGAGCTCACGGCTTGCCAATGGCAAACGTTATTTATTGAATATATCGTATGGCAAAAGAGCAAGGCTTAGCCTTGCTCTTTTGCTGGTGCTTGTACTCATAAGCCGGATTCTGTTTTAATGGTCATTTACCTAGGGTAATTGTTACCAATTACCTCTTGCGATTCTCCCCTCGACTAAGCTCGGGGCACGATCTTGCACACAGGTAAGGATTTTGCCGTTTCAGCCTAACTTAATAGGATCGTTTCTGTTCGCACCTCTATCCCTCGATTACTCTCGGGACGACGGGTATTACCCGCTACCATTTTAACCCTTTGACAAGCTCAGGGTATGTGTCCGGACTTTCCTCACCCTTCGACAAACTCAGGGCGCGACCAATCTGTACAAGCTATAATATAGTGCCTGTATCACATTGAATTGTCAATTCTATTAAGGTAAGATATTAATAATATTTGCCCAGGTGGTGAAATTGGTAGACACGTGCGCATGAGGTGCGTATGCCGAAAGGCGTGGAGGTTCAAGTCCTCTCCTGGGCACCAGAACAAAGTACGGTAATATTATGCATTACCGTACTTTGTTTTTATGCTAAGATATAGCTAGTATTATAAGTTTTAATTATTGATAATATGGAAATGATATTTATAAATTTAAATTGGGTTGCTGTTGCAGTGGGATTTATCGTTAGCTTTGTGCTTGGTGCGCTTTGGTACTCTCCAAAGATGTTTGGCAAGGGTTGGGCAAGGGGTGTGGGGCACGACTTAGATAAGATGCAAAATGACGGTAAGGGTCCTATGAAATTTAATTTGATTATGCAGGCACTTACTATAGTTGTATATGCCACAGTTATTAACATTGCATTGCTAATGGGCTCATATCAATTTGTATTACTTATTATCGCTATGGTTATGCTTTTTATAAAAACAAATGGACTCTGGGGTACTAAAAGTATGTATGCTATACGAGTAGAGGTAGGCTTTGTGTTTGTAATGGGGATTATAATGTTAGTATCTCAGATACTTATCTAGCTATTTTTGTATTAAAATTATCTAGATATGTTTAAGAAATATTCAGTATATATATTTCTAGCTATCATAACGTTGATACCTACAATATTATGGCTTAGTGTCCAAACATCCATACCTGGCAATTTGGCTTCTATGGTGGCAGGGTTGGGCGAGTTGTCTGGTATAGTTGGTACTGTGTTGTTCTCTTTAGTTTTAATGCTATCTACCAGACCTATATTCTTAGAAAAGTATTTTTCAGAGTTAAATGGACTATATGATTATCATAGCAAGATAGGACAAGTAGCGTTTATGCTATTGCTCGTGCATCCGTTGATGTTGTTACCCAGATATGTGTACAATATGCAGGATGCTGTAAAATTCTTCTCTATATCTAATAATTGGCAACAAAGTTTTGGTATTTTGGCTTTGTATCTAACTATTGTTGTTATAATCTTGACATTGTATCTTAGGCCAAAATACAATATATGGAAGTTTATACATAAATTTTTAGGGGTTGCTTTATTTTTAGGAGCGTTGCATGTATATCTTAGTCCAAGTTTTGTGTTGCACTCTAGTTGGATATTAAATGTGTATATACTAGGTTGGATGTTTGTCGGAGTAATGCTGTGGCTGTACAGGAGTATATTTGGTAAAAGTCTTAATCATATATATAAATATACAATATCAAATATAAGAGCATTAAACGACTCTATAACAGAAGTATCTTTTACTCCAGCTAATGTGAGGGATAGGATAAAGTTTAGGCCGGGCCAATTTGTATTTTTGAAGATAGTTAATAGCTCATTGTCTAAGGAGCAACACCCTTTTTCTATAGTCTCTCTGCCTGGTGAGGATATATTAACCTTAGCAATAAAGAGTCTTGGAGATTATACGGCTAAGTTGAATAGTTCTATACACATATGGGACACAGTATTTATTGAGGGACCTTTTGGATCTTTGAGTTGTCTTGACGGTAAGCGCAAAAGGCAGGTTTGGATAGCTGGGGGAGTAGGTATAACTCCTTTTGTAAGTATGGCCAAAGACTTAAAAAATAATAGAGGTTTGAATGTGCATATGTATTATGCTGTTCGTAATGAGTCTGAGGCTGTATATGCGGATATATTAAAAGAGATTGAGAGTAGAATTGATTCATTCACCTTGACTATATTTTACTCTGATAAGAGAGGATTTATAACAGCCAAATATATTTATGAGCAAGTGCAAGATATAGGAGATAGGGATATATTAATAGTTGCGCCACCTGCTATGGTACACTCTATAAAAGGTGGCTTAGAAGAGTTAGGTATACAAGACAATCATATTTATACAGAAGAATTTAATTTTTAATATAAAGTTATGAAAAAAGTTACTTTAATATTTATAATATTTTTTGCATCTATAGTGGGTGTTGTGTATTTATATGCATTTCTAAGTGGAGTAGTACAAACATCTCAAGGTGATAAAACTCTTAAAGTTGTAGATAGACCTAAAGATAATAAAATACAGAACTCAAAGAAGTTGAATGTAGATAAGAATATTAAATTAGTTGGGTTGGATATAGCAAAATTTAAAAATAGTTTAATTTATACTAATAATAGCTCTACAATAAGTTTAGCTGAGGTGGCTAAACACACAACAAAAGATGATTGTTATTTGATTATAAATAAAAAGATATATAATGTTAGCGGTTTTCTACAGTATCATCCAGCGGGTAGTCGTATTATTTTGCAATATTGTGGACAAGAAGTAACAGGTATATTTGCTAGGATACACTCTAATAGGGCGTGGGATCTATTGGCTAAGTATAAAATTGGGTCCGTAGCAAGCTCAGTACAGAGTGCAATACCTCAAGTTTTACAATATATAAGCAATTCGTTAATAGAGCAAAATCCTTCCGCTAGAGTAGTTAAGGTAAGTCCTAAAAAACAATTATATATAGCGAAAGTTATATTTGATAATAAATTATATGAGGTTCATATTGATTCTAGTGGTAGGATTGTTCAACAAGAGGTAGCAGATGCAGAGAATTGGAGAGTGTGGGAGGTAGACAGGGATGACAACTAGTGTAATATTTGAGTATGTTATACACAGCAAAAGGAGATGATGGCACTACTACAACCTTCGGTTGTGATCAACGAGTGAGTAAGAGCTCTGCGGTGGCGGAAGCACTCGGCACATTAGATGAAGCTAACTCATATTTGGGTATGTGCAAAGTACAGTCAGTAAGAGTTGGTTTTGTATTGGGTAATCAAGCTGTGGCAGATATTGTACATGAATTGCAGGATGATATGTTTACTATACAAGCTGAGATTGCCGGAGCTGATAAGGCGATACCTGAGAGTAAGGTTAAATGGCTTGAAGAAATAATTGCACTAATAGAGTCAGAGCTGCCCTCTATACATAATTTTTTTATCTCAGGAGGCACTGAGCTGGCTGGTAGGTTTGATTTTGCTCGTACTCTTGTGCGCAGAGCCGAGAGGAGAGTTGTTGGAGTTAATGATGAGTGTTCTGAAGAGGAGATTTTAAGAAAGCCCAGTAAATATACTTTGGCGTATTTAAATAGACTTTCTAGTATACTTTATGCTTTGGCGAGATATGCAAATCATAAGCAAGGTATTGTGGAGGATACACCAGATTATAAGTAGCATTTTTAATATAAATTTGTTAGAGTAACGGACATGGCGGCCATAGCTCAGTTGGTAGAGCCCTGGTTTGTGGTACCAGTTGTCGTGGGTTCGAGTCCCACTGGTCGCCCAGATATGCAATATCCTATAGAGGTTAAAGATAATGTTTTTATAACATGGAAGGAGCTAGGGGAGACGCCGCTCCAGGCGCTTGAGAGATTGCGAGAGCAGGAGTGTATTGATGCTAGTATGCCGATGACATACGCTGGTAGGCTAGATCCACTGGCTGAGGGAGAGCTGTTGATATTAGTTGGAGAGGAGTGTAAAGATAAGGAGAGGTATCTTGGATTAGATAAAGAATATGAGGTAGAGATCTTGCTTGGTGCTAGTACAGACACTGGTGATATGATGGGGGTACTTATGCAGAATTCTTTGTCCAAGTCCGCACGCCTTGGTGCAAGGTGTGCGGACAAGCCCAAACCTTGCCTACCGGCAGGCAGGTCCTGCGGATGGCCTTCAGATGATGTTCTCCTGGATGTCTTAAGAAGTTTTGTAGGTAAGGTGATCTGGTCGTATCCGGCATTTTCTAGCAAGACAGTTGACGGCAAGCCACTTTTCTTATGGTCGCTTGAGGGTAAGATTGACGAGGTAGAGATACCTAAAAGAGAGAGTGAGATATACGAGCTGGAGTTGATAGAACCTGAAAATGAAATTTCTAAGTTTGTTAAGGGTTTGAGTGTGAGAGAATTGCGAAAGGTTGTATATAAGAAGATGAATAGCATAAAGCCGGTGCCAGCAAATATCGAGAGTAAGAGACTCGGTGCCGACTTTAGGCGAGGCGAGGTACTTAAGAGTTGGGCAAATTTTCTTATTAATGCACAGAATAATGACGTAAAAGAGTTCACAGTTATAAAGGTGCGTTGTAAGTGCTCTAGTGGTACATATATGCGTACATTAGCCAAGAAGATAGGTGGTGAGTTAGGCACAGGGGCTATGGCTCTTTCTATTGTACGTACACAAATTGTGGTAACATAAATATATGGCACAGATAAACAAATGCACACATAGGTGGAAGTATTGTAACAAATGTCACGATTGGGGCTGTGCTACAGCAGGGTGTCCCAATCAAATACGTGCTGAGGTTGGTGGCGGGCTCCTTAGTTTTTCTAGTTATAAGTGCACTACTTGTTTGAGTAAAAAGTGCTCATTATGCGATGGAAAATGGTTCGTTTGCAACAAATGTGGAGATGGAGGTTGTAGTAATGAAATTTGCCCTAAATATAGGTGGGAGAAAAGTAGCTTCTTTACATCTGGAGGTTGTAAGACTTGCAAAAGTGGTAAATGTGGTTGTGGTAATTGGACGTGGTCTAAACAGAATGAAGATAGTGCAGGATGTAATAATCCCAGTTGTGGTAAGTATAATAAGATTTCTTAATATTTAATTTTCGAAATAGGCGATAAAAGAGCATTTACCACGAATGTCGGTGTATTTAAAATCATCAGCATAGACGTTTTGACATTGTCCTGAGACGAATTTAAGATTTCTTTGTGCGTAATCTTTAAATTCTGCTAAAGTATTCATGCCACAATATGTGCCAGCATTTTCAACTAAGACACGCTTATTATCCAGCTGAGTAGATTTAAAGTTTAGTGAAGAGAAAGCATTGTTCCAATGTTGTTTGCTTGGTATCTCACATTTTGTAGGTTCTCTATCTAAGATTTTGTCATCCTTTTTTACGTAGACTTTTTTTGCGCAATATACACACGAGTTGTTATATGCTCCAACACTCTGTGGTACAACTTTGCACACCTCGTCTTCTAAGCACGAGTTATTGCAGTATTTATTTAATTCACCATTAGTACGATAAGAATAGGTTGGTACGTTATCTCTACCATCTATTGATACTCTATCACCACACGCAAGGGATGTTTTTGATGTTGTTTTGTTACCGGTTTCTTTTTTAGATTCGTTTTCTTTTATTTTGTTACCGTTATTTTTTATGTTTCGGTCTGTAATGGCGTCTTTGTTCTCTACATCTTCTCTATCTTTTTGATTTTTGTCTTTTTTATCATTATCTTTTTGTATAATTTTGTCTGTATTATGTTTTTTTCCTTTGCTACTAACATTATCATCAAAGCCAAATAACCAATCAATAATACGGCCTATAATACCTATTTTATTTTTTGGCGGAGGAGGTGGAGGAGGTGGAGGGATATCAACAGCGCAATTGCAGTTTGCCTTTGTGGCAACTTTTAATTTATGAACTTTATATTTAGCCTTTATGTTATATTTTCTCCAGAATATGAAATAGTTTTTTTCCCCTATTTTTACGTCGTCTACAGTTACGGGAGCCGTGAGAGCAACTCTGAATCCTTTCATAAGAGTATTCCCATTATCTGTTTTTATTAGTTTACTGCATTTACAATCCCCGTTAGTAACGATAATTATCCGCATGTTTATAGGGTCCCACGTTACTTTTGTGACAGTATTACATTCATCATGATGGTTTATGGTTGCGGTTTCTATTTTTGGAGGGGTTTTGCCAAACAAAAATTCTTTTATTGATTCTTCTGCCTTTGCCTTGCCTTTTTCTGTTATAAAATCCGCAAGACCTTTACCCCCGGCTATTGTTTTAATAATGTCCCATGATATACCGACCCAAGGACCAAAGTGAGCATTGACACGCCCATTAAACATTCCAGATTGCATTTTGCCATTAGCGGCAAGTTCGCAGGCTTGCTTAGGTCTGGTAGATACATCTCCTATATTAGGTCGTTTCTTAATAAAAGGTTTAAATAATGCTTCTGTTTTTATATCACGTCCACGTGATATTTGTATAAGCAAACTCTCCATTACCGGTGAAGGTACTTCTGGGCTAATGTATTCTACTGTTTTATCTGCAATTTTACCAATATCAATTTCAGATATATCTTTTACTTCGTTAAGACCTGTCTCTTTTAAAAATTTGTCTTCCGTAACTTTTTTTATTGTGTCTTTAGTAATTTGCGTAGCGTCAATTTTTGCATATAGTATGATAGGAGCAGATATAAACAAAAATGTTATCCCCAATATAAGCAGGTTCTTTTTGTGTGTAATCATGTTATCATTATATAGTATAAATCCGTGTAATACTAGATAAATAAATTATTCTATGAATAAAAACATTTCATTAATCCTTATTTTTATAGCAATTATATTTGGAGTATGGTTTATGTTTTTAAGAGGTAATCAAGTGACTATTCAAAATAATGTGTCTGTACAAAATTTGAATACTATTACTCAATTATCTGATGAGATTGTAGGCAGGTGGCAAAGTGTAGAGGATCCAGCATATACTGTTGAGTATAAAGCTGATGGCACTGTAAGGGATTTTAATAACGAACAGGAAATCTTACAGGAGAAATGGGTTATAGATGGTAATGTTGATAAAAAATATGGAGAAATGGCTAAATATAAACATCTTCAAATAACCTCAGAGGGTAATTTATTTGATTACGCTATAGTCGAGTTGTCTTCTGATAAATTGTTGCTAAATTATTTATCGCACGGTAATATGCTTGAGTATAAGCGCATTAAATAAGTATCTGTGATAGTTTTTGAGTATAGTGGTTATTTGCATTGACTCTGCACGTTTATTTTGTATAATATGACCATGTTCGCCCTAAGGGGGTGTTTTTTAAAATAAGAAAGGATTATAAATCTAATTAGATATTATTATGGGTTTAATTAAATATTTACAGGAGACACAAGCTGAGTTGAAGTTTGTAAAATGGCCAAATAAAAGAGAGACTATCATATATACAACTTTAGTCATCTTAGTGTCGATATCCACAGCTGTATATCTTGGGTTGTTTGATTTCGTATTTACGAATATTCTTAATAAAATTATATAATTATGGCAGATGTTAAACAACAAACAGACGGTAAGCGTCATTGGTATACATTGCAAACATACTCAGGATATGAGGATGCTGTAACTCGCAACCTTATGCAACGTCGCGATTCTATGAATATGCAAAACTTAATATTTGATGTAGTAGTACCCACAGAGAAAAAGATTGTAGTTAAAGGTGGCAAGAGAGTAGAAGTAAGAGAAAAGATATACCCAGGTTATGTGCTTGTAGACATGATAGTTACAGACGAGTCTTGGTATGTGGCACGTAATACACCACGCGTTACAGGTTTTGTAGGCTCTGGTACTCAGCCGGTGCCATTGACAGATATTGAGGTTAAGGAGCTCTTTGCGAGGATGGAGGCAGATGTGGCAAAGCATGCAATAGATCTATCTGTAGGAGATTCTGTTGTAATTACAGATGGACCATTTAAAGACCTTGAGGGTAAGGTCGGAGAGGTAGACGAGGAGCGAGGTAAGGTAAAGGTGATGGTACCTATGTTTGGGCGTGATACTCCTGTGGAGCTAGACTTCGTACAAGTTAACCCTATATAGCATTACAAATAGTGGACTTTTAGTAAAAAACAAGTAATATACACGGATAAATTAAAATATTATGGCAAAGAAGATAGAGAGAACATTAAAGCTGCAGATAGAGGCTGGTAAGGCAACACCAGCACCACCTATTGGGCCAGCACTTGGCCAAGTAGGAGTTAACATCGGAGACTTTGTAAACCGCTTTAACGACGGTACTAAAGACATGATGGGTAATATAGTACCTACAATAATTAAGGTGTATGACGACAAGAGCTTCGACCTTGAGTTTAAGACTCCGCCAGCATCACAGCTTATAATGAAGAAGCTCGGTATCAAGCAAGGCTCAGGTAAGAACCTTACAAAGAAGGTAGGTAAGATAACCCAAGCGCAACTAGAGGAGATAGCTACAGAGAAGCTCGCAGATATCTCAGCTAAAGACGCAAAGCAAGGAGCAAAGATAATAGCCGGCACTGCCCGCTCTATGGGTGTTGAGGTTGAGGGCTAGCTAAAGTTAAACAACATAATAAAACCACTGGCAAGATTAGCCCGTGGTTTTATTATGTTAAAATGCAAGAGATGAATCAATTGTCTAACATTAAACACCCAACAGCAAGGATTAAAACAGGAGGTAAGGTGGTAGTGCTCAATACTGATGCAACCATAAGTTCTGAGGCTACGGCTATGTTGCAGGCTCTGCACTCACGATCTACAGGGGGGCTTATGTCGCACCTTAAGAGTTTGGCCAAGACAGGCTCTGACAAGTTTATGTCTAGTTTTTATGTGGGTTACGGTCATAAGTCTATCGGTGACTGTGGTAATACTACTCTCTTTATAGAAGGAGTATCAATGCTCAATGCTAAGGCTATACAAGATTGGAAGCTCTACTCGGGCCAAGAGGCATCTACTAGGTATATAGACTTCCGTAAGCAGGAGTTTATGAATCCACTAGGTAATAAAAAAGGTGAGAAAGTTCTTGAGGACTGGCGCAAGTTCTATATAGGCTCTATGAGCTCTGTGGTAGAGAGCCTTAAAGAGAGATACCCAATGCAAGATGGTGAGAAGGAGGCTGTCTACAATAAGGCCATAAACGCCAGAGCGTTTGATATCTTAAGAGGATTCTTGCCTGCTGGGGCAACTACCAACTTAGCTTGGTCTACCAACCTAAGGCAGGCCGCAGACAAAGTGGTCCTACTTAGGCACCATCCACTAGAGGAGGTTGCCTGCACTGCAGAGGCGATAACCAAGGCGCTGCAGAAGGCTCATCCAAGCTCATTTGGGCATAAGTTATATAAAGACACAGAGGAGTATAACAAGGAGTGGATGAAGCGGGATTATTATTATCATAACACCAAGTGCCCAGACTTTAAGCTCTCTAGAGACTCGATAGACAGAGGGTTTATAAAAGAGTACAAAAGAGAGTTATCTACAAGGCCAAATGCTCATACAGAGCTGCCGCCGCATATTGCCGAGTTGGGAGATTTGCAATTTGAGTTTACTTTAGACTTTGGCTCATTTAGAGATATACAGAGGCATAGAGCTGTCACTCAGCGTATGCCACTGCTTACAACAAACTTAGGCTTTGAAGAGTGGTATCTGGATGAGTTGCCGAGTAAGGTGCGAGTGAAGGGCGAGAAGCTTCTAAAGAAGCAGGAGAAGGCTATAAAGGCGCTAAAGACGACTCCAGAGATAGCTCAATATTACACCGCAATGGGCTACAAGTGCGCCAATAGGCTAACGGGCGACTTAAAGGCTCTTGTGTACTTAGTAGAATTGCGTAATACACATTTTGTACACCCAACATTGCGCAAGAGGGCTATACAAATGGCGCATGAGCTTGAGAGTAGATTTAAAGATACTGGACTTAAGATATACTTAGACAATGAGCCAGATAGATTTGATATTAAGCGTGGTGAGCATGATATAGTGTTAAAGTAATATGATTTTATCAGATACAGCGGTATTAAAAGAGATTAAGAAGGGTACTCTTGTGATAGAGCCTTTTAACATAGAGAGGCTTGGCAGTAACTCATATGATGTTGCACTTAGTAAGCACCTGGCGGTGTATGAGCAAGAGGAGCTTGATGCCAAGGCGCACAATACCTTAAGGCACTTTGAGATACCTACTGAGGGCTTTGTGTTGCAACCGGGCGAGCTCTACTTAGGCTCTACAGAGGAGTATACAGAGACGCATAATCACTTGTCTATACTAGACGGCAAGAGTAGTGTGGGCAGGCTAGGGATAGACATACACGCTACTGCCGGTATTGGAGATGTGGGCTTTAAGGGGTATTGGACGCTCGAGCTCTCTGTGACAAAGCCTGTTAGAGTCTACGCTGGTATGCCCATAGGGCAAATAATCTACTATACTGTTGAGGGAGAGGTGGAGAATAGGTATGACACTAAAGGTGATGCCAAATACTCACAGCAAGAGCATTTGCCCGTGGAGTCAATGATGTGGAAGAATAAGTTTTAATTTATGCAAGTTAGAGTTTTAAAAATAAAAGATAATGCAAAAGTACCCGTGTTCGCTCATGATAATGACGCGGGTGCAGATGTGTTTGCTATAGAGAGAACTGTCGTGCCTGCTAGAGGCAGAGCTACAATCCCGACAGGTATTGGGCTCGCAGTCCCTGATGGTTATGTAGCACTTGTATTTGATAAAAGCGGGTTGGCATCTAAGTACGGTTTGTTTAAAGCTGGAGGTGTCATAGATTCTGGGTACCGAGGAGAGATCCATGTTATTATGACAAATACTGCAGATAATGACTACATATTTGAAGAGGGAGATAAACTGGCTCAGATAGTATTCCAGAAAGTAGAACATCCAGATATGGTCGTAGTATCTGAGTTTGAAGATACCGAGCGAGGTGACTCAGGATTCGGTAGTACAGGTAAATAGTTTTTTATGGATAAATTACCAAATAAAATAATAACAGAAATAGGGAATACGGAATACTTTCCAGAGAATTTATCTGAGGCTATAGAGTATAAACCGGTAGTGGCTATATTGATGACAAGAGATGCGGTGTCAGGCGGTAAAGAGGTCCTCTTAACCAAAAGTAGAAAGACAGGTAAATGGTATTACCCTGGAGGTAAGATGGATATGCAGCTGGATACTGATGGTACATACAAGATAGAGGATCCGAAGCTGGCTCTAAGGAGGGAGTTCAAAGAAGAGCTTGGTGTTGAGCTTAGTGTTGATATACCTCGAAACCCAACTTACACAGAGCCTGTTAAGACAGAGGGTAATTTCTACTTAGTGTATACATATGCGGTAGATGTTACCGATAAAGACTTAGGCGAATTTACCCTACAAGAGGGTGATACTGTAGAAGAGTTCCAGTGGGTAACAAGCCCATTTGATTATGATTTAACAGAAGTTGCAAAAAACTCTCTTATAGAGAGTGGCCTTTTTGGTAAGCCGGACTCAGTAGAATAAATAATTTAATATGAACAAAAATAAAAGAGGGAAGTTTATAGTCTTAGATGGCGGAGAGGGAGCTGGTAAAACTACTGTGGCAAAGGCTGTGGTAGACAAGTTGGGCTGGAATGCCATATACACTCGTGAGCCGGGAGGCTCACAATATGCAGAGAAGATCCGTGAGTTATTACTCTCTGATGATGCTAAGCACTCAGATGCAGAGACTCAATTTGCCCTCTTTTGGGCGGCTCGGAGAGATTTCCTTAAGCATGTTGTGATACCGGCCTTAAATGACGGTAAGACATTAATAACAGACAGATTTGACTCATCTACATATGCGTATCAGATAGTGGCTCAGGGTAACCCAAAGCTCGAGAAGCTTTTTTGGCAAGTTAGAGACACCTTCTTAGACGGATATGAGCCAGATGTGTATATACTCTTAGATATAGAGCCTACAGAGGGCTTAACAAGAGCTGGGAGTAGAGGAGAGGCAGAGCTAAATCACTTTGATAAGAGGAAGTTGAACTTCCACCTGCAGGTTAATCAAGGTCTCAGAGACTTTGTGCTTAAGAAGGTAAGTAATGGGGAAGTGGTAGATGCGAGTCAGGGGGTAGAGAAGGTGATAGCTGATACACTAGAGGTTATTACTAAGACAATGGAATAAGCAAGACATTTAGCTATAAATTTGTTACTCTGGAGCGCGATGACAGTCAAACGCAATAAGACAATACAGACACCTCATGGAGAGCTTGTGATGCCCTTCTTTATGCCGGATGCTACGCGCTCGGGTGTGCGAGGGTTACCTATGGAGGAGATAGTTGGGACGGGTATCAGTGCAATGTGCATGAACACCTACCACTTGATGCTCCGCCCTGGAGTAGAGACAGTTAAGAGGGCTGGTGGCTTACACAACTTTAGTGGGTGGGGTGGACCTATACTTACAGACTCTGGAGGGTATCAAGTATTCTCTCTTATACATGCCAATCCAAAGTTGGGGAAGATAACAGAGGAGGGAGCCAAGTTTAGAGATGTATACAGTGGCGCATGGCATATGCTCACTCCAGAGAGGTCTATACAGGTGCAGTGCGACTTAGGAGTGGACATGATGGTGATACTAGACGATGTGCGCCCTAATGACAGAAGCAGGCAGGAGTTGAGTGAGGCAGTAGAGAGGACTGTAAGATGGGCCGAGCGCGCGTGGTTAGAGTATCAAAAGCAGGCTAAAGAGCGCGGGTGGACAGAGCAGACGCGCCCAAAGGTATTCGCCGTAGTGCAAGGTGGGCCTCACTTAGACCTTAGGCAGAGGTGCTTAGATGGATTGCTTGAGGTTGGCGAATGGGATGGCTTCGGCTTCGGTGGCTTGCATATAGCTGACGATGGAGTGATGATGGATGAGTTGGTTAAGGGTGTTGCAGAGATGATTCCAGACGAGAAGCTCAAGTTTGCTCTTGGTGTGGGCAAGCCAGAGGACATCCGTAAGTTTTACGAGTATGGGTGGGACATGTTTGATTGCACGCTACCAACAAGGGATGGCAGACACGGCAGAGCATACCTTTGGAATAAGGGAGATGTAAAGATAGAGAATATAAATACATCAGTAAATATACATTCAAATGAGCCGTTAGAGCAAGGTTGTGAATGTGGATGCAGAGAGTATAGGCGAGGTTACTTAAGGCACTTATTGCAAGTGAGTGACACAGCTGCAGGTGCTGTGATAATGCGCCACAATCTGCATGTGTACGCCAAGTTACTTAAAGAGCTTAGAGATGTTGAATAAGTATAGTATAGTATAAACATGAGTATTAAATACAATAACATTTTAGACACTGTAGAAGATGAAGGTGTAAAGGTACAATCTTATTATGGTAAATACTTAGTAAACTCTTATGAGGAGGCCCTAGAGCGCGCCAAGGTAATGGACTTTGTAGGTGGTGTGAGAGAGGAGGGCAAGGAGCATGCAATGATGTTTAGCTCTCAAGAGGAGTTTGATGAGGAGATTAAAGGTAAGGTGTATCCAGTTGCTATAGTGCCTCTTGTGTAGTTCAATGCTTTTTGGTTGGTATAATTGTGTATAACTTTGTCTTTAGTGTGTTGTTTATACTATAATAAAAGAATGCAGAATATAAAAGTCTTAATATTAAGTTTATTAATAGGCGTAACTTTGGCAGCCAGTATAACATATGCCGCATGGTCTACCAATACTTGGCATGATCCAAATTCGTGGATTTCTAATGGCGCTACAATATCTGCTCAAAAGATAGCAGAGAATTTTGCATATCTTAAGGCTAGAGTAGGGAGTACTCCCACATGTACACCTGTAACTACTCTAGTGTCTGTTTGTAGTTACGGTGCCAGTTCCTCTGATTGCCCATCTTCTCATCCTGTATTGTTGAGTGCGTATAATCAAGGATCTTCGTGTGGAGGAGGTGGAGGGTCAAAAAATTACTACTCCCTCACATGTTTAGGTGTTGTCTGTCAATAATGGTCTTTGCTGAGTAGGTAGTCAATTACCAATTTATAATGTTACTATCCGCATGGTGTTGTTTTAAATAGTCATTAGCTTTAGAGAAGTGCTTACAACCTAAGAACCCTCTATAAGCAGACAATGGAGAAGGGTGGGAAGATTCCAATACTAAGTGTTTATCTTGATTTATGAGAGTCTTTTTAGATTTAGCATAATTGCCCCATAATATAAACACTACGTGTTCTTTGTGTTTGGATATTTTGTTTATAACATAGTCTGTAAACTCTACCCAACCTATGTTTGAGTGACTACCCGGATCGTTTTCTTTCACCGTTAGTATTGAATTTAGCAATAATACACCTTGTTGAGCCCAATGTGATAAGTCTGTATCGGTATTGATAGACCCTATGTCTGCTTTAATTTCTTTAAATATATTTGATAACGTTGGGGGCGCTGTAATGTCTTTGGGTACAGAAAAGCTTAATCCATTAGCTTGGCCTTTTTTATAATAAGGATCTTGTCCGAGTATAACTACTCTAACTTTATCAAATGGAGTCTCATTAAATGCTTTGAATATATTCTTGTAAGCGGGGTACACACGCTCTTTTTTATTTGAGTAATCTAAGCGTACTCTCTTAATTGTTTCTTTAAATGATTTATTATTAATATAATCATGTAATATGTTTGTCCAAGATTGCTCCATATCTAAATTGCTCATAATGATGAATGATAACAGAATACAATACTTAAGTGTATTGTGTTATAGGTAACGAGTAAAGAGGAGTGATATGGTATTATTGTATATATGAGTTACGCTATATATAATACAGAGGCAGTAGTCTTAAAGAGAGTTGAGCATGGAGAGGCAGATGTATTGCTGTGGATGATTACCAAAGACTTAGGGCTGATAATCGCCAAAGCACAAGGTGTACGTAAGTTAGAGGCTAAGATGAGAGGATACCTGCAACTGTTTAAGTATTGTAGGGTTTCTTTGGTTAGGGGTAAATGCATGTGGAGAGTAACAGGAGCAGAGATGTCGAGCAATATGACCCCACAAACAATTAAAGACCGCAACCTGCTTAATAGGTTGTCTACTTTTATATGTAGGATAACGCCTTTGGAATCTAATACTGTTTGCGAAATCTTTGAATTAATGGTGAATTTAATAAAAAATGATATAAATGTGGACAATATAGATAAATACGAGCTTGTATTAGTAGCTAAGATATTGGTTAATTTAGGTTATTTAGACGAGCTTAAGGTAGATGAGTTTTATAAAGGGTTAATTACTAGGTATGACTTGGCTACAGATGTTAACAATGCTATATCTAATAGTCATTTGTAAATGTATTGACGTGGTATAATTTATTCTATGGATATACCCGAAGAATTAAAGAAATCTAAACGTTCAGAATTTAAAGAAGACGATAATATAGATAAATTAAGGAGTTTGATGTACTCCAGAGAGCGTAAAGGATTTTTGCCTTGGCGTCGGAGGAGTGAGACCCCTAAGGAGAAACCATTAGTAAAAGAATCTTGGGAGTATAATAGTCCTCCTAAAAAGTCGCATAACACCACTAAAATGTCTTTAGGTTGGGCTAAGGTTTTGTTGGCTATCTCTGTAACCTTTTTTATAGCGGCTGGAGTTGGTGCTTTTGCTTTTTTACATAAGACAGTGAGCCCAGTCTCTGAGGACAATGTAGATATTACAATAGAAGGTAGTACTTCTGCTGTCTCTGGGTCTGTGCTTGAGTTGCAGGTATTAATAACAAATCGCAATGATTCTTCTTTAGAATTGGCAGATGCAGTTATAACTTATCCAGACGGCACTGTGTCTCCAATAGATTTTAAGACTCCGTTAGATGCTGAGAGATTGCCTCTTGGTTTAGTAGAGGCTCGTAGCGCTCGTCGTGGGACTATAAGCGCAGTTATATTAGGTAATGCTGGGGAAACTAAAAAGATAAAAGTAGAATTACAGTATAGGTTAAAGGGGGGCAATGTAATACATTCAAAAACAACGGTTCATAATGTTTTAATTTCTGCAGATGCGATGAGTATAAGTGTAGATGCTGATAAAGAGTTTACTCCTGGTCAAGAGTCTGCTGTTGCTGTTAATATTAAATCAAATTCACCTAATATGCTTAGTGGAGTGTTTGTTGATTTGGAGTTACCATTTGGATTCTCTATAGTAAATAGTGCCCCACCGATAAAAGAAGATAAAACAGAGTCTAATAGTTTTGCTCGTTGGTATATTGGAGATTTTAGACCTGGAGAGGAGCGTACGTTGCAACTCTCAGGTAAGGTGGACGGGCAGGTGGGAGATATACGAGTAATTAAGGCTAAAGTTGGTTCAGGAGCTAAGAGCAATGACCCTATAAAACCAAATACAAATAAAGTAAATAATCTTGGTAACCCAACTCTGATATTGGCGCAAGTACAACATGAGATACACATTAAAAGGCCGTTCTTAAGTGTTGAGATCTTAAAAGACGGGCAACCATTGGATGGACTTAATTTTAATGCTGGTGAGACGGTAGATTTAGAATTAAAATGGCGGAATAATCTAAGTGTACCAATAGATGATGCAATAATTACAGTAGATATGGGCGGTCTAGCCCTTAGTAAGGGGGGTGTATATGCTGGTTCTAATGGTTTTTATAGGTCGGTAGATAGTAAAATAATATGGAATAGTAAAACAAGCAGAGGTAAATTAAAACATATTTTACCTGGAGAAGAAGGTAAATTTAAATTTAAGATAACCCCACTGAGCGAATCATTTTTAGCCAGAAAAGCCATCTCTACTACAATAACTTTCTCTGTTAGCATGGGGGGTAAGCGTCTAGATGAGAGTGGTGTACCTGAGACATTAACTGGACATCTGTCTACTGAGGTAAAGTTAAATACAAATGTCTCACTAAAGGCATTCAGTCTCTTTAAGTCTAGTCCATTTGGCCCTCTGGGCCCATTACCACCAAAAGCTGAATATGAGACTGTTTATGCAATAGTTTGGGAGGTCTCTAATACAACCAATGATATAAAGGATGCTATAGTGCGTGCTGAACTACCATATTACGTTACTTGGCTAGACCGTAAAGAACCGGCGAACGAACAGTTAATTTATAATAAGACAAATAATACAGTGGAATGGCATTTGGGTACAGTTAAAGCGGGGACAGGACAGGGAAATCTTACTCGTATTGTTGCCTTTGCAGTAGGGTTGGTACCTAGTTATACTCAAGTCAATACAACTCCAGATTTAATTTGGAATCAGACTTTTGAAGCGGTTGATACGTATACAAATAAAAAGATAATAAAGAAAGTAAAGAATGTTACAACAAAAACCATTTATGATGAAGGGTACAAAGAAGAGTATGCTCATGTAGTTAAGTAAGAGTGGAGTTGTATGTTTGTTTAAGGTAGTTTATAGTAACCATATTTATGATTAAAGAAGAGATTAATAATAAGATAAAAATGGATGAGATAATAAGTTTTGCTAAACGAAAGGGGTTCGTTTTCCAAGGGTCTGATATATATGGAGGAGTTGCGGGATTATATGATTATGGGCCTAATGGAGTAGAATTGTTGAATAATATAAAAAAGTCTTGGTGGTATCATAACGTTCAATTGAAACCTAACTATTATGGGCTTGACTCTGCTATTTTTAAAGATCCTAGAGTGTGGGAAGCCAGCGGGCACACTACCTCTTTCTCAGATCCTATGGCAGAGTGTAGAGCTTGTAATACCAGATTGCGAGTAGACAAAGTCTTAGAGGGTGTAGGAGTTGATGCTGACGAGAAGATGAGCGAAGAGGAGATAAACAAACTCTTTTACGAGAATAAGGGTAAAATAAAATGTACTAAATGTGGAGGTAATGACTTTACAGATGCTAAGGCGTTTAACTTATTGGTAAAATCTAATATGGGAGATTTTGCAGAGCAGGGTAATAGTCCTGTATATTTACCTGGAGAAGCTAGTCAAGGTATATATATTAATTTTAAAAATATTGTAGATGCCGTACATCCTAATATACCTTTCGGTGTGGCACAAATAGGTAAAGCTTTCCGCAATGAGATATCTCCACGCAATTTTTTATTTCGTACTAGGGAGTTTGAGCAGGCAGATACTCAGCTTTTTTTAAAGCCAGGAGACAACGATAAAGAGTATGAACAAATTAAGCAAGATAGGTGGCAATGGTATAAGCAAATAGGCTTGAGTGAGCAAAACTTAAGGTGGAAGCAACATAATAATCTAGTATTTTACGCAAAAGATGCTTGGGATATTGAGTATAGCTTTCCTACTTATGGATTTGATGAGATAGAGGGTGTACACAATAGAGGGGATTATGACCTCACTGTACACTCTAAACACTCTGGGGTAGATTTGTCTTTTATAGAGCAATCAACGAGTGAGAGGTTTATACCGCATGTACTAGAGACTTCTATGGGTCTTGGTAGGGTATTTTTAGCTGTTTTAGCAGAAGCATATACTATTGATAACTTAGGAGGAGATGAGAGAGTGGTGTTAAAGTTCTCTAAGGAGCTCGCACCGGTGAAGGTGGCAGTATTACCTTTATTAAAAAATAAACCAGAGTTGGTAGATAAGGCCAAAGAAGTATTTAATATGCTCTTACCCCACATGACAACTGTTTATGATGCTAGTGGTTCAGTGGGTAAGAGGTACAGAAGGCAAGATGAAATAGGTACACCCCATTGTATAACAGTAGATTTTGACTCTTTGGAGGATGATTCGGTAACAATTAGAGATAGGGATACAGGCAAGCAAGAAAGAGTAAAGATAACCGAATTGCTAAAAATACTTACATAGAGTATTATGTAAGTATATGGATAAGAATCTGACTATTAATATAAGTGTAGGTACTATTATAAAAGTGATAGTCGTTTTGGGTTTGACAGTCTTATTATTTCAACTTTATCAATTGGTTTTGGTATTGGTAACAGCTATAGTGATAGCCTCCGCAGTTGAGCCAGCCACAAAAACACTTGTAAAACTTAGGGTCCCTAGAGTACTAGCAGTTGTATTGATATACATTATGTTACTTAGTGTTTTAGCGGGTGTGGTATATGCATTCGTCCCCCCCTTATTGAAGGAGACTTCAGGGTTATTATCGGATACTCCTAGCTTGGTTGAGGTTTTAGGCAAAAGTAATGGTCTAGGCGCTCTACCTGCTGGTGTTGATCTTAATGAGATTGTTAACTCTGTTAATCAGTCTGTTACTAAATACTCAGGCAATGTTTTTGCACTTGTTAGCACTGTCTTTGGTGGTGTCCTTACTTTTGTGCTTATAATAGTATTTTCTTTTTACTTTGCTGTTAGAGAGAAGAGTATAGAGGAATTCATAAGAGTTATAGTTCCTAAAAAAGACGAAGATTATGTCATCAATTTGTGGGAGCGCTCTCAGCTTAAAATAGGATTATGGATGCAAGGTCAATTATTATTGGCATTGATAATAGCGGTCCTCACTTTCTTGGGATTGACGATATTGGGAGTTAAATATGCGCTTTTGCTTGCTGTTGTGGCTGGATTGTTTGAGCTTATTCCAGTATTTGGACCTATTTTATCCGCTATACCTGCATTGGCAGTAGCTTTTGTAACCGGTGGTTTGCCACTGGTTGGTTTAGTTCTTGCACTTTATATAATAATTCAACAATTTGAGAATCATTTAATATATCCGCTTGTTGTAACAAAAGTAGTAGGAGTACCGCCATTGATAGTTATAATATCTCTTATTGTGGGAGCGCAACTTGCAGGATTTCTAGGTATTTTATTGTCTGTCCCATTAGCTGCTACTTTGCAAGAAGTTGTTAAGGATTTAGACAAGTGGAAGCATGAAAAAAAATAAGCCACTATATATAACAACGACACTGCCGTATGTGAATGCCAGCCCACACGTAGGGTTTGCGCTTGAGATTGTGCAAGCCGATGCTTTGGCGCGCTACGCGCGCCTTATGGGCCGTGAGGTATTCTTTAATACGGGTACAGACGAACATGGGCAGAAGATAGCAGAGGCGGCAACAAAGGCGGGAGTAGAGACGAAAGAGTATGTAGATAAGTATGCGAAAGAGTTTCAGATCCTCAAAGAACAGTTAAATCTTTCTGTAGATAAGTTTGTGCGTACTACTGACGAGAATCATATGAAAGCCGCGCAAAAACTTTGGAAGCTTGCTGATGCTAAGGGCGATATTTATAAGAAGAGTTATAAAGGCCTCTATTGTGTGG
Source organism: Candidatus Kaiserbacteria bacterium (assembly GCA_027083345.1). GTDB lineage: Bacteria > Patescibacteriota > Minisyncoccia > Phycocordibacterales > UBA2100 > S139-169. Next base: position 49,416 of record JALWOZ010000025.1, read on the forward strand.
GGTGCGAGGCATTTATGAAGGAGAGTGATCTAGACGAGAGTGGGCACTGCCCTCACCATTTGGGTAAACAACTTGAGGAGGTAGAGGAGGAGAATTACTTCTTTAGGTTAAGTAATTATAAGAGCGAGCTAAAGGAGTATATAAATAAGCTCGAGAGTATAGTGCCCGAGTGGAGACGTAAAGAGGCACTTAATATATTAGAGGATCTTGATGACTTTAGTATCTCTCGACCAAAGGAGAGGCTAGAGTGGGGTATACCCGTGTCGAATGATGACTCACAGGTGATGTATGTGTGGTTTGACGCGCTCTCAAACTACATCTCAACACTTGGCTACCCTAATGAAGACGGCGACTTTCAGAATTTTTGGCAACAAGGTGAGACACTGCAAGTAGCTGGGAAGGATCAGATAAAGTTCCAATCTATAATATGGCAAGCGATGCTAATGTCGGCAGAGATTAAGAATACCGACACTGTTATCTATCACGGTTTTATCACAAGTGCGGGTAAGAAGATGAGTAAGAGCATAGGCAATGTCATTAACCCAAGCGAACTTGTAGAGCGCTATGGCACGGAGGCAACTCGCTATATTTTACTCCGGCATGTACACCCATTTGATGACTCCGACTTGACTTGGGAGAGAATGGATGAGTGGTACACAGCCAACTTGGT
>JALWOZ010000026.1 GCA_027083345.1 Candidatus Kaiserbacteria bacterium
TTTTGAACTTATATAGTTTTTAAGGATTAAATAGGAATGACACATGCCACATATTCTTTAGGCTTGTTGGCAGGCAAGCAAGACGGTATAGTGGCTACTAGCATGTTATAAACGTTTTTGAATATCGGAGAGAACTGGGCTAGTGATGTGTTTAGGTGCTGGAGCATGCTGAGCCTAGCATTACCATAGGTGGTAGTCCTGTTCCCAAAAGTCCATACAAACACGTCTTTTGCGACATGTAAGTATTCCACATAGTAAGACCTTTGATACTGCCATAATGTGGATAAGACACCTATAACACCACGCTTGGCGTAGCCAACATCCATGACAATATTAGCACCGAGCTTGTTCAGACCTATTTCAACAGCTCTCGGTATCTGCAGACCTTCCTTATTTGTGTTAAGCCTCGGGGTGTAGAGTGTTTTCCCGTTTGTGTATGATACGGATATGCCTTTCAGTAGGGCTATCTTTGCCGCCTTTTTTGCTAATTCATCATCTGGGTTGAAATCAACCCCCTTTATCTGGGACAAAAGCTCCTCTATATAGCCCATGCCCATTTGTGTTGAATTTGACATGCTACATCACCAGTATTTTAAACAGATACTTAATCATATACACGATATATGTTTTACATTGCTCCTTAGCCTTTTCAGCACTTAAATGCATGTTGTGTAAAATATCTTTTTCATCGCAAAACACGAATATTGTGGGTATGCCATATTCTTTTACATATTTCCCGTATGCCTGAATCCTGTTTTCATATTCATCTTTGGAAGCAATAGCCAAATTGCCTAAATTATTGTAAATCTTATCTGCGAGGGATACTGAGGGACCTAGGGTATAGTCGTTGAACATCATAGAGAGGTTGTTCTCGGACGCAACCTCTAGCATCACTTCCCCTATCTTGTTGCCTACATTTCCAAGTGCAAATAGAGGAACCTCTATACCACATCCTTTCGCAACGTAGTATTCAAGCCTGTTAAGCGTCTCATGGTCGTATGGAGGGGTAACTATCATGAACCCTGGGCATGCCTCACCACCAAGCGTATATACCTTTATGGGTGGGTTTGCTATTAGGTTATTTCCCCTAAGGCTAAACAGTATCCCATATACAGGGTATATATCCATCGGGAAATTGCCGTATGGGTAACCAGATAAAAGCAATTTCTTTAGGTTCCTGAACCTCTCATAGATAAACGTCTGTGGCTGTGGAAAATATGGCAGCTTTTTTCCAATAGTATTACTTAGATACTCGGCTTGGCTGTATTGGTGCGATAATATTACTGGTAGCCTAGCTATTGCCATAGCAAGCGAATTTATAATTGAATTTATATGCTTTAGCTGCTCTGATAAGCTCTTTTCAAGCGATGTGTTCCTCATTTCGTTAAGCTTTTCTGTTATGTTAATTATGTTATCTGTAATAGTGTCCATCATTGATTTAATTCTCCTGTAGTCATTTTCAAGTTTATCTAACCTCTCCATGTATTTTCTAAATTCTTCCATGTTCTTTATATTGCCGCTTGATTCCTCTATCTTTTTCAACTCATCAATATCTGACATGATTTTGTTATATAGCTCCTCAACCTTGTTTTCAAGCTCTTTTACCCTCTGGCTTAAATTACGGGTCTTTGATGTGCTGTTTCTCATAGTTCTTGTGCTTTTCTTTCTTTTTTTCAGTAAAGGCTCATACTCTTTCATAAGCCTTTCCATTTCACTTTGAGGCTCCGCAAACACAGAATCCAACTGGGACAATATATACAAGGCACTTTGTGTATTCCTTGCAAACCTATCTTTTTTTAGCTCGCTATACAAATCCCTAAATGTTGTTCCCCAATCTACAAGCTGTAAATCCGCACCATTTGTATTCATGCAATAAATATATACAGCTTGGCTTATCAGGTTATTTAAATTCACCCAGTCGCTTAATTTTTGATATTCATCTTGTGTTAATGCACTCTGTATAAAGCCTTTTATTTGGTCTATAACCCCTTCATTTTCAGCTAGAGATGTGCAGTCTTCGCTCAATACGCTTCACCTCATTTAATTTCTTATCAATTTCCTGCTCATCTGCTATCAGCTTCAGTTCAAGTGCTTCTAACTTGATTATAGCATCGTTAAGTTTCTTATCAATACGCTTTTTCCACTTGTAAAACTCTTCTCTGCTTTCCATTATATATCCCTATTTTTAAGTATATAAATAGAGCTTATAAATATAAAGAGGAAAAATAAAGAAAAAGAGATTTGGCACAGGTGGGGCTATATAGGTTAGTGTCGTTATCTAGCCTTGCCTGGGTGTATAGCCTTGCCGTATGCGGCACTATACTTAGCTCCTATCTTGTTCTCAGATGCTGCCCTTGCGTAGTCAGCCCTTATAGCCTGTGCTATGCTCTTTAATTGCTGTGCATACTGTGCAGCGTCTGCAGATAGTGTAGCCCTGACGGATTCAAGTGCTGGTGTCCTCCAGGCAGTAACCATAGCTACGCCCAATACGTTCCTTGGGAGCCCGCCGATGTTGAAATTGACGGATATACCACTCTGTGCCGCACCACCTGATACGGGTCCAGCCGCAACAGTCCTCTCTTCCTGAACCGCTTCACTCATCACATTTCACCTACGATATAAGAAATCAAGCAGAACTTATAAATATGAGTAATTATTTCTTCGGTGTAAGTTTTATGCTATCAAGTATCAAACATTAATACCATTACATTTTAAAAAAACAGGTAGTGTTAAATAAAAGATATAAACTCTGAATAGCAAAATACATATGGTGTATAACATGAAGAAGCTATGCAATTCATATAACAAGAAGTTTCATGGGGAACCCACATACTCAAACATATATTCGCATTTCATGATACATAAATTCTGCAATTCAAGGGGTGGGTTCCCTAGCGGGGCTAAGAAACAGATAGGGTTTTTGTATGCAATAATCGGGTTCCAAGTCCTAGTAACTGGTCTAAAGCCATCGTGTGCCTATGATGCGTTAGAGCAGTTCGCAAATACTGGGAACAGGCTTGTAAGCGTATGCGGTGTTGATACGTTTGTTCCTATGGTAATAAAGCAGGAAGATGCAAAGGTCGTGGCGAGCTTTGATAAAGATTCTCTGGTAACCATGTTCTCAAGCAAGCTCAGGAGAAGCGGGCTGCACATGTCAGAGCTGTATCTGGCTAGGCTTGCGGCAATTAAAAAATATAACAAAATGTATAACGAAATTTTGGCTAACTCAGAAAACCTACCTACCGTTTAGTGCAAGTTGTTATAAAGAATGGAAGCCTCCTGTGGTATTTATTTTTTAAATGAATTATTTTTTATACTGTAAAAAACTTAAAAACGTTGGCAAAACAATTTAAACTTGGTGAAGTAAATTGAGTACAGTAATATATAGTGGTTTTAATTGTGAACAACTAAATACACTAACAAATGAGGTGGCTAGGAAAACAAGCTATACATACTCAACATCGCTACCATATACCGCAAATAATAACGGCGTAGCCTTAATACAACTATTAGGGTCAGGTAGCGTAGCAAATATTGATATAACATTATCTGGGGTATCCATAACTGCACAGATAAATAATGGCAATGCATTAAGTTCTAGTGCAATATATGAATTCGGTATTCACATGTTGAAAAATGATACAATAAACTCTATAGATAATGCCTCATTAATACGCATTATATATGTATGGAGCTAAGGTGATATATATGGCTATAGTTGTTACTCCTATACAGGGTTCAGGAGGCGGAGGCGGTAGCGTAGGCTT
>JALWOZ010000027.1 GCA_027083345.1 Candidatus Kaiserbacteria bacterium
CAAATAACATATATAAAAATAAATATAAATATAAATAAATATATCAGCAAACTTTTGTGTAAATGCTCAAATGTAAAACTGTGTCTCATCAGTTGTAACTGTTTTTCCATTATGTATAATATAACCGATTTGTGAAAATAAGCAAAAGCGCAAATTTTTATTTTTTTATCTGTGTTTTTCATGGTATTCTGGTGGTTTTTCCGGGAAAATTCGGGTTTTTCCCTTAAGCGGTTTTGTTTTTTCTGATTGAAAAAGAGTTAAATATATAAAGCTTGAAAAATAAAAATATTACTAGGTGGTATGGCTTGGCGAAAAAGAAGAATATGAGTGCTTTAACCTCGCTTGGGTATATAACCAAGGTCGGTAAAAACCTAGAGGGTATAGTAGGTCAGCAGTTTGCACTTGCTTACAGCTCGATAGCGCAAGGAAGGTGGAACGAAAACATGGGTAAAATACTTGATGTTGGTAATTCTGTCTATCTTGCTATAGGAAAAATACTTTCTGATAATCCTATGCTTACTGATGAGACAGGCGGTATAAAATATAGAGGCTATGGTGTTAGCATGTCGGCTGAAGCATATAAGATATATAAGAGAAAAGGTAGGATAATGGAAAGCGACTTAGACCTTTTGGCTAACTTGTATTCGCAGAGTTTCGGAATACCAAAATCTAAGGCTATGGAAATAGCAAAGGTTATTAAGAGTGCCTACAACAGAGAACCACAAGAGATGTATTGAGGTGGTGGCAAATGGCTAGGAGAATGGTTGAAAATGGGTTTTCCCAGCTAAAGATGTTTGGCAAGTACTACTTGAGGTTCAAGTCAATATACGGTAACGACGCTATGGCGTTCATGTATTCAGGTGCTTCTCTTGGGGCAAGGAACTTGCACTACGAGAAGTATAGAAAGGTTAGGTTTGCCGTAAGCGGTATAGCTAAGGAGCTTAAGGTATATGGGGTTGCTAACGGTATAGTTCAAGCCGTTGTTATGTTTTTAACAAAGCACGCAGAGAGAGGTAAGATAACTCCAGAGCTTGTAGAAGCTGTTATAAAGTCCCAAGACCTTGACAACCTTAAGGTTGGAGCACATACGGCTGGAGATGTAGTTAGGAAATACTTCGGTATAAGCGGTGGCATAACTCCAGCACCCATAACGCCTCCAGCACCTCCAACACCTTCAGCATAGCCTCTTTTTTAAAAAATTATACTGACTTCTCTTTTTTAAAAAAAATATATTTTTTATATTTTATTTATAATTTCTTCTATTATGTCAGCTTTAGCACCCAGCTTTAAGCCAATTTGAACTAATGGTCTTGATATTCCTAGTGCTATAGAATACACCATATAGGTAGGAGAAAGATATAAATATACAAAGTTTTTAAGTTTCGTTAAAATGTCCTCTGCCTGCTTTGCTTCCTCATAGCTCAGGTAGTCAAGCATAACGCTGTTAGCCTCCCTTTCTACATACATCATCATGTTCTCTATTCTTTTCCTTATCTCTAGTGCTTTTCTTAGATATATCAGGTCTTTTGTAAGTATTTCTCTGGTCTTTTCAAACATGAAAGGTTGATAAGGTGACAGTATGCTCTGCGATATTATGTATGCCATTTCTTCTATGTATTGGGGCTTACACGGTTCAAGCTTTGGAGATACCCCGCAGATTGAACATGTGTATTTTGTCATATTTTCAACGAAAAAATTAACTGCTGAAATCGTGTAGGGGTAATACGGCATTATGTTTCCCATCTTTAATACAAGACCTATAGAGGATGTTATCTTTGATATTTCTGGCATAAGCTCAGATACCTCTTTGGTGTATCTGTTTTCATAAAGATACTTTATTAGCGTTGCCGTGTCATATATTATTTTAGCTATGCCGTTATCCGCCTCTATATATATGTCGTCTATGTAGTTCATCAGTTCAACAACTTTAACCCTTATTTCTTCATAGCTTTTAGGCTTTTTAGGTAGGGATGGTATAGTCCTTTTATTGTTCTGTGCTGTCGGTTTGCTCAATCTTTTTCACCTTCTCTATGCTCTTTTTGAGTGTTTCGCTGTCAATCTCGTTTATCTCAAAATCTTCTATGTTTATCTCTTCTTCTTTGTTAGTCCTCATTTTCATCATTAGGATGTATCTTGCTAAGCTGTTGGGGTCGTTAAGGTTTATCGGTATTTCGCTTTCAGGCGTTAAAGACCTTATAGTGTTTGCTACCTCCTGCATATATCTATACATGACGTTGCGCCATATTGATAATATTGATGCTATGTTTTTAACCTCGCTTAGCGCTGGGTTTATTTCAAGCACTACATCAACAGGCTTGGCTTCCTGTATTGCTATCCTGTAGTAGTAATACATGCTTATTATCTTGAAGGCGTTTTTAACGTCTTTAACTGTTATGTTGTTTTCCTCAATGTATTTTTTTACCTTTTCGTTTATGTCCTGCTTCCTGTTTTCACCGTTGCTCATTTCCTAGCTTCACCTCTAAGCTTTTTAACAAGCTCTGGAGTTGCCCCAGTCCATACATGTGCCTGCAAAACAAAGTTATCCCTGTCATAGTAAAGAAATGAATTTACGTTGTGCGTTATTGCGTTCCTGAACTTTTTGGCTATGTAACGGGAGACGCTGTCTATGTCTATGCTTATGAAAGACCTTCTGTTGCTTTCAAATTCAATGTATGCGTTTATGCCTTTCCGCTTTAAAGCCTCTCTAAGGTTTTCCGATTTAAGCCTTAGAAATTCTTCGTCCTCGTTACCATATCCACTTTCTATCTCAATCTTTGTTATTATTATGTGCTGTTCTCTGTCTATATAGCTCTCTGTCCTGCTTCTTATTCCTGAAGACTTTATCCTTGCTTCTGCTTTTTCAACTATGTAATTCACAGTCTTCAGTATTTCAAATCCTATAATGCCGTAGTTCTTCCTTACCGGTACTAAAGAACCGTATATACCATCACGCTTTAGCGATATTAATGCCCTAATAACTCCTGAGTTATGAACTATATCTCTGTTGCTCATTTTTCTTACACCTATTTAAATATACATGTAAGTAAATCTAAAAAAGGTTATGCTTGTTCTTGTATCTATCTATAAAAGCTTTTGATGTTAAATATTTTATTGAGGTGTTGCGTGATGTCTAGTCCCGCAAGTGGAATAAGCACTCTGGCGTCTGACTTCGTAAATGGGATAGTAGCCGTGTTAGACCAGTTTGCCGTTGCCTTGACTAACTATGCTCCACTAATAGCCGATGTAGTAATAGGCGTAGGAGTTGCCAGTGCTATTGGATATGCACTAACTAGGATACCATTTGTCAGCAAGTTCTTAGGCTGGCTCGGTCTCTAGACGCCAGAGATAATATAATAGCCGCCCTTTGAGGCAAAAGTATATAAACCCTTTTTTTCTATTCTATATACACAGGTGGTAGTATGTCTTCAAACGATGATGTGAATAGTTTAGAGGTAAAACATTTAAGAAATATGATACTATTCGGTCTTATATTCGCAGTGCTGTTCTTCGGTCTGGCTCTTGGTGTGTCGGCACTGATGAAAATGTCAGCTGTAAATCAGCTTACTTCTTCTATGCTATTCAAGGTAATGGGCTATCATAATGTTTCTGTGATTTTAACAGCTAGCGGTTTATCCATGTTCGGTATGGCTTCAGTATTCACTTGGGTAATGATAATCATCGGATTTACAATCGGGGCTGTGTTAGGCTGGATAAAGAAAGTTTAGCCATAGTCTTTCTTTTCATTTTTAATAACATATAAAAGTTTTTTTTGCCATATTTTAAATAGGTGGTCAAAACGGTAGAAATAGCTGGTTTTGGAGATAACGGCGTAGAAAACAACCTAATGTTTGAGGCTAGAAGCATGTTAGGAAGCATAGTATCAGCATTAAGCAGTTTTGCCTATTACATTTATACTTGGGGTATGTCTCTTATTAAACAAGTAATATATTGGGCTAGCAAAAACCCGTTTGCATTTACCATGTTTATAGCAAACAGCTTAATAATGCTGACTTAGATATAATAAATGGTGGTAGCAAATGAGCGGATTAATGGATATGATACTTGGGTCATTACCTTTTAAGCCTTCTACACAGCCAGAGATTAGAGGTAAAGATTTAGTAATAAGATTTACTGAAGCAGAGTTTAAGCAGTTGCTAGAAAACTTGGCAAAAGACGACAACAGCAGGAGAATACTAAGCATGATTGACATAAAACTTAACAACGGCTACATGGAGCTTATATTAAAGCTTTAGGCAATAATGTTGGGGGAGGCTAGGCTATGAGTTTTCTGATAACAAGTTTTGAAAGCTTGTTAAGGGAAATAGAGAACGGCTTCAGGCAGATTACAAGCATAAACATAAACCTAGCCTCCCCCTTCGGTGATATTGCTTCTTACTTTGCCAATTTAAGCAAAACACTTTACAGCACAATAGACACAATACCAAAGGCGATATACAACGGGTTAATAGCACTTGGTATTTGGTTCTGGAAGGCATTAAACGACTTTGCTTCTTTAATAGGAACTTCGCTATCAACGGCGTTTAGCTGGATATGGAACGGACTAAAAGATTTGGGAAGTTATCTGTACCAAGGCTTAGCACTAGCATATAGAGGTCTTATAGACTTTGGCACTTGGATATGGAGTTCTATCGTTTATATCGGTCAGTATATAGTTTCACTTTTTGAATGGATTTGGAAAAGCATAACATCGTTCTTTTCGCAGATATCAAAATACTTTATTGACTACTTCAACAAGCTTAGTAGCATGTTTGACACATACTTTTACAACTTCAGCTGTAGGATGAGGGATAAAATAGCACAGATATTTATGGTTGATACAACATTAGCGGTAGCATGGAAAGGAATAGACAACATGGCAAGTGGTAAAATGCCAATAAAAAGCGGTATTGCTAGGCTGATATTTGCACCATTACTAGGTATAGGAGCAGGTGCTTTAGCAGAAGCAATAATACCAAAATGTAAGCCTAAAACATTTACATTTATACCAACTACAGCGCTTGAAAGCTTAGAGCTTACCTTGCCAGAATTTAAGAAGCCTGAGCTATTGACAGGCATAACTGGCTACGGCTTGCTTAAGATACCTCAGAAGTTCTACTTAACCGAAAGCATGGTTATGAAATACACGGCTAAGTATCACTACCAAGAAACCTTTAGCATAAGCGAAGCTACCAAAGTATTGTTTGAGGGATACGAATTTAACAAATACAGGCTAAAGCCCAGTCTTGGCTTAAGTATTGTTTCAAAACTGCCTAACGAGTATTCATTAACAGAAACAACGGCATTCAGCTACAAAGTATCAGCAAAGTATAGCATAAGCGAGAAACTGCTACCAAAGTCTGAGCTTACTATAACTGAGACTGGAGAGAGCAGTAAGGTATTGAAACCATCAGCAAAGCTAACTTATAGCGTGTATATAAAGACAGGTGCTAATACGGCTAGTGGTAGTCCTTCAGAGGTTACGCCCACAAGCGTAGGTGAAAGCGTAGATGGAAGTCCATCTAAAGCTACTGCTACAAGCGTAAGTGAAACTGCTAGTGGTAGTGTATCAACATAAAACTGAAAATATATTTAAGCTTTAATTATTAATATTTTTATCAGGTGTTAGATAAAAATGATGGTATCAGGTCTTAGTAATAAAGTTGATTATAATGATAAATTAAGCAATATAAAAACTGAGCGTTTGAAAAAACTATCTAGACTTGAAATAAAAGCAGTTGTAAGAGACAAAAACGGAAAAATAATAAAAATACACAGACAAAAAATGAGGTCTTTAACGCAGAACTTTTTAGCGTTTATGTCTATTCCTTTGTTATGGACATTTCAAGGTGCTTCTACTAATGAAGCAACGCAAATACTACAGACATATTTAGGATTACCATCTAATCAAACTGTTAATGGTGGTTTTAGTGCTATTATCGTTATTGATTATTCTATTCAAGTAGGTAGTGGAACACAATCATTTAGTCCTACACTAGCATCTTTAGAAGCACCAATAAGCAACGGAACAGGAACAGGAGAGCTTAATTATAATTCTATATCTATATCTTATGGTAGTGGTGGGTATATATTTACTCAGACATTTTCAAATTCTACATCAGAAACGATAAATGTAAGTGAGATAGGAATAATCGGTATTATTTATTTAGCATATAATAGTTTAAGTAGTGGTTATTACACAAGAAATGAATATAAAAAATTATTATCATATGATACTTTTTCTCCAGCTATATCAATACCACCAGGCGGTAGTGCTACTTTTGAAATAAAAATTAGCTTTACTGGGTGATAAAAAATGATGGTAGGTAATACAGTTGGTAAAGCATATATACCACATAAAAATAAAATAGAGTTGCTAGACCCAGAAGAGTTAAGCGGTTTCTTTGCCTCTATAACTATTATTGTTAGAGATAAAAACGGAAAAATAAAGAAAGTATATAGGCAAAGAAGCCATAGTCCTACCAAAAACTTTATTGGATTGCTTTTAGGATATACATGGTATAGTTCAACAGGAAACAGCTTTACATTAACTAATACATCAGGAGGAACATATAATTATAAACCTTGTATGGATTGCAGTTGTTATGCTATATCGTATCCAAATAGTCAGCGTTCTTATTATGGTTATATACTTGGCATATATGTAGGTAGCGGTTCAAATTCAAGTCCTTATGAAGCTTATGAATTAGATGCACCTATAAGTAATGGTAGCGGTTCTGGTCAGCTTACTTACAGCACTGTATCATCTCCTACATCAATAACTGTTAGTGGCAGTAGTGCTTATTTCATAATATCGCAATCATACACTAATAACTCGGGTGGAACGATAACAATATCTGAAGTAGGAATAATAGTTAATGCTTCTATTGGTCAGTGCCAAGATTATGGAAATCATACTAACCAAAAGCTATTAGTATGGTATGATGTATTATTATCTCCTATAGCTGTTGATAATGGAGATACCATAACAATAAACTATAAATTTACTGTTAATCCATAACATTTTTAACTTTTAGCATTAATTATTTAAAAAATGGTGTAGTGGATATGAGTTTAATCGGTAGTATAAAGGATTATAACAGCATTAACCTGAAAGATGTAGGAAAAGTAAATCCTGAAGGCATTCAGGTAAAGGGTAAAGTTACCTTTGAAATAAAGGACAAAAATGGCAAGGTGATAAAGAAATGGACACAGCCAAGCCGTAGCTTTACCTACAACTATGCTTTAATGATTTACGGTTTGTTATTCCAAGCTACTGTAAGCCTAACAGATATATATGCTAACTCTGATACACTGTATTTTGCCTCTGGAGGGACTGTTAATATAAATGCTGGTAGCGGAGATGATAGCTTCGGTATTGTTGTTGGTAGCGGTTCTCAGTCAATAACTACCTCAGTTATATATCAGCTTAACGCACCAATAAGCAACGGCTCAGGGACTGGTCAGCTGAACTACCAAGCTACTACTAGCGTAAGTGCTAACTACTCTGGAACTCAAAGCTACTTTAAGTTCAGCAGAGAGTTTATTAACAACTCAGGAGGAACTATAACAGTAAGCGAAGTAGGTGTTATAGCATCGCTTCTAGGTTGGGGTCAGTCTCTAGAGGTTTTAGCATTAATAATATATGACTTGCCAAGTTCAGCCATAAACCTAACTAACGGCTCGTCATTAACAATAACATACGAATATACTGTAGAAACATAATAAAAAGCTATTTAGCTATTTCATCTATTAATTTTTTAAACTCAAGATAGACCTTTTTATAGTCAAACTTTTTAGCAGTTTCTATATTACACCTACTCATTTTTTCTAGCTCTTTTTCTGTAAGCTCTTCGCTTATTTCCAAAGCCTTTAGGTAGTTTTCAGGTTCATACTCGGCGTGTAGTATATACTCATATTCTATTTTTTCAAGCCAGTAGTCCTTTATCCCTACCGCTATATTACAATCAACAGGTAAGTAATCCCTTATGGCTGGGTAATACGCCGTTATTATTATTTCTCCATAGCTCATGGCTTCTAAAGGCGTTAGCCCAAAACCTTCAGCATCACTTAAATTAAGGTAGAATCTATGACTATCATAAAGTTCTGCCATTTCCTTCTTTGTTATAGGGTTCTTTATCTTGAAGAAAGGAAACCTAGCCTTAAGCTTGAAGTCCTGAGGGAAGTAAGGTGCGCCTACCAAGTATATGTCTATGTCATCGTAGTGCTTCCTCTTGCTTACCCACCTTTCGAATGCGTTAAGACCGTAGTCTGGATATTTTCTTGGCAAGTAATATGCCCTGTAGAAGTAACCTTTCTTTTCACTTACCGGTTTAACATTTTTAGGTATCTCTATACCGTGCGGTATTACCTTTTCAACCTTTATGTCGTGCTTTTCAATCATGTCCTTAACGAAGTTAGTAGGTGCTACTACCCTCTGTTTGCCCATTACCTTTTTCAGGTCATACCTAAGCACTCCTTCAGTAATTAGATACACTACTACCCTATCAACTGGAAAAGACTTTCCTACAAGGTAGGTATCAAGCCGTGGGTCAGACACATATACCAAATAATCATAGTCCCTTTTAGCAAATGGGTTAGGTCTGAACTCCCAGTTATTAGCCTCAGCTATCCTCAAGGCTACAAGCTTTATAGAAGTAGGAAGACCGGCACTTACTACAACTTTCATTTTCTACACCAATTCCTCAAACTTTTTATATATCTTTTTAAAGTCGTATTCCTTTGCCCTTAATACATTACAAAGGCTCATCTCTTCCAGCTTTTCATCTCTTAACAGCTTTGATTTCAAAAATGCCCTGTAATACTCTTCACTGTCGTAGGCGTAGTGCTCTATCCACTCATACCACAGCTTTTCGTTCCAAATGTATTTCACATCAACGGTTATATTACACTCTTCAGGTAGGTATTCCATTATCGTTGGGTATTTTGCGGTTATAACAACTTCACCAAAACTCATAGCTTCTAAAGGCGTAAGACCGAAGCCTTCGTTATCGCTTAAATTTAGATAAAACCTGTGAGTATCATAAAGTTTTTCAAGTTCAGCCCTATTCACGATTTTGTTTATTATAGCCTTTACTTTGTATTTCTGCAAAAACTGCTTGTCTAAAGGCATTCCCGTTAAAAATATATCTACATCACTTTCCTTCTGTATCTTTTTCAGAGCCTCTATCCCGTAGTCTGGAAACTTCCTCTTCTGGTAGTAAGCCCTGTATAAATATCCTTTCTTTTCGCTTATCGGAATAAAGGCTTTTGGTATCCTTACGCCGTGAGGTATGACACAGCATACATCTAGACCTGCCTCTTCAAGCTTTGCCTTTGCGAAGTTTGAAGGTGCTACTATATGCTCCGTGTTCTTTATCCAGATTGACGGTCTTGTTGTTATTCTGCCTTCGGCAACAGTGTAGAACACCACTTTTTTGTCTCTCAAAAAAGCTATGCGGCTTAACGCTTCCGTGTTTATGTTGCCCAGATAGATTGCTTTGTCGTAGTCCTTACACCTTATTGTATTTTCCTCATAGTAAAAGCCGTTAGCCTCGGCTATCATTTTAGCCTGCTCCTTCATGGAAAAGGGGGACTGCGAAGACACACAAACAGACACCATAGCTATACCACCACTTAGTTATATAGGTATAAAATTAAAAAAGCCTTTCGTCGGGGTAAGAAATTTATCGTTTTAAATACATAATATAAATAGGTGGTTAAACTTATGGACAGGCACAAGGAAAATAATGACCCTCTACCGCTTGAGGACAGGGTAGTAAAGCTTGAAGTGGAACTAGCTAGAATAAGCGAGGACTACAAATTTATATCAAGGGAGATAAATGAGTTGAAACGCAAGTTTGACAGCATAAGTAAGTTTGAACTTATAATATTAGTTAGTGTAATAATAAACCTTATTACCCTCATAGTTGATAAAGTAATATAGGGGGGAAACAGCTACGGGTGTTAGCACATGTTTAGTGTGTGTTGAACAGTATTCACTCACTTTCTCACCGCTATGACCCCGTAGCAAACCCCCCTTAGTGCTTGCATGCCTGCGGGTTTCCAGCTGGTAATACCTCGCATTTTCACATGTGATAAAATTCTCATGGTATCACATACGCATAAGCTTATTAACCCCTGTGTGTATAGTATAAAGTGCCTCAAAGGGTGGAAGCATGAAAACGGCAAAGGGTAATGCGGTGATAAACGCCTCTAGGAGGATGAGCGAGGGGAAACAGCCCTCACTCAAGGAGAGCCTAGAGGCGAGGGAAGAGGAAGAGGAAGAAGTATTGGAGGAAAGTCAAGAAGCCAACAACAGCGAGGTTGAAGAAGTTTCCGAAATAGACTACAAGCCTGAGCAGGTGTTTAAGGCTAAAATAACAAAGATACAGAAGGGAAAGCTAAAGGCATTTATCCCAGAGGACGCAATAATAAAGAAAGAAAATGCGGAAAGGGAGGCATATAAAATATTCTTTGAGACCGACACAGGGGAAGCAGGTTCTTTCATAATGATGAAGTCGGCAAGACCGAACAGCAACCTGAACAGGTTCATCTCAAAATATGGAAGACCTCCAGCTGTAGGCATGGACATCGTTGTGTCTTATTTTACCAAGACCAACGGCATGACTGTGCTTAAGCCAGTTATGTAAAGGTGGTTATCATGGTAGTAGAAAGAAGCGACAGTATAACAAAAGAACTTGAAGAGATAACCAAAAACACTAAAGGAATTCAGCGTATATCATTTTTCATTTCAAAGGAACTGCTAAAAGATATAACCATGTTCCAGCTTGACTACGGTATAAACCGTTCTCAAGCCCTTAACCTGTTGCTAAAACTTGGCTATGACAAGTTGAAAGAGCTGTACAAAAAGTAGCCTTCTCAAAGCTATATTTTTTTTCTTTTCAAAATAATAGTTAGGTGGTTTGTTATGGCTAGGCGTAAGTCTAAAAAAACCATAGAGGAAGACCTTGACACGCTAAAAAAGGTTGATTTGAAAAAGCCAGTTGCAGACAAAATGATAGAAGAGGGTATAACCGAAACCAGCGACACTCTTGGAGACATAATAAACGAGCAGGCAAAAAAAGACGGGTTAGAATGTATCAACTTCCTTATGGCTGTTAGGGTATGCGTCGGAGACCTTGTTAATATAAAATACTCTGTTTCTAGAGGCGTAGGGGTAATAAAAGCCGTATCACCTTACGCCGTTGTGATAGAAGACGATAAGGGCAATGACATGGTAATAAGGCTAAAATACATATCTTCCATAACGGTTATAAAGCATAATGTCAAGCAGGTGTAAAAACAAAATGTCCCTTTCTTTTCATAACCTCAACCAGTATGTTTCTTGCTACTATGATAACTGCGTTCCGCCAGAGGAAAGGGCAAGGGCTGTAAGGACTAGCAGGAAGGACTATGTGGAAGCTTTAACAAAGGTCTCTTTGCTAAGGTTTCCTCTTTCCAGCAGTAAGCCTCTTTCCTCTTTAAAACCCCCTTTTTCCTATACCCCTTTTTCTGATATATGTATATCCATGAAAAGGGCATATATGGAGGTAGCAAAACGCTACCACATTTCAGCCAGAAGGCTATCATACTTTTCAAGGTTTTCTAATGTCTTCTACCCTACAACATTCACATATACTACCAAAACTGGGAAGATAACAAAGAGGAAGTCATACATAGCTAACGGCAAGTTAATGGAACTGATTTTTTACACAAGGTATAAGCGCCTAAAGTCCAAAAGCATGAATGAGGTTTTTGCCTTTAGGCTATGGACGCCAGTCCCTTTAAACTTCTCATGTGCGGACAGCATAATAGCGTTCTACTCAAACGCTGGCTTTAACCACTATGTCAAGTCCTTGCTGTTAAAATTGCTATCGTTTTCAATATTCATAGTCGTGGGAAGGGCAGAGCTTAACTTTGAAAACAACAACCCGTGCGTCTTTAGGCTACCTGAGTGGGTAAAACTCTACGGTGCTAGCTCTCACGGCTCTCCTATGACAAAGGCGATGAGGGATGTAGTAAGTTATGGACTTGGAAAGGTATCAATTGAAGAAGACATAGAAATGCTAAAGGAAGCAATGCCTGAGACTTTTACTTCCGTGTATTCAAGGGACATTATAAGCGACTTCGTTAGGCAGTTTCCCACAAGCGATGTAAGGGTAGGCTGTAGGGAACTCAACGCTCAGCTCTTTGACTTGGCAAAGGGGATACCCCAGAAATTGACAAACGCCTTACAGTTATCTTGGTTAAACGACAATTGTTCCACCGCCGTTGATATGCTTTCGTTCAACTACTGTAAAATGATGCCTTCGGTCTATGTATTGCCTAACCCAGACCATTATTATCTAATGATAAAATCAACTGGGAACATAAGCTACGGCAAAATGGAAGAAAGACCGTCTCCAGCTATAATAGTTATGCCTCTATACACATGGGCTAATGGTGTTATAAAGTATCCTCTAGAAGCCCCGAGCATAGGCTTTGTGGAAAGGATGCGCTTCAGCAATACTGATATTTACGCATTTTTTGAGGAGATACCACACTTCATAGCTAGGGAAAAGCCAAAGGATGTTATAAAGCACATATACAACGCTACAATAAGCTACCTAGTCCCTCCAGAGAAATACAGCAGGGCTTCCGAACACTTTAAGAACGAATACTTTGAAAGCGTTATAGTTCCCCTTAACTTCTACAATCTTGCTAACTATCTGTGGATAGGGGGGAGGGCTACAAAGTGATTATCACCATTGATTACGATTTAAAAAATGACTTTCACGATGTTGTTTTTTACATAAGGGCTAACTATCTATGTTCAAACAACAGCAACTGCAGGATAGCAAAGACAAGGAAGGGATACCACATCTACCTTTTCTTAAACACTACATCGCTTGAGGACGAGCTGTTTTTTAGGAACTACCTTATAGATGACATCTACCGCCTTGACTATGACCTTAACCGTTATGGGTTTGGCTACCGCTTAGGTAATGTAGCTTACTCCTATAAAGTAGATACTTATGAAAAGAGAGACATAATGAGGGAGCAGTATGTTAGTAAGGTAAATATTAACATAACAATACCTTTTCTGCTTAAGGTGGAAAAAAAGCTAAAAAAGAAGAAAAAAAGAGGTAGGGTTAGACAACATATATAAAGTAAAAGCTATACTTTATGTTTTTTATTTCCTCATAGCTTAATACCTTTCCTTCTGGCAGTCTTTCTTTTAGCTGGAAGACTATTAAACAGTCCTCTCCCCTCAGCTTTACATTTATTCGGTTTTGCTTTATTTCCATTCTTAATAGCTCAGACAACAGCTTAGCAGTTCCTTCGTGTGATATGGCGTTTATGAACTCTCTTTCTTTCAGCGTTTTTACAGCGGTCTCTAGGTCTATTTCTTTTATTGACACGAGCGATGGAAAGAATTCAAGCATGTTAATGCTAAACGCATTAGCGAGGTAGCACTTTCTACCCTCTTCTGCTTTTTCATTTTTCTTTTCTACCATAGCTACTGACATCTATTTTTACCTCCTTATATATTCCGAGATATTCTCAAAGAGCTTATCAGGTATGTTGAATTCAAAGATTACATCTATTATATCTTGAAGTGTTAGACCGTATTTTTCCTTCACTTTTTCTATGTTGGAAAGTGCGTTCTCGCTTAGCTTTATGCTGGTTGATTTGTAGTATTTCCTTCTAGCTTTAGCCTCAAGCACTACCTCTTTGAGGCTACCATCTACCTTTTTCATAGACCTACCGCCCATTTCTACATTCACCTACATATATGGGTAGGCGTGAAGGCTTATATACTTTTTCTTTCTATATTATTAGCGGTGTAGAAAATGCCAAAAAGAGAGAGGATATACACAAAGGTTTTATCGGTCAAACTCAAGCCAGATGAGTATAAACGTCTTGAGTTTTTGGCAAAGCTAGAGCAAAAAAGCAAAAGCGATATTGTCAGGACAGCACTACTTAACTACATAAAGAAGCGAGAGGAAAAGCACAAAGAATTTAAATCTAATAAAATAAAAATACTTTGATTTTTTTTATTTTAAAAAATGTTTTTTAAAATTCAAGTAGAAATATGTAGTTCCACGCCCTTCCACTGTAAAGGTAGATGTCTTTTTCATTAATTTTTAGCTTACAGACTAGACAGCTCCAGCTGTCGCTGTTGTCTGT
>JALWOZ010000028.1 GCA_027083345.1 Candidatus Kaiserbacteria bacterium
GTACTCCAGACTCATCAAACAATCAAGACTTTGCAACCGGCACCTCTACAACTACAAATGAGACAACATCTACAACAACAGATGACACTGCGACAACCACAGCAAGTACAACAGACTCTACGGCTACCACTACAAACTCTACGGCAACAACAACCACTCCTGTAACCTCAGACAATAGCACGGCAACAAGCACAGACCCTACAGCAACATCTACCCCGCCAGACTCAGGGCAGTCTACCGCTACCTCAACTGATGTTGGTGCTACAGACAACGCTACAAGTACAAGTAGTAGTGCAGCTACTAGTATAAATGCAGGGTAGTATGGTTATAAATTATTATTAAAATTATAAATTGAAATCAATATGAGAGTAGCAATAAATGGGTTTGGTAGGATTGGGCGTGCATTTTATAAAGCAGTATATACAATGCCTGAGGTGGAGGTCATAGCAGTGAATGACTTGGGAGACAAGGAGAATTTAGAGTACTTATTAAAGTACGACTCTGTATATGGACAGTTCGATGGAGATTTGTCTGGAGTTGAGTTTTTACAAGAGAGAGTGCCGAGTGAGTTGCCATGGGCAAAAATGGATGTTGACGTAGTGGTGGAGAGTACAGGACTCTTCCGCACTAAGGAGCTTGCGCAAGGGCATATAGATGCTGGAGCTAAGCGAGTGGTTATCTCTGCTCCGAGTGCAGATGCTACTACAGTGCTAGTGGGGGTAAATGAGGAGGCTTTGCAAGCATGCTCTATAAGCTCTAATGCTTCTTGTACTACTAATGCCACTAGCCCTGTGATAGGTATACTTAGTGAGGCAATAGGGATAGAGAAGGCTATACTTAATACTGTGCATGGTTATACTGCTACTCAGCGTACTGTAGACGGACCTTCTAAAAAAGACTTTAGACGAGGTAGGGCGGCGGCTGTTAATATCATACCTACCACTACTGGTGCAGCAGAGGCGACCACTAAGGCGCATACCTCTCTAGTTGGTAAATTTGACGGGGTGGCTATGCGTGTGCCGGTGCCGGCTGGCTCTATAGTAGACATAACATTTATAGCAAGTAGAGACACTACAGTAGAAGAGGTCAATAATGCGCTTGAGGGGGCCTCTGGTAGTCAGCGGTGGGGGGATATATTTGCTGTTACTGAGGATCCGTTAGTGTCTACCGATATATTGGGGTCTAAATATGCCTCTATAGCAGACCTATCTATGACACATGTAGTAGGAGGTAATCTAGTAAAGGTTTTGGCATGGTATGACAATGAGACTGGCTACGTGAGCTCTCTTGTGCAACATGTGCTAGCTGTTGATAACTCAAAGTAGCTTGTTTTGTTAAGGTATAATATGAGATAGTTATGAAGAGGTATTTAACAGTTTTAATTATTTTACTTTTAATAGTGCTGGGTTTTGGACTTGTAGGGGCATATGTTGTACAACATCCCAACTTCTTAAATTCTATTAAGTCTTTATTGGGTATTAAAGTAGAGCGATCTGTGGAGACTAAGTCTTTAGAGGAGGTGCGGGCAGAGTTGATTAAGCAAGGAGACCTTTTTTTGACTTTAACTCCTAAAGGTGGTGGCTCTACAGGAGGTTATACTTATAGTTTTGATAGTAATGAGGTTAATGAGATATCTAATGATGATAATTTAGATAATTATATTTCTGTTCTTTACTCTTTTAATAAAGACTCTAATACCAGAGCATATGTTGAGGCACAGGCAGAAGACATAGTAAATAAGAAGGTCAACCCTTACTCGATTTTGCTATCTAATAGGAGCAATAAGGAGTCTATAGAGACAGTTGCAAGGTTGAACGAGTCGCCTAGAGGCCCTGTGGCAGTCTCTCCGGATGGTAAGCAGGTTTTGTATGTAGAGCGCGCGCCTCAGAAGGAGGGAGGCATTATAGCAGACGCAAATGAACTCACTATACATTATGCAAAAAGGGAGCAGGAGGGTAAATGGCAGTCTCAAAAACTGTGGAGTGGTGTGAGTCCAAAGTGGCTGAATGATGACCTATTTTTCTACCTGAAGAATGATGGTATATATTTAGGCATATTGAGTGAGGGAGTAGAAGACAAAGTGTGGGCTACCACAGATACTCTAGGCAGTAACTCTAATTTAGCTATTACAAATGATGGTAGGTATTTGGCTTGGGTGTTGCCGGACGCAGGGAAGGTGTATATATTTGAAATCTCTTACAATAATAAACTAAGTATATTTGAGTTAAATATGGTGCAGACGTTGAATGTACATGCTTTTTGGGCCGTGTTCTCTCCAAGTGGTCAACATTTGGCATTGCAAACAGTAGATTGGGATAATCTTAAACTCGACCCTAAGCCTAGTATACAAATATATTCTGTAGACTTCGGAGATAATAGTATATTTGGCGTAGACCTAAATGCCTTTGTGCAGGAGTCAATGTTTTTAACAGATTGGAGATAAGTTATAATAAATATGGTTAATAGAATATCACAATTAATTTTTACTCTTAGCATCATCTTTGCTCTAGTATTTACTCTATTTGTGATTGTTACTCCGAGTGTTGTAGATGCACGTTATGCTAGGGATGTGGTTAGATCTGGTAAACATCAATCTAGAAGCAATAATAATAGTAGTGTGGGTAGTCAAGGGTCTGGTAGCGGGTGGGGAAGTTCTTTATTTAGTAGTAACGTAAGTACTGCAAGTACTTTTAGTACTAATTATAATAATTCTACTGGTAGTAGCTGGGGTAAGACTTATACCGGAGCTGGGAGCGTGTATAAAAGTAGTAGTAATTATACTGGGCATAGGTTAAATTCGAACTTTAAAGCAGGTAACATACAGAATCTTAATACATCAAGATTAGATAAAAGGAGTTCGTCGAGTTTAAATAACAATACTTCATCTAATAATAAATCGTCTTGGTTTAGTATAGTAAGTCGTGGTGGCAGTACTCCTGATAGTTCGAATAATGGAGTGAGTTTATCAAAGGGTAACTCGACTGTTCATACTTCACAATCAACACACACAGTTACCCCGACTGTGCACAATAAGAGAGTTGTTATTTATGTTAGAGATAAAGATGGTAATGTAGTTAGGGAGGTAGTTGTGCAGATCAATTGTCCTAATGGCTTTACAAGATTGGTAGATCAGTATGGTAGGACGATACCGGGCTCAAGACATAAGACGACCTGTAGAGATCTTGGTACTTGCCCTGCGCCTGATCCTAAAGATCCTAGTTCACCGCCAGACTCTCTAGTGCCCGTAAATACCAATGTGAGTTGTGTGGTAACAAAATGCCAATCTCCTCTCCCTAATGTGTGTGGTGAGTATGGAGAGGGTGAGATTAGCCAATGCTCAGATCCTAATTATGGACATACTTGTGATGCCTTACAACCTCCAGACCCCTCTGGCACGTGCTCAGTGCAGACAAGTTGTGGTATAGCAACCGGAGTAAGGGGATGTAATAATACATGCATAATAACAAGGTACCCATATTGCCCACTACCTTCAGAGAATACCAATAACAACACAATCTGGCTAACTTTGCCTAACTCCGGGCAGGCCGGAGAGATAACCGCTAAGATATATGCTAAACCTATCTTGGTTAAAAACGCTACAAAGACAAAGATAGTCTGGCTCTCTGCTTGGGCTGAGTCTTGTGTAGTTAGTGGCTCTAATGGCGACTCGGGAGTAGGGTGGTCTGGAGTGTTTGGAGAGCACCTCTCTAGTGATATAGTCTCTGAGACTACTTATACTGTAACATGCAAGAATAAAGCCGGAGCTACAGCAACAGACTCTGTGAAGGTTAGGTTATTACCTGAGTGGCAGGAGATATAGAAGAGGAGACTCATAACTATTGACAAATGCAGGATATATTGCATTATGTCAATAGTTCTTTACGGGAGAAAAACATGAAAAAAATTTGGTTCTGCATTGCCGCCTTTTTGGCGGTAGCGCAGGCACAGGCAAAGCCGACTAGTCTTTGCGCTGTGCCGAATTTACCATCAGAGGCAATTGTTGCCTCTGATGGATGGACCCAGTCGTACGTCGTACTGATTGGGCTCGGTGCAAAAAGAGCTGAAGAGGCTCTCAACCTATTCTCCAGCTATGATGCTGGGGATTTGCTTGGGGGAGAAAATATTGCCGAGTTTGCATTGCTTGGCAAACCCAACGTTTTTGGCACTCAGAGCGCCGGTAACATTAACAAGGGGGCTGGTGTATGGTGTTAACGACTGACACTTATGCCTTGCCTCCGAGCTCATCGCGATTTGCATTGCGGTGGGCTTTTGATATTTAGTAAAGGTAGCTGAGTATGGTATAATTTAGTCTGTTATGAAAGTGTATTTTGCAACAGATCATGCTGGATTTGAGTTGAAAGAGATACTTTTGGATTATGTAAGGAGTCTTTCTATTGCTCTCGAGAGTGGTGTGCAATATGATGTGGAGGATGTTGGGGCGTATAAACTAGACCCTCAAGACGATTATCCGGATTTTATGCATAAGGTTGCTGAAGCAGTGGGTAAGGATAATAGCTCACGAGCTATTATATTAGGAGGCTCCGGGCAAGGCGAGGCTATAGTAGCTAATAGGCACAGTGGCGTGCGGGCTGTGGTGTATAATGCGCCAAATTTGGAGATTATAAAATTAAGCAGAGAGCATAATGACGCTAATGTGCTAAGCTTGGGCGCAAGATTTTTGACGGTAGAGGAGGCTAAAAAGGCGGTTAAGCTTTGGTTGATGACGAGCTTCTCTAACGATGAGAGACACATAAGAAGGATTGAGAAGATTGATTTAAAATATGAATGAGTCAATAAAGTATATACAAGTAATCCCCGCCATCTTAGAGGCGAGTTTTGCAGATGTAGAAAAAAGGTTTGCCAAAGTTAGTGGGTTAGTGCCTATGGTGCAGGTGGATATTTGTGATGGTAAGTTTGTACCCTCTAGAACCGTTGGTTATGATGGAAGGGTAGAGAGTTTTGATAAGTTGAGTACTTTAGCCAGTGAGCATAGCCTACAGATTGAGCTAGATATGATGGTAAGGCTAGACGATAATCTCAATAGGTGGTTAACAAACATAAAAGCCTCAGGTGCTAAGCGGGCGGTATTGCATTTTGGGTCTACCAATAATTGGAGTGATGTATTTGCCATCATAGGAGAGTCTGAGGCAAAAATCGGGTTAGCTATACATATTGATACCAGTTTACTTGACGTGTATGAGTTGCTAGATAATTATGACTTTGATTTGGTACAAGTGATGGGTATTGCTAAAGTTGGGTATGGAGGTCAGTCTTTTGACAAGAAAGCTCTTAATATAGTAAGAAGTATTAAAGCCAAGTATCCTGATATGTTAATCTCTGCTGATGGAGGAGTTAATATTGATACTGCGAGTAGTTTAGTAAGAGCAGGAGTGAATAATTTGGTTGCAGGCTCTGCTATTTTTAAGTCTGGTAATCCACAGCAGGCTATAGATAAACTTAAGCAAATTGTTTAGATGTAGTATGATATAAAGATGTTAAGTGAGAGTGAGTTGCAGGTTTTACAAGAGAAAGCTAATCTTATAAGACAAGATATAATACGTATGTTGGCTATTGCTGGGTCGGGGCATACGGCGGGGCCGTTAGGTATGGCGGATATTTTTGCTTTATTATATTTTCATACATTGAAACACAATCCCAGGGATCCGTTTTGGGAGGGTAGAGACAGATTAGTTTTGAGTAATGGTCATATATGTCCTGTGCAATATGCTACTATGGCTCGTAGTGGATATTTTGATGTTGCAGAGCTCTCCACTTTGCGTAAATTTGGTAGTCGCCTACAGGGGCACCCGCATAGAGAATTTTTACCCGGTATAGAGACAAGCTCCGGGCCTCTTGGTTCGGGACTTTCTCAAGCTTTGGGAATGGCACTCTCTACAAGGATGGATGGAGAGAATACGCATAAATTTATATATTGTTGTATGGGAGATGGGGAGTTAAATGAGGGTCAGGTTTGGGAAGCTGCTTTATGTGCAGGCAAAGAGAAGTGTAATAATCTTATAGGTATAATAGATAGAAATGACATACAAATAGATGGACATACTCAAGATGTTATGCCTATGGATTCTCTAAAAAAGAAGTGGAGGAGCTTTAAGTGGCATGTACAAGAGGTAGATGGGCATAACTTTCAAGAAGTAGACAATGCTATAGAGCTCGCAAAGTCTATTAACGATAAGCCGAGTATGATTATAGCCATCACTGTACCTGGTAAAGGAGTATCTGAAATAGAGAAGGATTATAAATGGCACGGTAAGCCACCGAGTAAAGAGGAGGCAGAGAGATTTTTGGAAGAACTCCAACATAATTTTGACTTTTTAAAGTCATAAAACTAAAAACTCTAATAGTCATGATAAACAAGAATCTAAAACTCAATACAAAATTATTTGATAAAGATGTAGAGCAAATAGCTCTCCGTAATGGTTTTGGGGATGGATTATTAGAGGTGGCTAAGACAAATGAGAACATAGTGGGTCTATGTGCTGATTTGTTAGAGAGTACTCGTATGCACTTATTTGCTAGAGAGTTCCCCAATAGGTTTATAGAGGTGGGTATTACAGAACAGCACATGGCAAGTTGTGCAGCTGGGCTTGCTACTATGGGTAAGGTACCTTTTATAAGCTCATATGCTATGTTTAACCCAGGTAGAAATTGGGAGCAGATTCGTACTACTGTTTGTTATAATAATGTACCTGTAAAAATAGTGGGCTCTCATGCCGGAATCTCAGTTGGCCCAGACGGAGGTACTCACCAAGCCATTGAGGATATAGCCATTATGAGAGTTGTCCCAAATATCGAGGTTATTGTGCCGTGCGATGCATTAGAAGCTCATAAGGCCACTATTGCTATTGCTGAGAGTGGTAAGCCGTCGTATTTAAGATTAGCGAGAGAGAAGACTCCAATAGTTACAACAAAAGAGACTCCTTTTGAGATAGGTAAGGCGCAAATTTTATACGAGAGCAATAATCCTGATGTGGCCATAATAGCCATAGGCCCTATGGTACATCAAGCATTACTCTCGGCTAAGATTTTAGAAGATCAAGGTGTAGGCACAATGGTTATTAACAGTGCTACAGTAAAACCCCTTGATGAAGAGACTATCTTAAAAGTAGCAAAGAGAGTAAAAGGAGTTATAACAGCAGAGACTCACCAAGTAGCGGGCGGACTCGGTGGAGCGGTGGCAGAGCTACTCTCCCAAAAGCTTCCAACTAAGATGGCATTTGTTGGTGTACAAGACAAATTCGGTCAGTCTGGTACGGGTGCTGAGCTTATGAAGCAGTACGGATTGGATGTTGTAGATATTGTTAACTCTGCACAAAAGATTGTTGGTTAATGTTTGATTAATTTTATTATATTAAAGAGTTGATTTGGTATCCTGTTGGAGCGTTTGTCAATAGCTCCTCTAGAGCATCTCTTGATAAGAGGCCTTTTTGAGCGCCTATGTGTTGTACTACGCTCATAGAGTTGATAGGTCCACGCATTAGGGCTTCTGGCAAGCTCATACCCAGTGCAAGCATTGCCACTACGGTGGAGCTAAATGAGTCGCCAGCACCCGTGCGGTCTACAGGAGGTGCCGGGTCCGGATACATAGGCATACTCCAGCTACCCTCGCTATCTTGAGCGTATGCTCCATTTGGGCCATCTGTTATAATTACTATATTGGGGCCAAGTTTACGAAATTCTCCTAAAAGAGTTAGCATGTCTTGTGTGTCTGTCTTTAGGATTTTCTGTGCTTCTTGCTTGTTACAGAAGAAAATGTTGGTTACTGAGTATAGGTCTTTTAGAGGTTCGTAACCCAAATTTATTTGGAAGGTGCCAGGCTGGAAGGCTAGTTTGGTAGCGGGGTTGTTTTTTACAAAGTTAGCTATCTCATGGTGATAAGGCAAGGAGTCACTGCCTACGGAAGAGAAGTAGATCCAGCTGGGAGCATCTTCAAAAATTGGAAGTTTGTAATCATATTTATAATGTTTGATTAAGATGGTACGCTCTGCTCCGTGTCGGAGTACAAAGTGGTAGTTTGTTTTTTGACCTTTTTGAATTGTAACAAACTCAGTAGAGACTCCTTCTTTTTGTAAATGTTTTATAGTATCGGAGCCGTTTTCGTCATCTCCGACATGTGTTACCAGGCCTGTATTCAGGCCTAAACGTTTAGCGCTTGTGGCCGCGTTGGGACTATTGCCCACAGCTTTAACAACAGTTATATTTTCATATTCTATTTTGTCTCCAAAGTTTACGCAGAGTTGCTCTCTGTCTTTTTGGTCTTTTGAGATATGAGCCCCAGAATCTAGTTGTATAAAAGCATCCGTTGTAATATCCCCAATAGCTACGAAGTCTAGGTTACTCATGTGTTATGATTATAACATGAGAAATTTAAAACAAGTCATTAGAGATGCAAAAGTGGGGAGATCGGCAGTGGGGCATTTTAATATATCTGACTCTACTCAATTTAATGCAATTATAGGAACATCTTCTAAGCTCAAGTTGCCTGTTATCGTGGGTGTATCAGAAGGAGAGAAGAAGTTTATAGGTCTAGAGAATGCCATCGCATTGGTTAAAGGAGCTCAAGCTAGAGGGGTAGAGGTCTACTTAAATCTAGATCATGGGCATAGTGTTGATGATTGTAAAGAGGCAATAGACGCCGGCTTTGACTCGGTGATGTTTGATGGATCCAAGCTTAGCTTTGAGGAGAATGTAGAGCACACTAAAGAAGTGGTGGAATACGCTCAAGGTAGGAGTCCTGCTTGGTGCAAGGCTACGCAGGACGACCAAAATGCTAGCATTTTGGTCGAGGGGGAGCTTGGCTATATCGGGTCTTCTAGCAAGATGTTAGATGCAGTGCCCGAAGAGGTGGAGAGTGCAATGACAACCGCAGAGCAAGCAGTGAGGTTTGTAGAGGAGACCGGTGTAGATATTTTGGCTCCAAGTGTTGGTAATTTGCACGGTATGCTTAAAGGGTTACAGAATCCTGCTATAGACACTAGTAGGATAAAAGAGATAGCAGATAGCGTACCAGAGACAATGTTGGTACTGCATGGTGGGTCTGGGGTTACAGATCAGGATTTCGTAAAGGCCATTGAGTCTGGGATAAGTATAGTGCATATCAATACTGAAATACGACGTGCTTATAGAGCAGGCATAGAACAAGCTTTTAAAGACGATTCCGAGCAAATATCTCCTTATAAATATTTAAATAAAGGTAGAGATGCTGTCTCTGAGATAGTGGAGCGTAGATTGGAGCTATTTGCTATAAGGTAATTATTAATCACACAAATTTATATAAAATGAAAGTATATATAACGAGAAGGATACCAGAGAGTGGCATTAAGTTGCTAAGAGAGGCCGGACACGAGGTGGCAGTGAGTGATAAAGATGGGGTGCTAACCAAGCAAGAGTTAGTAGGGGCTTTAAAAGAGCATAATCCTGACGCTGTAATCCCATTATTAACAGATACTATAGATGCTGAAGTTTTTGACTCTGCTCCACAGGCTAAGGTCTTTGCGTCTTACTCTGTTGGCTTTAATCATATAAATCTTGATGATGCCAAGTCTAGAGGAGTTATTATAACTAATACTCCCGGAGTGCTTACAGACACGGTAGCTGAATATGCTGTTAGTATGATATGTGCGATGACAAAGAGAATTGTAGAAGGAGATCAATTTACAAAAAAGGGAGAGTATAAAGGCTGGGCACCTATGCTCTTATTAGGAGCAGATCTTAAAGGTAAGACTTTGGGAGTTTTAGGAGCGGGGCGCATAGGCTCTAGGGTATCTGAGATTATGAGTAAAGGCTTTGATATGAATATTGTTTATTATGACATTAAAGAGAATGAATTTTTAAATACTCAAGTGAATGCTGAGTTTCGTAGTACACCGGAGGACGTGCTTAAAGAGGCAGATGTAGTAACTGTGCACGTACCTCTCTTAGACTCTACACGGCACTTGCTGAATGCTGATAGATTGGCGATGATGAAGCCGTCTGCATATTTGGTGAATACCTCACGAGGGCCTGTTATAGATGAGCAGGCTTTAGTAGATGTGTTGAAAAGTAACAAAATAAAAGGAGCTGCACTTGATGTGTATGAAGATGAGCCAAACTTAGCTCCCGGTTTGGCAGAGCTAGACAATGTGATACTCACACCACACATAGCCAGTGCTACTCAAGAGACTCGAGAGAAAATGAGTGAGATGGCAGCTAAAAATGTGATTGCCGTGCTGAGTGGAGGTGAACCTATAAATAAAGTAGAGTAATTTAATAGAATAAATACTGTTGACATATTTGAGTATATATGTTAGTTGTATATATAACCTCCGCAATTGTGCTGGGGTAACGAAAGGATAGGAATATGAGACACGTCGTCGTTCTTGTTTTGATGGCTTTCTCTCCGTTTTTACCGGCCAGGCCGGCCTCTGCCGCCGATGCGTGGCGGCCCGCTGGCCCGGCCGTTTGCCGCGGCCAGGCAGATTGCTTGAACGCCTATTGGGCGTTCAAGAATATCGCCAAACAGGCTGAGCTGGCGTCGGCCAACTCGGTGACATGCATCACCAAACTGAAAGGGTGGTGACGTGGCCGAGAGTGTGTGGCCCCTGTCTGCAGATAAATATCTGCAGACAGGGGCCTTTTGATTTAATTATACACTAACAACTACAGGTATGACTATTGGTCTTTTGTGGGTTTGTTGGGTTAGGTATTTTTGTACCTGAGTGGCTACCTCAGCCTTTATCCTATCTGTGTCTATTAATCTTTGGTTTTTTGTTATATTTTCAGTAGTTTTTTTAATTATTATTCTTGTTTGCTGTAGTAGCTCTTGAGACTCCCTCAGATAGACGAATCCTCTTGAGATAATATCTGGAGATTTGCGTAGGCGTCCGGTGCGTTGATCTATCGTAACGACTACTACAAATATACCTTCCTCAGATAAGTCCTTCCTATCTCTCATTACCGTTGTTTGTATATCTGATATTTTGTGTCCCTCCACTACACGTAGGGTAGAGGCAACCTTCTCTTTAAGCTGTACTAATTTAGTACCATTATCTTGTATCTCTATAACTGCACTATTGCCATCAGGAATAGCTATGTTCTCATATGGTAGGCCTATGGACTCGTGTATAGTGTCTGCATGAGCACGGAGCATGTAGTAGTGCCCATGTTGAGGCATAAAGAATTTAGGCTTTATTTGATTGTGTATCCATTTGGCCTCCTCTGCATAACCGTGTCCAGAGGCGTGCACATCTGAGGATTCGTAAGTGATCATATGAGCTCCTTGTCTTGAGAATTTGTCTTTAAGTACTTGTACTGCTCGCTCATTACCTGGTATAACAGAAGAGGAGAGGACTATGGTGTCGTCTTTGGTTAGGGTTATGTATTTGTGAGACTTATCTCCTATCCTACGCAGTGCCGCATAGGTGTCTCCTTGTGCTCCTGTTGCCAATACAACTATTTTACTCGGAGCATACTCCACTACCTGCTCTACGCCAATTATTGTACCTTTTTGAGGTTTAAAGTAGCCTATCTTCTCTGCTATGGTCATGTTTTGCTTCATGCTCCTACCTTCCAAGACTACCTTTTTGCCATATTTCTCCGCCAGGCTTATTATTTTTGCAAGACGCTCTATTTGAGATGCAAATGCCCCTATGATGAGTCTACCTTTTTTATGGTTTGATAAAATCTCGTCAAAGGTGTCAAATACTCTCTTCTCCGGTATAGACCAACCTTGCTTCCATACATTGGTAGAGTCCATAAGCAACATTAATGGAGGGTTGTTTTTAAATCTAGAGAAGTTGTTAACTTCGTCTTTGGTCGGTACTCCGTCTTTATGGTCTAGTTTTATATCTCCGGTTATCGCTACATCTCCTATTGGGGTCTTAACAACTATACCTATAGAATCGGGGAAGGTGTGAGTAGTAGCAAAAAACTCTAATGTTAGGTGTTCTCCTATTTTTATTTTCTCGTCTCCTATTACTGTGCGTAAGTCTAATGGGTCAGCGTGAGGGAATTCGGCTTGCCTACCCTTTATCATTTGTATAACGAGGTTGGTGGAGTATATCGGTATGTCTGCTCCAATCTCCTCCATAAGGTATGGCAAGCCACCGATGTGGTCTAGGTGTCCATGTGTTATACCCACCGCTTTTATTTTATGTTTGTTATCTCGCAAATAGCCTGTGTTAGCCAAGATATAGTCTACTCCCGGAGTCTCCTCAGACTCAAATTGGAAGCCGGCGTCTATGACGATTATCTCGTTATCATATTCTATGGCTGTCATATTGCGCCCAATCTCTTCTACTCCACCGAGTGGCAAAATACGTACATCTCCCTTTTTAAGAGCAGGTACGGGAGATGCCCCTTTAGCTAAGCGCGTAGGAGCACTCATAAGTGCTTGAGGTTTTTGGTTTAATGGTCTTGATCGATTAACTCTGGGCATCTTTACGCCACTGCGTATCGTATTGTTTTGGGCTTTTTTGCGCTGTGAACTCTTATTGTTTGGGGTATACCCAGCATTGTATGTACGCCTTCGTCTGGGCGTTTTCTCTTTTTGCTCTGTCATTATGTTCTGTTATTTAGTTTAGTAATTTTAGAATCTTAGTGTTCTAGTTGTTTTTATATGCCATAAATGGATATTATTAAATCTGTCGCTAGGCTCTGCATTAGAGGGGAGTTGCACTCCTAGTATGTTGTTATCTTTAATATATATAAAAGAAGGTGCATATAAGAATATTGCGGGGATATCCTTGTTTATTTGAGTAGCTACTTTTTTGTAAATGCCAGCTCTCTTTTCAGCGTCTATTGTTTTACGTGCTTCTACTAAAAGATTATCTACTGAGCCGTTTGTATAATTGGCGATGTTTAGTCCCGGATCATTCCTTTGAGATGAATGCCAAAAGGCATAAGGGTCGGGATCTGTGCCCACTATTGTACCAAATAAGAGCGCTTCGAACTCCCTTGTCCTTAATACATTCTGTGCTAGGTCTCCAGGTTCAAATACCTCAGACTTTACTTGTACTCCTATATTTTGCCATATATTAGAGATTGTGGTCGCTATATTCTTTAGTTCCGTGCTGTTTACGGTTGTCAGAGTTATAGAGAGTGTTTCCCCGTCTTTTTTGTAAAATCCGCTTTCTTCATCTAACTTCCAACCATTTTTCTCTAATCTATTTTTGGCGTCTTTTATAGATAGGGGTTTTGTTGTGGTTGTATCGTGTTTGTCAATTAATATAGAATCTACTTTTTGAGCATAACCATTTAAAGAGTTTTGTATTAAGGAGTCTTTATCTATAACATCTCTTAAAATTTCTCTTATGTATTTATTTTTTAATATTTTGTTTTGATTTTGATTAAAGAATATAGCAAATATACGAGGCAGTGTAGTCGTAATCACCGACACTGACTTAGACTTTACTATACTGTCTACACTCTCAGGAGATACCTCACTCATTGAGGTAATATCTCCTTTTAACATTGCTTCAGTTAATCGGTCTTTGTTGGGGTAGAAGTTCATCTCCATCTTTTTTATAAAGGGCTTACCTCTAACATATTTTTTAAATCTCTCTAAAATAAATTTTGTAGGTATACCAGAATTGCTGTGTGTAGAGCTTATAAACTTATAAGGGCCACTACCTATAGGCTCGGTATTGAATTTGCTAAATATAAATTCGTCAGCAGTTAAATCTCCCAAATGCTCTTGCGGTAGGATGCCTATTAAAGTATTTTGTAAAAATTGTGCATATGGCTTCTCTAAAGAGAAGGTTATTGTATAATCGTCTACTTTTTGGACTGCTACTCCTTCCCAATGGGCTCTCTCAGGACTTTTTATGTCAGGTTGTTTCGCCTTCTCGATAGTGAAGATGATATCATCAGCAGTCAATGGTGTACCATCGTGAAATGTTAACCCTTTGTGCAATTTGAAGGTATATTTTTTGGCGTCTTTAGATACTGTATAACTCTTTGCTAGCTCTGGTATTAGATTACCATTAACATCTTTAGTCATTAGGCCGGCATATATGAGGTTTGATAAGTCTTTGTCTGTTTGAGATATTGCCAGTACAGGGTTTATAAATCTTGGAGCACCGATCACTCCTTCTATTATTTTGCCTCCCGAGCTGGGGACTACAGTAGAGGCGTTGATGTATACTTTATTTATTATAGATAGAGCACTTAAGATTAATAGGAGGGTCAGCACATAAAATACCCATCTTTCTGTTGGTCTCATTACTTTATGAGTATTCTCCATATTGGACAATACTGGTATGGTAAATTGTTTTTTAAACATTGTCTTAATGTCTTGATGTTAAGCAATAAACAAAGATGCAAATGTTGTGAGTACAAATAATATTGCAATAATTATGGTCGCATTAAATAGAGTCTTCTCTACTCCTCGTCTTGTATTGAAGGTGCTACTGCCCGAGTCTGCACCAAAAGCTCCTCCCAATCCGGATGCAGACCTCTGCATAAGGATCATAATGATTAGAAGTATAGATAAAGCTATTTGAATGTATGGTAATATGCTTACTACTGATTCCATTATCGGCAATGCTAACATAGCGTCAAAAATACGCAAGTAATCTATATACACTTAGTTAGCATAGTATAAATGCATATGTTAAAATAATTTTAATGAAAGATTTTAAGGTGTATGATCATAAAAAGTTAGACCAAAAGTGGCGCAAGGCTTGGGACGAGGCAAATGTGTATAAGACCACTGAGGATGCTGACAAAGAGGAGTTTTACATCTTAGACATGTTCCCTTATCCGTCTGGGGCGGGCCTACATGTTGGGCACCCTAAGGGCTACATTGCGACAGACATAATAAGTAGGTATAAGAAGATGAAGGGCTTTAACGTACTCCACCCGATGGGTTGGGATGCCTTTGGCTTACCTGCGGAGCAACACGCACTTAAGAATAAGGTGCATCCAAAGATAAATACTGATGAGAACATCGCCAGGTATAAAGAGCAGTTAGAGAAGATATCACTCAATTACGATTGGGAGAGAGAGATAAGCACCACAGACCCAGAGTTTTATAAATGGACGCAATGGGCATTTATACAGATGTTTAAGAAGGGCTTGGTATTTGAGAGTAATGAGCCGATAAACTGGTGCCCGTCTTGTAAGACCGGGCTTGCCAATGAAGATTTGGAAGATGGCAAATGCGAGAGATGCGACTCTGAGATAGAGCAAAAGCCGATACGCCAGTGGGTGATAAGAATTACAGACTATGCAGATAGACTCTTGGCAGACTTAGACAAGCTGGACTGGCAAGAGAGCATAAAGGAGTCACAGAGGAAATGGATTGGGCGCTCAGAGGGTGCAGAGATTGATTTTGCCGTTAAGGACTCTGATGATAAGATTAAGGTCTTTACTACTCGCCCTGATACACTCTTTGGTGCAACATATATGGTGCTTGCCCCGGAGCATAAGTTTGTGCAAAAATGGATTGATGAAGGAGTGATAGAGAATAAAGAAGAAGTTGAGAATTACGCAAAAGAGGCGAGCAAAAAGAGCCACATAGAGCGGGGGGATATGACTAAAGAGAAGACGGGTGTGGAACTGAAGGGGATAAAGGCAATCAACCCGGCCCTAAATAAATCGGGCGAAGCAAATAATGAGGAGTTGCCGATATACATTGCCGACTATGTAATGGCAGACTACGGCACCGGAGCCATAATGGCCGTACCGGCACACGATGAACGCGACTTTGAATTCGCTAAAAAGTACAAGATAGAAATAAAAGATGTTATTTCCGGACGTAAAAATGAAGATGAGGCATTTATTGGTTCAGGTAAGTTAATAAACTCCGGTAAGTTTGATGGGATGGACAGTGAGGAGGCTAAGAAGGCTATTACTGAGTTTGTGGGCGGTAAGATGACTGTGAGTTATAAATTGCGTGACTGGGTATTTGCACGGCAGAGGTATTGGGGTGAGCCTATACCGCTGGTGCATTGTGATAAGTGCGGAGTTGTGCCAGTGCCGGAGGAGGAGTTGCCACTTAAGTTACCAGAGGTAGAGAGTTATGAGCCGACAGGCACAGGTGAGAGTCCTCTGGCAGGCATAGACGAGTGGGTGAATGTGAAGTGCCCTGAGTGTGGTGGCGACGCCAAGCGAGAGACAAATACAATGCCACAATGGGCAGGCTCAAGCTGGTATTACTTGCGCTACATAGACCCGCATAATAGCGAGGCGTTGGTAGATAAGGAGAAGGAGGCGTATTGGAGTCCTGTAGATTTCTACGTTGGTGGGGCAGAGCATGCTACTCGGCATCTTATATATGCACGCTTCTGGCATAAATTCTTATACGATATTGGAGTAGTTAAATATAATGAGCCATTTAAGAAGCTCCAGACAGTGGGGCTTATAATGGCAGAGGACGGGCGCAAGATGAGCAAGCGTTGGGGTAATGTTATCAATCCTGATGACATAATAGACGAGTATGGTGCAGATGCCTTCCGTACTTATGAGATGTTTATGGGACCATTTGACCAAGCAGTTAATTGGAGTACTAAGGGTCTTATGGGTCCGAAGAGGTTTTTAGATAAGGTGTGGAAGATGCAAGATGACCTAGCTAGTGAATCATCCAAAAAGGTGCAAGCGCAGTTGCATAAGACTATTAAGAAAGTGGGTGAGGATATAGAGGGTATGAAATATAATACGGCTATCTCTGAGATGATGATACTTGTAAATTTGGCAGAGAAGGAGTGTATAAGCAAGAATGACTTTGAGAAGTTATTGTTGATATTAAGTCCATTTGCACCGCATATGACTCAAGAACTTTGGAGCATATTAGGACATAATACATTTTTAATAGGAGAACAGTGGCCAAATTACGATAATCTTTTGCTAATAGAGGATGTCGTAACAGTGGTAGTACAAGTAAATGGTAAAAATAGAGCAGAACTTATCCTACCTCAAGACACTTCAGAGCAAGAGGTTAGAGAGTTAGCGTTGGCAAATGAGGCTGTGGATAAGTGGGTCAAAAAGACAGGAAGTGGCGAAGTTAAGCGCTTTATTTATATAACTGGACGAGTGGCAAATATTGTGGTACAGTAGTTTGTAATGGCAATAAAAATATCATTTAAACCAAAAGAAATAAGTAAAAAGTTACTCAAGGCATTACCCGAGCGCTCTGCTGATGTGCTTACTAGGAGATTTGGCTTAGGTAAGAGTGTGAAAAGGGAGACACTGGAGAGTGTTGGACGCTCTTACGGTATTACAAGAGAGAGAGTGCGCCAGATAGAGACTAGTGCTATATCAAATATTCAAAAGAGTGATCAATACAAAGCTTGTGAGGATATTTTTACAGAGTTTGCAGGAGTTATACAAGATTTAGGTTCGGTTGTACCAGAGGAGGTATTGCTAAATGAGATAAGTAACAGTGAGTCTGTACATAATCATATCCATTTTTTACTTGTAGTAGGTAGCGCTTTTGGTAAGTTGAAGGAGAATACTAAGTTTGTGAGTCGTTGGTATGCTGATAAATATATTAGTGAGCTTGTGCATGATGCTATTGAGCGGGTGTATAAGAAGATTAATAGAGACCAATTGTTGGCTGAGAGAGAGATTATAGATATGTTATTAGCTGAGTTGGGGGATGATATAGATGACAAGTATAAGCGAGATGATATAGTAAAAGGTTGGTTGAATCTCTCTAAAGATTTAAGTAAGAATAAATTAGGAGATTGGGGTAGAGTAGGCTCACCGGGTATTAATATTAGAGGTATAAGAGATATGGCATGGTTGGTGTTGCGTAGGCATGGGTCTCCAATGCATTATGGAGAGGTGGCAAAAGCCATAGAGGATACATTTGACCGCAGTGCGCATAGTGCCACTTGTCATAATGAGTTGATTAAAGATGATAGGTTTGTTCTTGTGGGGCGTGGTTTGTATGCTCTCTCAGAGTGGGGTTATTCTACAGGTTTGGTTAAAGATGTTATAAGAGACATATTAGAGAAGGAGGGACCTTTAAGTAAAGAAGATTTAATAGATGCCGTGAAGCGTGAGCGCTATGTAAAAACAAATACCATAATGGTCAACTTGCAAGATACTGATATCTTTGGTGTGAGTGAGGACGGGAAGTATTTTGCTGTTGCTTAAGTTAATGTATATAAGTATTTGCAAAATACTTTAGTGTATTCGGACATTACTATGACTTATGAGGATTATGATTTGGGCAAGTTTTGTCTGAGCATCTTTCCGGAATTGTTTTGGTGCCCTCCATCATAAGCTTGCCACACATTGGACAATGGTTGCCAGTTGGGCGAGTTTTTATAATATGCTTGCAGTCAGGGTAATTAGAGCAACTGTAAAATGGGCCAAAGCGACCATGGCGTTCTATCATCTCTCCGTTACTGCATTCAGTACACTCTACGCCTGTACTATTGAGTAGTGCGTCTTGTTTTATATATTTACATTTAGGGTAGTTAGAGCAGGATATAAATAGTCCAAAGCGACCTTCTCTTTGGACTAATTTGCCCGGAGATTTTTTATTGGGTTTTTCTCCACTTTCTCCACATTTTGGGCATTCTTCTCCTATTTCTTTTGGAGGTTCTATTATGCTACCATCAGCTTTGCGAGCCCCATTGCACTCGGGGAACTTGCTACAACTCATAAACTTGCCTCCCTTACTTAACTTGTAAACCATATTAGATCCACACTCAGGACATTTAAACTCCTCGGGAGTGTCTCCCATGTTCGTAACTTTTGGTATATTGGCTTTACTGTCTATGTCTTTGGTAAAAGGCGTGTAGAACTCTGTAAGCGTCTTAACATACTCGCGCTTGCCTTCTGCTATCTCATCTAACTCACTCTCCATTTCAGCAGTGAAGGTATCTGATATGTATTTATTAAAATGATCTTCAAGGAAGCTACTCACAACATCGCCGGTGTCTGTTGGCATTAAGGTTTTGCCCTCCTTACTTACATAACCTCTGTCGTTTAAGGTCTTCATTATGCTTGCATATGTAGATGGTCTGCCTATCCCACGCTTCTCCAGTTCTTTGATAAGCCCTGCCTCTGTGTATCTGTTTGGTGGTTGTGTCTGTTTGCCCTCTGCCTCTACATTGTTTACATCTAAAGCATCTCCCTTACTTACAGCCGGTACTTGTACTTCTTCACCTTTGGCAGTCGGGTCTGCCTTAAGCCAACCATCAAAGATTACCCTAGAGCCTCGCACAGCAAAGTCGGGTATCTGCTCTTGAGAGTCTGTGATGTTGGCAAGAACTTTCATCCTCTTTACATGTGCATCTGTCATTTGACTGGCTACTGTGCGGGCCCATATTAGCTTGTAGAGCTTTTGTTGCTCCGCTGTGGCACCGGCAATCTTTTTGCCTAAATTACTTGGACGTATGGCCTCGTGAGCTTCTTGAGCACTTTTGCTTTTGCTTTTGAAGTTGCGAGGTTGTACAAATTCTTTACCAAATTCAGAGTCTATGACAGCTAGAGCTTGCGCCTGTGCTTGCTTAGAGAGAGTTGGGCTGTCTGTACGCATATAGGTGATGAGGCCCTTCTCATAGAGCTTTTGCGCTATGCGCATAGTGTTGCTAGGTGAGTAGCCAAGTCGAGTGCTGGCAGTTTGTTGCAGTGTTGAGGTGGTGAAGGGTGCACGAGGTACTCGTTTAGTCTCAGACTCTTTAATGTTTGTTACTACCCAGTTATGTTTCTTACCTAAGTTTACAATCTCGTCGGCTTTACTTTGGGTTTTAGGATTTTCTACGCAAGTGAGTGTAAATTTCTCTGGGTTTGCGCTTGTTGAGGCATCGGCAGTGAGCACCCAGAAGTCCTCTGGCACAAAGGCGCGTATCTCTCGCTCCCTCTCCATCAATATTCTTAATGCCGGAGACTGTACTCTGCCGGCTGAGAGTCCGTAGCGGACCTTTTGCCAGATTAACCCTGAGAGGTCGTAGCCCACGAGTCTGTCTAGCACTCGGCGAGCCTCTTGAGCCTGGCGCATATGCTGGTCTATAGTGCGCGGATGCTTAAAGGCCTCTTGTACAGCCTCTTTAGTTATCTCTTGATACACCACTCGTTTAGGGTCCTTAAGCTCAAGCAGTTCGGATAAGTGCCAGGCTATGGCTTCTCCTTCGCGGTCGGGGTCGGTTGCTAATATAACCTCTTTAGCCTCATTGGCTAGGCTCTCAAGTTCGGCTATAACCTTATGTTTACCCTTACTTATCTCGTAATGAGGTTTGAAGCCAGCGTTAATATCTATAGCTTTTTTGTTACTTTTTGGTAAGTCGCGTACATGCCCCACGGACGCACGCACTATGTAATCTTTGCCAAGATATTTCTCTATAGTCTTTGCCTTAGCCGGAGACTCCACTATTACCAGTGTCTTGCCTGTTGCATTCTTTAAAGTTGCCATCATAAGCTCACAGGATTACACAAAAGCAAATAAATGCAAATATGATATACTACTTGCATTATGACTGGTATAAGTAGGGAGAGTATAGCTTTGCATAAAAAGTACAGAGGTAAATTTGAGATAAAGAGCCTTATGCCAGTGAGCAACAATGATGAGCTTGCCTTAGCATATACACCCGGAGTAGGAGTCGTGTGTTCTGCTATAAATAGTGGTGAAGTGGAGGCGAAAGAAGTAGTGAGTAGTAGAAATACAGTAGCTATAATTACAGACGGCTCTGCTGTGCTCGGCTTAGGTAATATCGGCGCCGAGGCTGGTCTGCCGGTGATGGAGGGCAAGGCCGTGATACTTAAAGAGTTCGCTGGTATAAATGCTTTCCCAATAGCTCTAGCAACACAAGATACTGAAGAGATTATAAAAACCATTAAAAATATTGCACCAACTTTTGGAGCTATCAACCTTGAGGACATTTCGGCTCCAAAGTGCTTTGAGATAGAGCAGGGGCTTATAGAGGAGCTCGATATACCTGTCTTCCATGATGACCAGCATGGTACGGCAATAGTTGTGTTGGCGGGGCTTATAAATGCCCTTAAGATAGTGAGTAAAAACAAGGATGATGTTAAGATCGTTATAAATGGTGCTGGAGCTGCCGGACATGCTATTACTGAGTTGCTTACAGCTTACGGATTTAAAGTTTTAACTGTACTCGATAGTAAAGGTGTGTTGAATGAGGGTAAGGTCTGTGGTACGGGTAACAAAGAGCACTTTTGTAAGGTTATCTCAAAGACTTGCGCTAATGGAGATCCTGGAAGATGCAAAATGGAGACACTAGAAGAGGCTGTTAAGGGTGCTGATATTTTTATAGGAGTATCAGCTTCAAACATACTTACTAAAGAGATGGTGCAGAGTATGAGTGATGAGCCTATAATATTTGCACTAGCAAATCCAAATCCAGAGATATCTCCCAGTGATGCTAAAGATGGTGGTGCAGTTGTAGTTGCAACGGGTAGGAGCGACTTCCCAAACCAGGTTAACAATGCACTCGTCTTCCCTGGTTTGTTTAAGGGACTATTAGAGAGTGGGAAGTCTAAAGTTACAATGCAAATGAAGATCTCAATTGCTGGGGCTTTAGCTGGTTTGGTACAAATACCTAATCCTGATAAAATAATCCCAAGTATGTTTGATAAAGGAGTTGTACACACAGTTGCTTCTGTTATAAATACAAAATAATTTAATTTGTGATATTATATTTTTATGAAGAGTGTGCGCATTATAGGAGGAAGCTCCAATCAAAAATTAGTTAGAGATGTTTCTAAGTTATTAAAGCGTAAGCCTATCGGTAATGTATTTGAATATTTTGCTAATACTGAGTTTCGACCTGTTATACCTGAGAGTGTACGTAATAAAAAAGTCTTTGTTTTGCAAACAGGAGGCTATTACTCTACAGAGCAGGGTAGGTCTGCTAATGATTACCTTATGGAGACATATATTTTAGCAAAAACACTAAGACGTTCTGATGCACAAACTGTTAATCTCATATTGCCTTTCTTCCCTTACTCTAGAGAAGAAAAGAAAGACAATCCGAGAGGAGCAATAAGCGCTCGTGATGTAGCAGATTTATTTGAGTTAGCTAATGTAGACAGGGTGATAACATTTGATTTACATGCGCCACAGATACAAGGATTCTTTAATGTACCTTGTGATAATTTGTATACAACCAAAGAGATAAAAAAGTATTTAGACAAACACATATTTAATAAATATAAAAATTATAAAAATAAATTTGTATTGGTAGCTCCTGATGAAGGTGCAATGAAGAGGATTAAAGAATTTGCAGGATTATTTGAATTACCCTTTCTTGTATTGTCTAAAGAGAGGGATTATAGTAAGAAGAATACGGTAGCCAAGACTGTTTTAATAGGAGACAAAAAGTATTTGCAGGGTAGGATAGCTATTATAATAGATGATATGATAGACACTTTTGGTACTGTTAACAAGGCTACAGATGTACTTAAAAAGAAGGGTGCAGACTCTCTCATTGTGTGTGCTACGCACGGTATTTTATCAGGCAAGGCAATAGATCTCATAAATAAGAATGATTTTATTAAGACGGTACTTGTCAGTGATTCAATTCCGCAAGACTTGCACAAAAAGAAATGCAAGAAGTTGAAGGTATTTACCATAGCACCGATGATCGCTGATATAGTCAAGAGATTATCTAATGGTAGGTCTGTTTCAGAGATGTTCTCTAGAGGATAATTTATTTAAAGTATTTATTATGGCTAACGATCCACCTACAAAATAGTCGTTTATTAGGCAGGTAATTATTTTATATCATGAAGAAGACAATTAAGAAGAAGGTTAGGAGTACTCGCATTACTATGCCAAAGATACGAAGTACAAAACAGAAGTTTAGTAAAATAAAAGAACAAGATAAGACTTTATATAAGTTGTTGCAGGCAGAGCAAAAGAGGCAGGCAGATTCTCTAGAGCTTATACCTTCAGAGAATATTGTGAGCAAAGCTGTGCTTGAGGCTATGGGCTCAATGTTGACTAATAAATACTCAGAGGGGTATCCCGGTGCAAGGTATTATGGGGGAAATGAGGAGATAGATAAAATAGAGAATTTAGCTAGGGATAGAGTTAAAGAGCTTTTTGGAGTACCTTATGCAAATGTGCAACCATACTCTGGCTCGCCGGCAAACATGGCTGTCTACATTGCTACTTGTGAGGCAGGAGACACCGTGCTTGGGCAGCATCTATTTGATGGTGGGCACTTAACTCATGGGTGGAAGGCGAGTGCTACGGCTAAATTCTTTAACACAGTGCAATATCATGTTAAAGAGGATGGGTATATAGACCTTGATGAGGTTAAGAGGTTGGCAAAGAAACATAAACCAAAACTTATATGGGTTGGAGCTACTGCATATGTGCGCGAGTTCCCTTTTAAAGAACTTGGCAAAGTTGCAGACTCTGTGGGTGCATATTTAGTTGCAGATATTGCACATATTGCGGGGCTTATTGTAGCGGGGGTACATATAAGCCCCGTAAAATATGTGGACATAATAACAACTACAACTCATAAGACTTTAAGAGGGCCCAGAGGAGGACTTATAATGGTTACAAATAAAGGGTTAAAGAAAGATTCTAAATTAGGAGTTAAAATAGATAAATCCATTATGCCCGGATCCCAAGGTGGGCCACACAATCATACTACAGCCGCTATGGCGGTAGCGTTTAAAGAGGCTTCTAGGCCAGCCTTTAAGAGATATGGTAAGCAAGTAGTAAAAAACGCAGAAGCTCTAGCCAATACCCTTATAAAGGGTGGGGCTGAGTTAGTAAGTGGAGGGACGGATAATCATTTAATGTTACTTAATTGTGGGGAGGGTAGGGGTGCTATAGTAGAGATTGCTCTAGACACAGTTGGTCTTACTGTTAATAAAAATACTATACCTAAAGAACCTGCTAGTCCTATGTATCCTAGTGGCATACGTTTAGGTACACCCAGCATAACAACAAGAGGAATGAAGACAAAAGAGATGAAGAAGATAGCAAAGTGGATTTTAAGAGTATTAGACATAACAAAAGATGAGAGTCTACCTGAGAATAGTAAAGATAGAGCTTTATATTTAAAGGATTTTACGGAAAATATAAAACATAATAAAGATATTAAAGCAATAAAATCAGAAGTCCTCACTCTTAGTAGAGACTTTCCCATACCAGATGTTTTGGTTTGAGTTAGTGGATAAGTGATTAGTTGTAATATAGATAAGTTGTTATAATGAAGCAATGCAATATGATAGTGCATTGAGAAAATATATAAATGTTCTAGTCCATGAGGGTGGCTCAGACTTACACTTATCATCAGAGTCTCGACCGACATTAAGAGTTGATGGGGTTTTGGTGCCGATGATGAATGAGTCTCCATTGACTAATCAAGATACGCAAGGGCTTTTAGGTGAGCTTGTTTCTAAAGAGCAGATGAGTCAGTTTAAGGAGGATCAAGAATTA
Organism: Candidatus Kaiserbacteria bacterium; assembly: GCA_027083345.1. Lineage (GTDB taxonomy): Bacteria > Patescibacteriota > Minisyncoccia > Phycocordibacterales > UBA2100 > S139-169. Next base: position 24,371 of record JALWOZ010000028.1, read on the forward strand.
GATTTTTCTTATGCTGTAGAAGGTGGCGACAGGTTTAGGTGTAATGCCTTCTATCAAAGGGGTAGCATAGGTATGGTTTTAAGGCGTATACCTAGAGAAATTCGTACAATAGAGGAGCTGGGCCTGCCTCCTATACTTGAAACATTTGCTCAGAGGAGACAAGGCTTCTTTCTAGTGGTTGGCCCCGTAGGACAAGGTAAGTCTACTACATTGACAGCAATGATAGATATTATAAATAGAGAAAGAGCCGCACATATAGTAACCATAGAAGACCCAATTGAGTACGTACATGAGCCTAATTTGTCTCTTATAGACCAAAGAGAGGTTAAAATAGATACTAAAGATTTTGCCACTGCGCTCCGTAGCGCCTTTAGACAGGACATAGATGTGCTTTTAGTTGGGGAGATGAGAGGTCCAGAAACTATGTCTGCAGCTGTAACCGCCGCCGAAACGGGACACTTAGTCTTCTCTACGTTGCATACAAACAATGCAGCACAAACGATAGATAGGATTATAGACTCATTCCCAGCTGAGCAACAAGATCAAATACGTCTTCAGTTAGCTGCCTCTTTGGCGGGGATATTCTCTCAGAGATTAATACCGCGCGTATCAGGAGGTATGGTACCCGCTTATGAGCTTTTAATTTCTAATAAAGCAGTACAAAACTTAATAAGAGAGGGTCGTACTCACGAGATAAATACGGTCATAGAAACCAATGCAGAAAATGGCATGATATCTATGGAACATTCTTTAGCTGATCTGGTATCTAGGGGTGAGATAACACCTCAAAGTGCATATGATCACTCAATTAATCCTAAAGTCTTAGATAGATTATTATAGTTTAAATAAAATGTCAGTATTTGAATACAAAGCAGTTGACCAATCCGGAGCAACAAGAGAGGGTACCATAGACGCTGTTAATGAGAGTATAGCCGTCAGCTCTCTCCAAAGGAGAGGATTGGTTTTGGAGTATATAAGAAAGAAGGGCACAGGAGGCTCTATATTAAATAAGAATCTTACTATATTTGAGACTGTTAAGTCTAAGGACATTGTTTTGTTATCTAGGCAGATAGCTACATTGTTTGAGGCGCAAGTTTCTGCTTTAAGGATTTTTAGACTTTTATCTACAGAGACAGAGAACAGCATATTGCGAGCAAGGTTGAGTGATGTTGCAGATGATTTGCAGAGTGGTAGTAATATTAGCGATGCTTTAGCTAAACACCCTAAGGTGTTCTCTAGTTTTTTTGTTAGTATGGTGCGCACTGGAGAGGAGACGGGTAAGCTAGACACCACCTTCTCTTATTTGGCCGATTATATAGACAGGACATATGAGGTTACAGCAAAAGCTAAAAATGCATTGATATATCCAGCTTTTGTTATTTTGACTTTTATAGCGGTTATGGTTTTGATGTTAACCACAGTTATACCTAGATTATCCGATATACTTTTAGAGACTGGTCAAGAGATACCAATATATACTAAAATAGTTATTGGCGTTAGTAGCTTCTTAACTAACTACTTCTTACTTATCATAGTGGCTGTAGTGGTTGGAGGTTTTATATTGTTTAAATATTATACTTCAAAAGAGGGTAAGGTGCGTTTGTCGGCAATTAGGATGGCTATACCATATGTAGGTACTCTATATCAGAAATTATTTTTATCTAGATTAGCAGATAATCTTAGTACCATGCTAGATAGTGGTATACAAATGGTTAGAGCTGTAGAGATAACTGCTGATGTTGTAGATGATGCTGTTTATGGGTCAGTGTTAAAGAAGGCTGCTTTAGAGATACAAGGAGGGCGCCCTGCCTCTGAGGTGTTTGCTAAGTATCCAGAGTTCCCAGGTATTATGGTTGCAATGGTTCATATTGGAGAGGAGACAGGTGAGTTGGGTAAAATATTGAGTACTATGGCCAAATTTTACAGGAGAGAGGTTCAAAATGCGGTGGATACTTTGGTATCTATGATAGAGCCGTTAATGATAGTAACACTGGCTATAGGAGTTGGAGTATTGTTAGCATCTGTATTGGTACCTATATATAACATCTCTGCCGGTCTGTAAAGTTATGCACAGTTTACTCTCTTGGTTATTTGCGCCTTAAGATAAAGGGTTTATACTAAAGAGTAGCGATAAGCTAAATTATTAATTAGTAAGTAAATTATAAATATGAAATTTAAAAATAGTCAGGAAGGTTTTACATTGATAGAGCTTCTAGTGGTAATTGCCATTATAGGTATCTTGTCATCAGTTGTATTGGCATCTATGAATACTGCACGTAAGAAGGCACGTGACGCTCGTCGTCAGGCAGACCTTAAGAGTTTGCAATTAGCACTTGAGTCTTATTATGACACTAACAGTGCGTACCCTGTGCAGACAACTGAGGTAGATGTTTCAAGTTCAACACTAGGAGGCTTAACTTCTGGAGGGTATATAACAGCTTTGCCAGATGACCCATCTTCAAGCCAGAATTATAGGTACATCTCTGCTTCAGGTGGGTCTGCGTATTGTCTAGGAGCTAATTTAGAGGGTACACCTCCTACCCCAGCTGATACTTGCCCAAGTGGTACTAAAGTGTCCGGTGGCAGTGTGGACTATATGGTTGGGCAATAATAATCTAAACATTTAGATTAAACAAAACCCGCCAACCGGCGGGTTTTGTTATGGTAAGGTTTATAATTTATAAGTTTTTCACGGCATCGGCCATAAAGCTTTGTTCACTATCTCTTAATGATATTTTGCCTTTTATTAACACGCATTTATCAGTTTTTAGTCTGTCTTTATATAATTCATAGACTTTAGGGAATACAATAACCTCTATAGTGTCGTTATAATCTCCTATACGCACAAAGGCCATCTTATCTCCCTTTTTTGTTAAGATTATCTTTACTTCCTCTATGAGGCCGGCTAATGCTGTGGTTACTCCAGGTCTGGTATCTTTCTTGGTGGTGGCTATGTCTTGTTTACCCTTGAGTTTGTCTTTGTGAGTATCTAGTGGGTGTCCTGATAAAAATAGACCAAGGAGCTCTTTTTCATAACCTAACTTTTCTTCTGGTGGCATGCTGGGGTGATCTTGCAATTCTATATATGATGTTGAAGAACTTGTCTCTGTAGATCCAAATAAAGAGTCTTGATCTTTTGGTTTGTTATGCTCTTCTTTGTAATATTGGAGTATAGTATCTACATTTGCCAATAGTCTACCTCGTTCGGCAAATTCATCTAGAGTTCCCGATTTTATTAGAGCCTCTATAGAACGTTTATTTAAGTTATTGTCATCTATGCGGATTAAGAAATCAGCAAGACTCTTATATTTACCATTAGCTTTTCTTTCTTCTACTATGGTCTTTGCTATACTCTCCCCAAAGTTCTTTATAGAATTAAGTCCGAAGCGTATTTGCCCAACAGGGTATTTTACAGCGTCTATTGATTTGGCAAAACTACCATCATCATTAAGGACAACTGAAAATACACCGAGTGAGTCATTTATACTCGGTGGCAGTATATCTATGCCCATCTTTTTACATTCTTCAACTATTTCAAATATTTTTTCTGTATCTCCTGCGTCGGCAGTTAATAGAGCAGCCATGTATTCAAGAGGGTAGTTGGCCTTCATGTATGCAGTTTTATATGCCAGAGCTCCGTAGCTCACGGCATGAGCTTTGTTAAAGCCGTATGCTGCAAACGTCTCTATACTCTCCCATAGTTTTTTTTGTGCACTCTCTTTCATCCCTCTTTCTACACATCCATCGTGGAATTTTTGTTTTTGTTCTGCCATTATCTCTGGTATCTTCTTGCCCATAGCTTTCCTAAACTTGTCGGCCTCAAGCCAAGTGTACCCAGCCAATTCAACAGCAATAAGCATAATGTCATCTTGGTACATTAGTATTCCGTAAGTGGATTTTAGGTACTTCTCTAATCTTGGGTCTGCATATGTAACACTATTTGGGTCGTACTTGCCTTTTATGTAATTAGGGATGAATTCCATCGGCCCAGGTCTATATAAAGCCACCATAGCGTTTAGGTCATGTATTTCAGTGGGCTTTAACTCCATTAACCATTTAGTCATGCCCGAGCTCGCCATTTGGAATACCCCCATAGTGTGACCCGCAGAGAGCATTTTATAAGTTTTCTTATCGTCTAGAGGCAACTTATTTACATTTATATCTATATTTTGTATTTTTTTAACCCTTTTAACAGCGTCTGCAAGTATCCCTAAGTTTTTAAGTCCTAGGAAGTCAAATTTTAATAATCCTGCATCTTCTACTCCATGCATGTCATATTGGGTTATTAGTTTACCTTGACCTGTTGTACTTTTAGGGTCATATTGTACAGGTATGTAGTCCGTAACATCTCCTGTGTCTGAAATAACAACTCCTGCTGCGTGGACTCCTACATGTCTCGCATTGCCTTCTAGCTGTTTAGCATAATCTATTATCTCTCTAACTTCGTGCATTGTCTTATATGCTTTAGCAAGTTCTGGCTCTAACTCCATAGCTCTGTCTATTGTCATGGGGAAGCCTTGAGCACCAAAAGGTATTAATTTTGCTATTTTATCTCCAAGTCCATAAGATCCACCCAGAGCTCTATTAACATCGCGTACTACGGCTCTGGATGCCATAGTACCAAAAGTACCTATTTGGGCTACAGCATTAAAACCATATTTCTCTCTAGCATAATTTATCATATCGTCTCTTTTATTGTTAGGTATGTCCATGTCTATGTCGGGTGGGCTTGGGCGTTCTGGGTTTAGGAAGCGTTCAAAAGGGAGGTTATACTCTAGAGGATTGATAGATGTAATGTCTATTAAATAAGAGACAAAAGAGCCGGCCGCAGAGCCTCGTGTATTGGTAAGTATATTTACGCTCTCGGCCCACCGCATTAGGTCTGACACTACTAAAAAGTATGGAGAGTATCCTTTTGTTTTTATTATACCTAGTTCGTATTCTATGCGCTTATTGATATATTCAGTAGGCTTTATATTTCTGCGTTGTAGGCCGGCCAGAGTATCCTCTCTTAGCATATCGTCATAATTCTTACCATCTTTTTTAGGGAATGCGGGGAAGCGCCAATCTCCTAAATTCAGGTCTACATTACTACACATCTCAGCAACCTTTTGGGTATTTTTTAATAAATCAGGTTCATTTTTAAAGAGTTTATGCATTTCGTTCGTCGTTTTGAAAGAATAGTCTTCCTCATTTTCTAAATCTTCATCTGTTAGTCGTCTAGCCTGTTGTATTTTATTGGCTAGAGTCCTTGCTACTCTGTCTTTTGGATTTAGATAATATACATCGTGAGAAGCAAGCATGGGTATATTTACCTCTAGAGCTATTTTCTTTATTTTCTTTATTTTATCTTCGTGTCCCAGTAGTTCTGGGTGATGTGTTATCTCAAAATATAATCTATCTTTATATATTTTTAGATACTGTTTTGCTCTTTGGGTCGCTACTTCTAAATCTGCATTATCTATAGCTTGACTTACAGAGCTATTGTTAGTCGGTAATATTGCTATTAATCCCTCATTAAATTCGTCTAATAATTCTAAGTCTACTCTCGGTATGCTATTGTGCATACCTTCTAAGTTGGCTTTAGTTACCAGTTTGATCATGTTTAGATATCCTTGCTTAGTTTTAGCTAACAATACTAAGCGAGTGTATGCATCATCCGTCTTATGCTCTTTGTCTTGCATTTTGCGAGGAGAGATGTATAGGTCTACTCCTATTATTGGCTTTATATCATTCTTTTTACATTCTTTATAAAACTCTATTGTAGAGTACATATTACCATCCTCTGTTATAGCTAGAGCCTGCATACTGTCCTTCTTAGCTACACTTACAAGCTCTGGAATCTTTGGTAGAGCATTAAGCAGAGAGTAATGCGAATGTGTATGTAAGTGTGTAAAAGGAGTTTTTGAAGATGCGTCTTTAGTCATTAAGTAGATTATACCATTTAGTAGTATAATTATGAACAATGAGCAAACAAGAGTATGTTATAGGTATAGATGAGGCTGGTAGGGGGCCTATTGCCGGGCCAGTGGCTGTTGGGGGATGCATAATACCAAACTTAGTACTTGAAGTACTAAGTAAAGAGCTTTTGGATAAGTTTATGAGGGGTAAGTTAAAGGACTCTAAGAAGCTGAGTGAGAAAAAGAGGGAAGAGATATTGAAATGGATGCAAGAGTTGCAAAAGGTAGGCAAGCTAGACTTTGCTGTGAGTATGGGTAGTGCAAAGACAATAGATAAGTATGGTATAGTGCCAACAATATCTCGCGCAACATCGCGCGTATTAACAAAGCTCGCATTAGGCAGAGAAGGTGACGTACAAGTAAAGCTAGATGGTGGACTCAAAGCCCCAGAGGCCTTTAAACACCAAAAGGCCATCGTAAGAGGAGACGAGCTAGAAGTGGCCATATCTCTTGCAAGTATAGTGGCTAAAGTTACTAGAGATAAGTATATGAGAGATTTGGCAGAAGAATTTAAAAAAGAAGGTAAAGACTATGGATTTGAAAGGCATAAGGGTTATGGCACTAAGGCGCATTATAATGCACTAGGCGAGTATGGGTTTTGCAAAGAGCATCGTAAAAGCTTTATACATTTGTAAGCGTGTGCTAATCTTATAAGTAATGCAGCAATTTAAATTAGATAAAGTTCCATATCCGCTAGTATTAGAGTTATTAAGTCCTAGTGACATAAAAATAACAGTAAGTCCTTCTAATTTAGAGTTACCAGAAGATATTGAAGAACAGATAGAAAATATTTGGGCAGTAAAGCAAAAAGAAGTCACAGAGAAAGGCCTCAACTTTTATAATGGGACATCGTATCGCTTAAATGACTGGAAATATGATGATGGTATTCTCTATATTGATTTTAGTATTTTTGATTACAAGCATCGTTATGGGTTGATGACACTCACAAAAAATGGTCAGCTAGACGAAAGTAAATATAGGCACAACGGATGTTATGTGGGAGGTACTGTAAAAACATCTGATGGTAAATACTTGATGGTAGAGCTAAGCGGAAAGAGTACTAACACAAATAAGTATGATGTTTTAGGAGGTATACTTGAGACAGACGTGTCGTGTGATTCTGGAGAATATATTTTCAATGTTATGAGGAATGAGTTATTGGAAGAGGCTGATATAGAAGCAGGTGAAATAACTAAGATGACGTTAGAGATGTTTTTCGTGGCCCTTACTGGTCATATTGGTTTTTATATGGATGTTGAGCTTAGTATTACTGCCGAGGAGCTGCAAGAACGTGCAAAAAGCAATAAAGATATTGATATAGAGTCATTACTTTTGTTTAGTAAAGAGGAATATATAACTACTCTGCGCAAGAGTAGTGCAGCTAAAGTAATGTTTGCTAATATTGTTGATGGTGAGTCAATCTCAGGGTCATAGTTTTGCAGGTGATCAGTAAGTTACATGTAAGTAATATATAGATGTTAACTATATTATCTTTTTGTATTCAGTCCAGTTTTGTAACTATCAATTAATGCTTCCTTTTTATCACGACGCCATTTTTTCAGTTGGATTTCTCTTTGTCTTGCATCTGCTAAGTTATTATATTTTTCAAGAAATACTATTTCAAAATCTAGCTTATTTTTAGTAAATTTCGCACCCATTTTTGTATTGTGATATATGATGCGTTCGTTTGGGTTTTCTGAGACGCCGATATATAAATCGTTATTTTTATTTTTTATCATATATACATATGTCATATTTGGATTGTAACATAAGCCCATTCGACTCGGCCTAGGCCTCGCTCAGGGCACTCGACTCACAAACGCAAAACCACCCGCATAGTAAATACGAGTGGTTTGTGGCTTGCCACGAGCGAGCCCCTCCGTAAGAGGGGTAAGTCGAGTGGAGATGGGGAGTAGTGAACTCCCGTGCAAGTAAGGTTGTCTAATTGAGTTTACGAGATCTAGATTACTCTGGAAATTTAAGTTATATACCTAAAGAGTAAACAAAAAAGTATATAACCGAGATTTAAGTTGTCGGGCCCTTAGTCAATCAAGTTAAGAGCCTTAACTCAAGATATAACGCCAGGTACACTCTATTGAGTATCAAGTGGCTGACGGTTGCATAGACCTATATTTAGGCGTATGCAAGGCTGAGATTAAGTGGTGACTTAACCCCCCGTGAAAATTGCTTTGCACTTAAAGTTTGAGTAGCTTAATGCGTATACTCACCGCAATCTCGAACAAGAAGACGCACTTATTGTCGAATCAAGTCATCCCCAAATAATGTACGAGTATATTTAAGCAGGCTACACAAAATACATTCTCAAACCCTCTATCCATAGCCGCCCACTGCCCCGGGTTTGATAATATATTTTGTATATCCTGCCTCTCGCATTCTATTTGCGAATGACTTTAATACTCAGTTTTCAATGAACGGTTTATTTTACGTTTAGAGTCTCTTTCTTTAATGCTCTCGCGTTTGTCGTACTCCTTTTTACCCTTTGCTATAGCTATTTCTAGCTTTAGTTTTCGATTATTATTATACCACGCTAACGGCACTACTGTCAAACCTTTAGTGTTTTCAGCGTCGGCAAGCTCGAGTATTTCCTTTTTATGTAAAAGTAATTTACGTGTGCGGTATGGGTCGTATTCTTTAGGAGTATTGGCTTCTTGGTAATGGCTTATGCTGGAGTTGACAAGGTATGCCTCGTCGTCTCTCACCACTATGTGCGCCCCCATTAAACTTGCTTTACCACTGCGCACAGCCTTAACCTCGTGACCAAATAGTTGTACACCGGCCTCAAACTTTTTCAATAAAGCATAGTCAAAACACGCCTTCTTGTTTTGGATTTTTATCGGTTTTGATTTATTTATTTTAGCCATGCTGGTACTATAACATAATATGCATAAAACAGTTGCTAATTGTAAAGTTTTGCGTATAATGTGGCGCTATGGTAAGAATGAGAATAAACAGAAGCGCGACACGTAAGCGCCGCAGTCATCACGGACTCACAGAGCCTCGTCTTAGTACATGTAAGGATTGTGGAGCAAAATACTTACGCCACAGGGCGTGTTTAGAGTGTGGTAAGTATAGAGGGCGAATTGTTATAGATGTTGAAGCTAAGAAAGCTAAAAAGGCAACTAAGAAGATAGCTCAGCTTGAGGCTATACATCAAGAGAAGACCAATGAGCTTGAGGCAAAAGAAGAAGATAAAAAGAGCGTAAACAATAAGTCGAAAGTCTCTTCAAATAAAATAAAAGCGGAAAAGAAAACAAAAACTACTACTAAAAAAACCGGTAAAGACGCTAAAAAAGACAAGTAATACAACATGAGTGCACGACACATATCTAGGGGTGTAGCATTACAGACTTTGTTTGGTTTAGAGGCATTGGATTGGGATACTACAAAAGTAGAGGGGTTACTAAATAATAATGAGGAGTTATTGGAAGGGGGAGATAGAGCCTATACTAAATTGTTATTAGACGTTGTGTTGGCTAAAAAGCCAGAAATTGATACCATAATGAGCAAAGCGGCCCCTGACTGGCCTTTAGAAAAGATAGCGACAATGGATAGAAACATCTTGAGGATAGGATTGTCAGAATTATTGTTTGATAATATCTTGGGGGTACCCCCTAAAGTGGCTATAAATGAGTCTATAGAGTTAGCTAAGGAATATGGATCTGAGAATTCTAGTAAGTTTGTTAATGGAGTGTTGGGTAGTGTATATGCGGAGATGGGGGCACCGCGCAAAGATGAGGGTAATAAGCATAAGGTAGTAGATCATTCTCCGTTAAAGAAAGAGGAGTTAGCAGGGGCTGTTGTGTATGCTCATCACGATAATGATATATATTTAGCCTTAGTGCACGATGTGTTTGGACACTGGACTTTGTCTAAAGGTAGGGTGGAGGTAGATGAGTCTCCAGAGGATACTGCAATAAGAGAGGTCAAGGAGGAGATGGATTTAGATATTAAGATAAAAGATGTTTTGGGAGATAATGAGTATATAGCAAATGACCCAAATGAAGGGCGCAAGAGTAAAAAGGTAACTTATTTTTTGGGAGAGTCTGAGTTTAACGATATAAGACTTGGCTCTAGTAGTGGCCTTGATGACGCCAGGTGGTTTAAACTTAAAGATGTAGTAAACTTAAATATATATAAAGATATTTTACATATAGTTACTATAGCTGTAACAAAATTAGCAGAGGGGGTAAAATAAATATGAACATAAGAGAGTTTAAAAGTTTTGAAGATAAAATAGGCTTTAGCTTTAGAGACAAGTCTCTTTTGCAATTAGCATTTACTCATCGTTCTTTTGTTAATGAGCATAGAGAGCTTAAAGAGCATAACGAACGACTTGAGTTCTTGGGGGATGCTGTTTTAGAGTTGGCTGTAACTGAATATTTGTTTGAGCGTTATCCAGACAAGGCAGAGGGAGAACTAACTGCTGTGCGAGCCGCTTTGGTGAATACTCAAAGTATAAGCGCTACTGCACAAGAACTAGGGATGAATGATTACTTATTACTCTCTAAAGGAGAAGAAAAAGACACAGGCAGAGCTAGACAATATATATTAGCTAATACATTTGAGGCTCTTATAGGAGCTATACATTTAGATTCTGGTTATGGTGCGTCGCAAAAATTTATAGCAGATAATTTATTTGATAAAACTGATAAGATAGTTGAAGGTAGACTTTGGCAAGATGCTAAAAGCAAGTTACAAGAGCTGGCTCAAGATAGGGTAAGTATAACCCCGAGTTATACACTTATTAAAGAGATGGGTCCAGATCATAATAAAGTGTTCACCGTTGGTGTAATGTTTGATGGCGTGGAGATTGCCAGAGGAGACGGTAAGAGTAAGCAAGAAGCAGAACAGGCTGCTGCTAAGACTGCACTTGAGCTAAAGCAGTGGTAATATAAGCTTATTCGACTCAATTTGTTCGCTCAGAGTAAAACAAAACCCCTTTACGGGGCTTTCTGTTTTGTAGCGGGGCCTGGAATTGCACCAGGGCCTGGAGGTTATGAGCCTCCCGAGATACTTCTTCTCCACCCCGCTATGGGGTAGTGAGTATTATAGATTAAATATAAGTATATGCAAGATATTTATTGAAGTTAGCGCTATACTATTAGTTATGTTAACATAAGTTTTATTAATTAGTTAATTTTTATATTATGGGTATATTTGGGAATATAGGTAAAAAGGTAAAAGATAAGGCAATAAATGTTGCTTTGCAAAGCCAGCTTAAAAAGATGGATCCGGCTCAGAGAGAGATGTTTGAGGCACTTATGAGTAGCAACCCAGAGTTATTGGAGAAGATTGCAAAAGAGAGTCAAGCTCTTATTAAAAGCGGTAAAAGCGAGATGCAGGCAATGATGGAGGTGGGCAAGAAGTACCAGACAGAGCTTGCTCAAGCAATGCAGAGTGCTGGAGTAAACCCAGCACAGATGCGAGGTAAGGTTGCGGATGTTAAAGGGCCATTTTAATAATTATGAAAATAGGAATAGTAGGATTACCAAATGTAGGGAAGAGTACGCTCTTTAATGCTCTCACGCGTAAGGCGGTAGCTGCAGAGAATTTCCCGTTTTGCACCATTGAGCCATCTATAGGTACTGTTGTAGTGCCAGACAGGCGCTTAGACAAGCTAGCCAAGATGGCAGATACGCAGAAGGAGGTACCGGCTATTGTAGAGTTTGTAGACATCGCAGGGCTTGTGCAAGGTGCTAGTGAGGGTGAAGGTCTTGGGAACCAGTTCTTAGCCAACATACGTGAGTGTGATGCTATAGCTGAGGTAGTGAGAGTGTTTGATGATGAGGATGTTGTGCACGTGAGTGGTACAGTGAATCCTAAGAGGGACATTGACGTTATCAACCTTGAGCTAGTGCTAGCAGATATGCAGACGGTGAGCAAGAGACTCGGTAGCATAGAGAAGGATGTAAAGAAGGGAAACAAAGACGCAATAATCTTAAAAAGAGCATTAGAGAAGCTAAATATCGTGTTACAAGCAGGTAAGCTGGCAAATACAGCAGAGCTTGATGACAAAGAGCAGGAGTTGGTTAAGGGCCTGCATCTGCTAACCATGAAGCCATTTATGTATATCTTAAATTCTAAAAATGGAGCATTAAACTTGAGTGACCAAGAGGACGGTCGTTTTACTGAGCTTAAGGACTTCTTAGATTCTGCAGGAGCAACATACGTGCATGTAGATGCCGGAGTTGAGGCGGAGCTTTCAGATGTAAGCGATGAGGACAAAGAGGAGTTTAGGCGCGAGCTCGGGGTGCTAGAGAGTGGCATAGATGCACTTATACGTAAGGGGTACGAGCTCCTTGACCTTATAAGTTACTTCACAGTGGGGGAGAAGGAGACAAGAGCGTGGACAATAAAGCGGGGCAGTACAGCTCCACAGGCTGCCGGAGTGATACATACAGACTTCCAAGACAAGTTTATCCGCGCACAAGTGATAGGCTGGCAGGAGTTGCTTGATGCAGGATCTAAGGCTGTTGCTAAAGAGAGTGGAGTACTCCGCACTGAGGGTAAGGAGTATGTGGTGCAAGATGGAGATGTGATGGAATTTTTACACAGCTAATAGTTAATATGATAGTAAATGGCAAACAAATCGCTGAAAGTATTAAGAGTGAGTTAATTACCAAGGTTAGTAGTATGCAAGAGGCTCCAGCTTTGCATATTTTTGTAGTAGGGGAGAATCCTGTTATAGAGAGCTTTGTAAAGTATAAGAGGTTCTTTGCTGACACCATTAAGGTGAAGTTTATAGAGCATCGTTTTGATACTGACATTAGCGAGGATGAGCTAATTGCTGAGATTAAGCAAGTGAGTCAGGGGAGTCCTGGCTCACAAGGTAGTGTCGGCATAGTTGTGCAGTTGCCACTGCCAATCCACCTAAATACTCAAAGAGTGCTAGATGCAGTGCCTAGCGAGTTGGATATTGATGGATTAACTACAGAGAGTAAGCACTTGGCACCAGTGGCCGGTGCAGTGCGTGAGATACTTGAGCGCGAGGATATTAGCGTAGAAGGCAAGGAGGCTCTGGTCGTGGGTAAGGGTAAACTTGTGGGCAAACCCGTGGCAAATCTTTTGGCAAACCTTGGTGTAAAAGTAACAGTGGTAGACAAAACAACAGAGCATAGTGAACTAGCAAAACTCTGTAAGTATAGTGATATAATAGTCAGTGGTGCAGGAGTGCCAAATCTTATTACAGAAGACATGATTAAGAATGGAGTTATCTTATTAGACGCTGGCACAAGTACGCAAAATAACTCTGTAGTAGGTGATATAGATATAAATTGTCAAGAGCAAGCAAGCTATTTTGCCAAGACTCCTGGAGGTATTGGACCTATAACTATAGCCGTATTGTTTAAGAATCTTGTTGGTGGTGCAGTGATGACAAAGTAAAAATTTATGATAATATGATGCAACAGCTTTACTAAATGCTCGGGTAGCTCAGTTGGTTAGAGCACTTGATTGAAGCTCAAGGTGTCGGCAGTTCGAGTCTGCCCCCGAGCACAAAACAAAAGCCCCGATACTTTGTATCGGGGCTTTTGTTTGAGTATATTTAACGACTTTTGACTTTGATTTTAGCTTGACGCTCTTTGTTTATCTTCGGTAGTCTTATTGTTAGTACGCCATGCTTCTCTTGAGCATCGGCCTCATCTACCTCCACCTCGGCAGGGAGCATAATAGTACGGGTGAATGAGCCCCAAGAGAGCTCTCGGTAGAAGTAATTATCTTCTGTAACTTCTTTACTTTCTTGGCGCTCTCCATTTATGGTTATCATGTCTCTGGTTAGAGATATGTCTATATTGCCAGGTGGCACTCCTGCGACCATAGTGCGTATCACTATCTCTTCTGGAGTTTGGTAAACATCTACAGTCAGCTCGTCTGTCTCAGTCTCCTCAGGTGGAGTCATATCTTGTTCAGAGTTAGATTCGTCGTCTGAGTCGCGTAGTGATATGTGTTGACTTAGAGAGTTATCTTGGTTTTGATCTATATCCTCAGAGTCTATGTATCCATCGTCAAATACATCATCATATTCTTGATAAGTATCATTTACTAATTTGTTTAAGAATTTAGGTTTCCACATGGATATTTAATTATAAGTTTATAAATTATTTTCGCGGTAGGATCTTTATTTGTTTAATTTTCTCAAAAAATAAGAGTAATATAACTATGCCCAACCAAACAAAAGCAAATATTTGTATTATTTTACCGCTGGTACTATTAAGTATAAACAAGTTAAACGATGCATGCAAAATTACAGCTAGGATAACTCCTATAATTATATATGATATTTTGGTCAACTCAGTTTTATAAAAAGATAAAGCCAGAGTGATACCTATTATAGATGAGGATAGAGTATGCAGTAAAGTGGCTCCAAGAAATCTAAAGTTACCCATGATTATAAAGCTTGTAATTTTGCCTGTGGCCACTGGGTGTACTAAAAATAACGTATTTTCTATAGCTGAGAAGCCTAATGCTATAGTTATCATGTATATAAGAGCATCTATAGGTTCGTCAACTGCTTTGCGCCACAGTATTAATGTTAATACCATTAAGAACTTCATAACCTCTTCTATACCTGCCCATGCAACTATTAATTGTGGGGACATATCACTTACACCCAGCAGACTCCTAGCGTATTGTTGTAAAGGTATAACGAGTGCTACTGTAAAGCCTCCAGCTAAGAAGGTTAGCAATAGCAGTTGCTTAGGCTCTGGGTGTAGGCGATCTTCTTTAGTCCAATACCAGAGCCATAATAACACGGGCAAAATACCTCCAGATAGGGCTAGTAAGATGTTTGTTATTTGCATTGAGTTATTTTACCACAAGCTTTAGGGTAGTAGTACTATGACTAGTGTATAGAGCTTAGTAATTTAATTTTTAGCTATTAGGCCACTTTGCGACCATGAGCATTCCCTCTTCGTTTTTTTCAGGTAGGCTCCGCCATATCTCCTCAGTGATGAATGGCATGAAAGGGTGTAAGAGCTTAAGTGTTGTGGTCAAGATCGTGTATAGAGTATATTGGCGTGAGAGTTTTGCAGTTTTATCTACCTCTTGCTCTGAGCTTGTCGAAGAGTGTAGTATGGATTTAGACTCCTCAAGAATCTTATCTGCCAGCTCGTGCCAAGCGTAGTGGTATATTCTGTCGGCAGCAAGGTGATACTGATAGTTATTTAACTCTTTGGTTACTTGTTCTACTATTGCGTTTAAATTATCTATTATCTGTTTATCTGTATCAGTTGTAATCGCAGTTTTAGACAGGTCTACGCCGTTCGTCTCTGTGAGTATGAATCTTGTGATATTCCAAAGTTTGTTAGAAAATTTTTTATAAGCATTTATCTTTTGTATATCTAAGTTGAGGTCTGAGCCTGGAGCATTACCCACTATAAGGCCCATGCGGAGGGCATCTGTGCCGTATTGTTCAGAGATGTCTAATGGGTTTATAACATTACCTTTGCTCTTGCTCATCTTTTTGCCCTTAGCGTCATTAACCATCCCGTGGAAGAATACTGTCTTAAAGGGCACCTCACCCGTGCGGTACAATCCTAGCATAATCATGCGTGATACCCAGAAGAAGACTAAGTCGCGCCCTGTCTCCATGATACTCGTAGGGTAGTAGGTTTTAAAATCGTCATTATTTGGGTAGCCGAGAGTAGTGAAGGGCCATTGTCCACTAGAGAACCAAGTGTCAAAGGTGTCTGGGTCTTGCTCAACCTTGCCTCCACACTTTGGGCACTCTGTAATCTTATCGTCAATATCTACCTCGCCATGCTTACATTCTGTGCAGATTTTGGCGGGTATTGGTATACCCCAAGTTATTTGGCGAGAGATATTCCAGTCTTCAATATTTTCTAGCCAATGTAGGGCTACCTTCTTTTGCTCGTCTGTGATTATCTTAATTTTGTCTGACTCTATGGCCTCCTTAGCTTTGTCTGCAAGTGGTTGAGTCTTTACAAACCACTGCTCTTTAAGTTGAGGCTCTATCTCTCTAGAGCACTTGTAACATACTGGCACTGAGTGCTCATAACTCTCGTCGGTTTTTATTAAGAGGCCCATCTTATCTAGCTTCTCCACTATTTTAGGTCGAGCTTCTGTGATAGGCATGCCAGCAAACTCTCCGGCTATGTCTAATAATTTACCTCGCTCGTCTATTATCTGCTCGTAGTCTAGATTGTGCCTTTGAGCTATCTCCCAGTCTATTGCTGAATGCCATGGGGTTATAGTCATAACCCCACTACCTATCTCTGGGTCTCCAGCCTCGTCTTTTATAATCGTAGCTGTAATCTTACCATTTAGCCAGTCTACTTCCACTGAGTCTCCGTGCTTATACTCACCATAGCGCTTGTCATCTGGGTGCATTACTATGTACTTATCTCCAAACTTGGTTTCTGGGCGGGCTGTACCAATAGTAAATGGGCCGTATTTAATATAGTAGAAGGGGTCTTTACGCTCTTGATAGTCTACTTCTAAGTTAGAGAGGCCTGTCTGATGTTTGGGGCACCAATTTATACTGCGGAGGCCTCTATAGAGCAAGTCGTCTTTAGCGAGTTGCTCAAATGTCCCGTAGACAGTTTTTATAACTCTGTCATCTAAGGTAAAGAGCTCTCGCGACCAATCGCAAGATGCTCCAAGTTGGCGGATTTGCCCCTCCATAAAGCTCTTGTTCTCTTGGGTAAAATCCCATATCTCTTTATACAATTCTTCTCGAGTCATTTGGAAGCGGGAGCGACCCTCCTTGGCCAGCTTCTTCTCATACACTACTTGTGTCTCAAAGCCTGCGTGGTCTGCCCCGGGGAGCCATAGAGTACGCTTGCCCTGCATACGAGCAAAGCGCGTCATTATGTCTTGCAAGGTTACAAAGAGTGCGTGCCCAGCATGTAGAGAGCCATTGGCATTTGGCGGTGGCATTATAATAGAGAAAGGCTCGGCATCTGTCTTGCATACTCCATTCTCTATGCACTTGTCGGGGTTAAAGTAGCCAGACTCTTGCCAGAGTTTGTAAAGATCACTCTCCACGGCTTGTGGATCATATGGCTTTAAGAACTTCTCTGGTATAGACATGCTTAATAATATAGCATTAAGAATCTTAAATGTAAAAGTTTATTGATTTAGTATGTTCTCTATAATACTCTTCATGCCGGGATGCCCATTGTAATCATCGAAGGGGATACCTCCCTCTAGTGGTATTTGTTTATCTTTGTATAGTAATACACTGTAAGGAGTACCCGTACCTCCGCTGGCAATAGCTTCATCAGAGTCCTCTTTTACGAGATTTTTTATATCCTCATCTTCTAGGCAGGCGTTAAATGAGTCTACATTTAGTCCAATTTCTTTGGCAAACTTTGGTAGTAGATTGGGGTCTAAACTGTCGTTACTGTTTGTCCTGCTGTACACCATATTTGTGTACTCCCAAAATTTATCATTGCCTCCGAGTTTATTGGCACACTCTAGCGCAACGGCTTCTCTTAGGGTCTTTTTATGTAGCGTAGTGAGAGGGAAGTTGCGATAGACCCATGCAACCTTGCCACTCTTGCCAAATTCATCTATAACTCTTTGCATAGTGCTATGGAATTTTTTACAATAAGGGCATTCCGTGTCTGAATACTCAACTATAATAAGCTCAGCATTGGCATCTCCTTGTATGTGGTCATCTTCTTGGATCCCTCTTATATCTTTATGATTTTGCCCTGCTACTACTGGTTTCGGGTATAGATCATCGGGATTTTGCTTTTTATTATTATTTATTAAATACAATCCTACAGCTAATAATACACTTATGAGTATTATACTAACAGGAGCTATTAGATTGCTTTGTCCTTTTTGTGATTTTGTCATTTTAGTTATAAGTTTTATTTTATAATTTATATGATTATATCATATTTTGATATAACTAAAATCCGAGAGTATGAGTTATTGCGAACTTGTCTGGCTTTAGCCAATCAGAGGTGTCTATCGATGCCTCCTTCTTTTTGTTAAAGTCTTTATATTTTATAGAATCATGCTCTAGCATGTAGTCAAATACTTTTTTTGTTATCTCTACATCTTTTTGACAATATTTGCGTATGTTCTCTATGTCTCCGGCTTGCCACCAGCGTATGGCGTCTAGACCGCCGCCTATCTTTTTAGTTCCTAATGTTGCTGATGCGATGTCGTCTAATTTTATCCTTCTCCCTATGGATTTTTGGATCTCTACCATTAGATCTAAACTCTTTATAGCCTCTAAGTCTCCAGGATAGTATTTGTTTAATAAAGGTATATCAAAGTGGTCTGAGTTGTAGCCTATTAACATGTCGGTGTTTTCTATAATAGGCCATAGTTTATGCAATTCATCATGCATAAAGCTTTGGTATTCTTTAGTCTTGGAATCCCATATTACAAGTAGAGATATGTCTAGAGCAGTAACATCTCGAGAACCTACTTGATCAAATGTATTTTGAGTCTCTATATCAAATATTATGTAGTTTGTGTTATCTTGATTATTCATAGTGAGCGATTATATCATATAAATAAAAAAACATCCCGATCTTGTTTTGTCGGGATGTTAGTTTATGGGGCAGATGTTTGCGTTGATCTCTCTTTGCAAATGATCCCAACCTCGTTCGGCCTCTTCTTCACGAAGCATTTGCAGGGCATCTTCTTCATCTTTTCTTCTTTTTATATTTTCAGCCCTTTTGAGTCCGCCTTTGCGCCCCATTTTGCGCAAGGCATGTCGGTCCCCTCGGTGGATTGCGGAGAGGACATGTTTTGGCTTTTGTCTTGGCATCTGTATCACCCCCTTTCGCCAAGTCCGTGTAAATAGTAATCTATTTATCGGATAGTTGCAATATATTTACTATTTCAGTGAGGATATTCTCTTTGTCTATTTGTGTCTGAGTGCCGGTAGTCATATTTTTAAGTGTGTAATAACTTTTTGCTAGCTCATCTTCTCCTATGATTATTACTTTGTTTATATTTAATTTATCTGCATACTTGATAGCTTTGTCTAATTTAAATATAGTAGATACTTCTGTTGGTATTTTGACATCTCGCAGAGTATCTGCAATCCTGTAAGCCTCATATACACACTCTACAGAAGAGCTGATAGGGATTATAAAAACTTTAGTTGGAGTACTGCTATTGGTTTTCAATAAATCATAAGTTTTAAGTTGGTCAAATAGGCGAGAGAGCCCTATGGAGATTCCGACTCCGGGTAGTTTAGTGTTGGAGTATGTGCCTATCAGGTTGTCATATCTACCACCACTACATATTGATCCAATTTGTGGGTAATCGTTTAGAGTTGTCTCATATACCGTGCCGGTGTAGTAATCTAGTCCGCGCGCTACAGATAAGTCTATTTGTAATATAGAGAGGGAGTTTGCTATTTGGGCCAACTCTTTAATACCGGTTACAAATTGTTCATTTTTTATATCCATTTGCTCTAGTTGTTGGATAACGCACTCATTCGCACCTTTTATGTTCACAAAGTCTAGTATTTTATTTATTGTTGTATCTTCTACGCCCGAGTTAGAGAGCTCTTTAGATATTCCTTCTACTCCTATTTTATCTAGTTTATCTACTATGCGCAGGGTGCTCTCTTGATCTACACCAAGCTCCTCATAAAAACCATTGAGTATTTTGCGGTTGTTGACTTTGATGGTGAATTTTAAGTTAGGTAATATATCATCAAATATCCTGTTTATTATCTGAGGTATCTCGATGTCTGCAGTAAGAGAGAGTTCGCCTTTATCTATGATGTCTATGTCGCATTGGTAAAATTCTCTTAGACGCCCTGCTTGCGGTCGTTCGCCACGGTATACCTTGCCGATAGCATATCTGCGGAAGGGGAATGAAAGCTCTCGCGCATGCTCGGCTACATAGCGCGCAAGGGGTACGGTGAGGTCAAAGCGCATTGCGTAGTCTGTCTTGCCTTTGGTAAATTGGTATATCTGCTTCTCTGTCTCTCCGCCGGCTTTAGCCAGGAGCGCCTCAGCGCGCTCAAGCACAGGTGTGTCTAGAGGGATGAATCCGTAGAGCTCGTATGTATCGCGGATTATTCCAAGCATCTTATTAAAAGCCATTTGCTCTGCTGGTAACAACTCCCTAAATCCCTTAAGTGTTTTTGTATTAACTTTATTCATAATATTAAGATAATTCTAGCATAGTTAAAAAAATATGGTAATATTTGCTTGCACGGAGAGTTGGCTGAGTGGCCAGAATGCAAATTGCTTTGCTTTCTGGGGGAGGAGCTCTCCGACCGGCAGACACGAAGCCGACGGTCTCAAACTTGTTTGAGACGACAATTCGAGCGAAGCGAAGTATATTGGAGAGTTGGCTGAGTGGCTGAAAGCGCACCCTTGCTAAGGGTGTAAGGGGGAAACTCCTTCGAGGGTTCGAATCCCTCACTCTCCGCCAATTTACGATTTTGTCATTTTGGAAAGATATTGCCTCGCGGCAAAGCCGCTCGGCAGGCGCGCTTCGCGCGCCAAAGCCCCATTTTGCAACGATTTGCCACGCTCCGCGCGGACAAAAAGAAATGTTTTGGTTTTGGAGCTGGAAGTTCGA
The DNA here is from genome assembly GCA_027083345.1 of Candidatus Kaiserbacteria bacterium. GTDB lineage: Bacteria > Patescibacteriota > Minisyncoccia > Phycocordibacterales > UBA2100 > S139-169. Next base: position 44,881 of record JALWOZ010000028.1, read on the forward strand.
ACCAATCTTTTTTAGAAAATCCCGAATCCCTTCGGGATTTTCTTTGGAAGCGATAATTTTGGCTTGTTTGCTTGCTTTTACGAATCGGGCGGCGAGTTCGAACCGATTATCGCTTTTTTGCTCAAAAGACTTCAATTTGTCTTTCAAAACTTGTTTTTGATTGATGAGTTTGTTTTTCGCTTTTTGGTATTCTTTGATGTTCAAAACACTTTCCAGATAAGCGTTCATCAGCTTTTCCAGTTTCTCGTCAATTTTTGAGATTTCCTGCTTTATCTTTTGAGCAAAAAAGCTTGATGATTGCGCCTTTGCTTTTCTTGCCTTTTCAATCTCTTTCAACATCCAATCGGCGCAATCATCAGGCAAAGAAACTTTTTGAATTTCCTTTTTTATTTGAGATGAAATTTTTTCTTCTCTTGTAAATATATTTTGCGAGCATTTATGATTTGGATTTTTCCTCGTGCAATAATAGTAAATATATTCTTTTCCGCTTTTCTTGATTTTCTTGTCCGCCGTGATTGAGTATCCGCACTCTCCGCATTTAAAAATTCCCCGATAAAGAAAAAATTTCATCTTATCCGCTTTTTGCGGTTTAGATTTTCTTTTCATCACTTCTTGTACTTGATCAAA
>JALWOZ010000029.1 GCA_027083345.1 Candidatus Kaiserbacteria bacterium
CGAAGTATATTGGAGAGTTGGCTGAGTGGCTGAAAGCGCACCCTTGCTAAGGGTGTAAGGGGGAAACTCCTTCGAGGGTTCGAATCCCTCACTCTCCGCATTAAAACAAATCGCTGCAAGGCAACGCCTTGTGGCGATATTGTTTTATGGAGATGAGGGACTTCGAAAAGAGTGTGCCGACTAAGTCCATGAGCTTGTCGAATGGCGGCACACGGCGAGGCTACGGCAATAATAAATTAAGGAGCATGGCGACTATAATTTATATTGAGGGGAGCCGAATCCCTCACTCTCCGCAATCAACTAAAATCAAACAAAACCGTGTTAAAGTTTTGGATTTTGCTGTTTTTGGTTTTTACTCCTTCTGCTTTTAGCAGCTTTATCTTACCTTTTACTCCTCCAACTCCAGAATATTTACCTATAGAGCCATCACTGAGTATAACTCTGTGGCATGGTACTTTTGGTGCATTAGGATTCTTACCGATAGCACTAGCAACAGCTCTAACAGCCTTAGTATTTAAGTGCTTAGCTATTAAGCCGTAGGTTGTAACGCACCCCTTCGGAATTTTGGTCAAGGTATACCACACTCGTTGTTGTAAGTCTGTACTCATAATTTGTGCTAATATAATAACATGAGTAGATGCGGATGGGTAAATGAGAGTAATGAGTTATATTGCAAGTACCACGATGAAGAGTGGGGAGTACCTTGCTTTGATGACAGCACTCTTTTTGAGTTCTTAATCTTAGAGGGTGCTCAAGCTGGTCTTTCGTGGGAGACTGTCTTAAAGAAAAGAGAGAATTATAGGAAGGCCTTTAATAATTTTAACCCTAAAAAAGTCGCACACTATACGGAGGAGAAACAAAGAGAGTTGTTGCAAGATGAGAGCCTGGTGCGTAATAAGCTTAAAATTGCCTCAGCCGTGCAGAATGCGCGGGTGTTTTGTAAGTTACAAGAGGAGTTTGATAGCTTTAGTGATTATATTTGGGGCTTTGTTGACGGTAAACCTATTATAAATAAATTTAAGAGGCTCTCAGAGGTTCCGGCACAGACAGAGCTCTCGCAGAGGATTTCTAAAGACCTAAAGAGTAGAGGAATGAACTTTGTGGGCCCCACAATAATATATGCCTTTATGCAGGCAGTGGGTATGGTTAATGATCACTTAGTTGATTGTTATAGATATAAGGAGACGCAACTTATTTAGTGCGTAGATGTGCATAAATATCTTCTATGGCTTTTGTTGCATCACCTATTGCGATACCGTTTTGGTGATATCTCACATTAGTACAATCTCCAGCAGCCCAGAGTCCTGACAAATTTGATTGTTGTGTCCACGGATCTATCTTTATATGTTCGTGTTCGTCTAATACGTCAGGCATATCGCTAAGCATCTTAGTGTTTGGTACCATACCTATTTCTACGAATATTCCACCTGTCTCCAAGATGTGTTCTTCGCCAGTTATCGTGTCAGTGTATTTTAGTCCATTTACCATTTGGTCTCCTAGAATCTCCGTTATTTGGGCATTTAATATAGTCTTTACGTTTGGTTTAGAACTAACCTTTTCTACTGTAATAATGTCTGCTCGAAATTGACCACCACGATCTAGCAGAGTAACAGACTTTGTGTACTCAGAGAGTTGAGAGGCGGTCTCGAATCCTGCATTACCTCCACCTACCACCACTACATCTCTATCTGCAAATAGTGGACCGTCACAAGTTGCACAATATGTTAAACCTCTATGTTCGTATTTATCAGCATTTATAGCTTGTAGTTTACGTCTTTCCGACCCGGCTGTGTATAGGACCATCTCTCCACTATAACCACCTCCATTGCTGGTTGTTACTTTAAAGCTATCATTTGTTTTCTCTAAGCTCTTGACTAAATTAGGGGAGTCTATAATTAAACTGTTATTGTTATTAGAGCCAGCCTCATATTCTCTAAGGTGGTTCTCTAAGTTTTTAGCTAAGTCAGTACCTGAGATATGAGGAGTACCTATCCAATTTTGGATATCCTCACTTACATTACTCTGTCCGCCAAACTCTCCTGTGATAAGGACAGTCTTAAGCTTCTTACGAGCGGCATATATACCAGCTGTAACACCAGCTGGTCCGCCACCTATTATTATAAGGTCTAGTTGATTGTTTTTGTCCATAATTATCTTAGTTTAGAGCGCCTTAAGAATGAAGGGATCATGCTGAAGTCATCATCATCTTGGTCGTCATCTTTTTTAACTTGGACTTTTGTGGTTGTTATTTTGTCTTGAGTTGGTTTTGCTGGTATATCTTTAATAGATTTTTTAATAGGTGTATCATCAGTATTCATTATAGAGTCTTTTGTTGTTTTTGATTTTGGAGTTAGAGATATTGAGTTGTGTATCTCATGTGTAGTCTCAGTATTTGTGTGTTTGTTTGTATCAGTTTTAGAATCGTGCCCATCTTTAAAGCCTGTTGCTATTACGGTTATTTTTATAGAATCTTTTTTCAAAGTATTATCAAATATAGTACCAAATATTATTTTAGCGTTGGGGTCTGTGGCTTTTGTTATAGTATCCGCAGCCTCTTGTACCTCGTGCATACTAAGATCTTCTCTGCCGGAGATTGCAAATAATACTCCTGTGGCTCCCTCAATAGAGACATCGAGTAGAGGAGAGTTTATGGCACGAGTTGCAGCTTCGGTTGCTCTGCCTTCTCCGCTGGCCTCACCTATACCCATAAGAGCTGAGCCTGCATTCTCCATAACAGTCTTAATATCTGCAAAGTCTACATTTATAATACCTTGCTTAGTTATAAGGTCGGAGATACCTTCTACTGCGTGTTTTAATACGTCATCGCAAGTAGCGAATGCCTCTTTTAATCCAGTATTTTTCTCAACAATTTCTAGAATCTTATCATTAGGTATAATGATAAGGGCGTCCACTACCTTGCGTAGCTCTTCTAGACCACCTTCAGCCACACTACGCCTATTGTTGCCTTCAAAAGAGAAGGGCAGAGTAACTATCGCCACTGTTAAAGCCCCACTCTCTTTAGCAACTTTTGCTATTATTGGAGCTGACCCGGTGCCCGTACCACCTCCAAGTCCACATGTTACAAAAACCATCTCAGAGCCTTTTAGGACGTCTTGTAGCTCTTCGAGCTGCTCTTCAGCTGCTTGTTTACCTATGTTTGAGTCCATACCACTACCTAGCCCTCTGGTTAGAGCTTTGCCTATATGTATTTTTTCTTTAGCTGGGGAGTGGTGTAGGTCTTGTGCATCCGTATTTACAACTACAAAGTCTACTCCTTTTACTCTAGACTCTATCATGTGGTTAACGGCATTACATCCAGATCCACCTGTGCCTATTACTCGTATACGAGCAAAGCTCTCTATCTCCGGTTTTATTTGCTTCATGTCTTATATTTTATTATGAGCAGAGCGAATTGGTAAATTTTAATTCGCCTCAGTTTTTATAAAAAATCTGGCAAGCAACATTCTTACTGCCACCGAGACATAATAACATACTCTCACTAATCACAAAATTTTAGCATAATAACTATAGCCATCTTTTGTGTTTAAAGAAGATAAAGATAATAGTTGAAGAGAGTACCATTAAAAAGATTATAAGCCAGAAGTCATACTGAGTGCCTATAAAAGGCATGTTATGTGCATTCATCCCAAAGATGGAGGCTATAAGAGAGGGTACAAGAGTTACAAAAGCAACTATTGTAAAAACCTGCATTATGGAGTTTTGTTTTGTGGTTAGTAGTGAGTCATTTGTAGAACGCAATTCAGAGTGCAAAGCAGATAATCGTTTAATTTGTCTATGAACTTTATAAAAATTTGACAGTAGTGATTCTGAATATCTTCTATATTCTTTATTAAAGAAATCTTGAGAGATTAGTTGGAAAGATGAAAGTACATCTTTGTGTGGGTCAAGAGATTGATGTATATCTAATATTTTACGCCCAGAGTCTGCCAAAGAGATTACCATGTCTCTTTCATTACCGGCATAGATAGACTCCTCTATGTTTTTAAGGTGCACTAGTTGTCTTGAGAGCTCATCTTCGAGCTCTGTATATAATCCTTTAGTTATGTAATAAAATAGTATACCGGAGTTAAAGTTGTTGTCGTGTAGTTGTTCTCCGATAGAGAGTGCTTTTGAGAATTTTATAACCGGTTCTACTTCTTCATACCTAGTGGTTATTATGAAATTTTTACCTAAAATAAAGTCCACCTCTTTATCGTCTATAAAATGTAGTATTATATATAGATAATCTTTATATACGTTTATTTTAGGTTGCAAGCTTGGAGACAAGAGCTCACTGCTGATTAAAGGATGCAGTTTAAATTCTTTAGATAGAGTTGCTACATCTTCAGAGCTCGGGGACTCTAAATCTACCCATGTGATACCGTTATGGAGTACTTTTTTTATCATTAAGTACAAGTATACCAAATAATGACAAGCGGTTTTGTTGATATGTGCATAAAACAATGTAGAATGTGGTCATAAAATGATAGTAAAATTGTTATGTTTAATTTCCTTACTCAAAGACTTGGCATAGATCTTGGAACTACATATATATTGGTATATGTCCCTGAGAAGGGTGTTGTTTTAAGAGAGCCTTCTGTAGTTGCAGTGAGTAGTGATAATAAGATTTTAGCTGTGGGAGATGAGGCTAAAGAGATGATAGGCAGAACTCCTGATGACATAACGGCTTTCCAACCTATGAAGGATGGGGTGGTTGCAGATTACCATGTTACAGAGGCTATGCTCAGATATTACATAAGTAAGGCATTAGGTAAGTGGAACGTATTTAAACCCGAGGTTATGATTAGCGTGCCGGCTGGGGTTACCAGCGCTGAGAAGAGGGCTGTTATAGAGGCAGCAATGAAAGCTGGGGCCAAAACAGCCCAAGTGGTTAAAGAGCCAATACTAGCAGCAATAGGAGCAGGTATACCCATACAAGAAGCCAGAGGGCATATGATAGTAGATATAGGAGGTGGCACTACAGATGTGGCAGTTATCTCTTTAGGAGGTATAGTCGCTAGCAAGAGCGTAAAGGTCGCAGGTAACAAGTTACAACATTCTATAGCCGATTATATTAAAAAAGAGTATAATCTTATAGTAGGAGACAAAATGGCAGAGGATATAAAGATAACAGTAGGCTCAGCGATAGAGATGCCTGATGAAGAAGAGTTAAGTATGACGGTTAAAGGTAGAGATAACTTAACAGGGTTACCTCGCTCGATAGAATTTAAGACCAATGAGGTGGTGAAAGCTATTAGACATGACTTGAGAGAGATGGTGCAGACTATAAGAGATGTATTGCAGGAGACTCCACCAGAGCTCTCTGCCGATATAATAGACAATGGTATTATAATGAGTGGAGGTTCTAGTATGTTGCGTAATTTACAAGAGCTTGTGTATAGACGCACAGGAGTTAAGGCTACTTTAGCTAATGATGCATTATATTGTGTAGCTAAGGGTACAGGCGAAGCGCTTACACATTTAGACACATATAAAAAGGCGATTACGACTAAAAGGTAGTAATTTGTTTTAATATTTATGAATATTGATGACCTAGATATTGATAATATGCATCATGCATATTTGATAGAGGGTGAGGATGTAGAGGCTTTAATAGGCAGTCTAGAAGATATTTTTGATATTTCTTTTGTAGGCAATCCAAATGTTTTAATTAAACAAGTTAATATTTTTAATGTGCAAGATTCTAGAGATGTAGTTGCCTTTGTGGTCGGCGCCTCTCTAGGTGTTGGTGCTAAAAAGATTATTTTAATAAAGACTAATAGTTTAAATAAAGAGTCTCAGAATATTTTATTGAAGACATTAGAAGAGCCCTCTAAAGGTACTTATATTTTTATACTCACTCCCAATACGGATATATTGTTAGATACTGTCTTGTCTAGATGTTTAAGAGTTGATTTGCCAGTAGATATAGATAAACAAGAAATTATAAATAAAGAGGCGAAGGATTTTATAAATACTGATGCATCAGGGAGATTAAAAATACTAGAAAAGATTAACAAAGGCAAAGACAAAAATGAAAATAAAATTAGAATGATTAAAATATTAGATGCCGTAGAACTTTTCTTAGATAATAATAAGGATTTGCCAGATTGGGAGTTGGGGGTTCGAGCTACTATACAGGCAAAAGAGTATATTAGAGACAAAGGTGCAATGAGTAAGATGCTTATGGAAAGCGTCGCTCTTGTGTTATAATGACACTAGACAGACACACAAAATAAACCCTCATTGGGGTACACCGTATTAAAAACATTTAAAGAAATAACATGGTAGATTTTAATAAATTAAAAGAGAGGTTGGAAGGTACGCAGACTTGGTTAGAGGCGGAGCTGGCCGGTGTGCGCACGGGTAGGGCTGTACCGGCACTCTTAGACAATATAAAGGTAGAGGCATACGGTATGCAGACGCCGCTTAAGCAGTTGGCTAATATTGGAGTTGAAGATGCTCGTACTTTGCGAGTGAGTCCGTTTGATGTGAGTCAAGTTAAAGATATCGAGAGGGGGATTACAGATGCAGACCTTGGTGTGAGTGTGCAGGCTACAGCTAGTGAGGTGAGAGTAATCTTCCCCGAGCTTACGGGTGAGAGGCGAGAGCAACTGCTCAAGATTGCCGGCGGCAAGCTAGAGGAGGCTCGAGTTGCTGTGCGTGGTGCAAGAGATGAGATGAAGAAGGATTTAAATGTACAAGAGAAGGAGGGTGAGATAAGTAAAGATGAGAACCATAACGCACAAGAGGAGATGCAAAAGCTAGTAGACGAGGCAAACAAAGCTCTAGAAGAGCAGTTTAATAAGAAAGAAGAGGAGATTAAGGGATAAGGATAACAAATTAACATTATGAATATATTATTATTTTTGGCAGTGTTGGTGGTACTTATTATAGTGCATGAGCTTGGGCACTTCTTAGCGGCTAAGATGTTTGGTATTAAGGTGGAGGAGTTTGGTGTGGGTTATCCACCACGAGCGTGGAGGTTTGGTAAGATTGGGGATACGGTATACACACTTAATTGGTTACCGTTTGGTGGTTTTGTCAAGATATTTGGAGAAGGTCTGGGAGAGGATGTGTCTAGTGCAGACAAAAAGAGAGCTTTAGTAACACAACCTAGATATAAGCAAGCCATAGTATTTTTGGCTGGAGTTACGTTTAACTTATTGTTTGCTTGGTTGCTTTTCTCTATTAGTTTTATGATGGGCTACCCAGCATTGGTAGACGATTCTCAAAATAGTAATATTAGCTCTAATGCAGAATTAAAAATAAGTAATGTCTTACCTGGTTCTCCCGCTGAGACGTCCGGCATTAAGCCAGGAGATATAATAACGGCTATTGTGGCTGATAGTGATGATATTACATCCCCGTTACCCTCAGAGGTTAGTGAGTTTATTTCAAATCATGCTGGGGATAAGATTAACATTTTTTATAAAAGATGGAGTGGAGAAGGCAGGGTAGTTGGTAGTGTCGAGTTGGTACCAACACATGGAGTGCTCTCTAGTAAGCAAGGTACTCCTGCTATAGGGATAGGTATGGTTTTAGTCTCTAATGAGAAGAAGTCTATATTAGAATCCATAAGATTAGGAGCAGTAAAGACTTATAGGGCCACTATAACAATAGCCGTTGGTACATTTGACTTTTTAAAGTCTGCAGTTACAGGTTCTGCAGATTGGAAGACGGTATCGGGACCCGTTGGTATAGTCGGTTTGGTAGGTGATGCGTCTTCTTTAGGGTTTATGTATCTATTAAATTTTACTGCGATGATATCTGTAAATTTAGCTATAATAAATATGATACCTATACCTGCTCTTGATGGAGGTAGAGTATTATTTGTACTTATAGAAAGTATTACTCGTCGCAGGATACATGGTGGAGTGGCTGGGGTACTCAATATAGTAGGTTTTGGAGCCATACTACTCTTGATGTTGATAATTACTTATAGTGATATTTTGAAAATAATATCTTAAATTATGTCTACTAGTCGTAGGTCTACAAAGAAAATACGTTTGGCTCAAAGACGACGTAAATTATATTTTATATATTTTATAGCTTTTAGTTCTGTCCTCGTGTTGGCTTATGTGGGTATAGGATTCTTGCTTATGCGAGGAGACCTGTCTATAAAGCATATAAATATTACAGGCAATAATATAGTTAGTGAACGTCAATTAACGGCTTCTGTTATGTATGATTTAGCCAGAGTTAAATGGTTGTTAATGTCAGAGGATACTATTTTTACTTATGATAAAAATTATATACAGCAAGATTTACTCAATAAATATCCTGATATTGAGAGAGTAGAGATGAGCACTTCTGGAGTGGATACGTTAAATATAAATATAAAAGAGAGAGATGTTGTGGCTCAATGGTGTGGAAATGTTTGTTACTTATTAGATAAGAATGGGTCATTTTTTAGAAAAGAAGAGCAGCCTTTGAGTGGGTATATTATATATAAAGGAGAGTTGAGAGAAGTAGGATATAAACAAACTTTATTAAAAGAGGGTTTTGCAGATCTTCATTCATTTGTTCTTTCTTTAAATAGTTTAGGCACTAAAGTTAAGGAGGTCCATATATATGAAGATGATGTAGAGATATTCTTAGATAACCTGCCTATAATCAAGGTCAATGTTGTAGACGATTTTAAGAAAATATTATCTTATATTAAATTAACTTTAAAATCGGATGATTTTAAGAAAGTGTTTAATAGTGAAGGCGGTGTGGAGTATATAGATTTAAGATTTGGTAATAAGATATATTATAAATAGCATTGCGTAGTTTTTTTGATATACTTTTAGTCTATGACTGATACAAAAGAGATACGACAAGTAGCAATACATCCCATAATCAGTGCAGTGCGGGAGATTGTACAAATCTTTGACAAGCTCGGCTTCTCTGTCGCTGATGGGCCAGAGATAGAGACAGACTACTATAACTTTGAGGCTCTCAACTTCCCACCAGATCACCCTGCGCGAGATATGCAAGACACCTTTTGGCTGCCTGATGGCAGAGTATTGCGCACACAGACCTCCGATGTGCAAATACACTTTATGGAGGAGCATGAGCCGCCAATACGCATCATTGCACCCGGCAAGGTATACAGGAGCGAGGCTACAGATATGAAGCATGAGGCACAATTCTACCAATTTGAGGGCTTAGTGATAGATGAGAAGGGTAAGATTAATCTTGGGCACCTCAAGGGTATTGTTGAGCACTTCTTTAAAGAGTTTTTTGGAGATAATACCGAAGTTAGGATGAGGCCGGGCTTTTTCCCCTTTGTGGAGCCGGCACTTGAGTTTGATGTGCGCTTGGTGGGTGAGGGGGTGCCAGAGAAGCTCCAAGGCAAGTGGATAGAGGTTATGGGCTCAGGTATGGTGCATAGGAATGTGCTGAGTAATGCCGGTCTAAATCCAGAGAAGTATCAAGGGTTCGCCTTTGGTACCGGCATTGAGAGGTTGGCAATGATGCGCTGGATGATAGACGACATACGCAACTTCCACCATGGTGATATGCGCTTTGTACATAAGTTTATAGCTGAACTTGAGGAGACAGATAAGATTAAAGATAAATAATTATGAAGGTTAGTTACAATTGGTTACAAGATTACTTTGCAGAGCCACTGCCTAGTGCCTCTGAGCTTGAGCAGGTCTTTATGCTACATGCTCTTGAGGTAGACGGTATTGAAGAGGTTGGTGGTGATACTGTGATAGACCTTGATGTATTGCCTAATAGAGCACACGACTGCCTTGGGCATAGGGGCGTGGCTAAAGAGCTCTCAGTACTATTAGATAAAAAGATGAAGAAGGATGAACTTGGAGGTCGAACCTCCAAGTTGGAAGCACTTAGTGGTCGGAGTACTAAGTTGAGTGTGGAGGTGCAAGATAAAGAGTGGTGCCCAAGGTATACAGGAGCATTTATAAAAGGAGTTAAGGTTGGTGAGTCGCCAAAGTGGCTTAAGGAGAGGCTTGAGACTATAGGTCAAAAGAGTATAAACAATGTTGTGGATATAACCAATTATGTGATGTTTGGCATCGGACAGCCTACGCACATATTTGACGCCGATAAACTTACGGATAATAATGGTATTAGGATAGGAGTACGCAAGGCCAAAAGTGGAGAGGAGATAACCGTACTTGGTGGTGATAAGTATGAGCTTGATGATTCTGTGGCTGTTATTACTGACGCTAATAGCGATGCTCCAGTAGCCATTGCCGGTATAAAGGGTGGTGAGTTGGCGGAGGTCAGTGAAGAGACTGTTAACATAGTGGTTGAGTCTGCTAAGTTCCACCCCATCAAGACTCGCCGTGCAAGCGCTAAGATTAAGCTCCGCACAGATGCCGTGCAGAGATTTGAGAATGAGATACCTATAGAGTTGCCCCCGTATGGTGCAGTAGAGGTTGCTAAGCTGATACAAGAGGTTGCCGGTGGTGAGGTAGAGGGCTTCATAGACTCATGGCAAGGTGAGTCGCAGGAGCATAAGGTGAGTATAACTATTGAGGGGCTAAACAGCTTCTTAGGCTCTAGTGTTACAATGGAGCAGGCAGTAAAGATAATCAATAGATTTGGTTGGGAGCATGAGGTGAACGGAGAGACGCTTACGGTGATACCCTCATTTGAGAGGCTTGATGTACGAATAGCTGAGGACTTATATGAGGAGATAGGCAGAGTGTACGGCTTTGAGAATATTAAAGGTGAGATGTTGCCGAGCCCGGCTCCTGAGAAATTTATTAATAAAGAGTGGGCATATAGCGAGCTTGTGCGCAAGATTATGCTTGAGGAGGGTGTAACAGAGACGATGACATATACTCTCACAGACTTCGGAGACATAAAGCTTGCAAGTATATTAAGCTCAGACAAAGATCATATACGTAGTAATCTAAGGAGTGGAGTGACTGACGCACTAGAGAGAGCGGTAAAGAATGCACCACTACTCGGCGAGTATAATATGATTAAGATCTTTGAGATTGGTAGAGTCTTCCCTAACAGAGGAGAGCATACGAGTGTGGCTATAGGGGTGAGAGCTCTTGCAAAGAAGAAGGCAGAGCAAAAAGAGCAAGAGGCCTTAGAGGCTGTGTGCCAGGCACTAGAGCAAGAGCTTGGCACTAAGCTAGCTGGGGTTAGCACAGAGAATGGAGTACTGGAATTTAACCTATCAGAGACTATGGCGAGCTTGCCAACACCTAGTGAGTACCCTAACTTGCCACTTATAGGTAAGGGTGTGCGATATACGCCTAGTTCCGCGTATCCGTTTATTGTAAGAGACATTGCCATATGGGTACCTGAGGGTGCTCAAGAGACTGAGATTATAGATGTTATTTATAAACATGGTAGTGAGCTTGTGCAGAGGGTAGACAAGTTTGATGAGTTTAAGAAGGGTGGTAGGGTATCATTGGCATATCACATAGTCTTCCAATCTCAAGATAAGACCCTTACAGATGATGAAGTGGGAGAGATAATGCAAAAGGTTGAGGAGGAGCTAAACAACAAAAAGGAGTTTGAAGTGCGGTAATATATATAAAATAAAGGCTCGCATTTTGTAATTTACGAGCCTTTTAGATTTGGTGGGGTACAGCTGAGATGGCAGCTGAACCTAATCCCTATTAGATAGGGATTTTTTGTGGTTTTTAATAAAATTTAAACCACTCAGTGTCGGACCCCCAATCTCGACACGAGGAGAATTATATGTATCCGATAGAACATGTCAAGAATATTTATTGTATATCTTTACAACCGTCAAAATCTGATTGGTGGTTTATTGTCCACAGTTAAAGTCTAGAACTTGGGTGTATACTGTGTATTAAGATATTAAAAATCATTAAATAATTAAGTGCGTATGACAAAAGAAGCTTTAAGTAAGAAAGTGGCGTCTAAGCGACCCACTAAGAAGAGTACCGCTCAGTATTCAAAATTTATAAAACAAGTTAAAAAGCGTAATGGTGCTCTTGTACCGTTTGATTTTGAGAAGGCCGTAACGGCAATACATAAAGCTATGGTAGCCACAGGAGAGGGTAGTTTAGAAGAGGCTACTATGGTGGCACATCAAGTGTCGGGAGACCTAGTTAGGATAGCACGCAAACATAAAGATTTTTTACCAACTGTAGAAGGTATACAAGATGAGATAGAGAAGCAACTTATACTCTCAGACTATGTAGCTACTGCTAAGGCGTATATTTTATATAGAGCAGAGAGAGCCAAACAAAGAGAGATGGATAAGGTAGAAGTGCCGGAGAGAGTTAAGAAATTAGTTAAAGAGAGTGAGAAGTATTTTAAAGGTAACAAGTTTGGTGAGTTTGTATTTATGCGTACATATGCTCGTTGGATTCCTAGTGAGGGTAGGAGGGAGACTTGGATAGAGACTATAGATAGATATATGAGCTTTATGAGGGAGAATTTAGGTAAAAAGCTTACAGAAAGGGAGTATACTGAAGTACGTGAGGCCATGCTTAATCAAGAGGTTATGCCATCTATGCGCTTATTACAATTTGCAGGAGATGCTGCAAGGCGATGCAATGTTGTAGCTTATAATTGCTCATATTTGGCTCCTACTAAAATTAAAGATTTTGCTGAGGCTATGTACCTCTCTATGAGTGGTACTGGAGTTGGATTCTCTGTGGAGAGTGAGACGGTACAAAAACTACCTCAAATAAAACGTCAAACAGGAGTACATAAAGGAGTGCATGTGGTAGGAGACTCTAAAGAAGGTTGGTGTGATGCCTTAACTCTTGGTTTAAAGACTTGGTATGCCGGTGAAGATATTGACTTTGATTACTCACAATTGCGCCCAGCAGGAGCAAGACTCAAGACAATGGGAGGTAAGAGTTCTGGTCCAGACCCTCTTAGGCAGTTATTGGTTTTTGCTAGGGAGAAAGTGTTAGCAAAGCAAGGGAAGCGATTAAGTAATATAGATGTGCACGACATAATGTGTAAGATTGCTGAGGTTGTGGTTGCTGGAGGAGTGCGTAGGAGTGCCATGATTAGCCTTTCAGATTTAGATGATAGAGAAATGCGTGAGGCAAAGTCAGGACAATTTTATTTACAACATCCGCAGAGGTCTATGGCCAATAATTCTGCTATATATATGGAGAGACCTTCTGCTGCTGAGTTTATGAATGAGTGGGTTGCACTTATGCGTAGTGGCTCTGGTGAGCGTGGGATATTTAACAGGGGTTCACAAAAGACCCAAATGCCAAAGCGTAGAGTGGATTATTTACATGAAAAGCTAAATAGTACCAATGGAGATTTGGGGCCGTTAGGCACTAATCCTTGTGGGGAAATAATATTGCAATCTAAGCAGTTTTGTAACTTAACGGAGGTAATAGCTCGTAGAAATGATGATGAAGCATCTTTATTACGTAAAGTTCGTATAGCTACAATATTAGGTACATATCAATCTTCTCTTACTAATTTTGGGTACATATCTAAAGAATGGAAGCAAAATGTTGAAGATGAGAGATTGCTTGGAGTGAGTATTACGGGTCAGTGGGACTCCCCAGCAGTGCGTAATGATAAGGTATTACAGAAGATGAAGCTCGAAGCCATAAAGATAAATAAGAAGTACGCTACTAAGATTGGTATAAATCCATCTACTGCCATAACCGCAGTAAAGCCCAGTGGGACAACGTCAAAGACTCTAGATGCTTCTAGTGGTATGCATACTAGGTTTGCTCCTTATTATGTGCAACGAATACGCATTTCGGCTACAGACTCTCTGTTTAAAATGCTTAAAGATCAAGGGGTGCCATATCATCCTGAGGTGGGGCAGAGCATGGAGAATGCTACTACTTATGTGTTAGAGTTTGGTATTAAGTCTCCAAAGGGGGCTAAGGTTACTGCAGATATGACTGCTTTAGAGCAATTAGAACATTGGAAATTAGTGAAAGAGAATTATACTGAACATAATCCCTCTATAACCATTTCAGTAGGAGAAGACGAATGGATAGCTGTAGCAAATTGGTTGTACGAGCATTGGGATATAGTAGGTGGACTCTCATTTTTACCTAGATCTGAGCATGTGTATCAATTGGCTCCCATGGAGGAGATAACTAAAGAGAAATATGAGGAATTAATTAAAAATACAAATAATATTGACTTTTCTAAACTGCCTCTTTATGAGCTTAGAGATGAGACAGATGTAAAGAAGGAGTTGGCTTGTGCGGGGGGTGTTTGCGAGGTAGAGATATAAAGTGTAGTATTATTTATAAGTTATTGAATTAATATAAGACATATGAAAGTTATATTACTTAAAGACATTGCTAAGATAGGTAAGAAGTTTGATATTAAAGAATTTCCTAATGGCTACGCCTCACACTTGATTCGTAGTGGAGTTGCCGAGCTTGCTACAGATAAAAAGGTAGAAAACATAAAAAAGAGGAGAGAAGCAGGAGATGCTATGCAAGCAAATCAAAAAAGTGAATTAGAGTCTGCTATATCAAAAGTTGCAAATGAAGGTATAAATATTACAGCAAAAGCGAATAACAAAGGTAGTCTTTTTGAGGGTATTACAACAGTCAAGTTACAAGAGGCCATTGCTGATTCTATAGTAGAGTTGCCTATCAGTGCAATTGTTTTACCAGAACCTATTAAAGAGGTGGGTGAGCATGAAATAGAGTTGCGAAATGGTGATAAAGTTACCAATGTTAAGTTGACTATCTCTCCAATAAAATAGCCAAATGTTGGAAATTAGACAAAAGGTAGATCTGGCTCCTTATACTACTTTTAAGATAGGAGGCAGGTCTAGTTTTTTTGTAGATATTAATACTGAGAGTGAATTGCGAGAGGCTTTAGATTTTGCCAGACAAAAGCAAATAAATTTTTTTGTGTTATCTGGAGGTACAAATGTATTACTTGATGATAACGGTTTTAATGGTTTGGTGATACATATGGTGGGGGGTGGTGTAAAAATATATTCTAATAATGTTGTTACTGATGCTGGAGCGGAGCTCG
This sequence comes from Candidatus Kaiserbacteria bacterium, assembly GCA_027083345.1. GTDB lineage: Bacteria > Patescibacteriota > Minisyncoccia > Phycocordibacterales > UBA2100 > S139-169. Next base: position 14,941 of record JALWOZ010000029.1, read on the forward strand.
CTAGCATAATTAAGTCTTGTGGTAATGTAGGTCTTGCTGGTATGGAGAGGATGTATGGTATACCTGGCTCGGTAGGTGGTGCGGTGCGTGGTAATGCCGGAGCATTTGGTACGGAGATGAAGGATGTGGTCAGTAAAGTCCGAGTTATGAATATGCAGACAGGAGAGGTACGAGATTTTAATAACAAAGAATGTGAGTTTGACTACCGCACAAGCTACTTCAAGACACACCCAGAGTGGGTGGTGCTTACTGTGGTGTTTAAGTTGTGTACCTTTACTGACTCCAGAGAGTCTGCTCCTTCAAAACCTCTATCCCTAGCCGCCCACTGCCCCGGTTTTATAGAAGCAGACTCTCTGGAGTTGGCCGTAGCAGAGCTTAAGAGGTACAGAGAGGAAATATTAGCAAAGCGGGGAGGTAAGCACGACCAAGCGGTTAGGTGTGCAGGTAGTTTTTTTAAGAATCCATTGGGCACGCCTGAGACAGTAGAGATGTTTGAGCAGGAGAAGGGGGTTAAGGCTAGAGGAGGCAGAGTGCCAGCCGGCTGGCTTATAGACAAGTGCGAGCTCAAGGGCACGACCGTTGGTGGAGCTAAGTGCAGCGAGCAGCAGGCCAACTACATAGTTAACTTTAATAATGCAACCCAGAGAGATGTGTTAGAGTTAAGAGATATAATAATAAAAAAGGTACAAGATACCTTTAGTATCACTCTAGAACCGGAGGTAATAGTGATAAATACGTAAAGAGTATTATGAAAGTTTATATTAAGAAAATAATAATCAAATTACTTACTTGGGAGGCGCGGGTGGTGCTAGCTCGGCATAAGCCTATGGTGGTGGCTATTACAGGTTCACTCGGTAAGACCGGAACTAAGGATGCTGTGGCGGCAGCTCTATCTGCTAAGTACTCTGTACGCAAGAGTCAAAAGAGCTTTAATAGCGAATTTGGCATACCGCTTACAATATTAGGCTTACCAAATGCGTGGAGCAGTCCGCTTAAGTGGCTGGTAAATTTAGTAGAAGGTTTTTGGATAAGCTTATTTGGGCGGGAGTATGAGGAGGTGCTGGTGTTAGAGATAGGTGCAGATAAGCCAGGAGACATATCTAGTGTGGCCAAGTGGCTTAAAGCTCAGATTGTTATAATCACGGCAGTGCCAGAGGTGCCTGTGCACAGAGAATTTTATAAAGACTCAGGTGCGGTATTGGCAGAGAAGGCTTCTCTAGTACAAGCTCTTGTAGAGGGGGGCTTGCTACTAACAGGAGACGACGAGAGGGTAAGTGGTATAATAAACAAGATTGGAGAAGCTCGCAGAGTCAAGTATGACAATGTAGATATTATATACAACAATGGCAAGCCTATTGGCACAGAGTTTACAGTCGGGGCACAAAGAGTGCAGAGAGTTGGAGTGTTGGGTGAGCATCAAGGGTATGCAATAGCCTTTGCTCTTGCAGTGGCAGAACACTTAGATATTGATGTTGAGAAAGTAGTCGGGTCACTTGAGAGTGCTGAGTTGACTCCGGGGCGTATGAGAGTGCTTAATGGTATTAATAATTCGACGATTATAGACGATTCTTACAACTCGTCTCCAACGGCTCTCAGGGCAGCGCTAAAGGCCTTAAACTCTCTTAAGATTGAGGGTAAGAAGGTGGCAATCCTAGGCGATATGAAAGAACTTGGAGATGCTAGTGATAGAGAGCATCGCAAAGCTGGTGCACAGATAGCCAGCGTAGTAGATGAGCTTTACACAATAGGCACGCAAGCTCGACTTATAGCGAGCGAGGCTGTTAAAAGAGGTTTACAAGAGGAGGTCGTACATTCTTATAAAGAGGGAGAAGCAAGCACGATAGGCTCAAGGTTGGCGCAAACAATAGTGAGTGGAGATGTTGTGCTGGTAAAGGGTTCACAAGGAGGTATACGTTTAGAGCAAGCAGTTAAAGAATTACTTCAAGACAAGTCAAAGGCCAGGGAGTTACTTGTACGGCAAGATAAGGAGTGGTTGATGCGATAATTGCGGTTGGGGAGTTTATGCTATAATGTCAGGTATGGATAGCTTAACAATATCTGTTATAAGAGGAGGGCCATCTAGTGAGTATGATGTGTCTCTTAAGACAGGTGCGGCTATTATAGATGCACTCTCAGAGAACTATAAGATCGTAGACATACTTATAGACAGACACGGGCAATGGCATCGCAACGGCCTGCCTATGGAGCCGGCGCAGGCTTTGCTTAGTGCAGATGTTGCTGTGCTGGCCTTGCATGGGGAGTATGGTGAGGACGGGCAAGTCCAGAGACTCTTAGACGAGCTCGGAGTGCCCTATACTGGCTCAGGAGCGTATGCATCTGCTTTGGCTATGCACAAGCCTCGTGCTCGCTTTGCTGTGGCGGGCTTGCCAATGATTAAATTTCCTGAACATTATGTTGTTAGACGAGATGACGGAGAGGATTATAATGCCATTGCACAAGACATTTTCAAGAGATTTGGTCCGCCGTATATTGTGAAGCCGGCAAGTGGCGGCTCCTCTGTTGGTCTAGTGGTGGCTAAGACTATTGCAGAGTTGCCGAGCGCTATAGAGCATGTTACTAGAGTGTGTGGTGGCCAAGTGTTGGTAGAACAATTAATTAAAGGTAGAGAAGCTACGTGTGGAGTTATAGAGGATTATAGAGGAGAGCGTAGGTATGCCTTACCTCCTATAGAGATAGTACCTCCAAAAGACAATGGTGGTATATTTGACTATGATGCCAAATATAGTACAGATGATGTATTATGTGCCCAAGAGATTTGCCCTGCTAACTTTACTAAACAAGAGAAAAAACAAATAGAGGAGGCTGCAAAGGCTGTGCACAGGGCACTAGAGCTCTCCCATTACTCTCGCTCTGACTTTATCTTAGCTCAGCACGGCCTTTATTTCTTAGAGGTTAATACTCTGCCCGGTCTTACAGAACAGTCTTTGCTACCAAGATCCCTTAATGTAGTAGGGTCAAGCTTAAAAGATTTATTAGAGCATCTTGTAAGCCTTGCACTAGAGAGAAAGTAGGGTAAAATAGCGCGTACCAATAACTTGGTTATTGGGCCCGTAGCTCAGTTGGCTAGAGCGCCTCATTTGCACTGAGGAGGCCGGGGGTTCGAATCCTCTCGGGTCCACAAAATAAAACCCCAGCATGCATGCTGGGGTTTTATTTTTATTAGCTATGTAAAGTGCTTTATGGTAAATATTGATAAATATAGTATACTCCAGTGCGATGAATGAGCTACTTTTCTTTAGTTTTGCTATTTTTTGCTTATCTATAGTACTTTTAGCATTTCGATTAGGTAAAATGTATTTATTTGCAACAGTGGCCATGTTTGCCCTCCTTATGAATATATTTGTACTTAAGCAATTTGATCTTTTTGGTTTAGCAGTTACTGGCGGTAATGTGCTTTATGGGGCACTTTTTCTTATTACAGATATTTTTTCTGAACATTATGGTAAGGAGGATGCATTACGCGCTGTACGGCTTGGCTTTTTTGTGAGTGGCTTTTTTGTTTTGTCTATACAATTTCTCTTGGCTTTTGTGCCTAACAATTATGACTTCGCACAAGAGAGTTTACTAACTCTCTTTAGTCTATCTCCGCGTATTCTTTTTGCTTCTATGTTTTCATATCTTATTGTTCAGCATATTGATGTTTATGTGTATGAGGCAATACATAAGCGTTTTGTAAACATGCTTTGGCTACGTAATTTAGGTTCTACATTATTATCTCAACTTATAGATACCATTATTTTTACTATATTTGGACTGTTAACAGTTTCTAGTTTTGGTATAGCAGGCGTAGTGCCTATGGAGGCTCTGGCGGAGGTGCTTTTTGTAACTTATGTGGTTAAAATAGTGGTAGCTATTATAGATACGCCGTTTATATATTTAAGTAAGAAGATTAAGAAAAGAGAATGAAAAGAGGGTTATCTATAGTTTTATTTCCCATATTATAAATATATGAAATAAAAAACACCTAACGCAACTATACCTTGAGACCAAAGTATAAATTGCGTTAGGTGTTCTCCTGGCTACCCTTTGGTAGCCAGGAGAATCAGCGCCAGGAGGAGAGTCAAGAAAACTCCTCCCGTGAGTCCCAAGAAGACCAGCATTGCCTCTTGGGACATGAACGAGATGAAGTATCCCGTTGCACTCATCTAAAATCACCTCCTTTCAGGGTTGATACTCCAGTATTAGAACACTTATCGCAGTATATGTCAATAGGTGCTTTTATTATATACGATTGTCAATCGAGGTATTAAGAGTTGTGGATAACTTATTATGCAAAGTGGGGTATAGTGGTGTATAGTGGGAGGTAGTGGGAGAAGCGGGATACCCACTTAATCGTTCATAAATAAATCTAAAATGCTACTGGGAGAATACAATCATACTCTAGATGACAAAAACAGGGTTACATTACCTGCTAAGTTCAAGAGTGAGTTGGGTAAAAAGATTGTAATAACAAGAGGTTTAGATCGTTCTTTGTTTATTTATTCTGAGAAGGAGTGGAAGATTATCACCAATAAATTGGCGGAGTTGCCAATGACGCAGAGTGACTCTAGGGGCTTCTCACGTTTTTTCTTAGCTAGTGCTACTGAGGTAGAGCCAGATAAATCGGGTCGAGTATTGGTGCCAGAGAGACTTAAGAGTTTTGCCCATCTTGATAGATCCGTAGTAATAACCGGAGTACAAAGCAGGGTCGAGATTTGGGATCAAAAAGAGTGGGAGGAATATAGAGATAAGATGGAAACCGATGGAGACTCTATGGCTGAGAAGTTGGGAGAGATAGGGATTATTTAATTGCTGTTCTGAGCGGTTGGGGGAAATTTATGAATGTCATGCGCACACTTAACAATCATAATAACTCCTCCACCGGCTCAGGTCAACAAGCGACCGATAATATGCATACACAGCATATACCAGTTCTTTTACAAGAAGTACTCAAAAATATAGAGTTACATAAAGGAGATATTGTGTTAGACGGTACCTTAGGAGGTGGTGGACACGCATTAGCTATGGCTAAAGAGATAGGTAATAAGGGGACTCTTATTGGTATAGATGTTGATTCTGAAGCTATTAAAAGAGTGGAGAATTTATTTGTTAGCCATAAAGTAGAGTGTGGTAGATTTTTCTCTCAAAATAACTTTCGTAATATAGATAGTGTATTAAATAAGTTAAATATAAGAGAAGTTAATGCAATATTGTTTGACTTAGGTTTATCTAGCGACCAATTGGAGGTTAGTGGTAGAGGCTTTACCTTTCAAAAAGATGAGCCTTTAGAGATGACTCTAAGTAACTCTATTAAAGATGAAACCTTAACAGCTAAAGAGATTGTTAATACTTGGCAAGAGGGGAACTTGGCAGACATCATATATGGTTATGGAGAGGAGAGATATTCAAGACGCATTGCCAAAGCTATTGTAGAGGGCCGTAAGTTTAAAGAGATAACCACTACACAAGAGTTGGTAGAGATTATAAGCCGAGCCGTACCTAGTGGTTATAGACATGGCAAAATTAACCCAGCTACAAAGACTTTCCAAGCTTTGCGTATAACGGTTAACGATGAGTTGGGGGCCGCTAGAGAGGCATTAGATAAGGCTATTATGTATCTTAATCAAGATGGTAGGGTAGCGGTCATAACTTTCCACTCTTTAGAAGATAGGTTAGTAAAAAGAAAGTTTAGAGAGTGGCAATCAGAGGGTCTGGGTACTGTTATAACTAAAAAACCAATAATCCCTAGCGATGAGGAGATTAGAATAAATAAGAGAGCTAGGAGTGCAAAATTGAGGGTATTTAAAAAACAATAAAATAATTATTAAAAATTAAGATGAGAAGAGTTAAAAACAAATCCATAAGAACAAAGATACTTAATATTAAAGTACAGGCTTTTTCTATTTTATTGTTGCTCGTTGCTGTTTTGTTAACTGGTTATGTTACTTTATTAGGATTATCCATTAAGAATGTTATAGTTCGTAAAGAGGCTGAGGTTAAAATGGCTAATTTACAAGCCGAGGTTTCTAAGATGGAGAGGGAATATATAATGAGAGTTAGTGACATATCTAGAGATAGAGCTAGTGGAGTAGGTTTAACTAAAATAGTGTCTAAATCATTTGCTGAGAGGAGGGTATTGGTAGGACAGGCCTATTAATTTTTAAAGTATATGCGTAAAAGATTAATAATACGCATATGGATTATAATAGCGGGGCTAGTGTTGGTAATGTTATTATTATTAGCTCGTTTATATTTTTTGCAGATAGTTAACGTCAGTGCTTATAGACTAGAGGCCAGGCATCAGTATATCACCACTACTAATGGAGTATATGATCGTGGGAATATATTTATGCAGGATAAGAATGGTAACAAGATAGCAGCTGCCACTATGCGCTCTAAATTTGTTTTAGCTATAGATCCTAGTAAGATTAAAGATCCGGACAATATTTACAATAAATTAAATGGCATAGTTAGTATAGACAGAGATCTGTATAATAAAAGAGTGTCTAAAAAAGAGGACCCATATGAGGTTATATTAAAAGGAGTGAGTGAACTTGATGCAGATAAGATAAGAGATCTACATTTAAAAAATGTTATATTATCTAGTGAGAGAGAGCGATATTATCCCGGTGGCAAATTGGGGGCTCAAATACTTGGTTTTGTTGGTTTTGATGAAAATAATAATAAAGTTGGTAGATATGGACTAGAAAGGTATTATGAAGATGTTTTAGTAAGAGATTCTAGTAAGTTGTATGTTAACTTTTTTGCGGAGTTATTTACTAATATTAGTGAGGTTATAAACAATGGAGATAAAGAAGGAGATATTGTATTAACTATTGATCCTGATTTACAAATATTTGTTGAGAAGGAGTTAGAGAATACAAAAAAGAAATGGCACAGCAAGATGACCTCTGCGATTGTTATGGATCCTAAAACAGGAGAGGTGTTGGCGATGGCAGTTAATCCTACATTTGACCTAAACAATTTTAGAGATACAAGGGGTGTGAGCTTTGCTAACCCTTTGGTGAGTGGTGTATATGAGATGGGTTCTATAGTTAAAGTGTTGACTATGGCTGTCGGTCTGGATACCGGTGTTATAAAAGAGGGCACAACTTATAATGATAAAGGGAGATTAGAGTTAAATGGATATACTATACATAATTATGATAATAGAGGTAGAGGAGTAGTGCCTATGCAGGAGGTTCTTAGTCAGTCTCTTAATACAGGAGCGGCATTTATAGCCAGGAAGGTCGGACATAAAAAGATGCGAGAATATTTTATAGATAAATTACAATTAGGAGAGGAGACAGGTATAGATCTACCAGCAGAGACAGTAGGAATGGTAAAGAATTTAAAAAATGAGAGAGAGTTGGCATTTGCCACTGCTAGTTTTGGGCAAGGAGTTGCCTTTACACCCATTGCCACTATACGAGCTTTGGGAGCTATAGCCAACGGTGGTTATCTTGTACAACCTCATATAGTAAAGAGTATAGAATATAACACGGGGAGAAAGAAGACATTTGATTATAGTGATCAAAGAGTCCAGGTTTTTAAGAAAGAAACTAGCGATATTGTTGCCAAAATGTTGACAAAAGTTGTAGACGAGGTATTGGCAGGAGGTAAGTATAAAATGAAGAATTATTCATTAGGTATTAAGACTGGCACTGCACAGTTATCTACCGTTGGCGGTTATAGAGATGATGCATATTTGCATACCTTTATGGGCTATGGTCCATCGTATGATGCTAGGTTTATAATATTGCTTATGAATCTAGAACCTAAAGGAGCTAAATATGCATCTCAAACATTAACAGATCCATTTGTGCACATATCTAGATTTCTTATCAATCATTTAGACATACCTCCTGACAGGTAGTTTAAACAATATACTTTTGCTATACTTAAGTTAATGACTAAGATTACACTAGAGTTTAGTAAGCTCTACAAGATGCTGAATAATGCGCAGAGGGAGGCGGTGGATACTGTGGAGGGCTCTGTAATGGTGGTGGCTGGACCAGGCACCGGTAAAACACAGATACTGACCCTGCGTATTGCTAATATACTTAAGGAGACAGATACCAATGCAGACAACATTCTTGCATTAACCTTTACGGAGGCAGGCGTCTCTGCTATGCGTAAGCGTTTAGTGGAGATAATAGGGCAAGAGGGTTATAAGGTTGTTATAAATACATATCATAGTTTTTGTAATGATGTTATACAATTTTACCCAAATGAGTTTGAGCGCATTATAGGTTCTGAGCCGATTACAGATATAGAGCAAGTAATCCTTTTAAGAGATATTATAAATGAACTTGATCTAAAGCATCTTAAACCTTTTAGTAATAATTATTATTTTTTAACTCCAATTAGAGGTAAGATAGGAGAGCTTAAAAGAGAGGGAATATCACCAAAACAATTATTAAATAGCTTAGCGGAGCAAGAGCAATCTGTGGGTTTAGCTGACGATCTGTACCATGTTAGTGGAGCACACAAAGGGAAGATGAAAGGCAAATATCAAGACGAACTCAAAAGGGTTGAGAAGGGGCGTGAGCTCGCTTGTATATATGAGCTTTACGAGGAGTACTTAAGAGAGAAGAAGCTATATGATTATGAGGATATGATACTTGAGGTGGTGCATGCTATGGAGCAGAATAAGGCTCTGTTGATGCGTTTACAAGAGCAGTATCAATATATACTTGCAGACGAGCATCAAGATGCAAATGGTGCTCAGAATAAGATTTTAGAGTTATTATCTAATTATTATGATAATCCGAATTTATTTATAGTTGGAGACGAAAAGCAGGCTATTTTTCGTTTTCAAGGTGCATCACTTGAGAACTTTAATTATTTTAAAGAGTTATATCCTAATGCTAAGCTTATTACCCTAGAGAGTAACTATAGATCCGGGCAAGAACTTTTAGACGCTGCGCATAATTTAATGGAGGGGAATACTTTGTATAATGCCCCTTTAAAAGCTGATGGTAATATTAATAAAAGTGTCGTTGAACTTAGAGAGTTTACTCTAGATGAATATGAGTTGTTTTGGGTTGCTAAAGACATAAGAGAGACAATAGATCATGGAGTAGAGCCGAGCGAGATAGCCGTATTGTATCGGAATAATACTGACTCTGAGTTAATAAGTCAGTATTTAGAGAAAGAGAATATACCGTATCGTATAGAAAGTAATCAAAATGTATTGACAGATCAGGATATGCGTAAATTACTTATAGTTTTATATGCAGTGGCAGAGTTTGGAAGTTCTACACGCCTTGTGCCGGCCATGCACTTGTCTTTTTTAGGTCTCTCTCCCACTAATGCTTATAGATTATTGCGCTATGCTAGGCGAGAGAGACTAAATGTGTTTGACATACTCACAAATAAAAGTTTAATAAAGAAGGCACAGGCAGATGTTAAAGAGACTATAGAGTTTATGTCTAAGCTAGAAGACTTGGCTAATAAAGCTCAAGATGAGAGTGTGTCTATATTTTTTAATACTTTAGTTAGGGATTCAGGTTTCTTAACCTACATACTTAATTCTAAAAGAGCAGGAGAATTGATAGAAAAGTTGCGAACTTTAACCAATCTTATTACAAGTTTGTCTGTGAGAGAGTCTGACTATACACTCTCAGCTTTAGTAGAGCATTTAAAATTATTGGAGGAGTATAATATACCGATTAAAAAGAGTGGTAGTATAGCACCTAAAGGTATGGTGCGTCTTATGACAGCTCATAAGAGCAAAGGGCTCGAATTTGATTATGTTTATATAATTGGGGTACGAGATAAACATTGGGGTAATAAGCGTAATCTAGATTCTTTTAAATTGCCTGGTTTGGGTATAGTCAAAGGTGATAACGATGACGAGAGAAGATTATTTTATGTTGCTTTAACACGTGCACGCACACAGGTAAATATTAGTTATGCGGTAGAGAGCGAGAGTGGTGGGGTGCAGTTGCCTAGCATATTTATAGATGAGATAAGTTCTGAATTGTATAAACAAATAAGTACTAAAAAATTTGAGTCTAGCATTAAACCAAGTGAGTATTTTAAGGCACTCAATCCTTCTGAGAGTCTAGTGCAAGATAAAGAATTCCTTAATGGTTTATTTATAGATTTTGGGTTATCTGTTACTGCTCTTAATAATTATTTGTCTTGTCCTTGGCAATATTTTTATCGTAATTTGGTGCGCATTCCTGAGCCTCCAAGTAAACATTTAGCATTCGGTAATGCTGTGCACGGTGCTTTGCAGTATTATTTTGAACATTCAACTAAACAAAAACAATTAACTTTAAATAAGTTACTAAAAGAATTTGATAGAGTATTAAATAAACAACCACTGACAAGTAGAGAATTCATAGAATCTTTGGGAAAAGGGAGGGAGGCCTTAACAGCGTGGTTAAGATTTTATAAAGGTACTTTTAATTTTCAAACAAAGAATGAGCTTGATCTTAAAGTATATTTACCAGGTGAGCTTACTGCATCATCTAAAGTATTATTAAGAGGTAAATTAGACAAATTAGAATTAGGAGACAGTGAAAATGATGATGTGGTTGTGGTAGATTATAAAACAGGTAAGCCAAAGAGTCGTAATGAGATATTGGGTAAAACAAATAATAGTAATGGGGAATATTATAGACAACTTGTATTTTATAAGTTAATGCTAGAGTTACATAATAATCAAGTAAAGGAGTCTGGCAAAGGAAGGGTGTATAATATGAAAGAGGGAGTTATAGATTTTATCCAACCAGACCCAAAGAGTGGTAAGTTGCGTAAAGAGAGTTTTATCATAGAACAAAGTGAGGTAGAAGATCTCAAAGAGGAGATAAACAAAGTAAGCAATGAGATATTAAACTTAGATTTTTGGAATAATCGTTGCAATGATTATAAAAAGGGTAAGTGCAAATATTGTGAGTTAAGAGACTTAATGCGATAATTACGGAGTTGTGTTAAAATTGGCTTTATGAAGTTATCAGAAGAGTTGAAGGCGCGTGGGTTTATTAACCAATTTTCCGGTGAGAGTCTTGAGAAGATTCTTGATGGCGAGAAACGGACATTTTACTTGGGTGTAGACCCAACTGCCGATTCTATACATATAGGTAACCTTACTGTGTATATGTTGATGCGTCATGTAGCTGATGCTGGTCATAAGGTGATATTGCTTGTTGGGGGTGGCACAGCATTACTTGGCGACCCTAAGGAGACGACTGAGAGAGATCTCTCTGATGAAGAGCAAGTAACTCAAAGAGCAGAAAAGTTGTGCAAGCAGGTGTCTGGTTTGTTGGGTACTGATGTACAGATAGTGAATAATGCAGACTGGCTGAAGGGCCTTGGGCTTGTAGACTTCATGAGAGAGATAGGTAAGCTCCTTACGGTAAACCAAATGATAAAGAAGGAGATAATAGCCAAACGCCTTAAAGATGAAAGCCCTATCTCTTACACAGAGTTTGCTTATGCACCTATGCAAGGGTATGACTTCTTACATCTATTTGAGAATCATAATTGTACAGTGCAGGTAGGTGGTTCAGACCAATGGGGTAATATGATGACAGGTGTTGAGATTATAAAAAAGAAGGTTGGTGGAGAGGCCTTTGTGCTCACGGCTCCGCTTATAGTAGACAGTGCAACGGGTAGGAAGTTTGGCAAGAGTGAAGGTAATGCCGTATGGTTAGACCCTAAGATGACATCTCCGTATGCCTTTTACCAGTTTTGGCTAAATATCTCTGATGAGGATGTGGATGATAGACTTAAGATATACACATTGTTAAGCCTAGAGGAGATAAGCACGCTCATGAGAGAGATGCAAGAGACTCCGCAAGAGCGTGCTGCACAGAAAGCTCTTGCATATGAAGTTACCAAGTTTGTGCATGGTGAGGATGTTGCAGAGTCTGCTAGGAGTGTCTCAGAGGTACTCTTTGGTGGTAAGGAACTCTCAGAACTCTCTGGTGCTGAGTTAGAGATGCTTAAGACCGAGGCCCCAACACATAAGATTAACAATGGAGACAAGCTGGTAGATGTACTTACTAACAGTGGGCTCCTAAGCTCTAAGACGGAGGCGCGTGGTATGATAGAGCAGGGTGCTGTGAGTATCAGTGGAGTGAAGATTAAAGATGTAGACTTTGACATAGATGAGCAAGACTTAGAGCAGGGTATAGCGATATTGAGGAAAGGTAAAAAGCAGTTGAAGGTGCTTGTACTATAGTTGTTGTGCTAAAAGTTAATATAATTATTAAATGAGGTACACGATATTTTGCCTGCGAATAAAATTCGCCGTTTTCTTTGAGCTTAACGAGACCTCAGTCCGACAGCATCATTGAACAATTATGTTATTTTTTGCAATGTAGCGTTCTTATTGATACAATAATTCAACTAAATTAAATACTAATGGGTAAAGATTATTACAAAATACTTGGGGTAGAGCGTGGCGCGTCTGAGGCAGAAATTAAGAAGGCCTTTAGAAAGCTTGCGCATAAGTACCATCCAGACAAAAATGGTGGAAATGAGAAGAAGTTTAAAGAGATATCAGAGGCATATGCAACCTTAGGAGACAAGAAGAAGCGTCAGCAATATGATATTACAGGAGGAGCAAGTGCTGGAGGTTTTGGTAATAGTAATGGTTTTGGTGGTTTTGATTTTTCTGATTTTGCTAGGCAGTCTGGTGGCTTTGGTGGAGCTGGTACACAAGGATTTGAATTTGATCTTGGTGATATATTTGGGGGGATGGGAGGTTTTAGTAGAGAGAAGCGAGGTAGAGATATACAAATGGACTTAAACATTACGCTTTCAGAGGCTATATTAGGGGTAGACAAGACTATTGCTATTAACAAAGACAGTGAGTGTAAGGCCTGTCAAGGCACAGGAGCAAAAGGTGGCGACACTGCAAAGTGTGGCAAGTGTCATGGAGAGGGTAGTATAAAACAGGTAAGACGTACTCCATTTGGTACCATTAATATGCAAGAGCCGTGTCCAAATTGTGAGGGCTTAGGAGAGGTACCTAAGGAGAAGTGTAAAGAATGTGCAGGTAAAGGCTCATATAAGCAATCTACGGAGATTGAAGTTAAGATACCTGCAGGTATACAAAGTGGGCAAGGGGTGCAGATACATGGAGCAGGAGAGCCTAGCAAGGGTGGTACGCCGGGAGACTTGATAGTGCGTGTGCATATAGATGTACCAAGCAGACTTAATAAAAAGCAAAAAGAGGCCATAGAGAATCTTAAAAAGGTAGGTTTATAATATTAAGTATATTACGTGTTATAATAAGTTTAAATATATAGATTATGATAATTACATACCATAATGGTGGATTCATAAAGCTTACAAGTGGTGATATCACCATAGCTATGAACCCTATAAGCAAGAGTTCCAAGATGAAGGAAGTTAAGTTTGGTGCAGATCTGGCATTTATCTCAGTGGATCATATTGACTGTAATGGGTCTACTTCTGTAACTCGTAGTGGTAGGGAATTGTATGTTATAGATGGACCCGGAGAGTATGAGGTTGCTGGAGTATTTGCTAAAGGAGTTGCTACTAATACAGAATATGGTGGAGAAAGAAAGATAAATACCGTGTACTCACTACATGTAGAGGATGTGCATATTGTTAATTTGGGAACTATTAAAGATGAGAAGCTCTCTGGTAAAATTCTAGATGGTATAGATGATATAGATATACTATTCGTACCTATTGAGGGGGAGGGGACTGTAGAGCCTGCAGTGGCAAATAAGCTTGCAAACAGTCTAGAGGCAAAGATAGTGATACCCACTTTTTATAATGAAGAGACCCTAACTAACTTTTTAAAAGAGACAGGAGCAGAGACCTTAAAATCCGTAGAGAAATTAGCAATAAAGAAGAAAGATGTAGTTGAAAAGTCAGGAGACGTGGTTGTACTTGAGGTTGTGTAATTATATGAGATATAGAAAGGTTAATAAGAAGTTCTGGGATAGAGAGTATACTAAAAACAATTTTACAACCAACTTAGCTGTGTCTACAAAACCTAGTGGCGATTTAGTGAAGTTTTTACATTGGTTGGATAAGCAACAAAATAAGCAGGTCGTGGAGGGTTCTCTAGGGGCTGGTAGTAGAGTGTATGACATAGGTTGTGGCAATGGGCGGAATCTTATATACCTTGCAAAGGAGTTTAATATGGTTGGCGGAGGTTTTGACATCTCTGAAGAAGCTATAGACTTAGCACAAAAGATGGCCAAGGAGAATGGTATTGAACTAGGCTTTAGTGTTAAGAGTATGGACGGCACTATAGATATGCTAGAGAATAGTGTAGATCTGGTGCTTGATATGATGGCAAGCCATTTCTTAAACGCAAAGCAGAGGCAGAAGCAGCTTTTGGAGATTGTACGTGTACTTAAGCCTGGCGGGTGGCTCTTTTATAAAACATTTTTACTTGATGAAGATAGAAACGCAAAGAAGTTATTGCGTGAGCACCCAGCCGGAGAGGATAATACGTATATACACCCCAAGATGAATGTGGCAGAGCACGTCAGTACTGAGCGTGAGGTTAGGGAGTTGTATAGTAAGCACTTTACACTACATAAGGTGTTGAAGTCGCACAATCATCTTAAAAATGGTAGAGCGAACAAAAGACGGAGTATCTCCGTCTATGCTCAAAAATTAGAGTAGGGCACAAAGACAGAGTAATTATTCTGTCTTTTTAGTGTTTACACAGCAACAATCTCAACTTTGCGTTTGCGGACTGTCTTGCCCGTGAAGTTGGTTTTGCGCACATTAGTGAATTTGACAACACCACTTTTAAGAGCATATAGAGTGTGGTCCTTACCTGTACCTACATTCTCTCCAGGTAGTATTTTAGTACCTCTTTGGCGTACAATAATTTCACCTTCTTTAGCTTTTTGTCCATCTGCTAACTTAAGTCCCAAATATTGAGCATTTGAGTCTCTTAAGTTTTTTGCTGATCCACCTGCTTTTTTATGTGCCATAATGTTATAATGTAGTTAATGAGCGCTAGTATAAAAGAAATAGTAGAGAAAATCAAGCATTTTTATACAACTGTACCTAATGAACTATTTATGGCCATAATACTAGTTTTAGTTGGATTTAGTGCATTTGGATTGGGTAGATTGTCTTTTTTAGAAGAGAGTAAGCAAACCGCCAAATTAACTTACAATACAGATATATCCATCACACCGAGTCAAGATATAGATGGGGCAGTAGTTGCTTCTTGGCGTGGTCATAAGTACCACTACCCATGGTGTTCTGGGGCTAATCGTATAAGTGCGACTAATAAGCGATGGTTTAGGAATATAAAAGAAGCAGAATCAGCAGGGTATACTCCTGCTAGTAATTGTAGGGGACTCAAATAGTTGGAGGTTTAGAATTTATAGTTTATAGTTATATTAATGTTAGTATTAGATGTAGAAGCTTCTGGGTTAGATTATAAAGAGAGCTCTATTGTAAGTCTGGGTGCTTTGGACTTAAACAACCCCACTAATCGATTTTATGCAGAGTGTAAGGTGTGGGACGGTGCGCATATCTCTGACGAGGCTCTTGAAGTTAACGGTTTCAGTAAAGAGGAGGTATTGTATTCAAATAAGATGTCTGAGGCAGAGCTAATACGCAATTTTATAGACTGGAGTAAGCAGATCGAGGATGATAGGACACTGGCAGGGCAGAATGTTTCTTTTGATAGAGATTATGTGCAAGAGGCTTGTAAAAGGGCGGGAGCGGAGTATCCATTTGCGCATCGTACTATAGATACTCACTCACTTGCATGGATGCATTATATTAATCGTGGGCTTAGGCCACCAGTAGACCCAAAGCATAAACGTAGCTTACTTAATTTAGATGTTATACTCAATTATTGTGGTATACCAGATGAGCCTGAGCCTCATAATGCACTCACTGGCGCATTGAGTCATGCTGAGGTTATTTATAGACTCTTGTATGGGGAAAAGTTGTTGCCGGAATTTGAATCATTTGATATCCCTTGGAATAAAGATAATGTTTAAACATAGAGACGCTACAAAATATGGTATAGATATAGCAAAGGGCAGGGTAGACTCTTTAGATAAAGAGGTTATTAAATTTGCTATAGGGTACAAAGGTAAGAAGGTAGCAGTAGACTTAGGGGCTGGAGAAAGTAGATTATCTGCTATTTTGTTATTACTAGGTTGGGATATTTGGATATATGATATACGTGATAATTCAAAATATTGTGCGACGTTAGAAAACTTAGTGGGAGAGGGGGGAGGTAGTGTGCATTGTGTACAAATAGACATAACAAATATTACACAAGCAGATTTACCTAATGATATAGTACTCGTTGTAAGCCAAAGAACTTTACATCATCTACAATACAATAAAACTAAAAAGTTATTAGAAAGTGTTAGAAATAATATGATACGTGGAGGCAAATTATTTATTTCTATTTCTGGTGTAAATAGTAGATTTGTAGATGAATATCGTTGTATTAGCTCCCCTGTTGAAGATAGGTTTTGTGAGGTGGGGGAGGTGGGTAAAATGACTTATAGTATAGTAGGTAATGTGTGTTTATATAATCAAGGGGAGATTAGAGAGCTTGTGGAGGGTATAGGATTTAACATAGAGAGCATAAATGAGTCTGACTTTGGCAATATAAGAATTATTGCAAATAAATAGAGGTATTGTTGTATAAAGGGTTCTATAGTCGTTAAATGTATATTGTGCGACGTAATACATTTAACACATATAAACACATTGGGTATTCTTTCTCTCCTCATTTTGTTTACTGTAGATAATCAATTGGATTCAAGTATCCGCCATAGGCAGATATAGGTACCTTTACTGTCGGACCACTATGGCATTTGTATTGTTTAAATTTTACAGCACCTGATGCATACGTTGTTAAGTGTAGGTGTGGCCCAAAAGCATATCCGGTGTTACCAGAGTATCCTATTCTCTGACCTTTTACTACAGTTTGGCCTTTGGTGACTGATATGCTACTCAAATGAGCGTATAAAGTTGATAATCCATTATTGTGTTTTATTAAGACCCATTTACCATATTGGCATTGAGCAGCTACTTTGTTATTAATATCTTGTACAGTACCATCTAAAACAGAATTTACTCTGGTGCCTATTGAAGCTCTTAAATCTATTCCATTGTGTCCTCTACCATTGTATGCTCCGCTTCTAGCAAATTTAGTATTCCCAAAATATTGGGTTATGTGGTGACTGGGTACAGGCCAGCTAAATATCCCACTCCCCTTCTGTGGGATTTTGTTTTTATCTAAGATGTAGCTTAGCTTTGCTTCAAAAGCTGCCATTTGTGCTTCAAAATCTTTTTTTGCTTGACGTTTAGCTACTAATATTTTTTGGTATTCACTTTCCTTATTTTTAGTTTGTTTTAATAATGTATTTTTTGCTTGTCTGTTTATATCTAGAGCTTTTTTATTACTAGCTAGCTCATCTTTTTCTGTATCGAGTGTCCTGATCTCTAGCTCTTTTGCATTTTTAGTTTTTAATAATTTAAGTTTAATGGAGTTAAGAGTATTAATTCTATCTCCTACTGTAGATTGGAATTGCCGTAAAGATTCTATAACTGTCCACGCATTTGCTAAATTGTTATTTTTTAGAAGTATTTCTATAAGAGATTCTTGATCACTTTCGTTCATAATTCTTAAGGATTGAGCTAAACCAGCCGTACCATTTTTTATTTTTTGTACATGGTTATCTACATCTTTAGATAAGGTCAGTATATTTTTTTTAGTTTTACTTATCTTGTCATTAGTTAGTTTAATCTTAGCTATAGTTTTTTTTCGTGATAAATCTAATGAATATATACTATTTTGTAGAGTTTGTTTTTTACCTTGTACCTTATTTAGCTCTTGTTCATATTTTTTTATCTCATTCTCTATTTTTTGTATCTCCGCCCTATTGCCGTTTATTTTAGTGCGCAGTTCAGAGACATCTTCTGTTGCTAATACTATGTTAGTATTTATAAAATAAGTCAAAATGCATAATATACTCACAAAAAACATCTTCATGTTAAGCATTATATCACAATATTTATTTTGCTATAGTAAACTCTTAGCCAACTCTAGTCTTGCTATAGTCTCTTCTTTGCCTAGTATAAAAGCCACAGTAAATGGATCTGGGGAACGCTCTTCTCCTGTTAGAGAGTAACGCATTGGCCACAATACTTCTCCCCTACCTATCGTCTCGGCATATTCCCAGATTGTATTCTTTATAGTAAAGGTGGCTTCTCTATTTGTTACTTGTTCCCATTTATTTTTTGGTATTGTTTTTAATAATGTAATTAAATTATTAATATGCTTTTTTGTGGCTTCGTTGCTACTTTCTTTCCACGCTATCTTTTCTTTATTTAGTTGATTAGTATTTTTAAGCCAAGAGAGTTCCGTATTACAAACATTTTGTACATCCCCCCATTTACTAATTCTATCTTTTATAATAGTATGCAAAATAGTATGTCTTACGGCCTTATTGGTAGTATCTAAATATATTTGTATTTGTTTAGTTAGATATTTTTGTACCTCTTGCTCATATACTGTATCAGGGAGTTGTAACAAGTAATGTCTATTTACAGAGTCTAGCTTTTCATAAGAGAACATTGCTGGGGATTTACTCACATTCTCAAGAGTAAAAGCTTTTTCAAGTTCTTCCATTGAGTAAAATTCTCTATCATTACCCTCACTCCAACCTAATAGAGCTAAATAGTTTATTATTGCACTGGGTAAATAACCAACTTTTTCAAATTCTTGATATGTTACGGCCCCGTGTCTTTTACCTAATTTCTTCTTATCCGAACCTATAATTAAAGGTAAGTGTGCATATTGAGGTATGCTACTACCAAGTGCCTCTATAAGCAATATTTGGCGGGGTGTGCTTGTTATATGATCCTCTCCTCTTATTATGTGAGTTATCCCCATGTCTATGTCATCTACTACTACAGTGAGATGATAGAGTGGATTGTTAAACGAGCGTGCTATTATAAAATCACCAAAATCTGTAGTGTCTATTGTTATGTTACCACGTACAGCATCTGTAAAAGTAATTTTTTTATTTGGATTTTTAAAGCGTATGACCCTATCTTCTGAGTTGTCTTTACTCTTCTCTCCTTCGTATGCCATGTTATTCTCGATAAGCTTTTGTATGGCCTGTATATATATGTTTGTACGCCCACTTTGGCGATATGGACCATCTGTGAAGGTTATACCTAATGCATCAAGCGTATCAAGTGCAACTTGCTCATACTCTGCTTTACTGCGCTCTTTGTCAGTATCTTCAAAGCGCATTATCATAGATGCTTCAGTACCTAATCTCTCTGCGTGTTTGGCAAATAGATAATTAAATAATATAGTGCGTATATTACCTATGTGTAAATTACCAGTAGGACTTGGGGGATATCGAACTGCTACTTTATTATTTGGATTTTGCATATTTTGCATAATGGTAACTTTGACTATTCGTGTTCTAATGCAGTTTTCAATATTATATCTGCTATTTTTCTATCAGCGTTTGGTTTAGAGAATTTTTTGGCAGCTATACTCATATTTTCTTTTAGCTGTTTATCTTGCATAATTCTATCTATCTCGTTAATCAGTATAGAAGGTTCTAAGTTTTTTTGTTTAACTACGACAGAGGCTCCTGTGCTGGCATATGCAAATGCATTTTTAGTTTGGTCGTGTGATATATCTTCAGGGATAGGTATCACTATGCTGGGTAGTCCCCAACTGGCAACTTCAAATATAGTTCCCGAGCCCGCTCTCATTATAACCATATCAGATGCTCCAGAACTCATGCGCATAGCCAATTGGTTTAAAAATCCAAAGGCTTTATACCTGTCTGAGTATTTGTGTTTATGTAGGATAACTTTTGCTATGCTGGTTACTTCATCTATATTTTTAGGTCCTGTTTGGTGAATTATTTGATATTTATTTAATAGAGTGGGTAGTGCGTCTAAGACTATATTATTTATAGATTGGGCACCTTGTGATCCTCCAAGTATAAAGATTGTTGGTATGCTTTTGCTTAGTCCTAGATACTCATATGCACCATTTTGGGCAGGTTTAGCTATACTTTCTCGTATAGGGTTGCCAGTTAAAGCTATCTTATCTTTGGATGTTTTAGTAAAATATTTGGATGTTCCGGGATATGATATTGCTACCCACTTTGCAAATTTTGCACCAAGCAAGTTAGCTCTACCGGGCACAGCATCACTTTCATGTACTACTACAGGTATACGCAAAAATTTAGATGCAAGTAGAGTTGGCACACTAACATAACCTCCTTTACTAAATACAACATCCGGGTATAGGGTGAATAATTGCCACAAAGCCTTCAATGTGCCCGCTATTATTTTAAAAGGGTCTATAATGTTTTTTATAGAGAAATATTTACGTACCTTACCTGAAGGAGCTTTTATAAAAGTTATGTTGTTTTCTTCTAGGGCGTTTATGTCGTACTCTTCTGTACCTATATAATACAAATTGGGAGGTATTATTTTCTGCTCCTCTGCTATTTTATTAATTTCACTTGCCACAGCCATAAGAGGATAAAAATGTCCTCCTGTTCCACCTCCTGTTAGTACAATTTTCATATTATTTTATATTTGTAGCTTGCTCTAATAAATCGATTATAGTCTCTCTATTTAGTACACTTAAGAACCAGCCGGCTTTAGGCCCGCTTTCTTTGTTTAAGAATATCTGATAAATTGCAGTAAAGAACTGTTTAGGATCAATAGATGTTGATTCTTTAATAATATGTAGTTGCTCATGTAAATCCTGGCCCTTTAGCTTTTTATTTCCTTTTACATAAGAAAGTAGTAGAGATAGCGCTTCTTTTTGAATATTTGACAAAGATTTTGCTGCTTCAGGCAATGTGCTCTGTAATTTAAAGACATATTTGTCAGGGGCGTATTGGGACAGCCATTTTTGTGCATATTCAATACGCTCGTTTAATTCAACTACTTCCTCTTTAGTAAGACTAGAGCCCTTTAAATTTTCAAACTCTTGTTGGATATTGATATGTGGCATTTGAGATAAATAGGCAACTATAGAGAATCTAGGTAGATATAACCGTTCTTTAGGCTCTTTATTTTTATGTATCAATGCAAATAGTCTTACGGTATCACTATCAACACCGCTCCAGTAATCGTCTGCTATTTTGTCGTATTGGTCGAATAGTGTAGGAATTGTATCTCCAGTTGGATCAAAATTTATTGTCTGTATAGGCTTTTTATTAAACATTAGGAGTCTAAATATCTTTGTAGGTATAGAGTCTGATATATCTTTAGAGGATGACCCTGTACCTTTAGAAGACGACATTTTACTGCCACCTATTAAAAAGAATTCATACGGTATGTCATATGGAGGTTGTACGTTAAATACCTCTTTGGCTATTGTGTTCGCAACTTCTCTTGAACCACCTCTAGTACAGTGGTCTTTGCCTGCACCTTCTATTGAGACTTTCATAGCTTTAAATTTAGCAGGCCATTCAACCTTCCATGGGAGTGAAGCATTACCTCCAAAAGGGCTAATTTCTCCAGTGTGTCCACATCCTTGTGCCCATTCTACTGCATCTGTTTGGCAAATATAAGTAACAGTCTCACCGTTAAATGAGGTAACTTTAGTTGTGCCAATTTTGCCACATGACTCACATACCACATTAAGAGGCAACCAGTCGTCAGGCTTAATAGAACCAGATACCTTCTTGTATATATTGCGTATTTTCTTAGCGTTTTCTAGTGCCAACCTTATCGCCTCGTCCATCTTACCTGATTTGTATATGTCACTTAGTCTATAAAATTCTACATCAAAATCCGCTTTATTAATAACGTCTATAAATTCTCGAGCATAGTACTCTGCAAAGTTCTTAGCTTTACCGTCAGGAGATGGTACGTCAAGTAATCGCTTGCCCATATATTTTTTATATACATCAGCATCTAGGTAGGACGGCAGTCCGTCCATGGGGTCAAAGTCATTTATCTCATATAAGAATTTATTATTGATACCGCGCTCATTAAGTACAAAAGATAAAAGTCCGTGAATTGCTACACCTCGCATTGAGCCTATGTGCACTCTACCACTTGCGGTCTTTTCATCTCGTATTATTAAATGGTCTCTATCTTTTATTTGTTTTGATAAACGTTTCTCTATGTCTTGTGCTATTTTATCTACCCATAACATACAAACAATTATGCCATATATTTAAAGAAGTACAAAATATTTAGTAAAATGTTCTTTGCATTATATTAAATTCTCCACCAATAATATTTAAAATACCCCATATAGAAACCATTACAAATATTATTAGAGTTCCCCATATAAGAGTATCTTTTAACTTGGTTTTTGCCTCTCCACTATTTTTTGCATTACCAAATATACCCATACCAGTATTATAGAAAAATATAACTATGGCTAACGATATTAATATAGGTATTATTGTATTAATAAGTCCTACCAATAAATCTACGAGATCCGACAGGCTTGATACAGCAAGAGTTGGTATAGGTAATAGTAATATTAATGTAGTAAGTATTTTATTCATGATTTAGTGCATGATGCTATTAATTGTAGAATCTATAAGAGTAGTGAGAGCCCACGCCCCTAAAAACACTCCTATACCTATTATGACCCATTGTATATTAAAAGTAGCTGTTTTAATTTGTTCTCTTTTACCTCTGGCAAATAAGAATTTAAAGCCAGCATATACCAGTATTAAACCTATAAAAGGTATACCCATATACATAATAAGACCTAGAATACTTTTTATAAAACCAGGTATACTATTAATATTTTCATTTAGATTCCCTGCTAAAGGATTCTTTAATCCTGTAGAGTTTATATTGTCTACTGCGTATACAAAGATCTCTTTAAACATATTTTTATTTTGTTCTTATAATAGCACCTATTGTGTTAGAAACCACAGTTATTATCATATAAGAGCCTAGTATAAGTGCAATAGCGAGGGCTACATAAGTTAAGTTATAAATTGCTCTTCTTATTTTAATTTTATTTCCTCTTGCAAAGATAAACATTAAACCTGAGAGTATTAAAACTAATCCTAATATTGGGATTACAAAATACATAACGGCGCCTAGTAGTTTACCTAAAAACTCCATAGAGCTATTTACAGCTAGAGGATTTTCTACAGATGCTGCTTCTAAAAAAAAGTTCATAATATTTAATAAGTATTACCAAGTAGTACTTGTAGCTCTCTGTTAGCTCTTTCTATTGCAGAGCTCATTCTTTTCTTGCCTGTGGTTACAGTCTCTACCATTTTTGATAATATGTCGTAAGTCTTTCTTGGGTCAGGGTCCCTCCAGCTTTTAGCCATTATAGCAGAGTTACGGAATGTGGTTTTCAGCGGATCGGTAGGTTCTTTGGCTAGTAGCTGTCTTCTTGGGCTTGGTAGGCCTATATTTTTTTCTAGTAATATGGAAGCATCTTTACTTATTAAAGACGTTATAAACACACCAGCATCTTGAGGGTGTTTAGAGACTTTGGGGATAGTTACAGCATATACTCTGGCTATGGTAGATAGTCTCTGTCCTACCCCACCACTTAATTGAGGTAGTATACTAACGTCAAAATTTAAATTAGGATTTTGTTTTAATATTAAAGGTAATTCAGAAGCGAAGCCTAAGTACATGGCTAAATCCCCAGACACAAAAGCGTCTCTAGCCTCTGACTGAGCTCTACTCCAAGTGTAGGTACTTTTGGCCGGATTAGAAAATTCTGTAAAGAATCTCAAGGCATTTAAGGTAGGTGAAGCTCCGTCTGTGTTTTTAGCTGATAACGTTGCTATTTGTTTATTGTCTTTATTCAATTTTGTTACATCTCCTCCTGCTTGCATTAGCATAGCTATTAGTATGTCTTTTGCATTGTGTATATTACTAAATTCACCTAATGCTATAGTCGACAGTTTTATTATTCCGGAATCATCTCTCCTAGTTATATTTTGAGACATTCTAAATAGCTCACCCCATTGTTTGGGAGGTAATGTGTATTGATTATTGGCTAGTAGAGTTCTGTTCCAATACAAAACCAGAGGGTCTACAGCAACTGGGAATCCTATTATCCCCTCTGGTAGAAGTAGAGACTCCGCAGATTCTATATAGGTATCTTTAAATTTCCTTATGTCAAATTGTTTGTAAGGTGTGGCGTATACCCTATCTCTGTTTTGCATTATTTGCTCGTTAGTTATAAATAGTAAATCTGGACCCTTACCAGAAGCCAGTGCATTAGTTAATTCATCATAAAAAGTATCTTCATTTTTATATATGTAATTTATTTTCTCTACTTTGCTATCTATTTCTGCCAGATCACTTAAAAAAGCGTCAAATCTTTCTTTGGGTATGGTTCCCCACATGGTAACATTGCTCAATCGTTTTTCTCCAGCTCCAGCTTGGTATAGTGCAAACATTACTACCCCAATAGCCGCAAATATAAAAAATATAAAAAGTACTATTAATTTGAATGGACTCGTTTGTGTGTTGTTTAATACCATAAGTTATTGTTTGGTTAATTCTAAACCATAATGGTGTTCACCTGGATTAAACTCGTTATGTAAGATAAAGCCTGCTTTCTTGGATATCTCAAGAGCTTCATCTTTAGGGACAACACTGTCTTTGTCCGGTCCTAATCCCCCAAAGCTCTCTGTCCAATCTATTATGTATAATTTACCTGTATTTTTGAGTACCCTATAGGATTCTTTGAGTGCTCCTAACTTATCTTCTAGCTGAAATATGGTATTAGAGAGAATGACTATATCTAGAGATTCATTATTTAGTTTAGTAGCTCCTAGCTTCTCAAAATCAGTCCATAAGAATTTTACATTAGTATAACCTTCGGTTAGAACTTGTTTTTTTAATTTTAATAATAAATCTTTTTGTATATCTATTGCAAATAGCTTACCTGTGTGCCCGGCCAGAGGAGCTGCTGCTAATATATAAGCACCAGAGCCTGCTCCGAAGTCAGCTATTTTGCTCCCCTCTTTAATATTAAATAAGTGGATTATTTTTGCAGGATTTACAAAGCTACATGGTTTGATGTTTGTGTTATTATCCATATTTATATTATACCCTGTAGTTAAGGAGAACCAATAGTTATAAGTTAATAAATATGGATAACTAATCTAGATTTCATGTTTTGTATTTATTTATAGTATAATTACTTATATGTATTTAACTGACAATATAAACGAGCATTTTAGATTGGTTGGCACGCAAATAAAAGCTTTAGAGAAGTTAGAATTATTTACAATTCAAGATTTATTGATGCATATACCTAGCAGATATGAGAATATAGGTAGTTCTGTTAGTGTTCAAAAATTACTAGAAGACGGGATTACAGATAACATAGTAACAGTATATGGTGAACTTGTAGATGTTAAGAAAACTTTAATGTGGAAGACAAAGAAGTATATGGTAGAAGGATGGCTAAAAGATGGTACTGCGAGAATTAGACTTAGATGGTTTAATCAACCATATATAGTAGACTCACTAAAGTATGTAAAATACATAAAAGTTACATCTAAGATTACAGGTAAAGGAAAGAATATGTATTTTGCTAATCCTAATATAGAGCAAATGCCTGGATTGCCTGAAATAAAAGATTCCCAAACTGAGCATGCAGGTCTGTATCCAATTTATAAGACAAGTCAAGGTATTACTAGTAGGTGGTTTTATTATGCTATACGCAAAGTTTTAGAGGGTATTAATTTGGAGAGTCTAGTAGACATAATACCTATAAATATAATTAAGAAATATAATTTACCTACCATGTCTACTGCAATAGTTTGGGCACATATACCGGAGAATGAGAAGGATGCGTACAGTGCTCGTAAAAGGTTTGCTTTTGATGAAGTGTTTAAATTACAGCTTATGGCAGCCAAAGAGCGAAACCTTAGGAGCAATAGTTTAGGGTATAAGATTAGTAATGATGTTACTACTTTCAATGTTGGATATTCAAGTGTAGAGGGTTTTGTAGAGTCGTTCCCTTTCATCTTAACTAAATCTCAAAACAAAGCTGTGCAATCTATTCTAAAAGATATGTCTAAAGGAGTACCAATGTCTAGGTTGCTTGAGGGAGATGTGGGGTCTGGTAAGACTGCGGTAGCTGCTACTGTTAGTTTTGCTGTAGTGTCTAATGGTATCCAAGTAGTTTATATGGCCCCTACCGAAGTCTTGGCCAAACAGCTTTTTGATAGTTTTATCAAATATTTTAATAACTCTTATGTAAATATAGGGCTGCTGACGGGGAGTGGTTGTAAAAAATATCCATCGAAAGCTGAACCCGGTAAAGCTACTAATATCTCAAAAACCCAATTACTTAAATGGGTGGCAGACGGGAGTGTGCAAGTAGTTATAGGTACTCATGCATTGATACAAAAAGGTGTCCATTTCAATAAATTAGGATTGGCAATAATAGATGAGCAACATAGATTTGGCACTAAACAACGGGCATCTCTTTTAAAAAATAATCTAGATAAAAAACCCCCACACTTATTGTCTATGACAGCCACGCCTATACCTAGAACATTGGCCTTAACTATATATGGAGATTTGGATCTAACTATAATAGACGAGATGCCCAGAGGGCGTAAAAGGGTAATAACAAAAATAGTTAGTAAAAATAAATTAAATGATGTGTATCAACATATTAGACAACAGGTGGCAGAAGGGCGACAAGCTTATGTTATATGTCCTAGGGTTTATATTGGAGACCTGTCAGATAAAAATGGGGTGATTAGTGCACAAAAAATAATGATGGCTAGATTAAAATCTGTTGAAAATGAGGTGGAGAATTTGCGTAAAATATTCCCAGAATTAAGTATAGATATGTTGCATGGTAAGATGTCTAATAAAGAGAAAGAGGATGTGATGCTTGAATTTTCTAACGGTAACGTCGACATATTGGTGGCTACCTCAGTAGTAGAAGTTGGTGTCAACGTACCTAATGCTACGATTATCCTTATAGAAGGAGCAGAAAGATTTGGACTCTCTCAATTGCATCAATTACGAGGTAGAGTTATACGTAGCAATTATCAATCTTATTGCTACTTAGCTACTACTAATCATACAGTGTCAGATACAACCAAAGATCGTCTTACAGCTATAATCAATGCAAAGAGTGGTTTTGAATTGGCAGAAATGGATTTATCTTTACGAGGTGCCGGAGAGTTGAGGGGTGATACTCAATGGGGTACGTCAGATATAGCAATGGAAGCTATAAAAAATATAAAGATGGTAGAGGCAGCCAGAGAAGAAGCCCAGAGATTGATAACAGAAGATCCAGATTTAAAAAAGCATAGTAATTTGCGTGAGATCTTGCTTTGCCAAGACAGGATCCATTTTGAGTAATTATTATTTAAATATAGATCTTATTGCAGTTGCTAAGCTTTCACCTAGGTGTAGATTGTTTATTCTTTGTGCTAAGTTACGTAAGCCATTTCTTAAAACTTCTTGGTCTACAACAACTTCTTTTGTCTTTGAGTAAGTTGAGTTTATGTTTCCCTTTTTAATTGATAAAGTTACGTCATATCTACCGGTATTTTGGAAAGTGTGAGTAAAGTCTCTGGTAACTATCTGCGGGGAGAAAGAGTTACCGCAAGAAGGTAAAGATTTGTTATATGTAGATTTAGTTGAACCATCTCCCCAATCCACCTCATAGGTAATTGTTGTTGCATTACCTACCACGCAAGACTCATCAGCTTTAAAGGATACAGTAGACTCTAATGGTTTGTATCCATAGGATGGTGTTACTGTAAAGTTCTCTCCCGTCAGTGTAACTTTTTGAGTTGTTTTGTAATATGATGTACCATTTGAAATGGTTAATCTAGGTAAGTAAGACCCCGCCTCAGTATAGTTGTGGTATATAGTGTGGGTAGTTATAGATTGTGTGTTTAAACTAGAAGATGTACATTTATTAGCCACTAATTCATATTTAGAGGCATTTGTCCCATCTCTCCAGTCTATTGTATAC
>JALWOZ010000030.1 GCA_027083345.1 Candidatus Kaiserbacteria bacterium
CGGCTGAGTTGTTTCGTCCGCCTTTGGCGGACGAGTAAATAGCGCGGGCTTTGCCCGCACCGCTGTTTAATTCTCACACGCTTCGCGTGCGAAATAGGTTCGCGCAAGGTGCACGATTTGTTCACAATTTACCTCTGTTTACGAGACCCCACACTTGACTACGGTCAACAACTATGGTATGGTAATAATGGCTGTTCTTTACCCTATCGTAACCCACTTGTGGTCGTTGCTCTGATAGGGGGCAACGATGCTATGTTTAGGATAAAAATTAAACAGTACCGTTGCACGAAATAAAGAACGCTAAAAACACAAGCCTCAAGATATTTTCTTGAGGCTTTGTGTATTTACAGCTCATACACAACATCCTTGCGCTCGACTACAACTTCCCAACCATGTAGTTGAGCGTGTCTGTACAATTTACTATTTGGGTTAAAACATATTGCCCTCTCTACCAGCTCCAACATCGACACATCACTCTCCGTGTCTCCTACCGCTATTGAACCTTCTAAAGTCAAGCTCTCCTTCTCTACCACCCTCTTTATTATATTGGCTTTATTTTGTATAAGGTGCTCATCTGCAATCTCTCCCGTCAGCATATCTCCCGGCCCTATCTCATATACCATACCGTAAACCTTATCAAAGCCGAGCGTATTGCAGAAATCGTCAAGTATAGTCTTTGGCGAGTGTGAGACAGCCAGTAGATAATAACCACCGACCTTAAGCTCTTCTATAAGCTCTCTTGTGTAAGTATAGGTACGCTTACTCAACTCTGCAACCACCTCCCGCGCCGTGTCTGCAAAGTCTCCGTAATGTATGCCCTTTATATTTGCCCTATATGCA
Organism: Candidatus Kaiserbacteria bacterium; assembly: GCA_027083345.1. Taxonomy (GTDB): domain Bacteria; phylum Patescibacteriota; class Minisyncoccia; order Phycocordibacterales; family UBA2100; genus S139-169. The sequence goes on from JALWOZ010000030.1 coordinate 841, forward strand.
TCCACCACTGCGTCAATATAATCCTCATAGCTCCCCTCCCTATTAAGCCAGGCGAGTCTCTGCTCCTCATATTGAGCTGTAATATCTTGAGGGAAGTGTCCGCGACTTATCATCTTGTCTACAAGCTCTATGAGCAAGCTGGAGCGAAAGATTGTGCCGTCTATATCAAATACTGCAAACTTTTGTAATGTACTCATACTCGTAAGCTTACCACAATGTAACAAGACAATCATTCAATGGGGCTTGCGGACTGAAGATGTTAAATCCGAGGGAGCAGGGAGATTTTTCTCTCAAGAAAAATACTCTGTACCCCAGTGTATGATTCGTCTTGTGAAGTTGTGCACTACTTAGCCTTAGGCCAAATATTAGCCGCACTTGGTATAAGCTTGGTGAGTGGATGTCCAGAGCAATCGTGGGGCCGCGCCGGGCACACATACCTACCATATAACACTAATCCATTATTGACATACTTCCAATCCTCTTTATTAAACAGTTCCTCCAAATCTTTAGATATCTTGGTTAAGTCTGTATTATCCGTAAGCCCAAAGCGCAGAGCGAATCTGCGCACATGCGTGTCTGTAGCTATACCCTCCCATATATCATACACCTCGCCAAGCACAACATTTGCCGTCTTATACGCTACACCGGGGAGCTCTATAAGCTCCTTAGCGCCATTGGGCAGTCTACCGCCAAAATTCTTTTGTAGATATTGAGCACTTGCGATAATATTCTTAGCTTTATTGTTATAGAAACTAACACTGCTAATATCTCTACTAAAGTTTACCGGATCTGCCTTTGCAAAATCTTGTACTGTCTTATATTTTTTGAATAATTCTTTAGTAACCTTATTCACAAGCTTGTCTGTGCACTGCGCCGAGAGCATCACTGCCACCAAACACTGAAAGCGTGTATTATATTTAAGCTCCGTCTTAGGCTTCGGGTACGCCTCTTTAAGATACTTTATTATTTTACTAGCCCTACGCCTCCTAGTCTGCAGGGTTATCATTTTGATCTTTGCTCTTAATCTCTTCCACTTTCTCTTCCTCTACCTCTACCCTCTTCTCCTCTTGAGCTATCTTATTATCTGCCTGCTCGCGCTTGGCGTGTACATCCATAAGAGAGAAGGACATCATGGCCGCAAAGACTATACCGGCTACATTAACTAAATACATTACAAATGCTCCCGCCGCCATGGGTATGCTTAGGTGTGCAATACCTATGCCAACCACAGCAAGTGGTGGCATCAAGGCCACAGCAACGGCCACACCAGTAAGTCCCGATGATAGATGTGGCTGAGCCACAGTATATGCTGCTGCAAGGCCAGCGATGATAGCCACAGCAAAATACAAAAGAGTTGGTTGAGTGCGGGCTAATATAATAGCATTACTCATAACAGACTCGCTACCAAAACTACCAAAAGAGAAAAGGAGAGATGCACCGACAGATGCCCCAATAGAAATAGCGGTGGCCCTACCCAAGGTGCTTAGAGAGCGCCCCATAAGAGAGTGATTACTCATAGAGAGCCCCAAAGCAAAGGCTAGCACAGGACTCATAATAGGAGCCAGAAGCATAGAGCCTATCACCACTGTCTCACTCCCTGCGAGTAAGCCAAAGCTCGCCATAAGCACAGAGAGCACCGTCATGTAAAAGAAGTCGAAGTCTGGAGTAGCATCCTCTATCAAAGTACTAACGGCTCGCACTTTATCTGCCTCCGGTATCGCCCTAAATCTTGTAAAGATATCCATGTGAATATTATAGCACGCACCTTATAAATAAGAACATCCTTGACTATTATTAAGATATGTGTCATATTAGTTGATAAGGTTTTGGACTCAACTTTAGTTAGTTATTAGGGTTTAACTCCTAATACTAATTAACAATAAATATTATGGATAGTAAAAAATCCTCTAGCAGTAGAGGCACGCGTATCAAGCGCAACAACAGTAGAAACAGTGGTAACTGGCGCAAGAAAAATAGTAACTTTAAAAGGCACTTTAAGGGTGGTGGGGGCGGCTATCGTGGTGGTAACGGCGGGGGACACCGGAACAGGACACGCAAGATGCCGAGCTTTGACCCATCACAATTTATAAATAAAAACCCTATAGAGGTGCAAGAGGTTGTATATGAACCTAAACATACCTTTAAAACGTTTGGCCTAGACTCTAAAATCTCAAACACAATAGAGCGCATGGGTATAACAACTCCCTCCCCAATACAAGACCAAATAATACCTCATGTAATGAAAGGTCATGATGTGATAGGCCTAGCAGAGACTGGCACCGGCAAGACGGCTGCCTTCCTCCTGCCTCTTATACACAAGGCGATGCACGCCCCTAGTAGAAAAACTCTCATACTCACACCGACACGTGAGCTAGCAATACAAATAGATGATGAGCTAAAGAAGTTCGCCAAAGGGCTCAACCTATTCTCTACAATCTGTGTAGGAGGTGTTAATATTCGTCCTCAGATAAAATCTCTCAAGCGTAATAATCACTTTATCATTGGTACTCCTGGTCGTATATTAGACTTACAACGACAAGGACACCTACGTACAAACGATGTAACAACCGTTGTGCTAGATGAGGCAGACAGAATGCTAGACATGGGCTTCATAGGAGATATGCGCTCTATACTTGGCAGTACACAAAAAAACCGTGAGACACTCTTCTTCTCTGCGACTATGACAAAAGAGGCTGAGAAAGTAGTGCACGACTTCCTCAAAGACCCGATAGAAATCTCAGTGAAGAAAAAGGACATTACGAACTCTATAGAGCAAGACATCGTGCCATACACTCAAGCTAATAAGTTTGAAACGCTTATGCTACTACTCTCTAAAGAAGAGTTTACTCGCATAATAATCTTTGTGGCTATGAAACACTCTGCAAGTAAGCTCGCCCGCCAACTAAACAACAACGACATACTTGCAGAATCTATACATGGCAACAAGACTCATGTGCAACGCCAACGTGCTCTTAAAAAGTTTAAGAGTGGCAATGCGTGCGTGCTGGTAGCCACAGACGTAGCGGCGAGAGGAATACACGTAGACAATGTCTCTCATGTTATAAACTACGACCTCCCTCAACAATTTGATGATTATGTGCACCGCATAGGCAGAACCGGACGAGGTAATAAAAAAGGTAGAGCCCTGACTTTTGTACCAAATTAATTTATAGTATAATAGATTTTAAAATATTATTAAGATTATAAATTAAGATATTATGAAAAAACTAATCTATATAATATTAATTCTTATTATCATAGCCGGAGGATACACTCTTTTTGATGTGCCATCCGACAATGACAATATAACGTATGATAGAGAGTCCGGAGAATTCGGACAATATGACGATAGTAATAATTACTTTTATGAAGATGAGTATAGGGGTGCCGGAGATGAGGGTTACGTTATAGAGACGGAAGTTGACGGTCCCGAGGACTGCGTGAGTATGGAGAAGTACGACGAGGAGCGCGGTGTATGCTACATAGAGTGCGGCACTCCCGCTCAGTGTGACGAAGTGGAGGCAAAATTAGACGCCGCACTTGACGCTCTTGATGAGGATTTCCAAGAGTTCTCAAAAGGTGTTGTAGCATTTAAAGGTAATGCAAGCGACCTTGAAGAAGAAGCGGGGGTTGTATATAACATAGAAAAGGGAGAGAAGTTTACAGTGGTATCGGGTACTGAGAATGCCAACCACATCAAGGTTAAAAGCTGGCTCGCGCAAATCTCTCCCAACAAGTTCTCAGACACATACCTAAACCGCCTTATCCCCTACACAAAACCCGGAGCCGACACAATGGCTTATGTAACGCCGAATATGTCAAATCCGGCAAAGTGGGATATGTATGTAAATATGGACACGATGAGAGACGGAGAAAAAGAGATGGTCTTTACGCTTATACACGAATTTATGCACATACTTACACTCAACAACTCTCAAGTTAATGCAAACATAAGTGAGGAAGACTGCGAATATTATATACAAGAAGGCTGTGTTAATGATAAAGCGTATATGAAGGCCTTTTACGACAAATATTGGAAAGGGAAGTTTAATCCAAATGCGCAAAATCCGGACGAGAATTACTCAAAGAATCCAAAAGCGTTCGTAACGGAATATGCCGCTACAAACACAGGCGAGGATATCGCAGAGTCAAGGGAAGTTTAATCCAAATGCGCAAAATCCGGACGAGAATTACTCAAAGAATCCAAAAGCGTTCGTAACGGAATATGCCGCTACAAACACAGGCGAGGATATCGCAGAGTCATTCGTGTCATTTATCTTTAAAAAGAAAATAAATCCAAATACAATCGCGGAGCAGAAGACGCAGTTCTTCTACGCTTATCCAGAACTTACAAAGATGCGCGACACAATCCGCAATGCACTAAAGCATATCGTCCGCGCAAGACTCGCTCAGTAACAATAATAAGACTATCTAAATATGGAGATAATTAGTCTCCATAACCTTACCCAAAAGGACTCTATTTTTGGTATTGGCTTTTCTTCTTGTTTTTTTACTTGCTTCTCAGGTGTTGTACTTATCTGCGCATCTTCTGCTCTGTCGGATACCATTTTTGTATTGTTATAAACACAAAGTTGCATATTGTTTACCTTCTTTCTCGTTGAGGGGCCAAATACGCCCGTGCCTTTTGTTAAGTTAAGTGGTATAAGAATCTCGTCCGCATACTTTTCTTGAAACGCTTCTACGGCAAGCTCCGTGCGCGCTCCGTAAAGATTTGTCTCTTCTCCCCTTTCGGTTACACCAAGCTCTTGATTATTTAAAAATATTTGCAACCGCTTTACCGCATCACCTCTGTCTCCGGGCTCCAGATCCGTATTAAACGGCTCGCACGCCTCTTTACCATCTCTGTTATTTTGATTGTTTTGATTGTCTTTAACTTCTTTATTATTCTCTGATATAACTCTTACCTGATTATCTACCTCTCTCTCGGTAATCAAATTGAGCTTTTGCTCTTGTTCTTGCTCAAGCGCGCAATTTTGTACACTTATCGGCTTTTGTGTTCTGCAAGTTTTGTCTGTATATACCGTACCATCACCAAGCTTATCTACACAAAAGACATCTCGCTTTTGCACACCACCGGTACACGCTCCCCACTCTCCCGTTTGCCAAATATAATTCACTCCAATGCCGACTCCTGTGTTGCTTACTATCCCGCCCCCACCTACGCCTGCGGAAGGTTCTGCATTGTTTGCAGGGCGCCAATCGGTACGCACATCGCAATTTGTACAATCAAATGTAAGCGTTCCTATCAAGCTACCGGTCGCTCTGCCACTAAACTTACCTGTTGAGGTGTCTATGCTGACCCCCGTAAAATTAATCCACCCAAGACTCTCACCCCAAGCGTATCCCGAGAGAATGCCGGCATCATTGCTCACTCCACCTTGTGTTGGAGAGAGATTGATCCAACCGGAATTTTGAGACCATACATACCCTGAAAGAGCAGAGTCTGTAACGGTAACATTCTCAAAGTTAATCCAACCTATATTATTACTCCATGCGTAATAATATGGACTTGTCATACCTTCAGCATATGAAAATGTTGGAATAATTAAAAAAATAAATACCAAAAATATTTGGTAAAAAGATAATAATCCATATTTTGAAAGTATATTGTATCTAGTCATATTTATTTTATTTGACTCTACCTAAAAAGTGTTATTGGGTTTATCGGTGCCACATCAATAATCTTCTCAAGTGATGGTCTAAAGAGTATCGCTCTTTTTATGGTCTGATATACGAGTATCTTATCGCCATTTTTTGCATTATTGAAAAAAGTTTTATCTTTCATTTTTTGTTCATCAGCTATTGTCAGTATAATTGGCTGAACATCTCCTGGCAGTAGCATGATTTCTGATACTGCAGATACAACTTTAATATCATTTTTTTGTATAGCATTACCTTTATTGAAAGTAACCACAAGAACAATAATAAGCACAGTTATCAAGGTGAGCACTACCCACACTCCAGGACGGATTATACGTACAAATAATTTTATTTGCTTACACTTTATCTTTAAAATCTTAGTAGATTCTTTTTTTATTTTTGCAAGGTCTATTCTCTTTTTCTTCTTCTTTACCATAGACCTTATTCATTGTTATTTACTTCATCTTCTGTAGTAGTGTCTTGTGTTGTTGTGGTAGATTCTTCGTCTACATTAGAACTATCACTCTCTTGTTGATTTTCTTCTTCAGCATCTTGCCCTTGAGTTTGTATATCTATTTGAGCCTGATTATCTTCTTCATCTATTGTTTCTTGGTTAGATGTATCCTCGTCAGTAACTCCAGTGTCTGAAATATTCGCATCAGTGCTGGTACTCACCTCTGTTGTTGTATTTACTATAGTTTCTATATCTTCTTGTGTGCTTTCACCAGTGCCAACTTTTACTACTCGTTCTGCTGTTGCCACGTGCTCCTCCCACTGTGCCTTGTATGTAATTGTATAAGTTGCATCTGTAGATGTGTCTATATCCACATTTTGTACTTCTGAACCATCTACATATGTCTTAATACTTAAATCACTACCATCAGGATTTTTAGCACTAGCACCAAGATCTGAGTAACCCGCACCTACTGCAACTTCAGCCGGGTTATTGCCAAGTATAGTAATTGTTGGTACAAATGTATCTTGATTGTTATCATCCTCAGATGTTGCATCTGTATTATCGGAATTATTTGCCGCAGATACGGATGCAACCAACTGAGACTCAAGACTGGCAATACGCGCCTCAAGCTGAGATATCTGCTCATCTTTCTCGCTCTTCCAAGTAAGTAACTCTGTAATTTTCTCGGTATTTGCTTTTACAGTATCCCACATATCTTGTATAGCTTTTACAATAAGCGCCGGATAGTATCGTGATTTCAAACTCTCTACCTGTCCCTCTTCGTTATAGTTCACATACCACTTCAAATCAGTCTCGTTTACCTCTTCAGCAATAAATCCTGTTGCTTCTTTATCATTGTTTTTATACTTATACTTCACTGGACGAAGTTGCATCAACTCATCAAGTCCCCATGGCAAGTCTTCCACATCTTTTTTATAGCGAATAGATGATGGGTAACAATCTGTACCATCTCCACCATAGCTAATTTGACCATATGTAAACCCACCGGTTCTCTTGTAACAAAGTATCCTATCATTACTATCCCACTCCGCCAACTTTGGAAATGCCATTTGAGCACCATTCATGATAATTGCCTGACTGCCGTTTGTATAGAGTTCCAAAGTACCATCACCAACACTATCCAAACCACTATCATTATCACCAATCGCTAAGTCTAATGATGGAGAAGCGCCAATACCCACTCTTCCGGAGCTGTCAATACGAACTCTCTCTGTATTATTCGTAGCAAATACAAGTGTCCCGTCTGCCGGCGAGAACATTCCCCCGTCAGTATCACCCCCGGAGTCATAAAATGAATATCCTGCACTTCCACCACCATAAGTAGAACCACTACCTACCTTAATACCACCTTGAACCTGAAGTGTAGCATTTGGAGTGCCGGTATCCGTACCAATATTAACACGACCAGTTGTACCATCTATATTCATTCTTACTTGTGCATCTGAGAAAAACCTTAGATCATCTGTACCGGAAATACGAAAACCAAGATATGAAGCATCCGCATTACCCTGAATTTCAGCAAATCCTGTAGAGCCATTGTAAAATGACAAAAGTCCCCGTGAAGCATTAAGCCTCAAAAGTTCTGCGGTACCTGTACCCTTTAGTTCTATTGTAGCACCTGGGTCTGTTGTTCCGATACCTAAGTTTCCACTCTTTCCGTACAAAGTCGGTCCGGCACTTCCCAATTTGACCGCACCAACGGTGGTGTCGCCAACTCCATACAGACCCAAGGTATTGGCGGTATCAATATCCGTGAAAAAGCCATCATCTCCGACCTGCAAAAATCTTGCTCCCGATGCGGTGCCGTTGTCATCTATATGCAACTTAGCTGCCGGAGAAGTCGTGCCACCAATCCCCACTTTTCCGGAACTGTCTATCATAAAGCGAGTTGGTTTGGATGTCGCCGATACATCGTAAAGATAAAACTCTCCGCCAGTAAGACCCAAGCCGTTACCTGTGCCACCAACTCCCAACTGCCAAGCGGTACTGGTGGCATTGTTATTTTCTATTGTTATAAGTGAAGTTCTGTCTGTGGTACCACTTGTTTGAAAAGTTGCTTGTCCATATCCTGAATTGTTTACTGTAAGCGAATTTGATATAACAGTTGCCCCACTTGCTCTCAATGTCCCCACAATATCCAATTTATAACTTGGTGTTGATGTACCAATACCGATATTACCGCTACTTACATCCGCAAATAGAGCCGGAGTACTTGATGTTCCCACTCTGAAATCCCCCCATACATCTAATTTTGATGCCGGGGTGGTTGTACCAACACCAACATTACCACTTGCGTCAATCACGAAAGGACTTGTGTCGCTCGCTTGATCGTTTATCTGGAAAGAATTCCCACTCGTTGTGTTTGTAAGTGTTAAAAGCTCTGCGGATTCATCAAAATAAAAAGGAGCACTAGTTGTAGAACCGCCAAGAGCAAGGTCGTCCGTTTGGCTTGAAAGATATGTAGTTGCGCCTCCATCGGTAAAGAGACTTCCTCCAACCACCTCCCAAGAGCTTCCGTTATAAACATTAAATTTGTTTGTAGAAGTATTGTAAATCTGAAGTCCCGTTGCCGGTGAGGTTATAGCATCTCTTTGAGTAGTTGTCATTCTTGGCGCCAAGAAACCTTTGGTGGTGGAAGTAAGATCAAGAATTGCAGTACTTGCAACAGAGCTTGCGCCAAGAGCAACAGCATTATTACTGGAGTCAATAAATAATGTATTTGAGTCAATGTTTAGGTTGTTTGGAATGGAGACTGTTGAAGCGTTTATGGTTAAAGTATCTCCCGAAGCGTCTCCAATTGTTGTATTGCCACTTGACGAGAGGGTGGTAAATGCTCCTGTACTCGCCGTAGTCGCTCCGATTGGAGTATCGTTTATAGTTCCTCCGGAAATAGTTAAATCATCTGCAACTTCAGAGTCTGCCCAATCAAATGAAAGCGTACCGGAATTTGCAAGCTCTCCCTTTTCAATCGCGGTACCGAGTGTGCTTGAAATTGTATTTGATGAAATTGTAATACCCGTACCGGCGGTATAAGTAGTGTTTTGATCAGTTACCCAAGAGAGTACCCCGGAACCATTTGTTGACAACAGTTGTCCTCCAACACCATCTGTTACTGGTAAAGTGTAGGTAATATTTGCACTCTGATCCCCTCCTTGAAATATAGTGTAGAACTGAGGCAAAGATCCCGTCTCTATAATACCAAGTGTACCATTAAGACTGAGTGTATGAGATGGGTTCGTTGTACCAATACCTATCCTACTGTCGGTACTATCAACATAAAATGTTGAAGTGTCCACCGTCAAATCCGCAGAAACTTTCACTGATCCCGAAACATCCAACTTGCTACCTGGAGAAGAAATACCAACACCAACATTACCACTTGCGTCAATCACGAAAGGACTTGTGTCGCTTGCTTGATCGTTTATCTGGAAAGAATTCCCAGTACCTGTATTTACTATAGAGAGAGTATTAGTACCGGTAATATTGATACTTGTTGAAGTGTCCAAAGTAAGTGCATCTTTTAACTGAGCGAAGTCTAGTGAGTCATTGACAATATCAAGCGTTACTCCGGCGCTCTCAGATCCTGAATTTGCAACAGATATCAATGAATTACCTGCGTCTGCAATTGTTGCAACATAATTACCTGTGGTGTCCGTGCCGAGCGCAACCGCATTTGCGTCAATAGTTGCCACGCCACTTGCAAATGTAATGTCGCCATAATCTCCGTCGGCTATCTCATTAGCGCCAACGGTGTCGGCATCAAGCGTTGCTACTCCACTAGCAAAAGTAAAATCACCATAATCTCCATTAGCCATTTCGCTTGGTGTAATATCCGTGCCCAAAGTGCTTGAAATTGCATTTGACGAAATTGTAATTCCCGTGCCGGCTGAGTAAGTTGTGTTTTGATCTGCCACCCAAGTAAATCCACCTGTTGCAGAGTCATAAGAAAGAATTTGATTATCTGCCGGAGAATTGGTTACTTTCAAATCAACTCCTTGTATTGTGCTATTTGCAATTTCTGATGTGGAAACTGATGAAAGAGTCGCAAGCGCGCCGAGCCCGAGTGACGTGCGCGCCGTTGCTCCGGACTCATATGCAAATGCTCCGGCTCCTGTTGCAACAATAAACTCTCCGTCTGAGGATGGTGCTCCAAGAGTGTCCAAGTCTTCCAAAACTCCCGTTACAGACACTGTCGCATCTCCTGAAGACGCTCCTCCGGTGAGTCCGGTACCTGCTATAACTGCGGTTATGTCTCCGGTGCCGGACGCAAAACTGCTCCACGAGCCACCAGAATTTTTATATTGCAATGTGCCGGCATTGTCTCTAAATCCGTATCCATTAACTCCGCTTGTATTGCCAAAGTTTATGTATTTTGAGGCTCCCAACTTAATATCCCCAGAAATATCAATACTACTCACCCATGACGGCAATCCACTTGCAAGAGAAAGCAATTGCCCATTTGAACCCGCAGAGAGCAAAGACCAAACGGAAGAATTTGAGTAAAGTATCGCTCCATCGGTTTGAGAATCATTTGTATATACTGAGGTCTTTACTCCACAATTTGAATCAGTCGGCAAGCACTGCGGGTCAAGAGTTGCTCCGGGTGCATATATAATCGCTTGCGCAAATGATTGCGGGATAAAGAAGGTCAAAACAATCGCTAAAAACAATGATAATCTATTTTTGCCACCGGTCATAAAAAATAACATCTTGAATAATATCTTAAATAATATTTATATAAATATTATCATATATAATTTAGCTAATTGACATACTTGTCCACATAAACACTGTGATTTATAAAGATATGTTCTATTTTAATAATATACAATAAACAAATGATACGGCAATATAAATTTTATTTAATAATTAGAGATTTCATATATAAATATGCACAATATGTTACAGCTGTGTCTTTGTTTTTTGGATTTATTATAGACAATATTATATTACAACGTATAGATAGTCTTTTTACATTTTATATTATCCTATATCATTTTAGTGTAATTACTCTTGGAATCTTATTGATTCATGCATTAGAAAATAAAAAGAATAAAAACAGATATTTAAAATGGATTCATTTAGCATTAGAAGTTATTATACCATTTTCATTTGGCGCTTTATTTAGTGGATTTTTTATCTTCTATTCTCAAAGTGCAGGTTCTATAATCTCATGGATATTCTTAATTATATTGATGCTATTTATGATAAGTACAGAATATTACAAAAAACATTATCTAAATATACTTGTACAAATAACCCTTTGGTACTTTACACTAATAACTTTTTTGAACCTATATCTACCAATAATTTTAGCACGCATAAATACTTACGTATTTCTATTAGGGGGAGTATTATCTTTATTAGGGGCATGGGGCTACTTAAGTGTATTAAAGCACATTGAACCTGGTGTATACAACAAATATTCTAAAAAACTAATATGTAATATTATAGTAGTGTTTGGATTGGTAAACATATTATACTTTACTAACATTATCCCTCCAATACCACTCTCCGTGCAAAATGCCGGGGCCTACTATTTAGTAGTACATAAAGGAGATAAGTACTCTCTATACACAGAGCAATTACCTTGGTTCTCTATTAAAAAATATATTCCAACTACTATATATTTAAAACCTGGCAACGCTGTGTACATCTTCTCGTCTGTATTTGCTCCTACAAAACTCTCTACAAAAATATATCACCAATGGCAATACAAAGATAACAATGGCAGATGGCAAACGGCATCTACAATAGAGTTCCCCATCGTGGGTGGGCGCGCATCTGGCTACCGCGGATATACGATGAAGAAGAATGTGTGGGACGGAGCGTGGCGCGTGCGCATTATCACAGAGCGCGAGCAAGTAATAGGCACAACGTATTTCACAATAAAGATAACCAATGTACAGCCTAAGTTAATAAATGTTATTTACTAGCTGCCAGACTAGGATTCGAACCTAGATAGCGGGAACCAAAATCCCGAGTCCTACCATTAGACGATCTGGCAGTACTTCGCCACGTCAGACGTGGCTACGAACTGTGCAACAATAAGGTTGCACGCACTTTATACCATTTTTTAAACTACTTTTCTACCCCTAATAACTCCAAAACCTTCTTGGCATCATGCCTTAGGAGTGAGCGCTTTACTGTGTCTGCATTATCTCTATTTACCTTTACAGACTCGGCTAATAAATCTTCTCCTATGAACTCTACGCCACTAACCTCAAACTCTGTAATATTCCCCAACTCAACCATCTCTCCTTTTTCTTTTTTTATAAGCTCTTGCAATTCTTGTGTAACACTCATATTGGTATTGTATAGCACCGTCTCTGGCAGGAAGCCATTAGAAAGTCTTTGCATCTCTTTAAGAAACTCAGCAACACTAAACCCCGTAGTATGCCCCTCTTTAGTTAGGAGGTTGACAACTATTACCTTACGAGCCCTACTCTCCGCTAATACCTCTGCCATACCCGGCACAATAAGGTTGGGTATTATAGAGCAGTAGAAGTTGCCGGGTGCTATTATAATAATATCTGCATCTAATATTGCTTTTTTCGCTCGTGGATTAAGAGTTGGACTGTCAGTGAGCTTAATATCTGTATAACCCTGAATATATCTATTATCTATAACTCCCTCTCCATGCACCACCTCTCCATTTGGCATAGTAACCTGCAAGTGATGCTTACTTAATGTAACAGGATATATCCTACCGCAAACATTAAGTATCTTACCTGCCTGCCTTATAGCCTCCTCCAGCGAGCCTGTGATCTTCTCTAAAGTAGATAATAAAAGATTACCAAAAGTATGGCCCATCATAGTACCAACATCATATCTATATGTAAAAAGTTCTCTGAGCATCTCCGGAGAGCGCGAGAGTGCCACGAGTACTTGCCTCACATCTCCTGCGGGGAGCACCCCCATATCGACTCGAAGTTTACCAGTAGAGCCTCCTGAATCACTCATTGCAACAATTGCAGACACTTCTACATTAGGTAACTCTTTAAGCTCAGTAAGCAAAGTAAACGAACCTGTACCACCTCCAATTGTTACTATTTTCTTTTTACTCATATTATCTCAGCTCCCCTAAATGCGCATCATCATTCCATTGTTTAAGGTAGAATTTACCACTATCGTCTATTGTAATATGCGTAATACCTGTATTAGCCATATGCATACTATACACTGCACTTAATGCTCCATTAGCACTAAGTGTCTTACCTACAAGCATGTGAGTTATAAAAAATCTTAAGAAAAAACCATGAGACACTACCAAAATATACTCCTCTGGCATATTCCTCAGAGTCTCATAAAAGTCGCTAGAGCGCTTAAGCATATCTGCGTATGACTCTGCCTGATCACTATACTCTCTACCTTCTACCCAACCCTTTTCTATATTTAATACAATATCCTTAATCTTTGGATCGTGCCTATCTTGACCAATTACTCTCTCTGGCAACACTCTCTCGTGTATCATGGGAAGTTCACTCACCTCTAAACCTTTAGCATCTGCGATTATCCGTGCTGTGTCTTGAGCTCGCTTATATGTACTTGAGTATATAACATCAACCCTTTCATCTTTAAATCTCTTAGCTGTTATAGTAGCCTGCCCTACACCCTTTGGGGTTAGATGACTATCTGGCCCTCTGCGCAAATTATCTACATTATCCATACTCTCACCGTGTCTGACCAAATAAATATATTTCATATTACTCTGCAGTTACCCTTATAATAGCAAGCTCGAGTGGCAAATGCTTTATGCTTACACTACGCATACTATCCCTAGCAGACAACAACTCTAACACAGCATTAGAAGTTAAATGTGATGGTTGTATATCAGCAAGAGTCTTAAGCTCTACTAAATCATCTTTACCAAATTGCAAAGCAAGATCTTGCTCTGCACGAGAACCTCCATGCTTAAGGATGAGTACTGCTCTAGCTCTATCTAAAAGCAACTCCGTAGCAAGTATTGTGTCTACTCCAGACTCTACTAATGTACTCACGGCATCAAGAGCTTGCTTTGTAGAGTTATTCACGAATCCAGATAAAATATCGTTAAGTATAGCTCCCCGCGGTGCGCCTGTGATACTCTCAACCTCGTCTATGAGCACAGTCTTACTCTTAACTCCAGCTAATACCTTTTGCAAAATCGATATACCATCACGGAAGGAGCCATTAGCAATAGTGGCAATAAGATCGTCTGCCCCATCGCCAAATTTATAACCCTCACGCTCTGCAATACTCTTTACCACCTTGGCAACGTCAGCTCTACTAGGACTCTTTAAAGAGTAGACTTGGGCTCTTGAGTGGATTGTGGCAGGCAACTTCTCTGGCTCGGTAGTAGCCAACACAAAAACACAATAGCTAGGTGGCTCCTCAAGTGTCTTGAGAAGTGCATTAAAGGCGCTTTTAGAGAGCATGTGCGCCTCGTCTAATATATACACCTTATACCCTCCCTCAAATGGCAAAGTTGCCACAGACTCACGCAAATCTCTAATATCCTCTACAGAGTTATTGCTTGCGGCATCTAACTCATAAATGTCTTTAGAGCTCACCCCGAGCTCTTTGGCGAAGATCCTAGCAAGGGTTGTCTTCCCTACTCCGCGCGTACCACTAAAAATATATGCATGCGCAGGGTTCTTCTCCCTAACTGCCTTTTGTAAGGCAGATACAACATTACTTTGCCCCACCACCTCTTTAAAGCTCTCTGGTCTATACTTACTGTATAATGCTACATTGTCATTCATTATTAGCATTATAACAGAGTATACATATAAAATAAAAACACCCCAAGAGAGGTGTGTAAGAGTGGGACAAGGGGGAACTCAAGCGCTGGAGGAAACGCGAGCTCGCTCCCTCATCCCTGTGAGTGGTGCCAACGGCAACACCACTCACATCAAATAGGGGCCAGGTTCCCCTATTTGAATTTTTATCCAAATACTTTATACCAACAAACTATTTAAAAGTAAAGCACATAAATTATCTATTATCCAACAATAGCATAATAGCCTCCTCTGGAGACTCTGTAGCCATAAGTTGTTTACGCAAATCCTTAGCGCCGTCCCAACCATTAATATATGCCTTAAAATGCTTCTTCATCACATGATAACCTTTATACTTTGGTTTAAGTAAGAACTCGTCAAAAAGCTCTATGTGCTCTATAAGCATTTTTATCTTTTTATTTTTTACTGCACTACTCCTAGTGAAGACACCTTCTGTAGGTTCACCATAACGAAACAACTTCTTAAATCCGAGGAAGTGGGCGGCTAGAGGTAGAAAGTTTAAGAAGTTTGTTTTGTTGTGGTGAGAGTTACAAGAACTAAAAAAGTCCGGAGTACCAAAAGAAGCACGTCCCACCATTATACCCTCACAACCATATTTATCTGCAAGCTCTTTGCCATGCTTAACACTCTCTACATCCCCATTACCTATTATTATAGTATTTGGAGAGATTTTATCTCGCATTTTCACTATCTCTTTCATTAAGCTCCAATTTGCCGGAACTTTACTAAATTGACTACGCGTACGCAAATGTATTGTAAGTGCGTCTGGCTTTTCTTTTAAGATCTTAGTCAGCCAACCTTGCATCTCATCAACACTATTATATCCAACTCTAGTTTTAACAGATAAAGCTAAATTTGGCGCACCTTTTCGTACTGCTCTTATGAGCTCTACTGCAAGCTCTGGATGTTTTATAAGTGCTGCGCCAGATATTTGTTTTATCACCGCATTAACAGGACAACCCATATTAATGTCTACTCCATCAAACCCAAGATCTTGCACTAGGCGAGCGGCATCCTCCATCCTCTTTGGGTTGCTGTTATATATTTGTGCAACTATTGGTCGTTGACCCTCTGTATAACTAAGCTTGGCACGCAACTTCTCCTGAGCGCGCACATCTCCAAAGGCCAAACCATCTGACGGCGTAAACTCTGTAAACATCACAAAGTCGCCAGGGGACCCCTGGCGACTTTGTTTAGAATACCTCGCAACCGTCTCCCTAAAAGCAATGTCGGTAACATCCTCCATGGGCGCCAGACAGAAAAAAGGCTTGTGCTTATATGCTGATTCTTGCCAAAAGTTTGTCATAATTTTGTAAAATACTATCAGTTTCAAACATAATATGCTAGTATTTTGAAGCAATGACTGTAGACACAACATTGGTATATATATTACTGTATATTTCGCTCTATTTTGAGGTTTTTTTGTTAACTTCTTTTATTACTTATAAAAAACAACAAAAACACTCAAATAAACAATCGCGTAATAAGTTACCCACTGCCACAATCATAGTGCCATGCTATAATGAGGAGAAGACATTAGGAGGTACCCTCGATTCATTACTTGCATTAGACTATCCTAAAGATAAACTAAAGATAGCGGTAGTCAATGACGGTTCTAAAGACAAAACTCAGCAAATAGCTGAATATTTTGCAACACGGCACTCTCAAATTAAAGTACTGAACAAGAAAAATGGAGGTAAGGCCAGTGCCATGAACTTAGCTCTTAAACATTGCAACACTGAGCTTGTAGGATGTCTCGACGCAGACTCTTTTGTAGAGCCAAATGCACTACTACTTATGACTAAACATTTTATGCACGACTCAAACATAAGTGCCGTAACTCCAGCCATAATGGTACACAAGCCCAAAAACATACTACAATTAATGCAACGAGCAGAGTACATGGTAGGAGTGTTCATGAGGCGCGCTTTTGATATGCTAGACGCTATTGTTGTAACTCCTGGCCCTTTTACTATATTCCGTAGGGAACATATATTATCTATAAGCAATAATGGCACAAACGTATGGAGACATGCACATGGCACAGAGGACTATGAAATGGGGTTAAGACTACAGCATAATCATAAAAAGATAGCAAACGAACCCATGGCTAAAGTACTTACAATCTCTCCTAAAACTCTATATGCTCTATATAGACAAAGGATACGTTGGGTATATGGCTTTCTCATGAACACAATAGACTACAGACACATGATAGGTAATAAGCGCTATGGTAATGTTGGTTTATTTGTATTGCCTTTTGCTTTAATAAGTGTGGTGGGTGCTACTACACTATTTGGCATATTAATATATAAAACTATTAATTCTCTAATAGACTTTTACACTAGAGTAAGTACAGTAGGCATAAGCTGGAGCATGTTTAATATTGAGTGGTTTTATATAAACACCAGCACCTCAATATTCATTATGTTAACTCTTCTATCTATCATTTTTACCATTTTGTATTACTCAGCCCAAATGTCTAAAACTAAAGTCCGCATATTAGATACATTAGTATACATACTCCTTTATGGGTTTATATCTCCTTTATGGCTCACAGGGGCAACGGCCAGAGCCATTACAAAATCTGAGTCTAAGTGGCGTGTTATAAGATAAATTAGTTAATATGAATTACAAACGATATTTATGGTCATTCTTAATAACCAGTACTATATTTGCAACTGCAATAGTCATAAGCAATAAACTAAATGAAGCAAAATTAGGACAAGTACGAGCAATGGAAGATAAAATGAGCATAGACATACTCTCATTAGAAACACAATTTGACCTACTACAAGAGCTATCATGTACACAAATAAGTAATAATTCTATACTCTCTAGTGAGTTATCTAACCTTGCTCATAAACTATCTTACATGGAGAGCCAAAGAGGGACGAGTGATGCTGAAGTCATAAGGTTAAAAAGAAAGTATTCATTACTACAAATAAAAGACTTACTACTAATACAGAAAATATCTGCCAAATGTGGCACAGAACCTACCGTTATACTCTACTTTTACTCTAATGCTGGAGATTGTAAAGATTGTACAAAACAAGGCTACGTCTTAACCAAATTAGGAGACGAACATAACTCTCTACGAGTATACTCTTTTGACGCTAATCTTGATATGACAGCATTGAATACTTTATTAAAAATCCACAACATAGGTAAAACTTACCCCTCACTAGTCATAAATGGAGAAACCTATAAAGGCTTTAAGAGTTTGGATGAAATACAAAAACTATTACCTCAACTCTCTGATACAGACACTTCTACAAGCTCTAAAAAGGTTGAGCAAGATAGGTAATTGAAATAACGAACTTTGAGCCAGAAATCGGACTCGAACCGATGACCTACCCAACTTAACTAATGCCAAAGCGGTTGCTCTGAGCTATGAGATTTCGCGTTAGCGTGCTTTGAGCCAGAAATCGGACTCGAACCGATGACCTACCGCTTACAAAGCGGTTGCTCTACCAACTGAGCTATTCTGGCTGATGCGCGTAATACTACTACAATTTATTATCTTCGGCAACCTTCTCTGTGTCTAATGAGTCTTTGTACTCTTGAACATCTTTTAGATACCCATTCTGCTCTCTTAGTGAATCGCCATTTTGTTTGGCTACCGCACTTTTATGTGCAACTGATCGTGCTCTCCACTCTATCTTCTTTGCTATACTAGCCGTAATCTTAGCAAACTTATGGGCTAAAATATTATACACATAAGAGACAAGATGCTTGGCGTTCTCTAAATTAATCATATTAATACAAGTCTTCTCTATTTGGATAATCTTATTATCTAACGCCTCACGCCTCTCTCTGGCAAAGATAACACTATCCTTATGTAACTCTATACTCTTAAGAGTAAATAAAGCTATCACACCCAATAATGCTAATATAAATACAATAAACGACATCATATACTGCTATTATAACACAATAGTTAACCTATGCAGAAAATCTTTCCATACGAGTTATCTCCACTCTCTCTCCAAACTTTTGAGTAGCATCTTTTACCAACTGCCCTATGGTCTTGTCTGCATCTTTAACAAAAGATTGTTCTGTTAGAACCTTCTCTTTAAGATAAGAATTCATTTTGCCTTCTACTATCTTCTCCCTCATGTCCTCTGGTTTATCTTTAGCCTCGTCTATAAAAACTTCTTTGGCAGCTGATATATCCTCCTCTTTAACACTCTCCTTATTTAAAAACATTGGAGCCATAGCTGCTACATGCATAGCCATATCATATGCCAAAGATTTAAACTCCTCATTTTTAGCAACAAAGTCTGTCTCACATGAGAGTACCACGACTCCGGCAACACTACCTCCTTGGTGTAAATATACCCCTACAGTACCCGCACCTAAATCTCTATCACCTTTTTTATCTGCTACTTGTGCGCTTATTTTGCGTAAGAGTACCTTAGCCTTCTCTATATCTCCTCCAGCCTCCTCTAATGCCTTTTTACATTGCATAATAGACACTCCTGTCTCATCTCTTAACTTTTTTATATCATCCATAATACTAATATTATTTACTTAATTGCACTAGCAATCTCTTTAACAAAAAACTCAATGCTCTTTCTAGTTGTGTCGTTAGCCGGTATAGGATATGTAATATTAGATATATCACAATCATTATTTGCTATAGCTATAACAGGTATACCTAATTGATTAGCCTCAGCTACCCCCTTATTCTCAAATCCCGGATCCACCACAAACACCGCCACGGGCAACTTCTTCATAGACAACAATCCGCCAAACTTTTGTTCTAAGTCGGCTATCTCTCTGTCTATCATAAGCCTCTCAAGCTTTGTAAACTTCTCTAATGCTCCAGACTCCCTATCTGCTATAAGCTTCTCTAATTTGTCTACTCTTTTGCGAATCTCTTTAAAGTTTGTAAGGGTACCTCCTATATAACGAGTGCATGAATATGGCTGGGCCTTACTCTCTGCTGTGTTACGCATTATATCGCGTGCCTCATTCTTCCCTCCTAAAAATAGTATTTGCCCGTCTGTTTTTGTGAGCTCAGCCACTGCCTCTTTAGCCTTCTCTAGCATGGCTGCGGTTTTCTCTAGATCAAATATATCGTTCTTGCCTTTTTGCCCGAATATATAGTCAATAACACTTGGATGCCTACGACTCCTTGTGTAACTATAATGAGCCCCAGCGTTAAACATATCCTTTATTTTGTCTTTTGTATTTACTGTTGTTGTCATAGCGCCATATGCTACCAAAAAAGCTCTGCATAAGCAAGTAAAAAATAAAAATATTTAATCCAAGTCAAAACTTGACATCTAACTAAATCTATTGCCTATAATTATATTTATGTTAGTATGTTGTCGCCTTGGGTTTGGTCGCACCTTAGGCAATTGTACAAGTCGCGACCGGGAGACCTGCTATAATGAAAAACAAAAGAAAAAACTATAGCAGGGAGGCTCCCCACTTTCTCGGGGAAGACTATCTTCTTCTTATAGAAGACGAGGTCCTCAAGAAAGTGGTGGTGTCGTCTATCGTTCATAAAGAAAACGAAGACGACATCATAGAGCTACTCTTTAAAAAGGGGTACCGACAACAAGACTGGGTATCCCGAGGAGATTGGTGGATTATCACCGTCTCATAAAGAGATAGCTCTAAAACAGTCAGTTAGTATCTTACATGCTGGCTGTTTTCTTTTGCCTACTCTTCTACAAACACAGCTTTTATCCTTCTTACGCCCGCACTACTGCTACTCTCTTTTTTGATCTCAAATTTGCCAAATTTACTAATATCTTTAGTATTCTCTACATGTGGGCCACCACAAAGCTCTCTTGAGTACACATTACCCTCTGAGTCTACAATCTTATAAACAGTTACAATATCTGGATACTTCTCCCAAAAAGCACCTGTAGCACCGCTTTCTCTAGCCTCTTCTTTAGGCATCTCTTCTATCTCTACTTTTGCGCCAGCCTGTATTGCACCATTTACAAAATCCTCTACTTTATCTAATACATCTCTCTCTACCTTAGAATCATGAGTAAAGTCAAAGCGCGCGCGCTCGGCAGTAATGTTACTACCTTTTTGTGTAACATGCTCTCCAAGCTCTTTACGCAAGCCTGCCAGCATAAGGTGTGTAGCTGTGTGAAAGGCTGTTGTCTTCTCTGAGTGGTCTGCCAAGCCTCCCTTAAACTTCTGCTCTGCTCCAACTCTACTTTGCTCTTTATGCTTATCCATCTCAACTTTAAAAGCTTTGACGTCTACACTCAAACCCTCCTCATATGCAAGCTCTTGCGTAAGCTCTATAGGGAAGCCGTATGTAGTAAAGAGCACATAAGCATCATGCCCTGAGACTTCTTTGATCCCTTTTGTCTTCATCTTATTAAACTCCTTTAAGCCCCTCTCAAGAGTCTTCCTAAATTGCTCCTCCTCTGCGAGCACCACAGTATTATCTGAGAGCTCACCGGCAGGTACTCCAAGC
The DNA here is from genome assembly GCA_027083345.1 of Candidatus Kaiserbacteria bacterium. Taxonomy (GTDB): domain Bacteria; phylum Patescibacteriota; class Minisyncoccia; order Phycocordibacterales; family UBA2100; genus S139-169. The sequence goes on from JALWOZ010000030.1 coordinate 22,211, forward strand.
TTATCTGCGTGTATTATACTTCTGCGAATTAAACGTCTTACAAAGTACCCCTGTTCAGTATTACTTGGCAATATGTTCTCTGCTATCATTGTCTCAGCTGCGCGAATATGGTCTGCAATGATACGAAAAGACTCCTTATGCTCATCATCTTCATAACTTTTACCTGACTTCTCCTCAAGAGGCTTAATAATGTTCTGGAATACGTCTATAGTAAAAACATCTGCACTGTTGTGTACTGCAGCGGTTAATCTCTCTAAACCTCCTCCATAATCAATGTTTTTATTCTCTAGCTCAACAAAACTACCATCCTCTAGCTTTTTATACTGCATAAAAACATTATTACCTATCTCTATAAAGCGCCCACAATCACAATTAGGATGGCAGTACTCACCAAACACCGGATCATGCTCAACATCTGGAAACTCATAAAACATCTCAGAGTCAGGGCCACCAGGTTCACCAGCAGGCATATTTGCCGGAACACCGGCCCTGCTCCACCAATTCTTTTTACCATCATAATAAAAGATTCTCTCGCCTTCTCTTATACCTCTAACTCCACCATCACTCTCACTACCTATGTCAGCTATATCGGCATCTAGACCGACACCATTAAACAACTCTTGCCAAACTCTTGGAGCTTCCTCATCTTTTGGTATGCCGGCCTGATCATCGCCACCAAAACATGTTATATACAATCTAGAAGGGTCTAACATAATCTCTTTAGTCAAAAACTCCCACATCCAGCGTATTTGTTCTTCTTTAAAATAGTCACCAAAAGACCAGTTACCAAGCATCTCAAAGTGAGTGGTGTGTCTGTTATCTCCCACATCTTCAATATCATCTGCTCTAAAGCACTTTTGAGAATCTGTAATCCTAGTACCTTGCGGATGCTTAGCCCCTAATAAGTATTGTATCATCGGCTGCATACCAGAACCCGTAAAGAGAGTTGTTGGGTCGTTCTCTGGCACTAAAGGACTACTTGGCACTATTGTATGCCCCTTACTCTCCATAAACTTTAAGTACTTCTCTCTTACTTCTGCTGTCTTCATAAAGTAGCTATATTATACACAAAATTAAACAGTAAGCACCTCTGCGCCTCTTTTGCCTATTATAACAGTGTGTTCAAACTGTGCCGAGTCACTACCATCCAAACTCTCATATGTGTAACCGTCTGGCATTGCTTTAATACGGCCTTTACCAGCTATCAATATTGGCTCTATGGCTAGCACCATACCCTCTTTAAGCTCCTCACCCTCTCCTTTGCGACCATAATTGGGTACAAACGGCTCCTCATGCACTCTCTGTCCCACACCATGCCCGCCGAGCTCGCGTGGCACAGAGTAACCGTACTTCTCCGCCACGAGCCCGACCGCGTGGCCGATATCTCCCACGGTGTTACCCGCCTTTGCCACCTTAAGTGCCTCTATGCGCGCCTCTTTAGCGGCATTTAACAGTCTCTGCCTACTCTCACTAAGCTCACCAACTCCTACTGTTAGGCAAGAGTCTACTATGAGCCCCTTATGATTAAGTAGACAATCTATAGACACCAAGTCGCCCTCCTGCAATACCTTCGGCACCTCATTGGGTATACCGTGCACTATCTCTTGATTCACAGACACGCACAGCGCTGCAGGGTATGGCCTTGGCGAGCCTGAGGGTGTGTAGCCAAGTGTGGCCGGCGTGTCTCCATACTCTGCTATGCGCCCTCGGGCCCTGTCCTCTAACTCTTGTGTGCTAACGCCAGGCTTAGACATCTCTCCAAGCTCGCGCAATAAAGCGCCGAGACGTCTACCACCCTCTCTAAGTACCTCCCTTTGTTCTTGCGTCTTTACTATCATAACCACAGTATGCACTGAGTTAGTATATTTGCAATATTATGCACTACTCAGGCAACACAGTAGAGCCCACAGATTCATCTTTAAGCTTGCTTATATCTTGCATGCTCACAACTCTTATAGGTAGGTTATTGTCTCTACACATAGCTATGGCAGCCGTATCTGCCACTTTTAAATCTTGTTCTATTACTTCTGACGCTGTTATAGAGTCTATCTTTGTTGCGCTTGGATCCTCATCCGGGTCGGCAGTATACACTCCATCTACTCCGTCTTTAGCCATTATGAGAGTTCCACAATTAAGCTCCAGTGCCCTCTGCGCTGCTGTAGTGTCTGTGGTGAAGTATGGCATACCAGTACCCCCAGCAAACACAACAACACGACCCTTAGCCAAGTGCCTACGAGCCCTCTGAGGCATATAACCCTCACAGATCTGGGGCATAGCAATAGCAGAGCTCACTCGCACCACTAGCCCTTGCGACTCAAAGTAATCGCGTACCGCAAGGGCATTCTGCACTGTGGCAAGCATGCCGATATAATCTCCGGTACTACGACGGATACCAACATTACCTGCAAGCTCTGCTCCACGAAAGAGATTACCCCCTCCAACAACAAGAGCCACCTCATAACCAGCATCTTGCACCTCTTTTATTTGCTTTGCTGTGTCTTTAAGTACGCTCTCTGTGTACTTCTCTGTGCCATTACTCAGTGCTCCACCGCTTAATTTTATTAAAATCTTATTATTATCCATATGTTTTAATTTTATCTACAATTAACATTATATATTCAACTTATCTAGAATCTCTTTATGTATGTCCCCCACACTCTCTGCCCCATTTATATAATACACTTTAGCACCTAATGTCTTCATATACTCTATCGCGGGCAGTGTCTGCTCTGTAAACCATTTTAATCTATTCTTCATACTTATATCGTTATCATCCACTCTGCCCTCACCTCGTTCAATTGCCCGCTCTCTTGCCAACTCTTTATCTATCTCTAATACAAAAATAGTGTACTCTCTACCCAACCAAACCAACATATCATGAAATAACTCTGCCTCTCTTATACTCCTTGCAGCACCGTCAAACACGACATTATGATGCGCTCCCACACTTTTAAGCAATATACCACTCCACATATAAGAGGAGACTGCCTGTGGCACAAGATGCCCACTATCAATAGTCTCTTTTATTCGCATCGCTCCGCAAGTCCCAGCTTTTGTAGCATAATCTCTTAATAACTGACCAGTCTCTATAAAGTGAGTATTGTTTATCTCTTGCAATTTCTTTACTAACAATTTAGCTTGAGTACCTTTGCCCGCGCCACTCATACCATAAAAGAGTACTGTCTTAGGGGTATCGCTTATATTATTAAACATAGTCTTCTTTTTTTAAAATTAATATTATTTTGTCTACTGTCTCATTAAGTTTACCATCCGGATTCTTAATCTTATAATCACTTATAAGCTCCAATTCCTCCAACTCTGCATCTACTAAATTCAAACGCTCGTCAAGCTCTACCTCAGACACTCCAGAGCGGTGGGTAATCCTGTTTTTTAAATCTTCTTTGGAGTTGGGAGTCAAGAGTATTACTATGGTATTAAAATGTTCTTTAAAATATTTTATACCTTCTGTTTGCATTTGAGCCACCAATACAGTATTACTATCTTTTTTACTATCTAAATCTGGCAAATATGTACCGTAGTATCTATCTGTCTCTTTTGCATGCCAATACTCAGGGATACTACCCTCTGCAACTCTTTTTAAAAACTCCTGCTTTGTAATGAAATAATAATCCTCACCTTCTCTCTCACCTTCTCTCTTTTCACGAGTTGTTGCGGTTACCAACCTTGTACAACTTGCACATCTCTCTAATAATTTGCGTATTATTGTATTCTTCCCAGTACCACTAGGACCTGCAATAATCAAAACTTTAAGCATATTACAACATTAATTACTGCAGATAATTATAGCACGGTACTAAAAAAGTAATACCACCACGCCACTACCTCTCGAAATATAAAGTAAGGTTCGCGAGAGTACCGAGCTGAAAGCCCATCAGAACCAGAACCCCTACCATACTTAGCAGAGTGTAATGAGAAGCCGTTTTTAGACAAGCCAGCTCTTTGGGCTAATAATCCTATCCTAGCTAAATGAAAGTCATTAGAAACAAGTATGTAAGATCTGGTAGGATCTAGATGATTTATTGTCGCCCTTGTGTCTACCCCATCTCTATCTAACTCAATCACATTAATAGGCACCTTCTCTTTAAGTAAAATATCTGTCATCATGTCTACCTCATGTGCCCCATATATAGAGTTAGCGCCAGATAAGACTATGCAATTCACTAGTCCATCTTTATATAAATCTGCCCCCGAGAGAGTTCTGTCTGTAAGAGCGTGGCTAGGTACCGGGCCATAATACCCTGGCCAAACTGCTGCTCCAAATACAACAGCGCAGTCTTTAGGCTCGTAAGCTTGATGCGAATAAAAAGAAAATATGTGTAATACAGTCAATACAAAGATAATAATCACACCCACCCCAAACCAAAGAGCTTTTTTATATAAATATTTAATCATAATACAAGACTACAACATTGTAACCTCAAATACCAGACACCCAACGTCGCAAGCGAGTATATACGGTGTCTTTCTTAAGTATTGGGACGCTCATTTGCAATGCCTCTGTCTTACCCATAGAAGTCTCAGCTATCACATTGCCATATTGGTTGAGTATAAAAGCAGGAGCCTTATTGGTTGATTGTACAAACCACCTACCACTCTCCACCGCACGAACCTTAGCTATACGTTGCATTTGCATATATACAACCGGAGAACTGTGGAACCAACTCAAAGAAGAAATATTAATCAGTAATTTAGAACCTTTTAATACATCATCATTGTAGAGAATTGGGCTCATTGCCTCTCCACAAAATCTGGTAGACACCATCGCTCCACCCACCTGACCGATTACGGAGGCATCACCAGGTACATAATCTCGCACACTTTGCACTACGTCAACGAGACGTCCAAACCCAAATATGCGCATTAATGCTATATACACATTTGGTAAATACTCCCCAAGAGGTAATAGAAATTGCTTATAGCCCTCAGTAATATCTTTGCCGTCTTTATAATATGCAACTCGAGACAAAGATCGTCCATCCTTATTATACACCTTACTTGAATCTACTATGACGGGTGAGCGCCCGTTTACACCAATACTCTTCAGCTCGTCTATCATACTAATGTTTAGGGTATCTACAGACTTAAAAAAGGCTGTCTCCTCTGGCAGTATAAGTAAATCTACATTGCGTAATGACTTTATAGTATTATATATCTCATCAATATACTTCTTTTCTGTTTCTTGAGTTATGTAAAGCATTGGGGGTCTCTGGCGACTCACTACCGCTAAAGACACTCTTTGCTGTCCCTCATATGAGGTACTCAATATCTTACCTCCGGCAATTAACATATGAATTACTAACCAGATGGACACACACATAACAAAGACTATACGATATATCTTTTTTCTGTAAGCTTTTGTATATATACACTTATATATAAGTACACCAAAAAACACTGCAATAAAACTTAGCGCAAAAACTCCTCCAATAGAAGATATTTGTAATAAAACTTTATCATCAGCAATTAAATAACCAATCCACCCTAAAGAAAAATGTGGGCCAAAATACGACCCAGATCCAAACCAAAACACATAAGACAATAAAGCGCCAACAAATTCTGACACGACCCAAATAATTGGCAATACTATCAAGTCTCTCCATGAGTCTGTATAAAATAAGTTAAATAAAAACCCAGCAAAGACGAATCCTATAGATGCAACTCCTGCAGAAATAACCAAGCTTATACCTACTAACAACATCTGTACAATATCATTTGTGATGCCATACCAATCAAGAGGTAATACACTCAAAAATATAGCACCAAGAGCAAAGAGCCACGAGATAATACCAACCACAAAAGATGAGAGGACGACTCTCCTCCTACTCTCTGCCTTTACAACAATTCCAACAAATATTGCGATACCAATAAAAGATATAGGCCACAGACAAGGAACAACAAAGCCTATGCCCACAGCGAGACCGGAGGCAACTGAGCGTAAAAACATAATATTTTAGTAATATTATTTACCCACACTGGCATTTGAACACTTCCATGTGGTACCATCCCATTGCAGATACCTGTTTGTGCCAATACAAGTTGGAGGCTTAGATATATTCTTTATATTATTTACATAATCATCTACATAGCCTTTAGTAGCTACGTGACTTCTATCTGTCGGTGTAACAGTTGAAATATGCCCTGTACCATCATTGATCACATGCTCAACATTAGTTATTCTTGTTGTCATCGATGTAATATTCTCCCTTAAATAGTCTAGGCTCTTTTTAATTTTGCTAGCATCAATTTTTGCCCCATTTTGAATCCAGCCTGTATCTTGCCAAGTTACTGTAGCATAAGTAATTCCACTCACTAAGGTAAGACCAATCAACAACGATAATGCTACCATTGTTATGTTATTTTTAATTTTGCTCATACTTTATAATATTAATTTTATAATATCCTCTTTTACATACTAAAATTCTTGCCACTCAGGGACCTCAGTAACAACAACCGAGTCAGACACGGTAGAACCTCCTAAATCGGTGCAAGTTAATACATATTTAGTTGACCCACTTAATGTAGAGGTAGTCTGTTGAGATGTTGTCCTTACAGTGTCCCAACTCCAAGAGTCTTTTAGGGTATTAGTAGCCACATCTCTACCCTCTACACTACATGTAGCCACATTAGTAAGAGACCATTTTATAGTAGTCTTATTAGTTGATGGTAAAAACGCAGGCTCTGAAGTTATTTTTAAACCTCCACTGGTGCCACCGTCATAAGTACAATGCGTACACGGCTGTACACATTGTATAGTATTAGATATAGCAGAAGACCCTGTACCCCAAGGAGAAGTATTAGAGCTTGAATCTGTGGCTCTAGCTTTAACAGTAGTGTCCACACTACTGCAAGAATTAAATGTATATGTAGCAGACACAGGAGTACCAGAGTTAGCACACCCCACACTACCGCTAGAGCTATTTGGCCACTGAGCCTCGTAGCATATTTGTCCATTGTCTGTATCTGTACTAACTATACCTACAGAACATGCTACACCTATGGTGCAATTACCGCCTATGGTAGGCGTGGTTGGAGGTGTATTCTGCACTACGGTAAACGGTATACTAAACACACAATCCGTAGTACCAAAAAGACCTGAGCTAAATGAAGACCCTCCAAATACACCTCCACACAAATTTGGAGAACTAAAATTAAGAGTATAAGACCCCGGGGTAGTTATTTTAGGCAAAGATACATGATACACCGTATTAGTATCTGAAGCCGATACGATAGTTGTCCACGATCCTGAGTCCACTCTAGCATCTACCGACCCACCTGAGGGCTTAGCATTAGGTAGTTGAGTATTTTGAAATAAGAGAGTAAAAGAAATGTAGTCAGTACTCTGATATGTAGACTTGTCGAGTGTTACCACAAATTGCTCATTACCAGAGTCTCTAGAGAAACCGTTAAAAACTTCCGCAGAAGAGTCAGTGTCTATCAAAGTTACAGATGCCATAGCCACCCCAGCAATAGCAAAACTAAAACTAGCAAAAATTATTAGAGTAGACTTTGGGCGTCGTAAAGCTAAGTATAGTAACCCTACAAACAACAAAATAGGAGACAAAATTATAACCAGAGTAAATAAAGGAGAGGTACTTGTAGTATTATTACCTTTATCAATTACAATATTTGTCGCAATATCTTTTTTAGAACCCCTACCGGTAATACTCAACACAATACTTCTATATATTGCTTTATCTCCTACCCATAATTTATAAGTATAGTCTCCGTCATACAAATCTTTTGTATCTATATTTAATGCGATTTTATTATCTTTAACCTCAACAGACTTAAAGATACCTTCTTTAATAGGGTCTGTATACATTGAGCCTTTATACACAATATAATGTACGTCTAAGTTACTTTTCTTTTTGTTAACGTTAAGTAAATTGCAGGTTATGGTGTTTGTATTAAGTTGACACGCATTAAGCATAGTAGGTAGGTTTACCTTTTTATTATTACTATCCTGTATCTTTATACTATCTATATACTTAAGCGCCTCTACCAGCCCATTACTGTCCCTAATAATCACAAATACATCTTGATTACCACCGATAGTAATAGGTAGGTGCACCTTAGCATACTCAACCTTAGACTCTCCTGTACTTAAAACAACCTCGCCTATAGGGTCCTCATATAAATCATCACCATCTTTAGACTGTACTCTAACTCCATATCTAATATTAGAAGTGCTATGCAATTTGTTTTTAAGAGAAAAAGTTATCTTTAAATCACGACCCTCTTGAGTTAGCGACGTGTTTTTTATATTCACCCCGCCACTGGCTATAGACACTGAGGGTATTAAAATACCAAATAAAAATAGCCCTAACATCTTCTTCATTAAGGGTATTTTAACACACAATCTTTTACAACTCTTACTTATTGTTGATAATTAATTGAGTACTCTATGTTGGCGCTTACCTACTCTCCCCTTTACGAGTACCATCGGTGTTACTGTGCTTAACTGCCGGGTTCGGAATGTAGCCGGGTGTACCCACAGCACCAAAGCACCAACATACAAAACTCAATTAATTCCTCTAACTAACAAAAGAACAAGTATTAACAACTAAATACAATAAAGAAGAACCAATGACCAACCAATAATTTGGCAAAATATAAACCTAAAATCTAGTGATTCACAAAGCTCCCCATAGATGCCCTTCGACGAATTAGTACACCTCAGCTGAGTACCTTGCAGTACTTACACTTGGTGCCTATCAACGTAATCATCTCTTACGGGTCTCAAATGATACCTAATCTTGAAGTTGGCTTCCCACTTAGATGCTTTCAGCGGTTATCCATGCCCGACATAGCTACTCGGCAGTGCTTCTGGCGAAACAGCCGATAGACCAGAGGTCAGTCCATCCCGGTCCTCTCGTACTAGGGACAGATCTTCTCAAGTATCGACGCCTGCAGCAGATTATGACCAACCTGTCTCACGCTATGTTGTGGTCTATGCATTTGGACTATATCTTCATCCTTCATAGCTTTATACGAAGTAGGATGGTCTGCGTTTAGTCTCTACGGGGATTTCAAAGTTTAAAAGGAGGCCTGATTTATAATAAAATCAGGCGGGGGCGGGGGCTTCTCTCACCTTTCAGCTTAGGCACCCCTAACACTTAACCGGATTCGAACCGGATACAGCCAACTCTAAGTGCTTCCCCTTTTAAACTTTGAAATCTTCCCTCGGTATTATCCTAACATCTGACGGGTTGTTATACAACCACATTATTCAGTTAGAGTTCCACCGATATAGCAAACTTGAACACTACAATATTACTATTGTAGGCCGCCGTGATTTATGTCTTTAACCTCGTGGATTCAGACTGTTTAAAATACGATTATTCATATTCTAAACGGTCTGAACCCAGCTCGCGTAACTTTTTAATTGGCGAACAGCCAAACCCTTGGGACCTGCTCCAGCCCCAGGATAAGTTGAGCCGACATCGAGGTGCCGAACACCGCCGTCGCTCTGGACGCTTAGGCGGTACCAGCCTGTTATCCCCAGGGTAACTTTTATCCGTTAATCTCCGGCCGCATCTAAAGCGTACCGTCGGTTCACTATGTTCTACTTTCGTACCTGCTCGGGTCGTACCCCTTGCAGTCAAGCTCTCTTATGCCATTACACTATCAGCATGGTTTCCATCCACGCCTAGAGAACCTTTAAACTCCTCCGTTACTTTTTAGGAGGATAGCGCCCCACTAAAACTACCCACCAGATACTGTCTCGACGAGGTTTTGCCTCGCTGGTTAGGTGAAGCATAAACAAAGAGTGGTATTTCACTGACGACTCCACTATCCCCAAAAGAATAGCTTCAAAGTCTCCCACCTATTCTACGCATTGCAAACACAACACCAATATCAAGCTGTAGTAAAGCTCCTGGGGTCTTTTCGTCTAGCTGCAGGTAGGCGGCATCTTTACCGCCATTGTATTTTCACCGGGCTCTTCCTCGAGACAGTGTCCCAGTCATTACGCCATTCGTGCACGTCTGAAATTACCAGACAAGGAATTACGCTACCTTAGGACCGTTATAGTTACGGCCGACATTCACCGGGGCTTACATAGCCCAGCCTAACAAGTAAAACTCATTAGACCATCCATGTTTAACCTTCCGGCATTGGTCAGGCGTCACCCCGTATACATCCTCTTACGAGTTCGCACGGAGCTGTGTTTTTGATAAACAGTTGCCAGGACTCTTTCGCTGCGGCCCTCACACCGAAGTGCTTGGGCAGACCTTATCCCGAAGTTACGGTCGCTGTTTTGCCGAGTTCCTTGAGGAAGACTCACCCGTTCGCCTTGGTCTACTCGACCCTACCACCTGTGTTGGTTTGCGGTACGGTTTCTCTGTATTTATGCTTAGAAGCTTTTCTTGGAGGGCTCTTACTATGAATCTCTATCGGCCGAAGCCTCAAAATTTCTTCAATCTACACTCTTTGTGCAACCCGGATTTGCCTAAGTTGCAGAGTTTAAGATCAAAAACACAAATCCAATAATGTGCTCATAGATGTTTCCCCCGTCTCTCCATCGCAATACAGAGAAGTTATGGAATATTAACCATATGTCCATCGCCTCCAGCTTTCGCCATTGGCTTAGGCCCGACTAACCCGCAGATGAACTTCATTGCTGCGGAAACCTTGGTATTTCGGCGGACTGGACTCTCACCAGTCTTGCGGTTACTCGTGCCAACATTTTCACTTCTGCATGCTCCACGCTGGGTTATCCCCTTGCGCTTCATCGCCAACAGAACGCTCTCCTACCGCTCATCGCGTCAGACGCGACAAGCCCGCGTTTTCGGTATTATACTTAGCCCCGATAATTTGCGGCGCAAAGTCTCTGAATGAGTGAGCTGTTACGCTATCTTTAAAGGGTGGCTGCTTCTAAGCCAACCTCCTCATTGTCTGAGAAACTTCACCTCCTTAAGTGCACTTAGTATAAATTTAGGGACCTTAAACTGCGATCTGGGCTGTTTCCCTTTCGAGCACAGGAGCTTCGCCCCCTGACTCTAACTGCCACGCTTTTAATCATTGGTATTCGGAGTTTGATAGAGTGGGCGAGGTTTCCCCCTATCCCGACTCATCCAGTGCTCTACCCCCAATGGGAACACGTGACGCCAACCCTAAAGCTGTTTCGGAGAGAACCAGCTATTACGAGGTTCGATTGGCTTTTCACCCCTTACCACAAGTCATCCGAGCGTGTTGCACGGCGCGACGGTTCGGGCCTCCCCTTTGTTCTCACAAAGGTTCACCCTGCTCATGGTAAGCTCACCTCGTTTCGGGTCTATTGTAATACCTTTTAAGTTCGCGCTATTAACACTCGCTTTCGCTGTGCCTCCGCGGGACAACCGCTTAGACAAGGAATCACAATAACTCGTTGGCTCATTCTTCAATAGGCACGCCGTCGAGGTACAAGACCTCTCCGACTCCTTGTAGATGTATGGTTTCAGTTCTATTTCACTCCCCTTATCGGGGTTCTTTTCACCTTTCCCTCACGGTACTTGTTCACTATCGATCTGAAAAAGTATTTAGCCTTACCGGTTAGTTCCGGTGGATTCACCCGAGCTATTCATGTCTCGGGCTACTCAAGAGCAGTATCAAAGAAGGCTAATTAATTTCGTATACGGGACTATTACCCTCTAGGGTTAGGCTTCCCAGCCTATTCTACTATCAATTAACTTTGTAACTTCTCTCATCGTAAAGATGACGATACTGTCTTACAACCCCCTGCTCCGCTCCCTACTGCGTAGTGAGCTTCTCAGGGCACAGCCAATTATTAATTAAAATAAATAGACCTGCCCTTCGTAGCTCTTTGCGCAGCAAAGAGCGAAGTAGGGTTTGGGCTTCTCCGGTTTCGCTCGCCGCTACTCACGGAATACTATTTGGTTTCTTTTCCTCTAGGTACTGAGATGTTTCACTTCCCTAGGTCTGCCCCTTGCGTCATTATAACAACAAGGTCACGAGGTATTGCCTCGTGGGGTTCCCCCATTCGGACATCTACGGATCATAGGTTGATTGGCACCTACCCGTAGCTTATCGCAGCCAGTCCACGCCCTTCATCGCCTTTTTCAGTCAAGGCATCCTCCATACACCCTTATCAGAGCATCCATGCGGAGCTCTGTTAACCACTAGTTCTTTTGCCCTGCACTACTACTTCCTCAAGAGCAGTGCAGATTTCGTTGAAAATACGCTGTGTGTCTTAAACGAAAAGACCTCTCTCATAATAAAACGAGAGAAAACTATAAAGACACACAACCTGTTTTGTTTTGTCGATTTATGATTACTTAATTTATTAAATATAAATTAAGTAATCACTCTTCTTTATTGTATTTAGTTGTCAATGAACCTACTTTAATTTTGTATCAAAAAAGTCGCTCTCCGAGCGACCCAAGCAAGCATTATAATTAACGCGCACTAGGCCACCAGTTGATTACTTAATTTAATACTCATAAAGTGCTGGGTATTATACATATATAAATAAACATTGCAAATTTTTACACAACACCCCAACAACCAAAAAACCACATAACTTATGGAAAGCCATGTGGCGGGACGATGCCGGCTGAGCCAGGGCTCAGTTGGTGATGTAGTTGGGAACAACAACCATGCGAGTGTCAGTTTTTTCATGTCTCTTCTCCCAGTTGATGGGCGCTCCAAGCGCCCGGTTGCAAAAAGCTGCGCCCTGAAGAGTTTCCCCTCCTAAAAAATAGCTACTCTTAAACTACCAATAACTCTCTCTCTCTACGCAACCCTTCTTATCCACAGGCATACAGATATACGGATTTGTCAAGTTCTATACTAAAGTCACAACAAAAAAGACGAGGCTCCCACCTCGTCTTTTTTACATCATCTACTTATATTAGTATTACCCCCTCTGAGCGATGATCTCGTCGGCAACATTCTTAGGTACTACAGCGTAATTACTAAACTCCATGGTTGCATTAGCTCTACCCTCCGTCATGCTCCTTAGGGCTGTGGTGTAGCCAAACATCTCACTTAAAGGCACCTTAGCAGTGATAACCTTAGCATTGCCTCTGTCGTCCATACTCTCTACCATACCACGCTTAGAGTTGAGGTTACCTGTCACATCTCCCATAAACTGCTCTGGTGTTGTCACCTCCACCTTCATTATTGGCTCTAGGATTGCTGGGTTGGCCTGCTTGGCAGCGTCTGTAAGGGCTTGGCTGGCCGCTATCTTAAAGGCCACTTCTGATGAGTCCACATCGTGATATGACCCATCATAGAGGTCTACAGAGATATCCTCCATTGGGTATCCTGCTAGCACTCCTCTGCTCATTGCCTCTTTAAGCCCCTTCTTTATAGCTCCCATATACTCACTAGGGATAACTCCTCCCTTGATGTTATTAATAAATTCAAAGTGCTCTTCTCTCTCAATATTGCTTGCGCGCTTCTTCTCCTTCTCTCCCTCAGCTGCCACCTCCTCTGGTTGTAGTGGTGCAATCTTAATCTTTACGTGTCCGTATTGTCCACGACCACCTGTCTGCTTAATGTACTTATTCTCAACATCTGCTGTACCTTGTATAGTCTCTCGGTAGGCCACCTGTGGGCGTCCAAGCTCCGCATCTACACCAAATTCTCTCTTCATCCTGTCTACCAAAATATCTAAGTGTAACTCTCCCATTCCTGATATAACCGTCTCATTGGTCTCCTCATCTGTATGTACCTTAAAGGTTGGGTCCTCATCTGAGAGTTTACTTAATGCCAAACCCATCTTCTCTTGGTCAGCCTTTGTTTTAGGCTCTACGCGAGCTGAGATAACCGGCTCAGGGAAAGTTATCTCCTCAAGTACTATTGGTGCGTCTACTGGGCAGAGAGTATGACTCATCTTAAGGTCTTTAGCGCCAACTACAGCAGCTATCTCTCCTGTATAAATTTCAGATACCTCTTCTCTTTTATCAGCCATAAGGCGCACAATACGACCTATGCGCTCCTTCTTACCGGTACCGGTATTTAAGTAGCTCTCTCCACTCTTAAGTACTCCGGAATATACACGCACAAAAGTTAACTGTCCTACAAATGGGTCTGTCTGGAGTTTAAAAGCCAATGCTGCCAACGGTTCATCATCACTGGCCTTACGCTCTACCTCTTCATCTGTGTCTGGATTAATACCCTTAACTGGTGGCAAATCTGTAGGAGCAGGTAAGTAATCAACTACCGCATCAAGTACCAATTGTACTCCCTTATTCTTGAATGCACTACCACATAAAACAGGGAATAACCCATTAGCTATCACTGCTTTGCGTAACTCAGCTTTAAGAGTGTCATAAGCTATCTCCTCTCCCCCTAGATATTTGTCCATCAACTCCTCATTATTCTCTACAATGCGCTCTATAAGCTCCCCTCTATACTTCTCCGCATCTGCTTTATATTGCTCTGGTATCTCGCTCTCCACAACATCCTTACCCATCTCACCCTCAAAGGTGTAGGCCTTCATCTTTAGTAGATCTATAGCTCCAACATGCTCATCCTCATGACCCATTGGTATCTGCAAGCGCACAGCCTTGTTACTTAGCTTAGTCTGTATACTTGCATACGCCGTCTCAAAGTCGGCTCCAAGCTTGTCCATCTTATTAAGGAAACAAATGCGAGGCACGCCGGCCTCATCGGCATAGCGCCAGTTCGTCTCTGTCTGTGGCTCTACTCCAGCAGCAGCGTCAAACACCACAACAGCACCATCAAGCACATACATAGACCGCTTAACCTCTGCAGTAAAGTCAATGTGTCCCGGAGTGTCAATGATGTTGAAGTTTATAGACGCCTCCTTGTCTCCCTTAGCATAAGTGGGTATATAATCACAACTTATGGCAGCAGCGGTGATGGTAATACCACGCTCACGCTCTTGCTCCATCCAGTCTGTCACAGCCTCTCCGTCGTGCACCTCTCCTATCTTATGACTCTCGCCCGTGTAGTAAAGTATACGCTCTGAGGTAGTTGTTTTACCCGCATCTACGTGCGCCACGATACCGAAGTTGCGCATTTTCTCTATTGGATGTTTCCTTGCCATAATAATATATTGTTAATGTTAATTGTTTAATAATTTTATCTAAAAAATAAATGTTAATGCCGGCAACTATACACCAAATAACTTAGGTAATCAATATTAATAACAATATGCCTATGTTATACTAGTTAATATGAAAATAGAAAAAGTCAGCAGGATAATCGATGGTCATAAAGACAACCAAATGAACAGAAGAAAGTTCCTAACAGGACTAGGAGCTGCAACCTCTGGCATAGGAGCTGCCGGACTATTTACCAAAAAAGATACTGATGACTACTTCCCTAAAGATACTAATGAACATACGAACAACCATACTACCATTGAAGATATTATAAGAGAGAGCACGAATGAGTACACTGCTCCTGAGTCAAATTCTCAAGAAGATATTAGAGAGTCATCTAACTCCATATATTTTGCCTACACAATCAACAAGCTTATCCCTCACTTCAATACCGACTTAAAAAAGATAATGGAGTATGGTAACAAAATTACTAACAATGACCCTAAAGGGAGAACTCGTATAAGATATGTCTTCGACGAACTAAAGATACAAGAAGCCTCAAACTTAATAAACAACGAGATGAAGAAGTGTATAATAGGCATTTGCATTGAAGAATCTAGATTTGATGCAAGTCGCACCAGTAGATCAGGAGCCAAAGGCATACTACAAATAATGCCCAAGACATGGGAGGAACACGGAGACCCTAATGGAAACATCTTATCACTCGTAGACCAAATGAAAGCCGTTAACAGTCTACTAACACAAACTCATCGATATTTACAAAATAAATACTTAGGTGCCCTTGATACGATTAAGATCAATTATTTTGAAGATAGCCAAACTGATTTTGAGAAATATTTTATGGTACCCATAATAATTAACTCATACAATGCCGGTATGGGTACTATGGGTAAAATAATTACGCAATTCGCTAATAAATACCGCAATAAAAATGAGTGCACCAAAGCGTTAAATGTAGATAAAGCAGTATCTGATTATGATGTGTTCTTCACAATGTCCACTTTGGCAAGAGCACAAGGAGTCAACAACTTATATAAAGAGGACGCCAGTAACTACACCCCAAAGGTATATGCTGCACTACTTAGCCTTATGAAGCACACCAATAATAAAATATAAATATACAGTCGAGTTCTCGACGAAAAAAGAGCCGTTTAGGCTCTTTTTTACCAAGCGAAGTGAGCGAAAGCCTTATTAGCCTCGGCCATCTTGTGTGTATTCTCCTTCTTAGTTACTGCCTCTCCCTCATTATTGCTTGCTGCAAGTAGCTCTTCTGCTAGACGCTTGCTCATACTACTACCCTTCTTTGCTTTTGCTGCGGCGATTATCCAGCGCAATGCCAAAGAAAGCTTACGCTCAGCGCGTACCTCAACAGGAACTTGATAATTAGCTCCTCCAACACGCCTTGAGCGCACCTCCATACTAGGTCCAACATTCTGTAGTGCTGTATCAAAGACCTCTAAAGGATCCACGCCTTTGCCACTATTTTTAATTATATCAAATGCATCATATACAACTTTGCGGGCGATGTTCTTCTTCCCGTCTTGCATAATATAATTAATAAGTTTTGCCACATTTACAGATCCATACTCTCTGTCTGCCGCTATACCTTTCTTATTTTTAATTGGTCTTCTCATATAGTTTTTAGATTACTCTCACGCTAAGCGTGATAATTTATTCACCTTTAATAATTTATAATGTACTTTTGCTGTTTAAGCAGCAGTCACATATTATTTATAAATCCGGGGCAGTGGGCGGCTAGGGATAGAGGATTTAGAAATAATATGTGACTGCTGCTTATACCTCAACTATTAACTTACTTAGGGCGACGAGCTCCATACTTAGAGCGACCCTGCTTGCGACCGTCAACCCCTTCAGCATCAAGCTTGCCACGCACCACAGTATAGTTGACACCAATATCCTTAACTCTACCACCACGCACAAGCACTACTGAGTGCTCTTGTAAATTGTGCCCTTCTCCGGGTATATACGCTGTAATCTCCATACCATTAGTAAGACGCACTCTGGCAATTTTACGAATAGCTGAGTTAGGCTTACGAGGAGTCTTAGTTGTAACCTTTGTACACACGCCTCGCTTAAACGGAGCCGAGTATCCGGTAGGTCTATTTTTTAGAGAGTTAAAGCCTCGCCTAAGCGCAACTGTATTACTACCTTTGCGGGCCTTACTCCTTTTATTTTTTACTAATTGACTTATTGTTGCCATAAAATTTACTCCTACCTACCGATAGGTAGGCGCAAATATACTATATTATTAACTAATTGCAACCATCTTTTATATACTATCACTCAGAGAGTATATAGGAGAGATCATGGCCATAGCAAAAAAGCCAACTGCTCCACCTATAAATAGCATCAAGAAAGGCTCTATAATAGTACTCATGTCTTTTGTCTTTTGGTCTACTTCTGTCTCATAAAAAGATGCTACTTGCATCAACATCTCACTAACCTTGCCTGTCTCCTCTCCTACTGCCAACATCTCACTAACTAGAGGTGGGTATAAATCTTCTCTCCTGCCAAATACGACACTCATAGACTCTCCCTGTTGCACAACCTTGGCAGCTGATAGTATCACCTTTTTATGAAATGTATTTTGTACTACATCTGCAGTTATATTTAAAGCTGTTATAATATCTACCCCAGACGAAGTGAGAGAACTGAGGGTACGGGCAAATCTAGCAGAGTTTATCTCTTTTACAATTGTACCGATAGCAGGTAATCTTAATAAAAACGCATCAAAAAGCATCTTACCTAACTTAGTCCTCAAGAAATATATAACAGAAAAGATAAATACAGCTAAAATAATTAAACTCAAGATAGTATTATTAACTAAAAAGTTACTAATAGCTATTATAGCCTTAGTTGTGGCCGGTAGGTCTACTCCAACCTCCTCAAAAGTCTTTTTTAAAGTTGGTACAACTTGCGTCATCATAAGAAAACCAATAATAACCATAGCAATCATTACAATAGATGGATAAACCATTGCTCCTTTTATCCTCTTCTTTAACTTATAACTTTTATCCATCTGCAAAGAGATAGAGGCCAACGAGTCGGGGAGATTACCTCCCTCTTCTCCAGCCTTAACCATAGAGACAAATAACTTCTTAAATACCTTGGGGTGCTCTTCTAGTGCAGTAGAGAGCTTATCCCCCTTGCGCACCTTAGATAATAAAGCTCGAAGTATGTAATTAAGCTTTGGATTCTTTGTTTGTCTATTGGCCACAGACAATGCTCTCGTCAAAGGCAATCCAGCACCAAGCATAGCAGAGAGATTCCTGGTAAATATTATAATATCTACCTCTCGCACTGTACTAAACCTCTCATTTATAGCCCTTATACCACCAAGAGAGAGCACGGAGAAGCCTCCAACCTTATTAACCCTCAATATGTCTCCACCCTCATTACGGACCTTAGCATATACCTCAAATCTATCCACAGCATCAATTACTCCGCCATACTCCTTACCGTCACGCACTGCTGTGTACTCAAACTTATGTGTTGTTTTATTCCTATTATCCATATACACTTAGGATTTTACACTACTCACTAACAACTCTCAGTACCTCCTCTATGCTTGTTATACCTTCGGCAGACTTTTTTATTCCATCCTCTAGCATTGTGAGCATGCCCTCCTTACGAGCTTGGGCTTCAATTTTATCATCTGATGCTCCTGTTAGTATCATCTCCTTAATAGCCGGTGAAATAGTCAACACCTCAGATATGCTACGCCTACCAGAGTAACCTGAATCACAGTCTTGGCTCGGAGTAGCCTTATAAAACTCCATATTTTTCCATGTGGCTGTCTTTTTAACTTGATTCTCACTCTTTAATTCTTTCAGTACCTTCTTTAAATCTACATGTTTACTTATCTCCTCAAGCTCCTCCATAGACAACTTATAGCTGTCTGACTTACTACACAAAGACCTGACTAACCTTTGCCCTATTACTACCTGCAATGTAGACACAAGCAAAAACGGCTCCACTCCTAAGTCGACCAAACGAGCCATAGCACCAGAAGCTGAGTTTGTATGTAGTGTTGAGAGCACCAAGTGCCCAGTAAGAGCAGCGTTTATAGCCAAGCTCGCTGTCTCTTTATCTCGTATCTCTCCAACCATTATAATATCCGGATCCTGCCTCATTAAAGCCCTTAATCCTGAGGAGAATGTTAAGCCTATATCTGAGTTAACTTGTGTCTGATTTATCCTAGAAAGTTGATATTCTATAGGATCTTCAATAGTGGATATATTTACATCGGGAGTATTTAGTATATCTAATATCGAGTACAGCGTCGTCGTCTTACCAGAGCCGGTAGGGCCTGTAACCAATATAATGCCTGTTTTCGATCGCATGGCTTTGTGTATAGCCTCCAAAGACCCGCCCACAAAACCTAATCCCTCTAAAGTATAACCTCCCGCGCCATCTTTAAGCAGGCGCATCACGACCTTCTCTCCATATTGAGTAGGTAATATGGATACACGCAATGCCACCTTATCACCGGCACTCTCCATCTTAAAGCGTCCATCTTGCGGCAACCTCTTCTCGTCTAATCTTAAATTAGCCAACACTTTTATACGCGCCACTATTGCTCCTGAGGCTGTCTTAGGCAACTCCATAGCATCGTGCAGTATACCGTCTATACGGTAACGCACTATTAAACCCTCCTCGTGAGGCTCAATATGCACATCTGAAGCACCTTGCACAACTGCGTATTGCAACAAAGCATCCACGATACGCACTGCGGGTACTTGATTTGCCATATGCTCTGCACTAAATGCAGAGTCGTCTTCACCCGACACACTCAATCTAGCAGCGTCCTCATCTATTATGCCAGCCAAATCCTCTTTTAGACTCTTGTGATATTGCTTTAAAGCTGTCTTTATAGAATCCTCATTTGTGAGCCTGGGCAATATACGCAAACCAGTTTGTTTTTTAATAAAGTTTACAGCCCGAAGATCATCTGTGTCTAACATAGCCACTTCTAGCTCTCCCGAGTTATTAGCATCACTATCACCAGCACTTTCGTTTATGTTCTTTTTAAAAGCTATTATATTATGAGTACGTGCTATTGGCTCAGGTATAATAGAGAGGACCTCATAATCTATCTTCTTCTTTGTTAAGTCTATAAAAGGTACTCCCAACAAATATGCATAACTCTTACGCAACTCTGCATCTGTAAGAGCTCCGGCAGACACCAATACCTCTCCTATAACCTTATCCTCCTCTTTTGCTACTTTAGCTATACGCTCAAACTTCTCTTTAGTTAAGAGTCCTGCATCTACTAAAAACTTCTCAAGTTGTTCATCATTGATATACATATCAGAGACATTATAACACTCTCAAGCATAATTATTATCTACTATCAACACTTCACTCCCTATTGACATACTGACTGACTAAAGTTATAGTATGTCTACAACTAAATAAAGATTTTAAGTTCTGCTTAGTTGCAGAACTTTTTATTTAAATTAATCAACATTTATTAACTTAAAAACTATATTATGTTTGATATTAAAACAATGAGCTTAGCTCTAGACGAACTAGAGCAAGAGAGAGGAATTAGCCGTGATGTAGTTATAAAGGCTCTAGAAGAGGCACTGGCAGCAGCATACAAGAAAGAATACGGAGAGAGGGGGCAAATAATCCGCGCCGAATTTAATCCTGAGACGGGGGACTTGGAATTTAAGCAAATAAAAATAGTGGTAGATGATTCTTTGGTATACAAAGACGAGAAGGACGGGGATGACGACACTAGGACTAAATTCAATGAGGAGCACCATATAATGCTAAACACGGCCAAACTTATTAAAAAAGATGCGAGGCTAGACAGTGAGATAGAATTTCCTCTTGAGACCAAAGAGGAGTTTGGGCGCATAGCATCTCAAACTGCCAAGCAAGTTATAATGCAAAAAATCAGAGAGGCGGAGCGTCTCAGTATGCTAGAGGAGTTTGGAGAACGCGAGGGGCAAATAGTAACAGGACATGTACAAAGATTTGAGAGAGGTAACCTATATGTAGATCTAGGCAGAGTTACAGCCATAATCCCTTATGAAGAGCAAATACCGGGAGAGAGATATCGACAAGGCGAGAGAATACGCGCCTACTTGTATGAGGTAGATGAAACATCTAGAGGTGCCTTTATCAAGTTATCTCGTGCTCACCCACAATTTTTGGTGCAACTATTTACCCAAGAGGTACCGGAGTTACAAAGTGGAGAAGTAGAAATCAAGTCTGTAGCCCGCGAAGCAGGCTCTAGGAGTAAAATAGCGGTACATGCTGTAAACAATAACTTAGACCCTGTAGGTGCGATGGTTGGAGGACGCGGAGTACGCGTATCAACAGTTATGAGCGAGTTAGGTGGGGAAAAGATAGATGTAATAGAGTGGAGTGACAATCCAGAATACTTTATAGAGGATGCAATATCTCCCGCAGAGGTACTAAGTGTAGAGATTGGAGAAACTGAGGAAGGTGAGCCTCATGCTTTTGTAGATGTTTTAGAGGAGCAACAGAGTTTAGCCATAGGTAGAGGAGGACAAAATGTACGATTAGCCGCAAAATTAACAGGCTACAAAATAGATATAAGATCAGTAGATACCCCAACACAACAAGATGAAGTACCTACGGAGGAGTAAATGATGTGGATAATTAAGTCTGACTAAACTAACAAATAAGATATACTAGGTTTTATGGATAATAAAACCTTTGGCATAGTCGTAGGTGCCACCGTCTTTATTGCGGTACTTATGTTTATCGGTCTCTATATGCTTAGCTCAAACAAACCTCAAACAAAACCTTTTGATAAAGGGTACGACTATGGCTATTCTAATGACGCTACAGACATAGTGCCTCTAGAGAATACAAGTCCTGGCAAACCTAAAGAAACTTTTTATTATAACAAGACTGCCAGCCCACAAATAAAAGATAACACCAAAGATACGGTGTATTTTGATGCAGATGGCAATATATATGATTTAGGAGCTTCAAGTAACAATAATTATGATATAATAGAGTAAATTTATTAAGTAATAAACAAATCAATATGCAAGAACAAGATACACAACTCAACTCGTGGCCTACTCAAACCACAGAAAATAAAGATAATGAGCAGAAGCCCAAAGAATCATTTGGGGCAATTGCCGGTATATTAATTATTGTGATCTTATTACTGCTTGGTGGAATGTATTTTTGGGGAGCTTATCTACAAAAAGCACTCGGCATAAACTTACCTAACACTGAAAACACCAAAGTTAAAACAGACACTGGCTTTGGAGATATTCCAACTAAGAGAGCAAGCTTTGAGCCAACAGCCCCGCCAATAGTAGATAACAATTATACCGAGATAGATACATTCATTGATAACACTGACAATTTTAATGACTTAGACAATATAGACAAAGACCTGCAAAATATTGGCTCAGGTTTGTAATAATTTACCACTAAATATTAGAGCTTTAGCCCTCGTCTATATATAGCGAGGTGTATAGCTTATTGAGCCTAATGCCCTTGTGTGTTAACATCGCATTATTATGACACAACCAAAATCAAAACAAGCAGACTATAAGATAACAAATTTTAAAAACCTACCAGAGACGAGCGAAGTAACAATGACGATAGAGGTGCCGGCAAATGTATTTAGCTCTTACACAGACAGAGCATATAAGCACTTCTCTAAAATAGTTAAGGTAGATGGTTTCCGGCCTGGTAAGGTCCCTAAAGGGGTTATTCTAAAGCATGTTGGCGAAAATGCCATATTAGAAGAAGCAAGTAAGATGGCCATGCAAGACTCCTATCCAAAGGCCATAAAAGAGCAAGGACTACTAATAATAGACGCTCCAATGATAAAACTCAGTGATCTTAAAGAGGGTGAGCCACTAGAATACACACTCACTGCGCCTGTACCTCCAGCATTTGAAACCCCTAATTACAAAAAGGTCGCTAAGGGCATCTTCACAAAGCCTGTTGAAATCAAAGTCACAGAGGAAGAAGTATCTAACTCTATATTAGACTTACGTAAACGTCGCAAACAAATAGAACTTATACAAAAAGGAGTAGCTCCTGAAAAAGCCCAAACAGAGACAGATAAGATAAAAGAGACAGATCTACCAAAGCTAGACAACGACTTTTTGCAGACTCTAGGAGATTTCAAAAACCTGGAAGAATTCAAAATTAAACTTAAAGAGACTATAAAAAGTGAGAAAGAGGCAAGAGAGATTAATAAACGCAGGGCACAATTTGTAGAAGATATAGTAAATGATACAAAAATAACTCTCCCCACCGTACTAATTAGTCACGAATCAGACAGACTACAAGCACAATTTGAAGATGATTTAAAACGAGTTGGTAGCAACCTTAATGCATACCTAAAGAGTGTGGATAAAACTTCAGAACAATTTTTAGAAGAACTCAAGCCCCAAGCTATAAAACAAGCCAAACTACAACTAATATTAAATAAAATAGCTGAAGAAGAGAAAATAATACCCAGACAAGAACAGGTAGAGGTGGAAACAAGCCATTTGCTACAACATCATAAAGATGCCAATAAAGACTCTGTAATGGCATATGTGACTATGCAATTACGCAATCAAATGGTTTTTGACTTTTTAGAAAAACAGACTAAATAAGCTGTTTGTCAAATAACTATTCTGTGCTAGTATCGACCATTATGAAGACACAATCCAATTTAATCCCAATGGTGATAGAAAAGGGTGAGTATGGTGAGCGAGCATATGACATATACTCTCGCCTACTTAAAGAGCGTATAATATTTATATCAGGAGCCATACACGACGATATGGCAAATACAGTGGTAGCCCAACTATTATTTTTAGAAGCTCAAAACCCCAAAGAGGATATTCACCTTTATATAAACTCCCCCGGAGGGTCTGTAACAGCTGGTCTAGCAATATTAGACACAATGAACTTTATAAAACCGGATGTATCTACTATGTGTGTAGGTTTAGCAGCTTCTATGGGTTCTGTTTTACTCTCTAATGGGGCTCCTGACAAACGCTTCGCACTCCCCAACTCTGAGGTAATGATCCACCAGCCATGGGGTGGTGTGCAAGGACAAGCAACGGATATAGAGATAACCGCAAAGCATATATTAAAGACCCGCGACAGGCTCAACAAGATATTGTCTAAGAACACTGGCAAAAGACTAAGCCAAATAGAGAAAGACGTAGACCGCGACTTCTTTATGTCTGCCCAAGAAGCCCAAAAATATGGGATTATAGATAAAGTGTTGAAATAGTCATAAACTCCTGTTAGTATATGTGTACAGGTTAGTTAATTATTCACACATACGGTATTACTGACTACTTTAGATTTTTAAAAGACGCAAAAGATACTAGACTTCATGTTAAAAACTCAACAAACAGAGACATTTGCTTATAATTCAACTTGCTCTTAAAAAATTAAAACCCTAAGGTAATGTGTAGTACTGTTTAACACAGTATATTATGTCAACAACAATGATTTTACTCCTATTATTGGGGGTTGGGGTAGCGGGCTTATCCGCAGGATACTTTTTACGCTGGATCATAGCTCTGGGAGCCAAAGGATCAATGGAGTTAAAAGTTAAAAAAATGGAGCTAGACGCCAAAGAGCGGGCCCAAAAACTCTTAGAAGATGCAGAGGCTGAAGCTAATAAAATAGCCGAAAGCAAACTCACCGAGATAAAGAAAGAGGAGTCTATAATAAACAAAGAGAAAGAACGCCTAATACAAAGAGAAGAGAAACTAGACTCTAAGCAACAAGCCATAGATAACGATGTTGAAGCACTAAAAAAGAAGGTAGAGGAGGTTAGAGCCATCAAAACCAAAGCAGACAAACTCTTAGAAGAGCGTACAACAGCCTTGTCAGAAGCCGCAAAGATGTCTATCGATGATGCCAAAGAGGAGCTAATGTCAGCAGTAGAGAAAGACAGTGCAGAGAGTATAGTGCAGAGGATACAAAAACTTGAGGTTACAGGTAAAGAACAGATAGAGCAAAAAGCAAAAGAGATACTTACGACCGCTATACACCGTATAGGCAATGCAATGCCCGCAGATGTAATCTCTACCAAGGTAGAGCTACCGAGTGATGACCTAAAAGGTAAGATAATAGGTAAAGAGGGACGAAATATAAAAGCCTTTGAACACGCCAGTGGAGTAGACATAATAGTAGATGATACACCTAACACTATTACCATCTCCAGTTTTGACCCTATACGTAGGCAAATTGCCCGTACAGCATTAGAAAACTTAATCACAGATGGCAGGATACAACCCGTAAAGATAGAGAAAGCTCTAAAGAAAGCTGAGGAAGAGATAACCCAGATAACAAAAGAGGCCGGAGAAAAAGCAGCCTTTGAAGCCAAAGTTAAAGGACTTGACCCTCGTATCATAGCCATATTAGGTAAGTTACACTTCCGCACCAGTTACGGTCAAAATGTCCTACAACATTCTGTAGAAATGGCGCATATAGCAGGCATAATAGCACAAGAGGTTGGGGCAGACGTAGATGTAGCTCGTGCGGGAGCACTCTTACACGACATAGGCAAGGCTGTGGACCACGAGGTGCAGGGCACTCATGTTGAGATCGGCAGGAGAATATTGCAAAAGTTTGGAGTAGATGAGAAGGTTATAAAAGCTATGGAATCTCACCACGAAGAGTTCCCTTACTCTAGTACTGAGAGTTACATAGTACAAGTGGCAGACGCCATAAGCGGGGGTAGGCCTGGAGCCAGGCGCGACACAATGGAGCAATATATCCAAAGACTAGAGGACCTAGAGGCTATAGCGAATAAGAACAAAGGGGTCGAGAAGAGCTACGCCATCGCCGCAGGGCGTGAGGTACGCGTATTTGTAAACCCTAAGGAGGTAGACGACTTAGAAGCTTATAAGATAGCACGTGACATAGCAAAAGAGATAGAAAAAGAGATGTCTTACCCTGGAGAAATAAAAGTTAATGTAATAAGAGAGACTCGCTCTATAGAGTACGCCAGATAAGCATGCACAAATCGCTCACCTCTAGGTATGTTGCACAATATATGGCTTTATGTATACTAATAAGTAATTATTAAGGGATTATTAAGTAATAAATAAGATTTTATGAATAAGTCAGAACTAATAGATGCACTACGTGACGCAACTGGTGTTACTCGTGCAGACGCAGAGCGATCAGTAGAAGCTCTGATAAACACAATTACCAACACTCTAAAAAAGGGAGACCAAGTATCAATTGCTGGTCTTGGTATTTTTGAGGCTAAGATGCGAGCGGGTCGCACAGGGCGTAACCCTCGTACCGGTGAGTCAATAGAGATCCCAGCAATGCGTGTACCAAAGTTCCGCGCTGCCAAAGCTCTTAAAGATGCAGTTAAGTAATTTTACTGCTCAATAAGTACAATAGTATATTGTAAAAAGCCGGCATTAGCCGGCTTTTTACAATGTGTGCGGGTGGGGAGAATCGAACTCCCGTCCTCTGCTTGGAAGGCAGATATTCTACCACTAAACTACACCCGCAATTTGCATATAATCTTATGATAACAATAATACACATTTCTAACTCTTCCATTTGGAAGGCAGTCAATGTATCTTTTGCTACCACTAAACTACGCTCGCATACGCCAGGGCTTTGGCGGGCAGACCCGCATAAGCTCTAGGGTATGCGCAATATACTACCAGAAATGTTATAATTTACAAATGCAAGACCTATTAACAACACTTATCTCTACCCTACAGACATTAGCTATCCTACTAGCCTCACAAGGAGGGATAACGCCAGAGGTATCTGCTCAAATACAAGCAATAACAAGCACTCAACAAACTCAACTACAGATCCCTCCTACTCAGGATCTCAACGCTATAAACAAAGCTAAATCTGATGCGGTTATTAATATCGTATGCATAAGTAGAAATGATCAACTAAATAGTGAAGTAGCTAGTGGTGTCATAATCTCCCCAGACGGCTTAGTCCTTGTAAATGCTCATATGGCCCAATATATGCTATTAGAACAACTCTCCAACATTGCGATGCAATGTACTCTGCGCTCCGGCTCCCCTGCTAAACCAGCATATAAAGCCAAAATAATATACATAAACCCCAAATGGATCAAAACTAATGCTTCACAAATCACCTCTAATGAGCAGTATGGTACTGGTGAGCACGACTATGCAATACTTCAAATTACAAACCCAATAAAACCAAATACCTCCCTACCGAAGGAGTTTACTTACATAGAACCAAATACAAAACCTGTAACTAGCTATATAAATAAACCTGTACTCATTCGCTCTTATCCTGCTGAGTTCTTGGGCTCTGCTATAACATTACGCTCATTGCACCCCGTAGCCACCATAACTCCCCTGCTCTCTATGCGTACGTTCTCTACAGACGCCAAGAGCGCAACACCCGACTTATTAGAGCTCGGAGGTTCTATAGTGGCGCAAGGTGGTAGCTCTGGTGGCGCCGTTATAAGCAATAGCGGTAAGCTACTAGGTATAATTGTTACAAGTACCCGCAAAAATACAACCGCGGAGAGAGAGTTAAATGCCATAAGCATAGAGCATATTAATAACTCTTTAAAGGCTGATATTGGGATAGGACTAAACCAACTAATCAACCTGCCCAAAAGTCTAAAGTTGAAAATAACCGCGAATTCATTGCCAGCTTCAGCAAATAAGCTTCTTAAATATATAAAATAAAGGATATGAAGAATGCAAATAAATCTACAACTCACCCCTTAACCAGAAACAAAGAGACAATGGAAGCCTACAGCAGAAAAAGAGCAACCTCTAAAGAAAACGAGGAGGAGATATTCGCCAGATTACAAAAAGAAGCTATAAAATCCTTCAAACACTGGTTTCTAGTAGAAAACGACTTCCCTTACGATGCCATAGCTAAGACACACCACATACTCTTCCCCAAACGCAAAGTGCCTTTTAATTGGGAGTGCCTTAACAAAAAAGAGCTAGAAGAGTTTGCAAAAATCAAAAAAGGATATTTATCTGAGACTTATGAAGTATTGTGGGAGAATCTACCTAAAGGCCGAAGTGTAAAAAGTATCCTACACATACACTTGCTAAATATGATACGAAAATAAAAACTTTTACCGGGATGCCGGGAATCGAATCGAACTTTACGGTCTTAGGCTCGGAAAAGATTAAAGTCATTACCACTGATGTAGACAATGTATAATTGTTACTTTGTCGGGATGCCGGGAATCGAACCCGGACCTTACGGTCCCAAACCGTAAACACTACCACTATGCTACATCCCGATAGTGCTCCTATTTTACACACTTTTACAACTTTATCCAGTCATAAAAAATCGAGCTTCAAAAATACATTACAAATAAAATTATTTACAGAGTAACAGGTGTCCGTTAGTATTTATATAACGGACACCTAAAAGACTACAGTACGATGTCCTTTATATATTTACATCTTGCCGTCCGTGTCCTTTTGTTTAAATACATTATTAATACGTCAAATACCCAATCCTCAACGTCGTTCTCTAGTATATACGTTTGTATCACCCTTTTTAAGCGTTTTATCTTATTGTTATGTATCATCTCCTCTGGTCTCCACCGGTCTATATCACCTTCTGAATAATCTCTATTTGTTGTCTTGACCTCAACAAAGTGTATGATCTCTACCCTTCTACCTAAGTTCCCCATCGTTTCTTGTGCAACAATGTCAATCTCCCCCCATTTACGCCAATAATTCAACTCTATTATCTTTAGACCTCTTTTCACAAGAAACTCTCTTGCCACCTTCTCCCCTTCTTTGCCAATGTCATTATGTTTAGCCATGTATAATCATTATAGTCTAAAAGACTCCACATGATGTCCCTTATCCACATATCCACTTAGTTATCCACAGTTATCTACATTTGTATAAAATAACCTGTATTTTAGCCGTTTATATCCAGTGTTTTTATATACATGTCAAGTTTTTTATTATAATTATAAAAGACATTTAGTTACGCTTGTACAAGGTTGCAAGTGCCTTAACTTATTGTATAATTTGCAAGCATTTTGCAACCAAATACTGCGGATATAGTTTAGTGGTATGACACATCCTTGCCATGGATGAGACGGGAGTTCGATTCTCCCTATCCGCACACAAGACACAGTTGTACAGCTTACTTTGCTTATCATAATTTGTGGGGTAAAATAGTACCCATCATGGACTATACTCACCTACTAAATACGGTATCTATACACTCCTCAATCACTTATTCTATACTATTTTTTGGATCATTCTTAGAGACAATATTCGTCTTGTCTTTTTTTATTCCCGGTGAGTTATTTTTTATTTCCGGGTCAGCCCTCGCAGGTATGGGCTATTTAAACATATGGTTAGTTAGTGCTGTTTTAATAATAGGAGGCATACTAGGAGACAGTGTGAGTTTTTGGATAGGACACAAATATGGTACGGGGTTTTATAAATTTTTTGAAGATAAGCCCGTGTTTAAGAGGTTCATCACCGCCGAAAAATTGGTTACATATGAAAACTATTTTCAAACAAAAGGTGATAAACATGCCTTTTTTGCTAGATTTTTAGGGCCTATTTCTTGGGTATTCCCCTTTATTGCAGGAAGTTTTAAGGTTAAATACAAACGCTTTGTCAGATATAATATTCCCGGAGTTGTGCTCGGTATAAGTCAATTTATCCTCATAGGATATGTTGGTGGGCGCCTACATAAATCCCTCCTTCATGTATACTATAGGTACACATTCCCCATTATGCTCTTATTATTTGTAATGTTTATCACATATTTATTTTTATTAAGGAAAAGAGCACTAGAGGCAAAACTATAAATTAAAATACACTTCTTATGACATACAACACCATAATAATAGCAATAACTGGAGCTGTGGGAACACTGGGGTATATTGGTATATTTATATTGATGTTTTTAGAGAGCACCTTCTTCCCCTTCCCTAGTGAAGTTGTCTTAATACCGGCTGGGTACCTAATCTACAAAGGCGAGCTAGATTTTACTTTGGTTATATTAATGAGTATCTTAGGTTCTGTGG
This sequence comes from Candidatus Kaiserbacteria bacterium, assembly GCA_027083345.1. Classification (GTDB taxonomy): domain Bacteria; phylum Patescibacteriota; class Minisyncoccia; order Phycocordibacterales; family UBA2100; genus S139-169. Next base: position 52,301 of record JALWOZ010000030.1, read on the forward strand.
CAGGGGCGTGGCTAAATTACTATATTGCATACAAATTTGGCCGTAAATTCTTATTAAAATTTATAAAAAAGTCTAAATTAGACAAAGTAGAATCGTTTTTTGCTAAACATGGTCCTATATCTACCTTCAACGGTAGGCTCATACCTATAGTACGCCAATATATATCCTTCCCTGCAGGGTTAGCTAAAATGGACCCACTGACTTTCACTATATACACAATATTAGGATCTTTGGTATGGGGGCTTATATTAATAGCATTAGGGTACTTTTTAGGGCGAAATTTAGCATTAGTACACTCATACTTAAAAAATATTACGCTTATACTTATAACAGCGGTTATTGTAGTAACAATGCTATATGTAGCTTATAACTCATACAAATGCAGAGAAAATAAGTGATCTATATCCCACTTAAAGGCTTAGCGTCCTTTATATCGTGCTCTCCTATTGTTAAACGCCGTAATGTAGCCGTAGTAGCAGGGTAGGGCTTACCCTCTACCAAATGACCCACTCTTTTCCCCAGTTCCTCTGACAAGCTCCTTATATAAACGCCGCTCTCCACCTCAAACAGTACTCTAGCCTCATATCCTTTAAATACCTCATCTTTACCGTGCCACAACAATGCCTCTTTTAGGTCTAGCAATACCGCATTGCGCACTGTCATATCTCGTATTGGTAGTATATACTTCTGCTTATTACGCACTTTTTTATACAAAGGCTGTCCTTTTTGCTTCACAGCACTATAGGCAGGTACAGGTAACCGCATAGTACAAACCATTGTTTTAAGCGCTATATTAAGTGTTTCATATGTAATATCACCTATATCGCTTTCATGTGCAACTATCTCACCCTCCATGTCTCCTGTACTTCTGCTCTCTCCAATACGGACAGTAACCTCATAACTCTTGTCTAGCCCGAGTAATTCACTAGCTCTCTTTGTCTCCTCTCTACCAACTAATACAAGCATAAGTCCACTTGCGAGAGGATCTAGCGTCCCTGCGTGACCAACCTTCTTTATTCCTGTAGCACGCCGCACAGCAGCCACAACCCCAAATGAACTTATACCAACTGGCTTATCTATAAGTAACATGATTAATATAATAGCGCACTTATTGCTTATATACGAATGTAGAGTATTATATTGCATACACATAATTAATGCACCCATGGTGAAATTGGATATCATGCCGGCCTTCGAAGCCGTTGTTTCAGGTTCGAATCCTGATGGGTGCACAGGCAATTGTAATATAATGGTATAATAAATTTGCATAATGGTAGACATGATAGATAAAAATAAAATCCCTATAGAGGTTACACATATAACCAACAAGATTGAGGAGGCAGGCTTTGAAGCATATCTTGTAGGTGGCTGTGTACGAGACCTGCTCTTAAGTAGAACTCCTAAAGACTGGGATGTTACAACTAATGCAAAACCAGAGGAGATTATCCACATTTTTGGAGAAGAAGAGACTTTCTATGAGAACAGCTTTGGCACAGTAGGGGTTAAAATAAACCAAATAGAGAGTAACTCGGATCTTAAAGATGATGATGGTATAGTAGAAGTAACCCCTTATCGTACAGAGAGTACATACTCAGACAAACGTAGACCTGATAAAGTAATATTTAGTACCTCTCTCTCTGACGACCTTAAACGCAGAGACTTTACCATAAATGCTCTGGCATATAGACAATCAAAAAGCCTATTAGTAGATGAATATAATGGCAAAAAAGACCTAGACAACAAAACAATAAAAGCAGTAGGGGACGCAAACAAGAGATTTAATGAAGATGCTTTACGTATTATAAGAGCATTACGCCTCTCTGCTCAATTAGATTTTACTATAGACGGCGATACACTGCTTGCAATAGTCAATGCGGTAGATTTACTAAAAGTAGTTTCACATGAAAGGATGCGAGATGAATTTAATAAGATAATAATGTCTGACACTCCAGCATCTGCACTTGGGCTAGCAGAGCAATTAAAAATGTTACAGTACATAGTGCCAGAGTTAAGAGAGGGTATAAACTGTGAGCAAGGCAAAAAGGCTCATAAATACGACGTATTTGAGCATAACCTAAGAGCACTACAACATGCAGCAGACAAAGGTCTGGGCTTAGAGGAGCGCCTTGCAAGCCTCTTCCATGATATTGGCAAACCAAGGAGCAGACGAGAGAAACCTGCCCGCCGTGGCGGGGGCAATGGATATACCTTCTATGGGCATGAGGTAATAGGAGAGAGGATGACTAAAGCGATTATGCAACGGCTCAAATATCCTAAAGACACTACCAAGCAAGTAGCCAGCCTTGTGCGTTGGCATATGTTCTTCTCTGACCCAGACATCATCACTCTCTCTGCTGTGCGTAGGATGATCACAAATGTGGGGGAGAAGAATATACAAAAATTACTAAACATAAGAATGTGCGATAGAATAGGCAGTGGCCGTCCCAAGGAGCAGCCATTCCGCTTCCGTAAATATCAAGCAATGGTAGACGAGGCTCTGCGCGACCCTATATCAGTCGGCATGCTCAAGATAGACGGCTCATACATAATGGAGCACCTAGGAGAGAAGCCAGGCCCACGCATAGGTTGGCTCTTACATGCACTCCTTGAGGATGTATTAGATGATCCAGAGAACAATACAGTAGAATATCTCTCAGATAAGGCAAAAACCTTATTAAAATTAGACAATAACGAGCTCAAACACTTGGGTAAAAGTGGTGCAGAAAAGCAAAAAGAAGCCGACGAAGCTGAGGTGGCAAAGCTCCGAGAGAAGCATCACGTGTCGTAATGACTCACAAGTAATACCAGAGCTCTGTAGGACAAACTAGCCACGGGGTCTTGCGCAGACGGCATCGTTAATGCCTGCGAGCAGAGCCAATTTTCTCCGCAGAGAAAATATGGTGAACCCCTGGGTAGTTTCGTCCTACAGAGCTCTAATACTTATAAACTATATACTCACATCCACAGAGATAGGGCAATGGTCTGAGCCATATATACTCGTGTGTATCTGTGCACCCTTAACCTTAGACATTAGTTCCTCACTTGCAAAAATATAATCTATACGCCAGCCAACATTGCGCTCTCGTGCGCGCGTCTTCATATCCCAATACGAGTATTGCACCTTGTCGGGATTCAAATACCTAAAGGTGTCTACATATCCAAGAGCCTCCATCTCGTCTATCCACTCACGCTCCATAGGCAAGAAGCCGGTATTCTGCTCATTTGCTTTGGGTCGTGCCAGGTCCACCTCATTGTGTGCAGTATTTACATCACCCATCCAAAGAACATTTGGTTGTCTCTTACGGACATTCTCTATAAAGGACATAAATATCTCATAGTACCCCATCTTAAAGGACAATCTCTCCGGACCACCTCCACCGTTAGGGAAGTAGCCATTACACACTGCAAAGTCCTCAAATTCTACTGTTATAAGCCGGCCCTCACCGTCGTACTCCTCACTCCCTAATCCGTATTGCACACTCTTAATTTTATCGGCAATCGGTTCTGCAATATACATTGCCGTACCACTGTAGCCCTTACGCTTTTTACTACTATTCCAATATGACACATATCCTTTTATCTCTCTTAGTGACTCTGGCATTTGCTCTTTTTCCATCTTTATCTCTTGCAGAGAGATTATATCTGGCTTTAAAGACACAAAATCTTCCCAAAAACCATTACGATGCACAGCACGCAAACCATTAACATTCCAAGATACTATTCTCATAAGCAACACTATATCACATTAACCTCTTTTGCGATTATGAAACGCCTTATGCACCTCCTTGAGATGCTTGTCTGTCACGTGCGTATATACTTGAGTAGTAGATATGTTGGCGTGACCAAGTAAGGCCTGCACTGCGCGCAGGTCGGCTCCACCTTCAAGGAGGTCTGTAGCAAAGGAGTGTCTTATCACATGCGGGGTAACCTTTTTGCTAATACCAGCCTCAATAGCTCGCCTCTTGACTATCCTCTCTACAGAGCGGGGGGTAAGGCGCATATCTCCGCTCTCCTCCGCACCTTTAGCTAAGGAGATAAACATTGCCTCATCCATATCTTTACGTGCATTGAGATACTTATTTAAGGCCTCTTTGGCAGAAGAGGAGAGGAAGACAACACGCACCTTAGAACCCTTACCGCGCACAGAGAATTCATCTCTGGTTAAATCCAAATCTCTATCTACAGAGCACAACTCCGAAACGCGCAAGCCTGTAGAGAAGAGGGTATGGAGTATCGCAGAATCTCTCAATGCCTTTAGAGTACCCGCGTCCTCCCCCTTGCTTGGCGCCTCTAGCAACCTCTTTAGCTCATCACAGGTAATGAGGTCTAGGTCTCTGTCTCCGAGCTTAGCAAGCTCTATTTTATCCGGGGCCAAACATTTGACACCTCTCTTGCGAAGATACTTTAAGAATGAGCGCAGGGCTATAAGGTGGTAGTTTTGTGTATTCTTCTTCAACGTGTCGCCATCTGAGCCAATTTGCCTATTGAGCCACAGTCGATATTCGCGCACAGACTGCTCTGTAATGTCTTTAGGCTTATCTGCGCCAGAGTAACCAAGGTACCTAACTAAGTATTGATCATAATTTGCAACAGTCCTTGCGGCTCTGCCACGCTCTATCTCCAAATATTCTAGATACTCCTGCTTTAGGTCAAACAAACTTTGCATTAATATAATTATAACACCAATGAACCAATAATCTTATAAATAACTACGAGGACTTGCATTCTTGCATTAGTGGCTAATATATTGTATAATCGTGCGCACTAAGTCACAAAAATCATATGACATTAACAAAAAGAATAAAAACAGCAGCAATCAAAAAGGTACAAAAAAGTGATAAAGACACTGGCTCTGCCGGCGTACAAGTATCAATACTATCTAAAAAAATAGACAAACTAGCTGCCCACTTAAAAAAGAACCACAAAGACACTCACTCACGCAAGGGTCTATTGCAAATGGTAGCAGACCGCCGTAAGCACCTAAAGTACCTAGAGAAAAAGGATTCAAATACCTACACAGAGCTTGTTAAGACTCTTGGCTTGAAGAAATAGCCTTTACTAAAACATAAGTACTAGATCGTTGCGAGGCCATCCGCAAGATTTGGGCTTGGACGATAAATCCTACGCTTGCGTAGTGATTTATCCCAAATCTGAGGACTGTTGCTTGCTCCGCAGGAGAGCAGGCATTGCCGAGGAATGATATAGTACTTATGTTTATACATACCTCTTATATCAATTACTAATACACAATATATAATAAACACAATGACAGTAACAAAACACCCGCAACAAAGAGTTGCCATATTCATAGATACACAAAACTTATATCACAGCGCCAAGAATCTCTACGGAGCCAAGGTCAACTTTAAGAATCTCCTTGAGGATGCCGTGGCAGGCAGGCAGCTCATCCGCGCCAAGGCCTATGTGGTAGACACCGAGGGAGGGGAGGAGCAACCCTTCTTTGAAGCACTGGAGAAGCTCGGCATAGACATAAAGACAAAGGATATACAAGTCTTTGCAGGCGGAGCTAAGAAGGCCGACTGGGATGTAGGCCTAGCAATAGACGCCGTAACAATCTCTCAAAAGATAGACGCCGTGGTACTAGCCACCGGAGATGGCGACTTTGTACCTCTTGTTAAGTACTTACAAGCACAGGAGTGCCAGGTGGAGGTTATAAGCTTTGCGCGCAGTAGCTCTGGGATGCTTATTGAGGCTGTAGACGACTTTATAGACATGGGGCAAGATAAGAGGAGGTACCTCATAGGCAACCGCCGCCGCAACTCCAACACCAAACGCAAACAATCAACTCGTAGAAATACTACAAAATAATCGGAATACATAGTAATTAAAGTTAAGTTAATTAGTATCACTAGTATTGACTAGTGTACTAATGTGTGTTATTATTCTAGTGTAGATCAAGATGGTATTCAATCACGACATTACCTATGCAAGTGATGTTTGAGACTATTCCTTGGTTTAAAATTGTTCTTTTACAATATGATACTTAGGTTAAGACGTGGTGTTAGATATTCCACTTTGGTTTTGATTACTCGAAACCAGTGTGGAGTATCTGCTCCCGTCTGTCGAAAACGGACGTTAAACCCAGTCTCAGCCCTCGAGGGGGCGAAAGGAGAAAAGTCATGATCAATACTTTAGAATATATAAACGCAATGGGTAAGGCCAGCAAAGCTGGCCTCCCCGCCGAGGATGGCGGGGTTGAATACGTCCGCCACCAACTGGCGGCCGGTAACCCAATCGATAGCGAGCGGGTGGTGCCACTCGCTATAGATGAAACGAGGGGTGTAACCCCTCTCCGGCAGGACGCTTTCGAGCGTCCCGCTCTGGCCATACCGGCCGAGTGGGGCCACCTGAGGGCGGCCCGCCTCATGATAGAGGCCGGGGCAACCACCCACGGGGTGGTATGGGACGGGTGTGAAGTACCATGGGAGGAGAAGGCGGACTGGGTCCGCGAACTTCTTTCAATGGTACCGGCTGACCAGCCGGTTCTCATACACCCGCAGTCAATCGCCGCGGGTGGTGATAGATACTCCCTCATGGAGTATCGCCCCGAGCAAGGGGTGAAGGACGGTGGGTATAATACCCGCCATCTCTTAAAAAATGACCGGGCGCTCAGCGCGCCGGTCGAGGCGCTGGCAATGATCGTTCGCGATCCGCGGGCGATCTTGGGGGGCAACTTCAAAGGCTGCAACCTGCACGCAATGCTACCGGTCATGACCGGTGCGTACCGGGGGCACTCGGTCCTTGATGCATCACCAAATTTTTATGACCTTGGTCCTTGGTCGGTGTCGGAGGAGGAGGTTACGGCCTTCTTCTGGCGACATTTTGAACACCCCCAAGAGGCGGCTGTGATAACACAGCCCCTGCTTGGGAAACTGCTGTGGCGAGCCGTTAAGGGGCGTTCCGCGCTCGTCTACCACGACGAGCCGGACGCCCTGGTAGGATTCCACCAAGGGCTTGGAACATGCGGGCTGGCTGCCCGCATATGGCGGTGGAAGGACTACGGCCAGGAGGCGTACTACGCCTCTCTGACGAAGGTAGACGTCAGCGCCGACACAGAGGAATGGCGTCATGCAGACCCAATTCCTTTGGTGCAAAAAATCTGCCGAACAAAGGCAGAGGCGCGCACCTGGCTCGACGAGCAGGTTGCCGCTGCGGCTAAAGTCGCAGCCAAAACCGCCTGAGTATCAACAACGCCGGTGGGAAGCTATGCTTGCCACCGGCACGGTTAAAAGTTTCAAGGTAGGTTCTTTCCAAAAACCTCCAACTCTCTTAGAGTGTGTACTCTAACTGATGAGTCCCCGACCTCCGTAACTACGGCGGGCAGGCACAAGGACGAAAGAGTCTTACAATCCAACTAAATAAAATAAAAGTTTCAACAGAGCTCAAAAACAGGCAGGTCATCGGGAAGCCGACAAATTTGGTAAAGTTATGTAAATTTGGTACACTGACGCTATTATAAACACGAGTTTGCAGATACAGCATTGAACTTTGCTTATATCTGATATATAAGCAAAAGACGTTCAGTTCTGCATTCTGTAAGCTCATAAAAACGTTGGTATGTAAGTGAGAGTGGTGGAAACAATTTTCAAACCCGGGGCAGTGGGCGGCTAGGGATAGAGGGTTTGAAAATTCGTTTGCTCCGCTCTCACTATAAGACTTACGAATAATCACATAAACATTATGGAAGCATTCCCAAAGAGTATGGTACTAAAGGAGTACTCAATAGAGGTAGGTGGCAAAACGCTCACCGCACAATTTACAAACCTTACAGACCAAGCAAATGGCTCTGTGATAATGCGTTATGGCAACACGGCCGTAATGGTCACAGCGGTGATGGGCAGAGAGAAGGAGGGTCAGAGCTGGTTCCCGCTCTCTGTGGAGTTTGAAGAGAAGTTTTACGCAGCCGGAGCAATCCTTGGTGGCAGATTCCGCAAGAAGGAGGGTATGCCTAGCGAGGAGGCAGTACTTAGTGCCCGCGTTATAGACCGTACAATCAGGCCACTATTTGACCAAAGTATGCGCCGTGACATACAAGTAATAGCAACAGTCTTAGCAATAGACGAGGAGGATCCAGATGTGCTTGGAGTAATAGGTGCAAGCTTAGCACTAGGCACAAGCGACATACCTTGGGCGGGGCCAGTGAGTGCCGTGCGTATAGGCTTGTCCTCCGAAGCCTTAGCGAAGGAGGGTAGGGTTAATGGTAATGACGAGTTTATAATCAACCCCAACTACTCTCAGCGCACAGCAGAGAATGAGTCCCTAGACCTACTTGCCTGCGGTAAGGATGGCAACATAAACATGGTAGAGGTAGGTGCAAAGGAGGCTACAGAGGAGACTACCGGCAAAGCACTAGAGCTAGCAGCCAGCGAGACAAACAAGTTACAAGAATGGCAAAAACAAATTATAAGTGAAATAGGTAAAGAGAAGGTGGAGATAGTAACACCTAAGCCAAGCGAGGAGCTTAAAGCCCTATTTAACACCGAGATAATGCCAAAGATGACGGAATACGTCTTTGGAGAGAAGGGTGCCTACGCACTTAAAGACGAGTGGATGAGTATAGTAAAGGAGAAGGAGGAGTTCGCAGGTGAAGTGCAGAATGCCGACGACTACTTTGAGGAGATGGTAGACGCCGTGGTACACACCGAGGCGCTTGATAATAACAGGCGCCAAGACGGCAGAGCGATGGACGAGCTCCGCCCACTCTATGCTCAGGCCGGCGGAGTGAGCGAAATGATACACGGTACAGGCATCTTCTACCGCGGAGGTACACATGTGTTCTCAGCTCTTACACTTGGATCACCAGACGATGCACAGCTCATAGACACCATAGAGACACAAGATGGCTCAAAACGCTATATGCACCACTACAACTTCCCTCCATATTCTGTGGGGGAGACAGGGCGCGTTGGAGGCTTCAACCGCAGGATGATAGGGCACGGCGCCTTGGCAGAGAAGGCTCTTGTGCCGGTACTTCCAAGTAAAGAAGAATTCCCTTATACAATCCGCATAGTGAGTGAGACGATGGCCAGCAACGGCTCTAGCTCACAAGCCAGTGTATGTGGCTCAACTCTTGCACTTATGGATGCTGGAGTGCCTATTAAGAAGCCGGTGGCCGGCATCGCAATGGGTATGATGAGTATGGGTAATCCTGGAGACTCAGATTACCGCTATAAGATACTCACAGACATACAAGGTCCTGAGGATCACTTTGGTGACATGGACTTTAAAGTAGCTGGTACTAAAGACGGCATCACTGCAATACAGATGGACGTAAAGGTTGGCGGAGTGCCGGTTGAGGTGCTTAAGGAGGGTATAGAGCAAGCTAAAAAGGCACGCTTGCAAATACTAGAGGTAATGCACGAGGCCATAGCCGAGCCACGAGAGAGCATAAACCCGCGCGCGCCACAGATAATCTCAATGACAATTAAAGAAGACCAGATAGGCCTCGTAATAGGCAAGGGTGGCGAGACTATAAATGGCCTTAAAGACGAGACGGGAGTAGACGAGATCACTATAGAAGACGATGGCACAATCTTCATCACCGGTAAGGGTGAGAGCACAGAGCTAGCCAAGAGCAAGATAGAGGAGCTTACACACGAGTACACAGCAGGAGAGAAGTTTGAGGGTGAGGTAGTGAAGATAATGGACTTTGGAGCATTTGTACGCATTGCCTCTGGTACAGAGGGCTTGGTGCACATCTCTGAGATAGCCCCCTTCCGCATTAACAATGTGTCAGATGCGCTTGCAGAAGGAGAGAAGGTTAATGTTATAATAAAGGAGGTCAAAGAGATGGGAGGTAAGCAAAAGATAGACCTCTCTATAAAAGACGTTGACCCCGAGTTTGCAGAACGTAAAGGCCTGTCTGCCGCAAAGGCAGGTTTAAAGCCACAAAATGAAAATGATAGAGGAGATAGACAAAACAAATAAAGACAAGACTACTAAAGGTAGTGAAGGCGCCCCTAAATTTAGAGACAAACTAAGCAGTAAATCTGCCATGCTACATACTTATAAGCAAGACGTAGAAAGCTTAGTGCGCAAACGTAAAATCTCTTTAGTTAGTGCTATGGCAGCACAAAGTGATAAAAGAGAAGATGGCGAAGCAACTAAAATTAAAAACAATGGAAAAACTCCCCAAAATAGCACCACATTACTATTAATTGCTAGTATATTAATGTTTGTGTTAGGCTCAATAGCAATTTTTGTAGCATATACCGCTTATCAACAACAGCAAAACTTAACAAAAAAAGATAAGTCTAAAGCATTGTTAGATAATAATCTAATATTCATAGAGCATAAAGCCAAATTTAATGTTACAGATAGACTACCTAGAGAGATATTAGCCGGACTCGCCAAAGCACTTAATAAGTCTCAAGCTACCCTAGGATCTATAACCAAAATAGAACTAGAGTGGGACGGGTGGAACGATAAGTTAAGAGCTAAAACGAAATTTATAATAAGCCAGAAACAGCTCATACAATTACTGGGCCTTAAGCTACCGGAACAATTTACTAGACTATTGGGTAAACAAGATAAATATATGGTGGGTATGCATATGGCAGACCGCAACTCCCCATTTATTATCTTGACAGTACAATCTTATGAATACGCATTTGCCAGTATGTTAGAATGGGAAAAGGTTGCCGAGAGAGAGCTGGACCCATTCTTCTACACTCCTGGTAGTTTATCAACTAAGCGCACATTTAGTGACTTAGTTGTACAAAACATTGATACTAGAGTTTCAAGGGATGAGCAAAACAACATAAAGTTACTTTATTCATTCTTAGACAAGCATACACTCCTAATAACAAACAATATCCACACCTTAACTGAGATATCTCGTAGATACAAAGCCAGACAAGGTTCAAAATCTGCCCTTGACTACTAAACCACTTGTGCTAGCGACATATACATATTATGATACAATTATTAATATGGAAGAAAACAAAACAAAACTCCTGCAAGAAGAGGCCCGCCTAGAGTTAGAGCTGACAGATTTAGGATACCTAAACCCTGCCAACCCTGCAGACTGGACAGCTAAAGCCGACGCTAACAATATGAATACTGCAGATCTTAATAATCTTGCAGATGCCGATGAAGAGCAGAATATAAATAGAGCTGTGGTTAACGAGCTAGAAGTTAGATTACAAAATGTAAGAAATGCTTTAAAACGCATAGAAAACGGCACTTACGGCAAGTGCACCAACTGCAACAAAGAAATCAGCACAGAAAGACTAGCAGCTAACCCAGCTGCAAATACTTGCCTAGACTGCGCCTAACATTTACATAACCCAAACTTTTAAAAAGCTATTAGATGTAATATCTACGTGTGTGTTACAATAGTAATTATTATGGCAACAAGCTTTGCAAGAGTATATAGCGCACAAACCAACTTATTAGATGCATACATCATCAATGTGGAGGTAGATCTCTCTAAAGGTCTCCACTCTTTTAACGTTGTTGGCCTTGCAGACAAGGCCGTAGACGAGGCGCGCAGTAGGGTAAGCGCCGCTATTAAGAACACTGGTTACAAACCGCCGAAAGCACACAATAAAAAGATAGTCATCTCTCTAGCCCCGGCAAGCCTGCGCAAGGAAGGGCCACACTTTGACCTGCCTATAGCGCTTGGCTACCTGCTTGCCGCGCAAGAGATAGAGTTTGAGCCACAGGGGCGCATCTTCCTTGGTGAGCTTGCACTCGACGGCGCAATAAGGCCCATACAAGGCACTCTTGCACTCACACTTGCCGCCAAGGACGCTGGCTTTAAGGAAGTCTTCGTACCTATTGAGAATGCAGAGGAGGCAGCCTTGGTGGACGGCATCACTGTATATGGCGCCAGCACACTCCGTGAGGTTATAGACCACATCAACACTCAAGACTCGCCTATAGAGCCTCACTACATAGCTCCACAAAAGCCAACTAAAATCAATGGTGCCAAGCAAATAAACACCCAAACATCTTTTGAAGACATTGTGGAGCAAGAGTCTGCCAAGCGTGGCCTTGTTATAGCAGCAGCGGGAGGGCACAATATAGCTCTCTTTGGCCCACCGGGCACAGGTAAGACGATGCTCGCCAAAGCTTTTGCAGGCATATTGCCCAGCCTCTCATTTGATGAGGCGCTTGAGGTTACAAGCATACACTCTATAGCCGGTTCTCTCACTGAGACGCTTATTACCAATCCGCCGATACGCGCACCACACCACACTGCCAGCTATGTATCGCTCGTAGGCGGAGGCACATATCCAAAACCGGGAGAGGTTACGCTGGCACATAAAGGAGTGCTCTTTATGGATGAGTTCCCCGAGTTTGATAAGAAGGTTATAAACGCTTTGCGCCAACCACTTGAAGATGGAGTGGTGACTATAAGCAGGGCAAAGGGCTCTGCTGAGTTTCCATCACAATTCATACTTATCGCTGCACTCAACCCTTGCCCATGTGGCTACTTGGGGAGCAATAAGTGTCGTTGCACAATGACTGAGATAAGCAGATACAAACAGAAGATCAGTGGCCCGATAATGGATAGGATAGATATGTGGATAGAGGTAGGGCAAGTAGCGCATGAGAAGCTGAATAAAGCCAATGCAGATAATGATCATAAGCAGACTAAAGAGGCAATACATAGTGTGCAAAAAGCTCGCAAAGAGCAAAATAAAAGAGGTAAGCAAAATGCCCAAATGAATAATAAAGACATTGCAAAGTACGCCAAACTCAGCAAAGATGCAGAACAAGTCCTCAACCTCAGCGCAAAGAAGCAAGACCTCTCACCAAGAGCCTACCACCGAGTAATAAAGCTCGCCCGCACCATAGCAGACCTAGAGCAAGCAGGGGGCATTACAGAAAACCATATCTTAGAAGCCCTAAGTTACAGACCCAAACAAGAGTTTTGATTGACTATTTAGTAAAATACGTTAGTATGTGCGGCATTGGACTGAAGACAGCATGCACTTTCACTCCTTAGGGTACTTGTCCTGAGCAAAGTCGAAGGGTCAGACGTGCCGAGTGGTCGAGCAGCTCCAATTTTATTAAATGAGTGCTTAATTGGAGTTTTAAGGTCTCCTAAACGAATTTTCAAACCCTCTATCCCTAGCCGCCCACTGCCCCGGGTTTGAAAATTGTTTACTCAACCTCAAAACTCCAGGACACAAACTCATAAAAAATTAAAAATGGCAAAGACAAAACAACAAAAGGCAGAGATTTTAGAGAGACTTACAGGCATCTTTAAAGATTCTGCATCAACAGTATTTGTACACTTCAAAGGGTTGTCTGTAGGCGATGAGACAAATATGCGCCACACTCTTGAGGAGGACGGTGTAAACTACTTTGTAGCTAAGAAGACTCTTATGCGCAAGGCCGCCGAGGCAGCTGGTATAGCAGGAGACGCACCAGAGTTAGAAGGTGAGATAGCCGTAGCATACGGCGCAGATGACCCCACAGCTCCAGCACGCGGTGTACATAGCTTTACCAAAGAGTACGGTACTGAACGCCTAGCTATAATAGGCGGAATATACGAGGGTGGCATGTTAGACGCAGCAGGTATGCAAGAGATAGCAACTATACCACCACTTGATGTACTCCGTGGTATGTTTGCTAATGTTATTAATAGCCCAATACAGCGTATTGCAGTGGCTCTTAATCAAGTAGCAGAGAAAAAGGCATAAATTATTAAAAAACTATTTACTAACAACTATAAACTAACGTATTATGACAGAAGATAAATCAAAAGACTCAACAGTAGAAGCTGAGGCAAAAGAGGAGGAGACTCCCATAGCAGAGGCTGAAGTAAAGACAGAAGATAAAGCTGAGGAAGCAGCTCCAACCGAGGAGAAGAAGGAAGAGGCAGCAGAAGAGCCTAAAGAGGTACCGGCTGAGTACAAGGAGATGATAGAGAAGATAGAGGGCATGACCGTACTTGAGCTTAACGGCTTAGTAAAGGCTATTGAGGAGCGCTTCGGAGTGTCTGCTACAGCAGTAGCAGTAGCTGGAGGAGGAGCAGGTGACGCCGGAGGAGGAGAGGAGAAAGACGCCTTCGACGTAACTCTTACAAGCTTCGGGGACAAGAAGATCGCCGTAATCAAGGTAGTTAAAGAGATCTTAGGTCTAGGACTTAAAGAGGCTAAAGACCTTGTAGAAGGTGCTCCAACATCACTTAAGAGTGAGGTTAAAGCAGAGGAGGCAGAGGAGTGGAAGACTAAGCTAGAGGAGGCAGGAGCCACTGTAGAACTTAAATAAAAATATCTTAAAGAGATACTATTTCGCAAAAACGACCTTTTGAGGGTCGTTTTTGTTTGTATTGGCCATATATGTTATACTGTACGTATAATATGGCAACAAAAGATCCTCTGGCAAAAATATTCGGCTCTGTTGGTAGAGTAAAGATAATGAGATTATTTCTAGTTAAACAAAGCTCTTGCCTATTAATAGACGATGTTAAACGACAAACAAAAACAATAACTCCCACTGTTAAGAAAGAATTAGAATTATTAACCAAAGTAGGATTATTAAAAAAAACCAAATGCACAATCAATGAGGTTAAGAGATTAAAAAAGACAAATAAAACAATAACAAAAATAAAGCCGGGTTACACCCTCAATACCAAATTTGAATATCTACAACCCCTACGTGCCCTGCTTACTCAAGTTAGCAATGAACAGGATGAAGATCTTAAAAAAAGAATACGTAAAACCGGCAGAATAAAGGGACTTATAGTGTCTGGGGTATTCTTACAAGATGATAATAGCAAAGTGGATATACTTATCGTAGGCGACTCTATTAAGCACAGAGTACTTGAGAGTGCTATACGCTCTAGTGAGGCAGAGCTGGGGCAAGACTTGCGTTACGCTGTCTTCACTACCAATGAATTCAAATATAGGCTAAATATGCGAGACAGGCTAATTAGTGAAGTGCTAGACTCTCCACATAAAAAACTTCTCAACAGGTTGGGACTTTAACTTAATTTTTAATGGTATAATGTAGTAGGTCGAAACCATAAACCTGTAGATATCACAGGTTAATTATAAATCCGGATTCTTAATTAAAAAATCATATGTTAATAAACTCGTGGTCATTAATATTACAGGAAGCATTTCAAGATGTATTCCGTACTTTTGTAAACTTTGTACCAAATGTGGTAGGAGCTATACTCTTTCTAGCTATTGGCTGGCTAGTAGGAGTTATCTTAGCTCGCATAGTTACACAAGTATTTAAAGCTGTAAGACTAGACAGTGCACTTAAATACGCCGGAGCTGAAGGTATACTAAACAAAGCAGGTATACCTTTAAACTCAGCCGTATTTATGGGTGAGTTAGTTAAATGGCTTATAATCATAACATTCTTAATGTTCTCATTAAATGTTGTGGGATTAGGTCAAGCCTCTGTGTTCATCAAAGATGCAGTTGTTATATTGTTCCCTCAGGTTATTCTTGCGGCAACAATCTTGATTATTACAGCAGTTGTAGCTAAGTTTGTAAACGGTATCGTTACAAGCTCTGCCAAAGCAGCTAACGTAGACTCAGCTAGCTTTATAGGTAGTTTGAGTAAGTGGACCATCTGGGTAATGGGTGGCCTAACTGCCTTTGCTCAATTAGGTATTGACTCTTCATTCATCTACACCTTATTTACTGGTGTAGTTGTTGCATTTAGTCTTGCATTTGGACTAGCCTTCGGATTAGGTGGTCAATCTGCAGCGGCAAGTTATCTTGAAAAATTTAAAGCTGATATGCGTAAATAACATTTTTGGTAACTTACCAAACAGTTTATTAAAATCCCGTAGGTAAATGCTTACGGGATTTTAATATTTGACTATCTCTTACTATTTGATAGTATATATCGCATATTTGTGGTTACTTTTGTTAACTTTCCGTTCTCGCGGATTTAACAAAGGTTGCCCAAATGTTTATTAGTTATTAGTAAAAATAAATATTATGGCAGATGAATTTAACAGAGATAAGGACCACATTAACGTAGGTACTCTTGGTCACGTTGACCACGGTAAAACTACGCTTACTGCTGCTATCCTTAACTCATTACACCTAGATGGGCAAAATGTAAAGATGGCTAAAATAGATGACATCGACAACGCCCCAGAGGAGAAGGAGCGTGGTATCACAATCGCTCTATCTCACAATGAGTATGAGACAGCGACTCGCCACTACGCTCACATTGATGCTCCGGGTCACGCCGATTACATCAAAAACATGATTACAGGAGCTGCACAGATGGATGGAGCCATCCTTGTGGTAGCGGCTACTGATGGTCTTATGCCACAAACTCGTGAGCACATATTGCTTGCTAAGCAAGTTGGTGTGCCTAAGATTATCGTGTTTATTAACAAAACAGACATGCCTGACGTTGATGATGAGATGATAGAACTTGTAGAGGAGGAGATCCGCGAGGTTCTTACACAATACAAGTTTGACGGAGAGAATACTCCATTTATACGTGGTAGTGCTCTTAAAGCCGCAGAGGCAACAAGCAAAGATGAATGGGTAGAGAAAATCCTAGAGCTTACAAAGGCTATGGATGAGTACTTTGATGTACCTGAGCGCGACCTAGATAAACCTTTCCTTATGCCTATAGAGGACATCTTCTCTATTGAAGGACGTGGTACAGTTGTTACAGGTCGTATAGAGAGAGGTAAAGTAAAGGTTGGAGAAGAGGTTGAGATCGTTGGTATCAAAGACACAACCACAACAACCGTTACCGGAGTTGAGATGTTTAATAAAAATCTACAAGAGGGTCTCGCAGGAGACAATGCCGGTATCCTATTACGTGGCACTAAAAAAGATGAGGTGCATCGTGGACAGGTACTTGCCGCAAAAGGTTCAATTACTCCACACACAGAGTTTGAGGCTGAGGTATATATCCTTACTAAAGAGGAGGGAGGTCGTCATACACCATTCTTCTCAGGTTATAAGCCACAATTCTATATGCGTACAACAGATGTTACAGGAGAGGTAACTCTAGCTGAGGGCACAGAGATGGTAATGCCAGGAGATACTGTAACCTTTAAAGTTAAGTTGGTAGGACCTATCGCACTTGAAGATCAGATGCGTTTCGCCGTACGTGAGGGAGGTCGTACAGTTGGTGCTGGTGTTGTTACTAAAGTAATTGCGTAATTACTTTAGAGCTCTACTAATCCTAAACATAATTTAAGGATTAACTATTGCGCTAAATATAAGTCTGTGGTAGATTATCACCACAATAAGTTGTACATTAAAAAATAAATAATCTTATGGTAGAAAAAAAGAAGAAAGTTGCCCCAACTTCGCCCAAAAAGGCGACAAAGGGCACTGCAGAAAAATTACGTATAAATGTCCGTGCTTACGAACATAAGCTACTGGACATATCTACAAAACAAATCATAGACACCGCTAAACGTTTTGACGCAGAGGTTCGCGGACCTGTCCCAATGCCTACCGAGATTAAAAAGTACACTGTATTACGCTCAACTTTCGTCAATAAAGACGCGCGAGAACAGTTTGAGATACGCATACACAAAAGACTTATAGATATACTACACCCAGAGGCTAAAGTTATGGAAGCCTTAACAAACATCTCACTTCCGTCTGGAGTATCAATAGATGTTAAAATGGTGTAAATAGTAATTACATAACTTAAATATTACAAAACCCGGCTCACGCCGGGTTTTGTTGTTATCGATAGATTATATGTATAATAAGTATATGCAAAATATCGCACACAAAAGCTTATTTGCTACATCTGACTTTATACTATTAATGATGATAGTGATATCTACAGTGCTTAATACAATTAAGCCATTGAATATACTCCACATACCTTTATGGGTAAGAGTAGTGATGTCTACGGTATTACTCTTAACGGCTTGGGGTATCATACTGCTTACAAAAATAGAGTTTAAGAAACATAAAGAAAAGACTGGACCAGGACACAACACCAACGCCTTAATAACAAGTGGGCCATTACAATACTCTCGTAATCCTATTTATTTAGGGATATTTTTGTTATATATAAGTACATTCTTTATATTTAATAATCTTTGGGTCTTAATAACCTTACCTATAACATATTTACTTATAAAGTATTTACTAGTTCTACCAGAAGAGAAGATACTTAAAAAATATTTAAAAAAGATTACGTCACCTACACAAATAAGGTGCGCCGATGGATATAATTAGAAAGTCCAACTAGTAGGCCTAATAGGACTTCTACATTTACAATATTATTTACTAAAAAGGATTCTTAGCACCGCGAACTTCAAAGTGGAGGTGAGGGTTGGTTGCCTTGGTCCAAATCTTCCGTATAATACAAATATGCAAAATATAATACAATTTACTATTACCAAGTACACCGATGACGGTGTATATTATGTTGCTAGCGCCTCTAATGCACCAATTATAACACAAGGCGATACGCTAGATGAACTAGAATCTAATATGAAAGAAGCTATTCAATTATATCTAGAGGATGAAAAAGACTCTGCCTCGATGTTTACAAAACAACCGGCCGTGATGGCCAACTTCGAACTCGCATATGCCTAATATTCAAAAGGCAAAGTTACGCACTTTGTCTGGTAAAGATGTGATCTCGATTTTTGAAAAGTTAGGTTTTGTGGTTAATCGTACTAAAGGGAGTCATGTTGTATTAAGACGCATGCACTTTGGTAACAAACAAACACTTATTATACCAAAGCATAACAAGCTAAAAACAGGGATGCTGAGAGCCCTATACAAACAAGCTTTACAATATGTATCTGAAGATAAATTACGTGAACACTTTTATACTTAAATAACCCTAAAAAGGATTCTTAGCACCGCGGACTTCAAAGTGTAGGTGAGGGCCTGTAGAGCGACCTGTGTTACCCACATAGCCAATTACCTGACCTCGCACAACATTCTGACCAACATAGCTAATATTTTTACTCATATGAGCATACACGGTCTGGGTACCATTTGGATGTTTGATTATAGTATAGTGCCCATAACCACCATTCCACCCCCTAGGACGCGCCAATATAACCTTACCGGGAGCACTGGCTACGATAGGAGTGCCTACAGGAGCTCCTATATCTACCGCATTATAACCATGCAAGCCTTGAGTCTTTACTCCTCTATGATTCAATGGGTGTATAAAATACCCACCTAAATCACGAGATGACACATTATGAGCCCTACTTGTTGTACCCCTACTACGACGCGCGATTCGACGTACTGGCTTGGGACTTGCAAACTCACCATTAGGTATAATCACAACGGTACCCTTAGCCAGCTCTTCATCAGGACCAACTCCGTTGTATTCTGACGCCTCATCTATATTACCTCCATACTTTTTAATAACGTCTCTCAATGTACCACCACGCTTAATGGTGTATTTAATACCTGTCATAGGCAATATAACTAGTTGTTGCCCTATACGTATAGTTGAGCCCCTCTTGATGTCATTTGCCCATTTTATAGTATTAACAGATACACCAAAAGTCTTAGCTATTCCACTGAGTGTATCTCCTTTACGCACTATATATACACTAATCTGTCCATCTCCTTTATGCCCCTCGGAAAATTGGGTAACACTTCCAATGGGCCCACTCTCAGCAACTAAGGCTGAACCATTGCGCACAACAATATCTCCTCCACCTTTAGCTATATTAGGATCTATATTACGGGCTGCACGAGGAAGTGGTATATTTTGTGAGTTATAACCATTATCTTGTATATACACTACCTTAGTAGAAAATAAATCGGTTATAGAATCCAATATACTGGCATCTGCCATAGAGGGGAGACTAATCCCCAATGCAAAGAATATTGACACCCCAATAGAAGCAAAAGTCCTTTCTTTTATATTTATCTGTTTTATACGCATTGTTTTTACTGCTCGTCTTCCTTATTCTGAATTACTGTGTTTTATATATAATAACTATATATTCTTTTCTATCCTTATACTGTAACGTACCTATAAACATCGTCAACAGTCCACATATTGTACTGTGCATAACTAAAAAGTCAATACCACACCACATATCTCGGTAGTATGTCAATACTAGTCTAAAATCTCTATATCTGCTCCAAGCTTATTGAGTCTTTGCGCTATAGCCTCATAACCCCTAGCTATAGAGTACACATTACGCAACACACTCTCACCCTCGGCCCCAAGCATAGCAAGGAATATAACAACAGCCGGGCGCAGTGCAGGGGGACACACGACTTGAGCGCCTTTAAGAGCCGTCTTGCCTGTTATTTCAACTCTGTGTGGGTCAAGCAGTTTAACCTGTGCGCCGAGTTTATTAAGCTCAGTAAAGTTAATAGCTCTGCTCTCCCACATCCAATCATGTATAAGAGTCGTACCCTCGGCCTGAGTGGCAATACTGGCGAAGTAGGGGAGATTGTCTACATTAAGCCCTGGATATGGCAGTGGATGTATCTTATCCTCCGGTGCTGTGAGGGTGCTTTTATCTGCGTGTACTGTTATGTCTACAAGCTCCGTCTTGCCATTATTTGCCAAATACTTCTCTCCAATATCAAACTTCAACCCCATATATTTAAGCTTGAGCAATTCCACCTCAAGGAAGTTTATAGAGCATCTCTCAACAGTTAGCTCAGAGCTTGTCATTATAGATGCTGTGATAAAGCCCATTGCCTCTATTGGATCCTCACTGTTGTGCCACTCTGCATCCTTGTCTATCTCACTTAGGCCCTCAATGGTTAATATGTGCGTACCAATTCCGCCTATCTTAACCCCCAAACTCTCCAAGAAGTAACATACATCCTGCACCTGATAGTTAGGTGGAGCGTACTTTATCACCGTCTTGCCCGGCACTCTTGCGGCCGCTATGAGTACATTAATAGCAGCAGTGTCACTGGCCTCATACATTATAATTTCTCTATCACTCTTTAACCCACTATTTGTAACCCTATAGTCATCGTCTAGCACCTCTATATTGACCCCAAGCTCCTCGAGGCCGTGCTTATGCGCAACAATAGTGCGCGCACCCATCTTGCACCCGCCGGCGTGAGGGAGTAAGAAGTCATCGCTGTAATGCACAAGAGAACCTAGGAGCATAAGTACAGAGCGCATCTTGCTTGCTGACTCTCTGTTTATCTTGCTAATATCCCACTCTTTAGGTGGCGTTATCTTAAGTGTAGTTTGCTCTCCTGTGTCCGGGTCAGGCAAAGCCTCCACCTCTATACCTAAGCTCTTAAATACTTCTAGCATACGACTTATCTCCTCGATGCGTGGTATGCCGTGCAGGGTAGTAGTGCCCTTGTTGATAAGTGCAGCAGATACAAGCCCCATAGCCCCATTCTTAGAGGTATTAACCCGCACCGATCCACTCAACTTCCTTCCACCCCTAATCCTAAAGTCTGTCATTGGGGTAAACTATAACACCGTGCTAAAATACCGCAATGTTAGATATTAATGAGCAGGAGCAATCTCGCTTAAAGGAGCTTAATACTCCGCAGCGGGAGGCAGTGCTCCATACCAACGGGCCATTACTCATAATAGCCGGAGCGGGAGCAGGGAAGACGCGGACCATTACACACCGCATAGTCCACCTTATTAAGAGTGGAGTAGTGCCCGAGAGTATCTTAGCTGTTACATTTACAAATAAAGCTGCCAAGGAGATGCGCGAGCGTATGCGAGAGTTGCTAAACTCAGACACTGAGATTAATCGTCCAATTAATGCACTCAGCAGTGGTATGAGTATGCCATTTATGGCGACCTTCCACTCACTTGGAGTGCACATATTACGAGAGAATCATAAGCTACTGGGCCTACCACGCAACTTCACTATCTTCGATAGAGCAGACTCACTCAGAACCATCAAGAGTGCTTTAGTCAAGCTGGACTATGACCCAAAGCAATACGAACCTAAGACGATACTGGGTATAATCTCTAAGAGTAAGGGTAGTAATGTAGGCCGAGAGGAGTTTACCGGCTCTGCTGCAGGAGGCAGTTATTATGGGGAGATAGCAAGTAAGGTATGGCAGGAATATGAGAGAGCGCTTAACAAAGAGGGGGTATTAGACTTTGATGATCTACTAATAAAGACTCACGACCTGCTCTCGGAGCATGAGGATGTGCGCAGTAAATATCAAAAAAGGTGGCAATACCTACACATAGATGAGTACCAAGACACCAACGCCGTACAATACGACCTTGTGCGCCTTCTAGTGGGTGAGGAGCAGAACATCTGCGTCGTAGGTGATGGAGACCAGTGTGTCTACACTTGGCGTCAAGCCAAGCCAGAGAATATTAACCACTTTGAGAAGGAGTTTAACAATGTTAAGACAATCCTACTTGAGCAAAACTACCGCTCTACGCAGAACATTTTAACTGCAGCTAATGACATAATCACCAAAAATACTAACAGGAAAGACAAGAAGCTCTTCACTCAAAATATAGAAGGCGAGAAAATCAGTATATACAGTGCATATAGTGCAGGAGACGAGGCCCGCTACATAGCAGGAGAATGCGAGAGACTTATCAATGACGAGGGTGTCGCACCACGCGACATTGCCGTGCTCTACCGTGCCAACTTCCAGTCACGAGGCCTTGAAGAGAGACTCCTCTACTCCGGCGTACCTTACCAAGTGCTTGGTACCAAGTTCTTTGACCGCAAGGAGGTTAAAGATGTCCTCAGTTATCTAAGAGCAGCACTCAACCCAAAGAGCACGGTGGATATGGCGCGCGCTGTAGCAACTCCAAGCCGAGGTATAGGCAAGATGACTCTCACTAAGATGCTTAGCGGGGAAGAACACACACTCGGCCCAGCACTACAAGAGAAGGTTCGCAAATTCAACAACCTCCTCACCGAAATTAAGCATGTCGCTCTCTCAAGTAAGCCGTCAGAGACCTTCACTCACATTATTAAAGCAAGTGGCATGGAGAATAAATATAAAAATGGCACAGAGGAGGAGCGCGAGCGCTTAGAGAACCTCAAAGAGCTTGTAACCCTAGCCACCAAGTACGACGCCCTAGAGCCGCAAGAAGGCCTGTCTGCCGGACAGGCAGGCATAGAGCATATACTACAAGATGCAGCCTTGGCCACAGACCAAGACGAGCTAGAGGAGGACAACAACGCAGTTAAGTTAATGACAGTACATGCCAGTAAGGGTCTGGAGTTTGACTATATCTTCATCACAGGGCTCGAGGAGGGCCTATTCCCCCATGATAAGTTGGGCGACAGTGCCGAAATAGACGACGAGGAGGAGAGGCGACTCTTCTATGTAGCTATTACCAGAGCGGGCAAAAAGTTATATTTGACCCACGCCACCACCCGTACCATATATGGTAAAGAACAGGTCAATATGCCAAGCCAATTCTTAAACGACTTAGACCCGGGCTATCTTGAGGACGCCCGTGCAGAGGCCAGCGGCAATACTACCAGCGACTCTAATAAAGTGGACTTAATAGACTTCTAACTGTAGACTAAAAAGTATGCGAGCTAAAAAGTCATTAGGGCAAAACTTCTTAAAGAGTCCTGCTGTGGTGTGCAAGATGGTGGAGGTGGCCAAGCTCACAAATTCAGACACGGTGCTTGAGATAGGTCCTGGTAAAGGAGCCCTAACCTCAGAGCTACTTAACTCAGGGGCAAAGGTTATAGCTATAGAGAAGGACACCGAGTTAATCCCTATACTACAAAAGAAGTTTATAAGTGAGCTAGCCATCAAGCAATTAACACTCTTCAATGCAGACATTTCCACATTTGACCCTGCTACATTGCCGGAGCACTACAAGCTCATAGCCAATATACCGTATTATATAACAGGGGAGATACTCAGGAGCTTCTTAGAGTCAGAACGGCAACCCTCAAGTATGACTCTCTTGGTACAAAAGGAGGTAGCACAGCGTATAGTCGCCAGAGATGCTAAGGAGAGCATATTGAGTATGAGTATTAAAGCCTACGGCGAGCCTAAGTATGTGCAGAAGGTGTCTGCAATGCTCTTCAACCCCAAGCCGAGAGTCGACTCTGCTGTATTACACATCGCAAACATCTCTAAAGATTTCTTTATAACTAACAACATTACTGAAGGCGACTTCTTCAAGACTCTAAAGCTCGGCTTTTCTCAAAAACGTAAAAAACTAACAAATAATTTAAAAATCTCGCCAGACAGATTAATTAATATTGGTATAGACTCTAATGTTCGAGCAGAAGACTTATCTCTAGATCAATGGGGATTATTATCAAAAGAATTTACAAAGATGCTATAATTAACTTATATGAGGAACCTAAAAGTCTTTATATTTTCTCTAATGTTATATCTAGCATTAGTAGCTCCAACCGCAGAAGCCACAGTGCACTTTGGCGGTCAAATAACTAAAATAATAGGTTGTATAAACTTTGGAGTCATATATGCCCGACTAGGTCCCCCAAGAGGTGGTCCATATATATGGAGTCCGACTATAACAAAAACTTACTCATTTGGACCCCCAAGCCACGTTGGTCAATGGCTCTTGGGTAATGCGGGCCCATCTTATTACTGTATAGAGAGGATCTATCCTTTAACTGTACACCCTGGACTACTTATATTAATGATGGGGTCAAGTAGATAATAAATATGAGCTCTATACAAAAAAAACTATTCATAATCCTAATAACGCCTGTTATTGTTATTTTTATAATAATAACAGTATTTGCATTATCTATAATCACCCAAAATAATAAAAAAGATATTGTTTATAAAGGAGGTACAGCGAACTCAATGCGTATTAATAGATTGCCTACCAAAGATATATTTACCAGTGCAAATAAACCAAATAATGTGATCAATAAAGTAAACACTCTACTCAACTCTTGGCAAAACTCAACCAAAATAAAACACTCTGCCTACACCCCCGATCCTACAAATACATCATCAACATTTGGTGTGGACACGGAGATACAAAAAGACGTTCCAAAACCTCCTCAAGACTCTACCAAGCAGGATAATGAGCAATTTAACCCTTGGGATCTTATACCAAACCACTCAAAGCAAATCCAATCAAAAAAGCCTGATAATAAAGCAAAAAACCCGGTCAAAATTACTATAAAAACTTATGGTAATACCTATGGCTCTACTATTAAAAAATATGCAGTACAGTTTGGAAACCAAAATAAAATAATGAGTGACTTGATAGATAAAAAATACGATGAATCGTCGAAAAAATCTGTACTAAATTTAGCACAACAATATATAGAACTATCAAATGAACTCTTGAAGATCAACGGGGGTGACGCACTACATTCATCTGGGCAAAAATTAGCAAATGCTTATAAAAATGTAGGTTTGGCCACCAAAAACCTAACACTATACACTGACGACACTGACACTCTAAAACGCTTATATACATACAATAGCGTGGTAGAAGATTTTACTAAAAAATATCTGGACTTCTCTACCTTATTTGGTGCATATGGCGTACAGTTTAGTGAGGGAGAAGGTGGGGATATATTTATGCCTCCAATGTAGCTTTGATGATATACTTAACCTTATGCAAGGCTTTATATTAAGTAGGCGATTATTGTATGCCACCGTTTTTGGTATACTTATAATATTAGCTTCTTTATACACTACTATTACTAAAAAAAGTGAGGGGGGCAGATCCCAAACTCAGACGCAAAAAATCTCACCCAAAACATCTACTCAAGTATTAGACACTACTGTAAATACAAATAACAAAAGCGTACCAACAAACTCAAATAACAAAACTCTAACAAAGACAGATGTTATTACTCGCGACTTGTTAGGCTCTTATGTACAACAAGTACGTAACAAAACGTATACTGAGCAGAGTGGTGAAAAGATAGTAAACAAAGTTACGGATGAGGTATTTGCTCTAAATTATAAACCTAAGCAACTAAGTACTCTTATAACAACACCAAACAACGATTACAATACTATAAAAAAATATAAAGATTCTTTATATAAAACATTAAGCGCACTATCTAACCTAAAGGAGTATGAATTAACCATATATGCCAGAGCTATACAAAATAACTCTAAAAAAGATTTTGACGATCTGCGTAATATAAGCTTAATTTACTCTAATGTAGCTACAGACATGTTAGACATCACCGTACCTAAAGAGGTCTCTACCATACACTTATCTATACTAAACAGCTTATACAAATTCTCAGAAGTACTTAAGAATATGGCGGACGGCTATAACGACCCGGCAGCCGGTCTCTCTGGTATAGGCAACTTTACAAAGACTGAGGAAGAGATACAACAATCTTTTAGTAAATTAAAAACATATTTTATAGAAAAGAAACTATATAGCACCACAACATGACCTTAAAACCGATCACAAAACACCTAGCTACTATACTGTTTGTATCTACCGTTTTTGTGTTACCTATACCGTCATTAGCACAAGTAGCGGACACACCTACCAGTACAACAACACTAAACATCCCTCAAGTTGCAGATAATCAGATATTTGACTGTAGTGGCAGTGCCCAAAATTCTGTAGGATGGGAGCAGGCTAGGGGTGTGTTCGTACCCGTATCTGAAAATGCAGTTGCTCACAATACAAATGTGCTTGTATAT
Organism: Candidatus Kaiserbacteria bacterium; assembly: GCA_027083345.1. Classification (GTDB taxonomy): domain Bacteria; phylum Patescibacteriota; class Minisyncoccia; order Phycocordibacterales; family UBA2100; genus S139-169. The sequence goes on from JALWOZ010000030.1 coordinate 78,826, forward strand.
AAAGAGTGTGTCCTAGATAGGATAGCCAATAAAATAAAAGAGTCTATGCTTGCATTTATGACCAAAAGTACTCTAAATTGGGTTAACAATACTTCAGACGGCACACCAGCATTTGTTACAAATTTACCTAATTTTAGAAAAGGAGTATCAGATAAAACAATTAACCAATTTTTAACTGGTAAACAAACAGAAGTTTTGCCGGAAAAATATAGAGATGACATACGCAGAATCATCTTAAAAAATTATTCTATCTTAACTAAAACTCCTGAAGCACTTTACACACCGACCATACCTGAAGATAAACAAGGGGCTGTAAACGACTTATTTGAGGGCAAGGGCACGTTTAAATGGGACACTTTTGAGATTGCAACACAACCTCAAAATAATCCGACAACACAACTTCTTTTAGCAACAAACCAGGCCATAGTAAACTTAAAAAGAGATGTGGCAGACGCAGTAAAAGAGGTAGACTGGGGTCAAGGATTCAAACCACAGAAAAAATGCGAGCAAATACCTGCAGGTAATGGTACCTACAAAGAGATTTGTAATATAGTAACACCAAGTTCTAGTATAAAAGACATAGTCAACTACACTCTATTAACCGGACAAAGACAAGTAGAGAATGCAGACCAAATGGATAAATTAGTAGGATCCCTAATGAGTAACATTCACAATAGGATATTAACAAATACAGATGGTTTACGTGGTATAACAGACTCTAGTTATGGACAATCATACATAGACAAAGTGGTACAAGATGCTCAAGCAGGAGCTAAAATAACATATACTAATGTTGGTCTAGATTTTATATCTAAAATACTAGAATCAGAAAATGCATATTCAACCATACGTAACTCTACTCAAGATGCCCTCAATGCACTCATAACCCAATTAAAGAATAAAGAAACTACTTGTTGGGACGATTTAATTACTAGAGCTAAGATAGACATTATAGATGAGGTTGAAGATCAAGCATGCAACCAACAACAAAGCGCTCAATGTTCCGCAACCGGCACCGCCACGGTAAAGACTGCTACATCTACAAACTCTGAATATCTAGTAAAAATAACAGGTAGAGCGGGTAATAACATAAAAAGTTATACTTTGTTACAAAATAATCAAAACTCTAAATCTGTTATACAAGATAATATAACCCCCCTTATGAATCTGATTAGGAGAGATATAGACTACTCGGCACAATCCCTTGTTATACTAAACAACTTCCGCACAATGCTAGAATCCTCAAACTCATTAGGCAACACTCGCTTTGTTATAAATGAGGTACAACAACTAATAAGAGAGGGTAAGGTGCATGGAGACGCTGAGGTCGCAAATGCACGCAACAGCCACCGTGATACACTAAGCTTTATAGAAAATTTATATACAGAGACCGAATCAACTTGGGACGACACATGGTGCAATCCGGATAATTGGAGAGCTCAAATAAAGAAATAATATGGGAATTGATACTGCCATACAAATAATCATACTCTTACTACTAGCAAATCTTTTACCTGGACTTTTGCTTACTAATGCAGGGAAACTCTTTGATGGGTCTATGTACTTTACATTGATTCATTTTGGAGAAACCATTAACCCTCTTTTAGAAATTATAAAAATAATATGGACAGCAGGTAGAGATATAACAAATATTCTTATAATAGGAGCTTTTGTATACATAGCTATATCTAAAATATTAAGTATCAATAAAAACTTTAATAAAGCAATCGTGCAGTTATTGTTAGTTGCAACGCTTATAAACTTTAGTTTCTTTTTTGCTCAAGTGCCTATAGATATATCTAATTGGACAACAATACAAGTGTACAACTCAATAATCTTTAATACAGATAAATTTACTAGCGATACTCAATCATTATCAGAGATAATTAAACAAAGCCTCGAAAAGCAAATACCTCAACAAAATGCTTTAGGGGTACCAGCGCCATGGGATTTTGTTGGCATTCTAGCTACAATAGGAAGTTCGATTGCCAATATACTGCCGACTCTTGGATTGTTTTTTGTTTGGGTAATTGAGCAAATTGTAATTGCTCTGTTATTCTTTAGAATATCAATAATATTAATCACTCGATGGATAACATTAGTCTTACTAATGGCTACCTCCTCTTTAGGGTTTGCAACAATGTTAATACCGGGCCTAAAATCTTATTGGAGGTATTGGTATAAAGGATTAGTATATAATTCAATAATTGCCCCACTATTATTATTTTTACTATGGGGGGTAACTCTAATAATTGTTGGGCTAAGATCAATAACCCCAACAGGGAATGCTACATTATACAATTATCTAACATCCTTCTTAAGTATTGGTCTTTTATGGGCTGCCATACGTGTGTCCACCATAATCTCAGAAAAAGCAACAAACTCTGCGGGGGGATTGGGTAAATATGTAAATAAAGCTACAGGATATATACAAGGATTAGGAGTCAGGGCTGGAGCTAGCTCATTGAGTTTTGCTGGACGCAATACACTTGGTAGAGGCTTCTCCAAAATGGGAGACAGACTAGAAAATATTGCCGGGGGTAAGCGTTTTGCAAACTCCACTGGACTAATGAGGCTCGCCGGAGACACTATAAATAGCACTGGTAAGCAGCTTAATAAAATAGGTAAAAGTGGCTTCGATATACGCACAACTAAAGCATTTAAAAATGTAACTAAAAATGCCGGACTAGACTCCAAGGCCATTGGGTCCGGCATCAAAGATGGATTTGAAAAAATTGAAAAAAGGAAAGAACAAGAACGTAAAGCGTCTATACAAAAAGCCGATAAAACAAGAGAGGAGGAAATCAAACAAAAACTAGAAGCAGAGTCAGAAATAAACAGAGCTCGTCAAGAAGAAATTAAAGATCTAGAAAAACAAAACAGTCAAAACGCCAAACAAGTACGAGACAATATGAGTCAAGCCTCACAACTGCAAAATGAGGCTACGAAGGAAAAAGCAGAGAAAACCAATAAAGAAGAGGAGAGGAATATCCTAAAAGGCGAGGTTGAGAGAGTTGAAAAAGAGATAGAAACCAAAAAAACAGAGAAAAGTCAACTAGAAGAAGCTCGCAAAACTGGTAGCATGAGAAAGGAAGGAGACAAAATAAATAAACTTAGCGAAGAAATAGCGAATCTTGAGGAACGCAGAGAAGATGGTCGAAATAAGTTAGAGATATTGAACAGCTCTATAGACAATTTAGACACCTCGATAAGTACAAAAGAGTCAAGAGCTAATGAACTTACACAAGAAGCTAATCTCATAAATCCTAGACTACGCAAACTATACCAAGAGGACGAAGAATTTAGCAGATTGGTAGACACTGAGGTAACAAATATGGTAGATGGCTTGAGTATGGTAACAGCATTAGAGCCAGACAGCTCAAAAGACTCTGCAAGTGAACAAATAGCAAGACTGGAGCAAGAGAGGACCGAGCTACAAGAAAGGCTAAATAGCACAACAAACGCAACTAGTGATGAGGACAAGAAAAAGGATTCGGATAAATTAAATAAAGTGAATAGTGAATTGGCAAAATTACATAAATATAATAGAGTTCGTAAAGAACAAGCAAATAAATTCAAGAAAAATACAACGATGACTAAAGAGCAAATAGAGAAGGAGAAAAAACGCAAAGCTGTAGAAGATGCATTATTTAGAATAAACCAAGACCCATCATCTCAAAACGACTTTAAAAATACATAAAATGAGAATATGGAAAAAATTAATAACAGCAATATAAAAAAAGAAATACCTGATGAAGGTCATGGAGATTACAAAAAAGCTCTCTATGTCGATAATAAGTATTTTGAAATCTTAAAAGAAAAAGGTGTCTCGGAGGCTAAGAATTACAGAATGAGAGCCAATATAAAAAGTGAATATTATGATACATATGCAAGACTGATAAACGAAGGAAAGCAAAAAGAAGCATATAAATTAGCAAAAAAGCACGCCAAAACAATATCGGGAGCCGCAGCAAAGAATCACAGAGAGAGGAGGGAAGGCAAGTACAAAGATATAAGAAGGGATCGTAATGAAGAGAATAATACAAAGCAAATAGAGGAACATGTAAAAACAATTCAGAAAAAACAAGAGGTAGAGGATGGGACAAGACATACCCAAACCTCTAATAACAATACAAACATTATACCACCTGGAACTTTTGATGACACATTAGATAATACCCCAAACAACACTCCGACTAACAACGAGGAAGTAGGGGGCGTGAGGAGCTATAAAGACATATTGAGAGGGGTAGAGGAGATGAAGGGTGCAGCTTTATTAGAATATTATAGAAAGATTACGGGAGAGAAGAATCCCACAATACCAACAGGATCAAGTTTTGAAAAATTAACTAAAAAGTGGAATGTACTAAAAAAGGCTTCTCTTTACACCATAATGGGCTCATTACCTGCACTAGGAGTTGTTGCTGGGGGAGTCTTAACTGGAGGAGCATCACTTTGGATACACACATTAGCAACACTGGGAGGCTCTATGACAGGGGTTGCGATGTCATCTATAATCAACAAAGTTGGCAGTAAATCCGGCAGTAGACTACATGACATGCAAGCCTTACGAGGTCTTGAAGAATTAAACAAGCGTTTAAATAACAAAGGCTACCTACCTAAACCAAAATACAATATATTGCACCAATCTTTACGAGAATTATTCGGACACAGACCACAACGCAATAGACGTTTAACTGAAATCTCCAGAGGAGACCTGTACTACATATTAAACAGTGGCTCACTTAAAGAAAAGAAGTTACAAAAAAATATAAAACTGGTGTCAGTAGTATTATCTTTATTAACCGCCGGACTCGCACACCAATTTCTTGCACCCACAGACACTGCAACAAATGAGGCAGCACCAGCACCAACTATACCACCGCACAGTACAACAGAACAATCTATAAAAGCCCCAATTTTTGATGGAAAAAGTTTTATGAAAAATATTACAGATTTCTGGGGAAACTTCTTTACATTTGATGGTAAAACTATGCCTGGCTTTAGTGCTCCCCATGTACCTAATTGTTATTCACCAAAATCTTTACTTACATAATAATATGATAAAATTATAATATGACACAATTAAACCAGCAACAAATAACAGAGAGATTATCTAGGGATCTAAATATACAACATCTCTCACCACAAGAGCAAAAAGAGATAATAACCCAAATGAGTACTGTGCTACTAGACAGAATAACAATAGCCTTAATAGCAGAGCTACCACAAACTGAGATGTCTCGTATAGATATGTTATTAGAGCATGACCAAACAGAAGCCGTACAAGCACTATTAGCAAAGAATATTCCTAATTCCAATGAAGTCGCGGAAGAAGTTATAAACACAACCCTAAAAGAGTTTGAAGAACTTGTTAATAATAAATCTCTAGATGAATAACATAGAGCAACAACTGACAGACGCTTTCTCTAACTTGCCTAAAGTACTGCAAGATGTAATCTCTAGTGCCGATGTACAACAAAAATTACGCAACCTAGCGGACGTACATAAATTGCATTTAGATAAGTGGAACATCCTAGAATATGAGATAATGCAAGCACTACTGGGTATAACAGACCCTAACAGTCTACCGCAAAATATAAGCAAAGCTATTAATATACCTCTAGAGAAGGCTCAAGAAATAACAAACTCTGTTGTAAAAATTGTTTTTAATCCTATACAAAAAAAACTCAGGGAGAAAGTAGGGGAACCTACAACAATAGCAGAAGAAGTGGTTGCAAATGATGTGAGAGGGGAATTTACAAAAATAGATATAAGTAAATTTTCAGAAGCCCCGACAACACCTGGAGCATACAAACCTAAAACAACAAAAAAATATGCGGACAACAATGACCCTTATCACGAGCCCATAGAATAACCCAATTTATCATAATGTAACTGTGATATAATACATCCATGCAATATCCGGTACCACAATTCCAAGATGTTGAAGATAAAGTTATAGGACCACTAACTTTTAAGCAGTTTATATACTTATTAGGTGGAGGTGGGTTGTCTTACGTGCTCTTACGAGTATTACCCTCTGGACTTAATTTATTATTAATAGCCATTGTGATGGGGACATCCACAGCACTAGCTTTTTACAAAATAAACAATCAACCTTTTATAAACATCTTAGAGGCCGCTTTTTATTATAGTATAAAAAATAAACTATATTTATGGAGCAACAAAAGGCCTAAAAAAGACCAGGTAACACGAGATGATACTCCAAAAAACGAAGCCTCTATACAACTCCCAAATTTAACAAAAAGCAAGATGAAAGACATATCATGGAATTTAGACATAAACGAAGAGGTACAAAAGGCTCAAGAGGCAGAGAACAGTAATCAATATAATGTATTAAGTAATATATAGTATGCCCAAAAATATAACTCCCAAAGAAGCCTCTCAAAATTTTGTACCCGTAAAAGAAGTACGAGATGGCATAGTTACTCTTAGAGATGGTGGTTTAAGGGCTGTTTTAATGGCGAGCTCTCTTAACTTTGCTCTTAAAAGCGAGGACGAACAAAATGCATTTATCATACAATTTCAAAACTTTTTAAACTCATTAGACTTCTCTGTACAGATATCTATCCAATCTCGTAAATTAGATATAAGACCTTACATAACTACATTAGAAAATAGACTAACACAAACTCTAGATGAATTAATGCGCATCCAAATAAGAGAGTATATAGATTTTATAAAAAGCTTCACAGAGGCAGCAAACATAATGACAAAACACTTTTTTGTTGTAGTACCATATACACCGGCAACTCTTAATATAAGCAAGTCAAACCCATTATCAAAAATACCTTTATTCAAAAAAGATAAAAAACCTGATGTGAGCTTCACTTTTGAAGAAAATGTATCACAATTAGAACAGAGAATATCTATAGTCCAACAAGGATTAGTGAGGTCGGGTGTGCGCTCTGTACAACTGGGCACTGAGGAGGTGGTAGAATTACTCTATAAGATATTTAACCCTGGTGAGCTAGACCAACCAATGCAAACTAACAAAACTTAAAGATATTATGGGGATATTTGACTTTTTACAAAAAAATAAAAATGAAACAAAGCAAGAGACAGTTATGCCAGTGTTGCCAGCTGAGATATATAAACAAGGGGTCTTAGAATTACAAGATGTCATAGCGCCTTCAGCACTACAAATAACACCTAAGAGTCTGTCATTGGGAGAGAAGATGGCCAGAACCTTCTTCGTCATCTCTTATCCTCGTTTTCTCACAACAGGCTGGTTCTCTCCTATAATAAACTTAGATAAGATGTTTGATATATCAATACATATTCATCCACTTGAGACAACGGAGATTCTGCGCAAATTCCAAAGAAGAGTAGCTGAGATTGAGAGTCAAATATCGATAAGAGAAGACAAAGGGCTAGTGAGAGACCCTAAATTAGATACAGCGTATGCAGATTTAGAATACTTAAGAAATAGACTACAGCAAGCACAAGAAAAGTTATTTGATGTTGGATTGTATATAACAATTTATGGAGATACAAGAGAGGAGATAGACAAAATAGAGACAGAGATACGCTCAATACTCGAGGCACGGCTAATATATCTTAAACCAGCCCTCTTCCAACAAGAACAAGGACTTAAAAGTGTTTTACCTCTATCTGACGATAAACTAAATGTACTAAATAAGTTAAACTCAGACCCTCTCTCTAGTATATTCCCATTTGTATCATTTGACCTCACATCAGACAGGGGGATACTCTACGGCATAAATAGACACAACTCCAGTTTAGTACTATTTGATAGATTTAGTTTAGAAAACTATAACTCGGTAGTGTTTGCCAAGTCAGGTGCAGGTAAGAGTTACATGATGAAGTTAGAAATATTAAGATCTTTAATGTTTGACGCAGATATTATAATAATAGACCCAGAGAGAGAATATGAATATTTAGCAGAAACCGCAGGAGGTAGGTACTTTAATATAACTCTCTCGAGTGAGCACCATATTAACCCTTTTGATTTGCCAACCCCCAGAGAAGATGAGAATCCAGCAGATGTATTAAGAAGTAACATCATAACTTTAGTTGGTTTGTTCCGTATTATGTTAGGAGGCCTAACCCCAAGTGAAGACTCTATTATAGACAAAGCCATAACAGAAACTTACGCCCTAAAAGACATCAATAGCGAAAGTGATTTCACAAATATAGAACCTCCTATATTATCGGATTTTGAACTTGTTTTATCAGGTATGGAGGGGAGTGAGAGCCTGGTACAAAGACTAACAAAATACACACAAGGTACTTGGAGTGGCTTCTTAAATAGAGCAACTAATGTAGACATGAATAAGAGACTTATAGTTTTTTCTGTTAGAGACATGGAGGATGAGTTAAAACCCGTCGCAATGTATATAATAACACACCATGTATGGAACATCGTACGGAAAACATTAAAAAAACGTATTTTGGTTGTAGATGAGGCATGGTGGATGATGAAGAGCGACGACACAGCAAGCTTTCTATACTCAATAGCCAAGAGAGGTCGTAAATACTTCTTGGGCTTGGCTACAATAACTCAGGATGTTGCCGACTTCTTAGGGTCTAAATATGGTAAGGCTATGTTGACCAACTCATCTATACAGATATTACTAAGACAGTCTCCGACATCCATAGACCTTATTCAAGATACTTTTAAGTTATCTGACGAAGAAAAATACTTACTACTTGAGAGTGATGTAGGTGAAGGCATCTTCTTCGCCGGCCTTAAACACGTAGCTATAAAAGTTATAGCTAGCTACACAGAAGACCAAATCATAACTTCTGACCCTTCACAAATATTAGCTATAAAAAAAGCCAAACAAGAACACGCCGAAGAACAAGGAGGAGGATTAGACTCTATAGAATTGTAGCTCGTGTTACAATAACAACATGAGTACCGAATATAGGATAAACAACTTTACTAGATTTTGGATGCTATCTTTAGCAATATCTTTTGATTTACTACAATTTCTTACTCCAGGTATCCTAGATAAATTCATAACTCTTATAGCTACAATAGTATTTGGTATGTTATTTGCAGAAAAAGGAGCCCTCACAATGAAAGGTAAGGGAATTATTAGAATCCTTAAATTATTAGGTCCGATATCAGATATAATTATAGGTAATATACCGGGCATAACATTAACTGTATGGGCTCAAATTGAAGAATCTCGCATTATAGACAAAGTAGCTCCAGACTCTGCAAAAGCTGTTTTACAAAATAAACAAAAGTTAAAGAGCCCAAAGAGAGGTGTGGGTACCAAAGTAACACAAGATACTATACAGAACCCTACAAAATATGGTAAAGGTAGGAGGGGGCAAAGAACCCTATCAAGAGAATATACCCGCAGTATCAATAGAAACACGCATTCTAAACAAAGAAGTCTGCAAAATACAAAACTACCTTCCAAACACATGTTATAATTATAATATGCGTCTATTATATATATTTGCCATATTTATATTATTCACTCCATATGTGCAAGCATATACTCCTTCAAATTTTGATGAGTTTACAGATGCGTCCATGTATATACAACCTAAATACCCAGAACCAGGAGAAGAGGTATTGGTAAACCTACAAAGTTACACTAACAATTTACACAACATATTCATACAGTGGTTATATGGAGGTAAAATTATAAAAGAGGGAGTAGGTGTAACTAATGTAAAAATTATCGCACCAAAATTAGGAAAGAGTCTAAAATTAAAAGCTAAAATTAAAGGTGTTACAGATCTAGAAAGAGACATAGCACCTATACTAATAGATATATTGTGGACAGCACAAACTTATACCCCCAAAAGATACCTTGGTAGAGCCCTGCCAACAAACAGATCTAAAATACAAGCAGTGGCAATACCTCACTTAGGTAAAAGTAATATAGACCCTAACAAGCTTACATACAATTGGTATAAAAACAATAGATTCTTAACAAAAAACTCGGGTATAAATATGTCAAAAATAACAACGGCGTCGCCTAATATATATGATGAATACATACTAAATGTAGAAGTCTTAGATAGAAAGGGTAATAAATTAGGTAGAAGTGGCGTAAATATAAAAACGGTCAAGCCAGAGGTTTTACTATATACAATACACCCTTTATTAGGAGTACGTTATAATACATCCTTAAATAATCCAACTCTAAATAATAATATCTCAGATGAGGCCCGTATAGTAGCTGAGCCATACTATTTTAGTACCATAAACACAAATTTATTAAGTTATGTATGGAAAGCTAATAATATGAATCTTGAAAAAACATCAAGCCCACAATCTGTCACAATCCTAAAATCAACCCCTGGCGCAAGTTTATCTGTTTATGTAAAAGATAAAAACAAACTCCTACAGTATAGCGACACGACATACACAATGTCCAGGAAAAATAACAGCTTAAACACATCTCCTAATACACAAAACAATAAGACATACACGTCGCCTTTTGGATCACCGCCAGGAATATAAATAAAATATGGAAAAACGAAAACTATATATAATAACAGCTCTAATAATAATCTCATTACTCTCGGGATTATCTTTTTGGTATTTGTATATAATTAAACAAAAATCAAATATAACAAAAGTAACAAATCTAGACATTCAAGGGCCAGAAGATAAGAATGCAATACTAAAACTACCTCCATCTAATCCTTTTGGTGAGAATTCTACTACAACTACTATAGATAAAGATTTTAAACAAGCATCAAATACTGAGCAAAATGCAATAACATCTTCTACAACTACCACTCCTATAGAAAAATGGGAGCTGATCCAAATATATGATAAGCCTGTAGCAGGTTACAGCATAGCAGAAAACACAATAAAATTTATAGATAAAAGTACAGGCAATATTAATGAATGGTTTGACAATAATATAATACGGCTTTCTGGTATAACTATTCAAAAGGTACAAGATGCGTATGTACTATCAGATTCCTCTACCTTAATAACTCAAAACAGTACCTCAACCCCTGTATTGATTAAAATAAAAGGAGAGGAAGCTACTACTGAAAGCACTAATATGGACTCCGACATACTCCAGTCAGCACAATCAAGAGATACTATCTATTACACAAAACTTAATAATAGTGGAGAATTAGTATTAAAAAACTCAAAATCTCCAAAAAGAATTCTGTGGACATTTGATATTCCAGATTGGTTAATACAGGCGACTAATAAAGATATAGTAATAACTCAAAAGGCTTCATATAACATACCAGGGTACTCTTATTTATTAAACAAAGATAACCTCAAAAATAAGACCGCTCAATTAAAGCCGATTATACGAGATACTCCAGGTCTTATCACTAACGTATCTCCAGATAGCCAACAAGTTCTTTACTCATCTTTTGGGAAGAAACAAGCGTCACTAAATCTTAAGCAGATAAATAACAATAAGAACATTACTCTATCTGTAATAACATTAGCAAATAAATGTAGTTGGGGTAACGATAGTTTAGTTTTATATTGTGCTATACCTAAGACAATCCCACAAAATATAATAAATAAACTACCAGACATATGGTACAAAGGAGAAATTAGTTTTAATGACGATTTATGGAAGATAGACACAAAATCCGGAGATGCTTTAAGGTTGGCACGAGATACAACACTTGATATAATCAATATTAAAGAGGGAGATGGCTTGATTGTCTTTACTAATAAAATAGACCAATCACTCTGGGCAATGGTAAGAAGTAATAAAGAATAAATAATATGTTTAATATAAAATCACTACTTGCCTCGATTAGTTATGTACCAATGACTAAAATACCTTTTTTGACAAATAACATACCAAATATAGATGGAGTGGGGATAGCCAGTCCTGTTGAATTATTTAATGCTTTATTCACACTGTCTATCACAATAGGAGCTATCTTAGCTGTTGTGATGTTTATGTATGGAGGCATACAAATGATAACAGCCAGGGATAATGCAGGTACAGTGGGGAAAGGTAAAAAAAGAATGACAAATGCTATATATGGGCTACTTATGCTTTTATCTACCTATATAGTCTTAAACACAATAAATCCACAATTAACCAACCTAGACCTATTCCAAAACTTCCAGAAAATAAACCCAAATAATTAAATTAATCTACCCATTTAATCACAACTCTACGATCAAAACCCTCTCCAATTGAAGATGTCTTTATATTTTTATCTTTAGCAAAATACGAATGCACTAACATACGTTCGTAACCATTTGCAGGTTGTAGCTCTAGACTATGCTTAAGCTCTTTTACAACACGAGCTTGGGCTTCAGCATTCTCTATTATAGAGTCTATATGATTTCTCTTATAATCATTTACATCTAGTATAATTCTTACTCTACTGTTTAATTCTCTCTCCAATAAACGATTTATCAATAAGTTTAATGCTCGCATCGTGAAGCCTTTCTCTCCAATAAGTAAACCACTATCAGACTCACTAACTTTTATATTATAAAACACCTGATTAACCACTTCTTTCTCCTCGATTCCATCATTATCTATACCTACCTTACTTAGGAGTGTATTTACTATTTGTTCAACATTACTTTTCATAAGAGTTATCTAACTTTAATTGTTTACGAACAAAGATCTCCTGTAAAATTGTAAATATATTACTTGTAACCCAATATAGAGCCACTGCAGCAGATATTGTATAAGCTACAAACGTTATTATTATAGGCATAACATACTTCATTTGTACATGCATACTACGTGCAATATCATCTTTAATGTTTAATTGTTTATTGCCCTTAACAACCTCAGGGGCTTTCGGTATAATAATCGCCATATTTACAAATTGAGTTATCCCAGCAAGTAAAGCCAGCACTACACTTTTACCAGCCATATCCACAATACCTACAAAATTCATATTAGGTAAGACTTTATTATTAATAAAAGGATACACTATAGACAAATCTATCGCAGGCAAACCTCCTTTAGCAAAAACCCAGTACAAACCTAGTACAATAGGCAATTGTATAAATAAGACAAGTATACCAGAAAATGGGTTTATCTTATTCTTTTTATACAAATCAAATACTTTTGTAGTTTGTAATTGTTTATCATCTTTGTATTTAATTTTAATTTCTTCTAGTTCTGGTTGCATCTTTTTTACCAATACCTGTGTACGAGACATATTGTGAGCCATAGGGAAGAGTAATAGTTTAACCAAAATTGTAAGCAATATAACTGCAATCCCGACATCTGCACCAGGTACTACCCCAACAAGAAAAATAAGTGCGTTATATAGAGGTGTATATACAATATTATGAAATAGTGTAGAAAACATTGAGAATAATAATACACTAGTAGAGATATATTATCAATTGACACTACTTAAAATCTCTAGCGCCTCTTTCTTTAAATCTAAATATGACAAGTCGCTAATGCCTTTTTTAACATAAACGATACCCTTAAGTTTTTTATTCTTAAGTGACAATCCTTCTGTAAATATATGTCTTAATCTTCTCTTTATTTTGTTTCTATTTACAGCTAACTTAACAAATTTTTTAGGTACAATAACAATCACAGGGTAGGAACTAACGCTCGCTACCCTGTTATCAAGTTGTTTCAGAATTAAGTGCTTTGAACTTAATTTAACCATTTTTACGATGAGTAGGCACAGCCAATTGTTTTCTCCCTTTACGTCTTCGTCTCAATATAAGCCTTTTACCTGTAACAGACTTGATACGAGATAGAAAACCGTGCTTCTTAGCTCTTTTTCTTTTAGATGGTTGATATGTTCTCTTAGTTGACATTGTTTAATATTTTACATAAAAAAACCACAAAAGCAACTGAATGTTAATCTACTGAAAGCTATTAACAACTTATCCACATAGTTTTATACTTTTACTGTAGGATTGGTATTTGTTGTTGTGTTTGTAGTCTAGTATAATGCGAATCTGTGGATAAGTTGTTCTTATCTTAATTTATTAAACTTAATACTCTGCGCATGACAAATAACACAAACTTATGGGAAACAGCTCTCCTAAAAATAGAACAAGAGACTACTGAGGCCAGTTTTAAGACTTGGTTTAAAGATAGTGTTTTATTAAAACAAGAAGACGGTGTTGTATACATAGGAGTAGCAACAAGAATCATGCGTGATTGGTTACAAGATAAATATTACAAACTAATATTAAAAACTGTTAGAGAGATAGATCCTGAATTACGTAATGTTGAGTTTACAGTAAGTAAAATGGTAGGTAAGAAAAAAAATCTAAAAAAAGACACCTCAAACACTCAATCTACAGCACATATAAATTCATTACCTATGGATAATTTATATGTAGATAAAAATGATAATTTAAACCCCAGATACACATTTGACACATTTGTTGTAGGCCCTTTTAATCAATTAGCTAATGCAGCTGCGGAGGCAGTATTAAATAGTCCTGCTTTAACATATAACCCACTCTATATATATGGATCAACAGGACATGGTAAAACACACCTTATACAAGCAATTGGTAATAAATTTAAAAAATTATACCCTAATAAGAAGGTATTTTATGTTAGTTCAGAGAAATTTACGGTAGACTACACAAACGCTGTGCAAACCGGTAGGGGTAAGCAATTTAAAGATAAATATCGTCAATATGATGTATTAATAGTTGATGATGTACAATTTATAGCAGATAAAGAAAAAACTCAAGAAGAGCTTTTCCACTTATTTAATGCTTTATACGATTGTAATAAGCAAATAATATTCTCATCAGATAAACACCCTAATTCTATGCCAGGATTAGAGGATAGGCTAAGAGGCAGATTTAGCTCTGGTATGGTAACTGAAATACCAGCTCCCGACACCGACTCTAGGATAGCAATATTAAAAGAGAAAATTGCATCCCATAACTTTGTTTTAGATAATAAAATAATAGAAACAATAGCAAAAGAACTTAGAGGTAATATAAGAGATATAGAAGGTATAGTTAACAATATTGTCTTAACCACTATGTCAAAAGGTAGAGATTTAAGACTCCCAGAGATACGATCTATTATACAAAATAACATGAAGCCTACAAAAAATATAACCCCTAAAGAGGTAATAAATATCGTAGCGGATTATTATAATATAAACCCTACTGTAATTTATGAAAAAACAAGAAAAAAAGAAGTTGTTAAACCACGTCAAATTATAATGTACATCCTGCGTGAGGATGTTGGTATATCATATCCAACAATAGGAGAGCAGTTAGGTGGTAGAGATCATACAACAGTTATACATTCATGTGATAGAGTTAAAAAAATGATAGAGGATGATCAAAACTTACAACAAGAAATTGATCAAATAAGAGTAATAATGAGAGACTAATGTTTATAACACTGTTAATAATTATCTGATTAGTACTGTATAAATACCTAATATATAACATAATAAACTGTTAGTAACTTTATATATTTACAACTAAAAGACAAGATTAGATATTAGATAACATATTAATAAAAATTATTATAGTAATATACACACATAGTTTATGTTAAAATATATTATAAATTATAGTTAAAATACTTATAATCCACATATACACACACTTAATAGAAACAATTGATAAAATTTAAATAATAATACACACACTATGAGATTAACTTGTAATAAATCAGAACTGTCAGAATCTGTACAAACAGCAATGAGAGTTGTTAATACAAACGCAACATTAGAGTCATTAAGAGGTGTTTTGATTATAGTGCAAAATGGTAATACTTACATTAAAGCTACTAATTTAGAAGTTGGAGTCGATATACCACTAGCATCTATTGATAATGAGGATGGCTCTGTATTAGTGAATCCAAAAATACTTATTGACGCTATTAAGTATTCAGATTCTAAAAAAGTAACACTAAAATCAGATAATAATAAGAATATATTGAATATAGAATTAGAGACAGGAGAAACTAAATTAAAAACTCTAAATAGTACAGAATTTCCAAATATTGTTAAACAAAAATCAGGAGATAAAATTAAAATTAAGATCAGTAGTATTGTAAATGGTGTTAAGTCTGTTATATATGCTGTATCTCATTCTGTTATTAAGCCTGAGCTGTCCAGTGTGTATATATGGCAAGATGGACAGCAACTTACTTTTGTAGCTACAGATTCTTTTAGGTTAGCAGAAAAAAAGATAAATCAAAACATAACAACAGATGATTTATCTATACTTATTCCACAAAAAAATATACAAGACCTAATTTCGATATTAGAGCAATTAGACCAAAATGAGTTAATTGATGTTTATATAGATAAAGATCAATTTTCTATATACATAGAAGAAACATATATAACATTAAGAACAATAGATGGGGCATTCCCTGATTATAAAAAGATAATCCCATCAGAACCAACAACAGAGATAACAGTTTTAAAACAGGACTTATCTCAAATAATTAAAAAAGCAGGTGTTTTTTCAGATAAGTTTAATAAAATAGTTATTAAAGTGGATTCTGGTAATGATAAAATAATTATAAATACAGAAGACGGAGATTTTGGAGAGACTAAAGATATGTTAAGTGGTAAAGTTGAAGGAGTTGACGTGTCTATATCTGTGAATCATAAGTACATATTAGATTGTTTACAGAGTATATATTCAGATAGTTTAGTACTTTCATTTTTTGGGCAAGGTAAACCAATGATTATAAGAGGTGTAGGAGATAAATCATTTACATACCTAGTTATGCCTATGAATAATTAATATGAAAACAGTCGGAGATTTATTAAGTAGGTTCAAAAAAATAAGAGCTCCAGAGAGGTGGGTTAAGGAAGCTGTAATAAAATCCATAGAAGAGATTGTAAATATAAAACTAGATCCTAATGAAATTAGAGTTCATAATAACATATTGTTTTTAACAACAAAATCTACAATTAAAAATTTAATTTTTGAGGATAAAATAAATATAATATCAAGAACCAATAATATACTTGGTGTAAATCATATAAAATATATTAAATAGTTTTTATTTTGTGTTAAAAGACACAGAGTCTGTTACAGTACCTCCAAAATCTCCCATAAAGCCAATAACTTTAATAGTACTCATATTGTAATTATTTTTAGGTACAATAGTCATACTAAATGGTTTCTTTATAGATGTACCAACATAAACACCATCTAAGAAGTATTGGACTTTTGATATTTTATCTGTACCTCCTAATTTAATTGTTATAGGTATTCCGGATTGTATTGTTGAGTTTTGAGAAGGGTTTAGTATTTTTATATTTGATAAATTTGTATTAATATTATTAGTTGTAGATTGTTGGTTGATAGGTATATTATCAGGAGTGGTAGTCCCAATATTTATATTATTTGCCCATAATTGCACAGGATATTCCCAGTTTGAGTATTCGGGATCGTCAGTAGATGTCTTAGATGTAGAATCAAGAGGGTTATCTTTATTTATAAAATATAAAATTGAATGTGCTCCTCCTGCCTTTTTAAAAGCACCTACCCAATCACCATTAAGAATAGGTTTAATATCTTCTGGTAGAGGTTCAGGTGCTTTAAAACTTTCATTCTTTGTTAAAGGTAACACCTCGTCCATATAGGCTCTCCACATTGGGGCTATCACAAATCCGGCAACTTTCTTAACAATTGGAGAGTTATTATTATTACCAGCCCAAGTTCCAACAGCTATGTCTGGTGTATAACCAACAACCCATACATCCCTAAAGTCGTTAGTTGTACCTGTTTTAGCTGCTACATCTCTACCTTCAAAATATAAAAAAGATCTGCGTCCATATGATGGAGTCCTCGCAACATTGTCGGATAGGATGTCGGAGACTGTCCTAGCTGCATTTGCAGAGAGTACCCTTTTAGGATTAGACTCATACTCTTCAAGTATATTACCAGAAGCATCTTCTACTTTTAATATACCTGTAGTTTTATTATAGATACCATCATTTGCAAATACAGCGTAGGCACCTGTTAGCTCAAGAGGTGTTACCTCACCTCCACCAAGTACCAAAGACAAACCATAATGTTTAGCGTCTTTTGTTAGGCTCTCAATACCCATTAGACGTGCTTTCTCTAAAGCGTTTTCTATCCCAACTAAATGTAACATTTTTACAGCTGGTACATTTACAGATTGTGCTAAAGCGTTACGTATAGTTATAGGACCTTGAAATTTACCATCATAATTAACAGGAGAATAGCACCCATTATCCATAGTGAAGTTATTAGCAGGGCATGAGGTAGAGAATTGTGTTTGCAAATCAAATAAGACTGTTTCAGATGTGTACCCTTGTTCAAAAGCTGTTCCATATACAATAGGTTTGAATGTTGAGCCTGGCTGACGCTTAGCAGTAGCTACATTAAACTTACCATCAATATCCTCGTCAAAATAATCCCTAGATCCAACCATTGCTAATATTTGACCGGTTTTTGGGTCTATAGCTACTAATGCAGCATTTTCTGCGTTAAACTTTTTTTCATTCATTGTTGCAAATTTTTTGAGTATTTTTTCCCCAGATTCTTGCATATCGCTGTTTATTGTTGTTGTAACTTTAAGTCCACCTTTATATACTGCTTCTTCACCATACTTTTTTATTAAGTAATCACGTATAAAGAAAACAAAATGAGGGGCAAGGATGTTGTGGTCTTTATATTTATTAAATGTTACATGCTCATTTAATGCATCATTGTACTCCTCTTTAGATATAAAAGAGTTTTCAAGCATTCTAGATAATACTAGATTTTTTCTTTTTTCTAATTCTTTAAAATGTGCACCATGAGGAGAGTAATATGAGGGACTTTGGGGTAGGGCAGCTAGATATGCAGACTCTGCTAAAGTTAATTTGGATGCTTCTTTACCGAAAAAGTATTTGGATGCTTCTTGTGCGCCGTATATAGTACCTCCATAAGGCATCTCATTGAGGTACACTCCTAGTATTTGGTCTTTTGTGAGTTTCTTTTCTAAAGCTAATGCTAATATCCATTCTTTGATCTTCCTTGTTATTGTTTTTTCTCTTGTTAGGTATACATTTTTAACAACTTGTTGAGTTAATGTGGAGCCTCCTTGAGATGTGCCGTATATTATATTATCAAAAACAGCTTTTAGTATTCTTGTTGGGCGTATACCCTTATGTTGGTAGAATTCGTCATCTTCTATAGCTACTGTTGCATTGCGTAGATGTCTTGATATTTTATTAAGAGGTACTACTGTTCTACGTATATCCCCGTGTATATTAAAAAGTAGTTGTTTACCTGTTCTATCGTATATTTTTGTAGATTGGTCAATTTGTCTAGTGTTAAAACCACTAACAGAGGGTATCTCAAGTCTAGATACCCACCAAAAGCCATATAAAACAGCAGAAAGAGTAGCTACAAAGCCTACTAAAGCCAATATTTTAATTGTTCTCACCATATTATACAGCGATTATAACACCCTAAACACACAATATCCACAGTTAATTAACTATTATACGCAGAGTGTGTTATGCATACAGCAATAGCATCATACTCATCGTCATATTTTATTTTTTTAGTAATTTGAATAAGATTCGGAATCATGGACATCATTTGGTTTTTATTGGCCTTACCATTACCTGTACAAGCAGATTTTATCTGTAGGGGAGTGTATTCATGCACATTCATATTTCTAGATTTAGCTATGTATATAATTGCTCCTATTACTTGAGACACATTCATGGCGGTTTTCTGATTATTGGTAAAATAAAGCTTTTCTATAGCTAGTACGTTCGGCTCATATATTGATATTAGATCGGATACAGTCTCTCCAACATCTTTTAACCTATCAATAAAAGTATCTTTTTTTTGTGTTTTTACACATTCAGAATATAGAAGACGTTCAGTATCTGAATCTTTCTCAATAATAGCAACTCCCAATCTGTCGTATCCGGGATCTATACCAAGTATCCTCATTATTTTAGTGTATCATAAATTGTTTATTTTGCGTTAGTATACACATTTTGTACATCATCGTGATCATTTAGGGCCTCCATTAACTTTTCTAACTTCTCCTCATCAGCCTCATTTATTTCTGTATTAGTATTTGGCTCGTAGCCCTCACTTGTCTTGGTAAAGGCCCATGTTGCTGAGCCACTAGCTGCGAGTTCTAGGCCCTGCTTACTTAATGTGTGGCGTATCTCTGGGGTCGTCCTGTTTTTATTGTCTGTTATAGCCTCTATTATTATAGCTATTCCTCCCGGGCCATATGCCTCGTAGATAACCTCTTCAAAGTCAGACCCACCTGCTCCAGCGCCCTTGGCCACAGCTCGCTCCATGTTAGCTTTAGGCATACCCTCTTTTTTTGCACGCTCTAGTACATTACGCAAAGAAGGGGAGTTAACATCCCCACCACACTTTTTAGACTCTAGTGCTATAAGTTGTGCATACTTACCAAATACCTTGCTCTTAGCAGCGTCTGTTGCTGCTTTTTTGTGTTTAATTTTACTCCATTTATTGTGTCCACTCATATTTACTTGTTAATTAATTAAGGTTATATTTTTTAAAGACTACAATATATTTATTATTTATTCAAATGTTCTTTGGCAGCTTGGGTGGCGACTCTACCTCTTGGACTGCGCTCTAGTAGGCCGAGTTGTATCAGATATGGCTCATGTACACTCTCTATGGTGTCTGCATCCTCACCGGTAGCAGCAGAGAGGGTAGAGAGCCCTACCGGCCCACCAGAGAACTTGTTTATTATTACGTCAAGAAGCTCTCGGTCTGAGTGGTTGAGTCCAAGTTCATCCACCTCTAGTAGCTCGAGTGCCTTATGTGCTGACTCTGCACCTAGCTTGCCTCCACGCACCTCTACAAAGTCGCGACACCGCTTAAGTAGATAGTTTGCTATACGGGGTGTAAAGCGACTTCGTTTGGCTATCTCGGTTATGGCAGAGTATTCAAGATTAACATTTAGTATTTCTGCACTACGCTCTAATATTTGCTCAATATCTTCTTGTTTATAATATTCAAGGCGAAAAGCTCCTCCAGAAAAACGACTACGCAATGGTGCAGATAGGCCGGCAACTTGGGTGGTAGCAGCTACAAGAGTAAATGGTGGCAACTCAAGCTGCAACGTGCGGGCCGACGGCCCCTTACCTATAATAATATCAAGTGTGCCACTCTCCATGGCAGGATAGAGCACCTCCTCTATACTTTTATTAAGCCTGTGTATTTCATCTATAAACAATACATCACCTTTATTAAGATTGGTTATAATACTTGCAAGATCACCAACCTTCTCTATGGCTGGGCCACTTGTTAGCTTCATTTGTGTATTAAGCTCCTTAGCTATTAAATGTGCAAGAGTTGTTTTGCCTAATCCCGGAGGTCCGTAAAAGAGTATATGTTCCGGAGGGAGTTTGCGAGCCTTAGCTGCTGTAAGTAAAATATGTAAATTGTCTTTGACTCTTTTTTGTCCAATGTAGTCTGCCCAAACATTAGGGCGCAGGTCTGAGTCTAATACAGTATCTTTTGTAAGAGTTGTGTCAGAATTATTTTTAACCGCTTTTTTAACGGTATTTTCGTCATTTACTGTTGACATAATATTCTTTTTGTGTTAGTATATTCGGCAGAAAAGCGCACAATTCTCTAAATGACCCATAATGTGGATATGATCAAGGACGAAGTGGTATAAGGTTTCGACCAAACTACTGCGACTATCCTCAGATTATATTCAGCTTTCAACTTGATTCTCCCCACGAGATTCACGAAAGTATCATTTAGAGAATTGTGCGCTTTTATTATACCACAAAAGTATACAAGGTATTTTTTAAATGATATTCTGACATTATCAGACTTAAAGCGTATAAGCAAATTATATCTTAATCGCGGAACAAATCCTCTTTAATGTCAACTACTCTAGAGAGCTCTTCTAAAGAGGTTATGCCATCTAACACCTTAACTATACCGTCTTCCACCATCCTTCTTATGTTTTGCGGTCTTGAGGCTCTCCAAATATCTGCTTCACTTGGGTTATTGCGTGCGGCCTTCTCCACTGCGCTATCTACCAACACAGCTTCTAACACTGCGATCCTGCCTTTGTATCCACTATTTCCACATTTATCGCACCCTCCTTCACTGGGGTGCCATAAAGTATCTCTATTTGTTGGGAGATCTTCCGGTCTTGGTATTGTTTTTAGTATTTTATTAATTATGTCTTGTTCTTCTTTATTCATTGGACGAGATACTCGGCAGGTTGTACACAGTTTCCTTGTTAGTCTTTGTGCCATAGAGACGGAAAGTGCAGCACCTATTATTTCAGGAGACACGTCAAGATCTATTATCCTAGGGAAGGTGCCTGCAGCGTTATTTGTATGCAGTGTTGAGAATACTAAGTGTCCTGTTAGTGCGGCATTAACAGCTGTAGAGGCTACCTCCGGGTCGCGGATCTCTCCAACCATTATAACATCTGGGTCTTGCCTCAAAATTGCTCGTAAACCGTCAGCAAAACTATAGTTTTTAGTGATTTGTGTTTGTACTATACCCTCTAAATGATATTCAATAGGGTTCTCTAGGGTTATTATTTTTACATCTGGTTTATTAACATTATTTAAAAAGGCATATAGAGTGGTGGTTTTACCAGAGCCTGTTGGGCCAGTATTTAAGATCATGCCGTTAGGCTTACTTATTTCATTTAAGAATATTTTCTTAAGATACGGATCCATACCTATAGAGTCAATGTCTAATCCTAAGGCAGATGGATCTAGAATACGCATAACAATACTTTCACCATAAGCTCCTGGTATCACAGAGGATCTTATCTCTATCTCATTTTCTCCTATATTTATACTAAAGCGACCGTCTTGGGCCATATTATTTATATTTATTTTCATTCCAGAGAGGAGTTTGGTTCTTGATCGCATAAGTTTGTATATATTTGGCGCAAGATCCATTATATCTGTTAATACACCATCAATCCTATATCTGATTCTTATATGCTCGCCCTCAGGTTCTATATGGACATCAGATGCTCCAAGAGCCATAGCCCCTCCGAGCAGGACTTCCAATATGCGTGATATTCTATGGTTTCTATTACTTGTTAGTGCATCTTCTAAATTTCCTTTAATATCATCTATCGTGTGTAATTCTTCTTGCATTTTTGATATAGTTTCCGACGATAGTGTAAGGACACCCCCCTCAGATGCGGTGGCATAGGAGAGGTCTGCATAATGCTTCCATGCGTGCTCTAGAGAGCGCAGAGAGACCATAAATACTTTAACCTTGTAACCAAGATTTTTTATATAATTTATTTGCTCCACAGAGTCCGCTCTTTTGGGTGAGCGTACTGCTATATATACTGTTTTGACAACAATTTTAAAGGCGGCAACCTCTGTTTCTCTAGCAACTTTTTCCGGTATTAATTTTAAGGCATCTGTGCTTATGCCTTGTCTAGTTAAGTCTACATACCCCACATTATATCTTTTGGATAATATTTGTGCGAGCTTCTCTTCCTCTTTTAGGTGTAATTCCTCTAATCTTGAGGAGTTCTTGTCGTCATTAAATTGTATTGACATATATATAATGATACCATATTTATATGAAGTTTACGGTATCTAGTGAACAAGATATGCATAATGTTGTAGTTGCAGTGCTTAGCCTTCTTAAGGATGTATCACAACCCAGTCCAGCTGTTGTGCTTGCCCTTAATGGTGATTTGGGAGCTGGTAAGACTACCTTTGTAAAAAATTTAGCTAAAGAGTTGGGTGTTGTAGAGTATGTTACTAGTCCTACTTTTGTAATACAAAAGAGCTATGATATTAACTATAAGAATAAAGATAGACAATTTAATAAACTGGTACACATAGATGCATATAGACTCATGAGCGGAGTTGACACTGAAGTACTTGATTTTAAGCAAACACTATTAACCCCAAATGCTTTAGTTGCGATAGAGTGGGCCGAGAATATAAAAGATGTGTTACCAAAAGATGTAATAACTTTAAACTTTAAGTATGTAGATGAGACTATCAGAGAGGTGTTTTTGTAGATGATATAACACCATACTATGTGGTACACTAAGAGGTATGACTAAGAACCAAAAGACACTCGTACTACTAGACGCACACGCTATTATACATCGTGCTTATCATGCATTGCCCGATTTTAGTAACAGTAAAGGCGAGCCTACAGGAGCTCTTTACGGTATTGTTGCAATGTTGGTCAATATATTAAATGATGTTAAGCCTGATTATATAGTAGCCTGTTTTGATCTATCTAAACCAACCTTTAGACATAAGGTCTTTAAAGAATATAAAGGCACAAGAAAAAAGAGTGATGATGCACTGGTGGCCCAGATAATACGCTCTAAAGAGTTGTTTAAGGCATTCAATATACCAATTTATGAGTTAGAGGGGTATGAGGCAGATGATTTATTGGGTACCATATCTAATCAAATAATGAATACCGATGAATTAAGTAAGGTATCTGTAGTTATAGCATCAGGAGATATGGACACTATGCAGTTGGTTAATAAAAACAGGGTACAGGTCTATACTTTAAAGAAAGGAGTTAAAGATACTGTTATGTATAATGAGGAGACTGTTAAAGATAGGTTTGGTTTTGGTCCCAAACTTTTGCCTGATTATAAAGGGTTAAGAGGCGACCCATCAGATAATATACCCGGTATTAAAGGTGTAGGAGAGAAGACTGCCACATCTCTTATCGTTACATTTGGTAATCTAGATTCAATATACAAAGCCTTAGAGGGTAATAGTAAGAAGCTTAATGAGGTCAAATTAACTCCTCGTATAATAAACTTGCTATTAGAAGGTAAGGATGAGGCCTACTTCTCTAAAATGCTGGCTACCATAAAAATTGATGCACCTATTAAGTTTATATTACCTAAAAAGAGGTGGTTAGATGAGGTAAACTCTGAGTTGGTGATGTCTATCTTATTAGAGTTAGAACTGAGATCTTTGGTTCCCAGAGTTAGAGCTCTTTTAGGTATTGAAGATGAGAACAATGAGAGTAATGACATAATTACTAAGACAATAGATGAAGAGGAGATCCGTGAGGTTGGCATAATGCTATGGCTCATAAAGTCAGACATTACAAATCCTACCTTAGATGATATATTACAATTTGCTAATACAAATAACTGGCAAAAAGCCAAAGAGAGCATTGAGATAACTTTAGAAGAGAGAGGATTAAAAAATTTATATGAAAAAATAGAAAAACCACTAATACCTATAATACAAGAGGTTAATGATGCTGGGATTTTGGTTGACCTTGAGTACTTTGATAAATTATCAAAAGAATATCACAAGGAGTTAAGTAAAATAGAGAGCAGTATATACAAATTAGCAGGAGTTAAGTTTAACATAAGATCTCCTAAACAATTAGGAGAAGTTTTATTTGATAAGTTGGGTCTGAAAAGTGGCAAAAGGACAACTAATGGTAGCTACTCTACAAACGAGAAGGAGTTAAACAAATTAGTTGATGAGCACCCAATTATTAAGAAAGTGTTTGACTACAGAGAGTTGCAAAAATTATTGTCAACATATGTAGATAATTTACCCCAAATGGTTACACCAATAGATGAAGGGGGAGATGGTAGGTTGCATACACAATTTTTGCAGGCCGGTACAACTACTGGGCGTATGGCTAGCCAAAATCCAAATTTACAAAATATCCCAACCAAGTCTGAGTATGGGAGGAGAGTAAGGGGTGGTTTTGTAGCATCCAAAGGGAGCTCTTTGGTGGCGTTAGATTACTCTCAAGTAGAGCTTCGATTAGCTGCTATATTGTCTGGGGATGAGAATATGATAAAGATATTTAAGAGTGGGAGAGATATACATTCAGAGGTTGCGAGTGAGGTTTTTGGTGTCTCAACTCAAGATGTAACAAAAGAGATGCGCAGAAGAGCCAAGATAATTAATTTCGGCATACTCTATGGCATGGGTGTCAATGCTTTAAAGTCAAACTTGCAGGAGGGTATACCAGAGGACTCTAATGAGAAAATAACATTAAAACAAGCTAGAGAGTACCTAGACAAGTATTTTGAGAGCTTTAGTGGATTAGCTAAGTGGATAGACACAACAAAGGCAGAGGCCGGTAGGTTAGGGTGCACTATAACAATATTTGGACGTAAGCGCTTTTTTGAGGGTTTACACTCTAAAATACCTTTTTTAAGAGCTTCTGCAGAGAGGATGGCGGTTAATGCTCCAGTGCAAGGTAGCTCAGCAGATATAATTAAAAAAGCTACTATCTGTGTAGATAAGTATTTAAAAGAGAATAAATTAAAAGATGATATAAAATTGATATTACAAGTTCACGATGAACTAATATATGAGATGTCAAACAATCTAGTAAATAAGCACACACTAAAGATTAAGAATATCATGGAGGGAGTTTTAGCATCTGATCTCTCTAAGGGGGTGCCTCTAAAGGTAGATGCAAAGTACGGAGATAATTGGGCAGGCTTGAGAGATTATAAAGGACATTTATAAAGGACATTGTATGTTGTATATTTTCTATGGGACAGATGACATTAAAATCCGTAATAAGATTAATGAGTTAATCAGTGCTTTGCGGAGTAAGGCGTCAGAAGCAGAGTTGATACGAATAACAAGTGAGAATGTTACAGGTGTTAATATTAGCAACTTGTTAAATACTCAAGGGCTCTTTAAGCGTAATTATATATTATACTTAGATAACATAGATGATGTTTTTTTAGGTTTCAATGATATTCAGCTTAAAGAGATGAAACACTCTAAAAATATATGTGTAGTATCATTAGGTAAGTTGAGTCTCAAAAATAAAAGCTTCTTAGAGCAATGTGCTAATAAAATAACTGAATATTCTAAATTTAAAAAGAGTAATGCGGGGTTTAATATTTTTAGCATAGCAAATGCTATAAAGAGGAGAGACAAGAAAGGGATGTGGATTGCTCTTAATAAGGCTAGGTTTAGTGGGGTTGAGGGTGAGTCTGTGGTGGGTATGGCGTTTTGGGCGGTTAAAGATCTTTTTATTAAAAATAATACCAATAAGTACTCTAAAAAAGAGCTTAAAGAGATGATTGTAGGGTTGTCGAGTTTGCCCCATAAAGCAAGACGAAAGGGCGTTAGTATATTTAATAAGTTAGAGAACTTCTTTTTAGGGTTATAGAAACCTTATTTACATATAATTTTGTTGTGGTGTGTAAAGTGTATAATTATGTGTATAACATGGTTGTATAGTAGATATTTAGGGTTACAATTGTCATATGTCCAATGCTTTTAATGTGCTTTATAGACTATTTGCACCTTTGTTGGTTGTGGTACTTATAATTGTAGGGGTTGATTTAAGCTCCGGACTTATTAAAAACTCTCAAAGAGTACAAACAGCTATAGCCGGAGAGACTAGTGGTGATAAGACTGGAGAGAAAGCCAACTTGAATCCGTTTGCAAATGACTATTCATTAAAGAGCGGTAAGTGTCCAATGGGTATAACTAAAGTTGTGCCGGACTCCTGTCCTAAAAAAGATATATTTGGCCGTTGTGTGCCTGGTCAGGTTTGTAAGGCGACCATAGTTAACAATGGTACAAAAATAGTTGTTAAAGGGTTCTTTAAGCCTGAGGATTGTTGTATAGCGGTTAAATACCCTGCCCCTAAGAGGGAAGGTTTCAAAATTAAACTGGAAGATATATTAAAAGGACTCGAGGGACTTAAGAGCTTAATGGGGGGAGGTGGAGGAGGAAGTATACCTGCTCCAGATGGAGGAGGGAATAAAAGTGGTAAGGCTCCTAGTTGTAGTAGCGCTACTGTCATACCATCCTCTCCTATAAATCCGGGAGACAGCGCAACTATAACTTGGCTTATAGAGGGGGGGAAACCAGACAAGGTCAGTATATCGCCTGGTATTGGGTTAGTGCATGGTAGTAGTGTTAGTGTGTCTCCTGACATAAGCACTACATATACAATAACCGCTACTAATAAGGCAGGTTCTACAACGTGCCCCGCAGTTAGGGTGCATGTTGGCCCCAGTACATATGACGACTCTACATTTGACAGCGCAAGTGGTACAACCAACTCTACAGATACAACTTCGGAGCAACAAGGGGGTTCTACCCCCAGCTCTGATGGAGGTGTAGTTGTGGGTGTGTCTAATGTGAGAGGGGCAAACGCTACTTATGACGACTTAACTCCCAAAGCAGGGGACAGCACTCAACAAGGCGACACAAGAGCATTAACTAACAATGAGGGAGATAATAACAACACCTCTTATAATTCAGATACCTCAACAGATGCACTGACTCCTATTGGTAGAGATTATTATAAAGACACCTATACTGATTTTAATTCAGATAGTGTAAATAGTAATAATGGAGTGGGTGTCCAAAGTATTGACCAAACCACACTTGGCGATGTTAATGATTATGTTGATTATCAAGAGACACAACCGCAGACTTATCAAAATGGAGTGGTTAATAATGACCCACAAAAGACAAATGGTTTAACTAATGAAGAGTTATATGGTGTGTGGCACAGACCGCAGAGCCCCGTAACCGGGAGCTTCAGCTCTTCAGGAGTTGGGGGTAATGATAATGCTATAAGGATTACAAATGAGCAATTGCAAGAGGACACCTTTACTAAAGTTTTAAAGTGGTTTAAGGGCACGTTTTGTTTTTGGTGTAATGACACTACTGCGTATGTAGATTCTAATAGTCAAGTAGCCAGACCCGCCATTAATTGGGGTAATCCAGCTCCTTATTACATAGGCAGTAAACCATCTGAGGATCAAAACAATTATAATGTTTCACCTTTTACTCCAGAGCAATTGCAGCAAATGATAGAGAGCACTTCTGGTGGTAACTCAGATGAAACCACTAATAATAAACCACCATCCCAAGTCCTTGAGAGTTCTAATTGTTTCAAATTAATTCATTTAGAGGATGGTAGTAATAAGAGAATAAATGTGTGTTCTCCAACCCTAAATACATCCTATGATCAATTAATAAAGGATTGTACTAATAGAGGCGGAGTTTTGAGTGGAATTGGCTTAGGAAGTCTTAGGTGTATAGTCAATGACCACCTAACTTCACTGGGTTGGTCATTTGATTGGACTCTACCAGGTAGAAACGGTCAACCAGTAAGACATAAAATATTGCACATAGGAGTTGTTGACACCGCACAGCAGATTACTAAAAACATTCAAGATTCCAATAAAGATATAAAACAATTTACAATTACAAAAAACAACACTCAAGATAAGTATAATTTTACAGTGTTTAAAAAGGGTTGGTATAGAAATAATTGGTTAGAAGTTTGGATAACTCATAATAATATAAAAGATGGAAATATCACATTTATAGGCAAGAGAAAGGCTTCAGTGTCATGTAAATCTGATAAATTAGCAATAGTAGGTAATCTACATACACCCATTGGGGGTTCTCCACTTGAAAATGTCGATTCTTATTATGAAAAAATTGTTGGTGATTATAAGATAGACCTAACAGATGGGCAAAAGACACCAGATGATTGGGACGGATTCTTAGGTTATGGATTTTATTGTGGAGATGTAAAGGGTGCCACTGTTGGAGATGGGACTAATAACACTAACACACAAAGTCAGCAACCCGCAGAGACACCACAGAGCCCAACCAGTACTAGGAATGTTATAGGAGGATACCCGAATTCAAACATCGGAATGCCAGATCCTCCTAGTGGCACAGATAAAACACAAACTCCAGACACATCGTACGATCAATTAATAAAGGATTGTGCTAATAGAGGCGGAGTTTTGAGTGGAGTTGGCTTAGGAAGTCTTAGGTGTGTTAAATCTCCTACTCCCAATCCTTCTGTTTCTACACCAACACCAACAAGTGCAGGACAACCCAAAACACGCTCCGGTTTTGACAATGTCCAATTTGGCGATGGTGTAGAGTGTCAAAGTGGATATAAGAATATAGGAGGTAGGTGTGTTTATTTTGGATATTCAACACAAACAGGTACAGAACATCAACAGACTACCAGTAACCCTCTACCATCTAATATACAAGAGGTTCCATCCCTTCAACCACAAGTAACTCAACAATCAACTTCAGATACACAAAATACACAATATACTCAACCATACCCACAACCCCCACAGTACAGACAACAACCTCCTGTCTACATACAACAGCAACCACAACAGCGACCATATTATGCACAACAACCAAATAGGTTACCTAAAAAACAAAAGAAGGAGAAGAGTTGGTTTGAGAAGTTGATAGACTCTCTAAAGGGCGGTACAGGTAGCGGAGGTAGAGGTGGTGATAATAATTCTAATAGAGATAATCCTAATAACAACAACACAGATAACAATACAGATCAGCCTAAATTCCCAGAGGTTGTGGCTAAGCCACAATGTATATCTTTTGAGTCAAATAAGATAGAGATTAACAAAGGCGATGAGATAGTGTTGCAATGGGTGGTTAAAGGAGCTACTAAATTGATAATATCTCCAAAGGTAGAGGTTATCACCGTGTCTAATAGCTCTGGAGACAAAAAACAAATAGCTAAGGCCACTCCTGATAACTCTGTGAAGTATACGTTAACAGCAATAAACAAAGATGGAGACTCACACACTTGCCAAACTAAGCAAATTGTAGTCAAAGACGAGACACCAGCTCCTGTGTGTAGTGGAGCAATAGATAATGTAGATATATCCGTAGATCCGGAGAGTATAACCAGACCAGCCTGCGACCCTGAGTTAAATGGAGACGAGTGTGATAACGCTTGGGATGGTAAACCTATTAAAATAAAATGGAGTGTAACACCTAATGAGTGTATTGCTAATTGTGTAGTCGGCAATCAAGATGGAGAGATCTGGACGAGTAAAGAGGACTTAGAAAAGGGAGAGAATACGGGTCAACTTAGAGATACAAGTATATTTAAAATACAATGTACAGACGGAGTTGGTAATAGTGTAGATGCACAAACTGAGGCTAAAGTCATACAACAATAATAGGTATGAGGAACGCAATATTAACAACTAGCTTGGTGATTGCTGTTATTATGTTCGTGTTGCAATTCCCGACAGATACACTTCTGAGTCCTGCACGCTCTCTTGGGCTAGTTTTGCAATCCCAAGCTTCATATGGAGAGCATGTGGCTGTGGTGATAGACAAAGTGGTTAAAAATATTCACGCTAGGATACCTAATGCCGAGATTACTCACGCTGATGTACTAACTATTATGTGTATGGAGTCTGCAGGGTTGTTAGGTAGGAGACAAACCATAACATCTGGGGCTGGTGCACGTGGTGTAACTCAGGTTATGCCAGCCACATTAAGATATTATGCCAGTAGTCATGTTGGAGGGTTTTATTTGCCAAATAGGCCCGACTTATTATATGACGACCTTAGATACTCTATAGAGGCAGGAGCTCTTATATACAATCATCATTTAATGAACTATGTCCCAAGATATGGGAATACAAGAGGTAGAACAAAGGCAGCCATAGCATATAATGGTGGTCCAGGTAGGGTAAACAGTAGGAGTTTACCTAGAGAAACTTATAATTACGCTTATAGAAAACTGCCAAATTGTTTTAATAAAATAATAAGAGGGCAATCACCTGTTAATACGTCTATTTGGAAGTCTATGATGGCTAAGACAGTGCAAATTACAGGGGGCAGACTCCTAGGTAGGGTCAATGGTGTTGCCTCAGCTATACCATCTATAAATACAGCCCCAAGATTGGTAGATAAAATAACCGCTTCTAATAATCAATGGTGGCAGTCTAGTGCAGGGAGGAGGGTCGCACAGAGTCAGCTTTTGGCTCCTGGTGGCTACAATAACTCCACTAATAGTGTAGACGACTCAAGGACCAGAAAAGTAAATTGGTTAAAGAGCTTATTTAATAATAGTGTTGCAAGGTCAACAAATGGTAATGATATTAAAAAACATAATACCAGTCAGAGTACTAATAAAAATATTTCAAAATATCCAAAAGCTAAGATTAGTTGTCAGAGACGTAAGGAGCTTGTTAGGGTAAAGTGGACGTGCCCAACAGGCACTACCATTAGTAGAGGTACTGCAACTAAAGGTGTCGAGTTTGATACGGGTGGTGCTAATGTAGGTGTTGTTGTATTTAAAAATATTGATAAATCTGAGTATATATTGCAATGCCTTAAGGGGCATAAGTTATATGCTAGATCTAGGTGTAGCATATAGTATTATTTGTTATTAAATATAGCCGGATAGTTGTGGTAGAATTAGATGATGAAGTTTGCTAGGTATAAGTATGCTTTTATTGTACTAGTTGCTTTACTGATGTTTGCTGGTATTACGCGCGCACAAACTCCTACTCTAGGTAAGATAGATTTAACAGATGTCGGTAGGGTTGCTGGTGCCACTTGTGATGTAGAGAAGGCATATGCTTTTTTGCAATCCAGAGCAGTAGGGCACGGGTGGAAGATAACACCAGGACAAGGAGGTAGTCCAGGACTTGACCCGGAGTTTGCATGTAGATTAGAGAGACTTTTTAAAGCTGCTGGTTGCGGGGTTATTTTTAGTGCTGTGCGAGATAGGCAAGATACTATAAGAGCTTGTGGTACAGATAAAGGCAGGAGAGGGTGCAATGCCTATGGCAGGTCGTGTCATAATTATGGGCTTGCTGTTGATGTGGGCGATGGTAGTTGTGCTTTAAAATTGAGGAGGATGGCCCCACAGTTTAAATTACACTTTCCTTACAGCAAGCCTCATATACAATGTATAGAGCATAGGTATCCTCACTGTAGTGCCGAGACGATATCATGTGGAGGCAGAGAAAATTCTAGGTCAGTCTCGGATATTATAAAAAAGTTTTATGAGGATAATCCTACTTTAAAAGATGCTGTGTCTAATATCATTAATACATCTCAACCATCTCAACAACAATCTTATACTCAAAACTTTGGAGATACTCAAGGTAGTATTAATACCAACAGAGGTATATCTAATCAATTGCCTAGCCAATCGTTTGGTGGAGGCCAATCTAATAACTCTAACAGAGGCGGGCAAAATACAATATATAATTCTAAAAGGCAGAATCAATATCGAAACTTACAACAACAAAATAGAGTGCAACATTCTATTTGGGACTTTTTTAAATTTAAAAAGAGAGTTGCCAGTATCTCATGTGCGTCTAATGAGATAAATGCAGGAGAGAGAGTGTTGATTAAATGGAGCTGTGGCGGAGGTAGTGATAGGAGTAGAGGGGGTACAACAAAAATAGAAAATAGATTTAACACCAGAGGGATTTTGGTAGGTGGTGGTTATGCGAGACCTCTAACAAATACTAAATATATGATACAGTGCTTATCTAACGATAAGGTTATAGGAGAAGATGTCTGTAGTATAGATGTCAAAGGTTCTGTGTATTCTACTATTAAGGATTCAAAACCAAACCCTATATATCTAAAGTCTAAACAAGAAATTTTGTCTTGGGGGTCCGGTACAACAATAAGTTGGTATGCAAAAGGAGCTAAGAGCTGTATTTTGCGAGGTGGTAGTGTTAGAGAGGTTGGTATTAAAGGTTCTGTGAGTACTGGTAGACTATTCCACTCTACTGTATATGCTTTAGAGTGTGATTTGGGGTCAATAACAGAGATGAAGAAGATTGAAGTTGTTGTAAGATAATTGTCCGCCCAGCAGGGCTCGAACCTGCGACACACGGATTAAGAGTCCGTTGCTCTACCAGCTGAGCTATGGGCGGATATTGTTTTTAGTCTCATGTTTGAGACACACGCAAGGGTTTAATGTAGAGTCCCTTTCTCTACCGCCGCTAGGCAAGCTATGGGCGGATGCAATAGATTGTACATTAATATTTCAATACATCAACAACCCTACCTTGTGAGTCTAAGAGTTGTATAGCCTCATAAGTGTTTCTCCATATTTCAGCATTGTGGTTAAGATACAAATACCAACCACCATTATTAAATATTTTATACCCCTCCTTGTTAAAGCCGTCAGATAAACAAGAGTGATAGTTTAATTTCCTAGCTACAAGATCACGACATGCAGGTAGTAAATTTGCCGGCATCTCGTTGGTGTACGATTTGCAAGATTTTGCTTGCCTTAGAAAGTCTATGCACTCTGCTCCATAGGTCTTAACGTTTTCCGGAGTGGGGGGTAAAATGGTTTTAGTATCAACACATGTACTACTTAGGGTAGGAGTAAAGTTATTGAATTCAGATATATAGCCTATACACTTATTAGTATGGAAGGAGGGGGTTACACTATAAATAGGAGATCTACCAGATATAAGTATGGCATACTCTCCGGGTGCTAAGTACACTGGGTCGGTTGTATTTGAGCCTATCATCTTTAACATCAAAGTAGCTGGAGGGAAGTATACCTTAGTATTTGAGACTATAGATTTTATAGACCAGCCAGACATGTCTATTGCTGTACTATTAGACTTTTTCGCTCTTATGTATATATACTCCTTATCAGGATTCTCTTGTTTTGGAGTGCTCTTTTCAGAGATGGTTATAGCACCTCTTAGAGGAGATGGATTACTCCATAGTTCTGCATCTGTTATTTGTAAGGGTGGTCTATTGTTTAATACTCTAGACCAGCTAATATTGCTAGATACAACACCTTTTAATAAATAATAGGCTATTACTAAAAGTATAAACACAAAAACAACTTTTAAAAAGTCAAACATTAATAGTATTATACACAAAAGTGGGGTGTATTTGTTATTTTAATAAAGTATACTGTGTATATAGTAAATAATAATAAGATTATGAGTAAGTTAATAAATAGTTTGATTACAGGGATGAGTATACTTGTTTTGTGTACGGTATTTTTGGTCAATACTACAGAGGCTAGTACTAGATTTTCTGTTACCCCAACTTCTGGGTCAGAGCCACTTACTGTAACTTTTACAGCTGAGGCATTTGCTAACTCTTGGACAGACTCAAATACCGGCAACATTGTGCAGATAGTAGACCGTGGTGATAGATATATTTCTTTTGGGGATGGAAGTAATGATGTTAAATTGACCTGTGTTAATCCAACAGCCAGCACATGTCAAGTACAGATATCTCACATATACTCAAGTAAGGGCACTTTTAATGCGTCTTTATTTACGGCGGGGTATTATGGGATCAAGAATGATGATAAGTATGGTACTAAAAGTATTGTTGAGTCATTAAGTATAGTAGTTGGAGGTAATGTGCTCACTGGACAATACACATCTTGTGTTGATGCCAAAGAGAAGGGTAATAACAATAGCGGGCAGTATAACATAATAGGATTAGGATCTGTGTATTGCGACATGGCTACCAATGGTGGGGGTTGGACCGGCATAACTCCAGAGATAGCCCATCGTAATTTAGGTGGTACTCTGACTATACTAGAGGGTAATGGTACTGTAAACAGTGGGTTCAGCTCAGATAGGCCGTATACTCAAGATGGTGCGGGCGGGCATACAGCTTATTATACTTTTAAGCTACCCTTTATGGTTAAAGAGTTTTATCTTAAGGACTATGTAATTATGTCTAATGCTGGACCCAATGATGCCTCAGATATAGATCCTAATAAATTTACTCAAACATCTTGGAGCGATGCTAATGGCTCTAGTGTCGGAGATGTGTCTTTTGGGTTTGCAAATGATTCTGGTCCTGTCGCTAGTTTTGCTAGAGAGCTTAATGGGGAGACTCTGCGTAGTTTTAAAGAGACTGTGGCGTGGCCCAGCTCTAATAAGGTATTTACTGGCGCGGGCAGTAAGGATTTTAGGATAGGTTGGGGAGACGAAGGTTTGCCTAGTGAAGGTTGGTATCCGTGGTGGAGTGGGCTTATAATGGTTAGAGAGAGGAGACCCTCAACTACTGTTATAGGTACCGTTAAGATTATGTCTCCAACCGGCGGTGTTACAATTACTTCTACCAATCCTTTAATAGAAGGTTCCGGAGTGCCCAACAATACGGTAGTAGTTAAATCCGTACATAAGCTTTGTAATGCCGTGGTTAATAGTATAGGTAGATGGTCTTGTACATTGCAGGGTTTAGCGCCAGGTTCGTATAATATAGTAGCTTATCAATACACTCAG
The DNA here is from genome assembly GCA_027083345.1 of Candidatus Kaiserbacteria bacterium. GTDB lineage: Bacteria > Patescibacteriota > Minisyncoccia > Phycocordibacterales > UBA2100 > S139-169. The sequence goes on from JALWOZ010000030.1 coordinate 114,792, forward strand.
GCAGGAGCTCCTAATGGAGTAAGTACGGCCGGTTTTGTTATAAAGCAAGCCAATAATACAGGATTATGTACACAAGAGATTACGAGTTATATGAAGATTGGACAATATAATGATCCAGCTCAAGTTAAAAAATTACAGGAGTATCTAAACAGTAGAGAAGGTGAGCGTCTAGCAGTTACAGGAGTGTTCGATTTTACCACAGAGGCAGCAGTTAAGAGGTATCAACAGAAGTATGCAAGAGACATATTGTATCCTTGGGGTATGTATCAGCCTAGTGGTTATGTGTACAAAACAACAATAAATCATATAAATAGACAATTATGTTCTGGTCAAATACAGTGTCCTGTATTTACTCAATACTACAAGCGAGGTCAATATGGTGGAGAGATAGGCAAGATACAGAGCTTTTTAAAGTCTTATGGGTATTATAGTGGTCCGATAACAGGTTACTTTGATTGGGCTACTGATGCCGGGATTAAGGCCTTTCAAGAGGAGTTTAGGCCTATGGTACTAACTCCTTGGAATCTTGCGGCACCAACAGGCAATTGGTATAAGACTAGTCGTAAACAAGCTAATTGGCTACAGGGTTGTTATGAACAGGTAACACTAGAGGGGGTGGGACTTACATTTTAGCCAGCTCTTCTCTTATAGTCTCTGCGTCATTCCAAGGTATTTCTTTACCGTTTACGGTGCGACTTGTATAATGCCCCATACCTGCAACTACTACAACATCTCCATCTGAGGCTTTAGATAGGGCGTATCTTATAGCCTCTCTTCTGTCTTGTATATTTATGTAGTCTCCTTTGTTTTTTGCCGCTTTTATATATTCTATGAGATTTTTGCGTATCTTGTTAGGGTTTCCATCATAAGGTTCATCATCGGTTACTATTGCTAAGTCAGATCCCTCAGCAACCGCTTTGGCTAAGCCAGGGTGTACAGATGAGTCGTGTTGCCCACCAGTAGCTCCAAATACGACTATTACCTGATTATTTTTAGCAAGTTCTCTAGCTGTGTTTAGAGCACTTTGCATAGCTCGTTGTGTTAGGGCAAAGTCTACAATGGCTAGTATATTATGATTTAGGGACTCTCGTATGATTTGCATTCTACCAAGTATACCGTCAAAATTTTTTAAAGCTTTTAATGATTTGTCTACATTAATATTGTTAATTGTTTGATGTATTGCTAATGCTGAGGCTACAGCATTACCCGCATTGTACGTTCCTAACATAGGCATTGAATAAGCAATGTTGCCATAAGTAAAACTCGTTCCCTCTATGCTTGTTGTAGCTTTTGGTTGGTTATATGCCACCGCATTGGTAAATTCCTTAAGCCATTTATTGCCGTACTTGTCTTCCGTTGGCAGTATTGCTACACCGTCTTTTTTTAAATATTTGGTAAATAGTAGCTTCTTAGCATTTGCGTATCTTTTTAAGGTTTTGTGATAATTAAGATGTTCGTGCGTAATGTTTGTTAATATGGCTGTATCAAATTTTAATCCTAATATACGCCATTGTACAAGAGAGTGAGAGGATACCTCTATAACTGCTACCCTTGCTTTTTGGTTAATAGCTTGTTTCAACAATCTCCTTAATTGCCATAGTGAAGGCGTTGTGCGTTTGCTTGTAGAGATTACGGATTCATCAATCTTAACATCAATACTTGAGGAGCTTAAATAAGAGATGTTAAGCTCTTTTAATATATGAGACAGCATCTCGACTGTAGTTGTCTTGCCATCTGTACCGGTTACTCCTATGAGCTTTATTTTTTTTATATCAACAGGTATTAAAAGACGCGCATATATTTGTTGTAGTCTGGTATACCACAACCTTAAAGGGGAGTTATGAGGGATTACCCTCCTCAAATAGCGTATAAAGTCTCTCATAGTGTAGTTAATTTATTAATTTTAGTGCTTCTGCAACTCTAGCATTTAACCCTTTGGTCTCTCCAGATATTTGTTTTATAGCTTCTCTAGCTTCTGATTGCTTGTAGCCCATAGCCTCTAAGGCTTCCATAACACTAGCATCTTCAGAGGTTGATCCTCTTTGTGTTGCTATGTTGCCAACCTTGTCTTTTAGTTCTAACACAATCTTTTGGGCTATTTTTTTACCGATTCCGGATACTTTTGTTAGTATGGTTATGTCGTTTTCTATTATAGCATTTTGTAGAGTGGGGACATCTGATAATGATAGGATCAATAATGCTGACTTTGGTCCAACTCCTGATATGTTTATAAGTAAATTAAAAAAATGCTTTTCATCAAGAGTCGTAAATCCATATAAGTCTAATGCGGTTTCTCTAACAACTGTGTGTATGTATAGGTGGAGCTTGTCGTTTATGGTTAAGTTAGATATTGTAGAGACGGGAACAAATACTACATAACCTACATTATTGACATTTAAAAGTATGTTATTTGCTATTATATCTACGTGTTGTATAGAGCCGGTTAGTGATCCAATCATTAGCTTAATAATAACAGAGGTTGCGTAAGACGCAAAATTGTGTAGAATTGCGCACATAAAACAATATGGCAACATCAAAATCAGCAAAAAAGAGTTATAAACAAGCAAACCGTAAAAGGGTTTTAAATCTGCGTGTTTTAAGAAATTTAAAGTCTTCCGTAAAAGAGGTTAAGGATGCTATACAGAAAAAAGACATTAAAACTGCTGAGTCTATAATCCCAAAAGTTTATAAGAGTATAGATAAGGCTTCTAAGAGAGGTATAATAAAAAAGAATAACGCTTCTCGCAAAAAGTCTCGTATAATGGCGGCAATAGCTAAACTTAAATAAAACTGACTCTAGAGTCGGTTTTATTTTTTAGTCGTTGCCCTACTACGCACTTCGTGTTTCGAAGGACTACTACTCACCGCCATACAATCTAGATGAACATAGAAAAAGAGAGTGTTGTGCACCTCGAAGCTTTTATTTGTAAAAGCGTAGTAGTGCTCCCGTTAGGAGTCGAACCTAAATCGCAGGTACCGCAAACCTGTATTCTATCCATTGAACTACGGGAGCAATGCACAGACTATACCAGAGTTTTATTAAAAACCAAATAATTCAGCTATCCTTGAGGCAGGGGATTCATACAACTCTACCTCAGGTAAATAATCCAAAAGCAAGTCTTGTAGAGCGTCTTTGTCTAAAGACTCTGGCAGTAATATTGCTATGTGTGGCACAAGAGGTTTGCGAGTGTCTAACAGTAGAAGGTCTTTTTTAGGATGAGTTTCATCTATCCAAAAAGCCTCTAATTTTGTGTAGGGATGTAGTTGTCCATTTATTGTTACACCCCTTATGCCAACAGAATAGTTGTTCTTTCGAGGTTCTTGATTTGCAGACATCGCAATAACTCCCGCAGCTAATAAAATAAGTATTCCAAATAAAACATTACCTAATATTATTGACGCTATCGCACTAAAGACCGAGATAACCCCAAGAGACCAAAACCAATCTTGACCTTTGGTGGGTTTATGAATGTCTTCATAAGAACTCCACTCTATAGTCCTTTTGATTTTTGAGTTATCCTCACTCATTTTATGTTACGGTGTTTTAGAATTGTTGCATCCTTGACTATAATTAGGTATTGAGTTGGTTTCTAAACAAAAGTATATGGTAAAGTCGGTGCCCAAATTGTTCGTAATGTATGTGTAGGCATAGTCAGGATACAAGGGGTCTGTGGGCATTTTATTTATTGCATTATCTCCAATTAGTTTGCTAGAGACGTTGTCGCTACCTGTTATGGTTGTCGTAGCTACGGCTATCGGTACTCTGCCATGCCCTGTCTGATAGATTTGTAGGGCTTTAAAGATGGCATTAATATCTGTTATGCGGCGGGTATCACGACTCTTTTTTTGTATATGTCCCATACCGGCTAAGATAAGAGAACTAAGTAATGCTATAATTGTTAGCACTACCAATAGCTCTATAAGAGTAAAACCTTTTTTGTAGTTCTCATGCATATAAATAGTATAATAGAAAAATATTTAATAACTATATGCAATGATGCTCCCTGTTGATAAGTTGTGAGTGTTTGTTGGAGTATCTAGATTGGAGCGGAGCAAAGTCCCGCTCCAAATTCAGCCGAAAACGCAAAAATTCAAAATTTGCGGAGAGGACAGGATTCGAACCTGCGGTACCTTGCGATACTCCGGTTTTCAAGACCGGTGCTTTCAACCACTCAGCCACCTCTCCGAGAACCATAGTACAGTTAAATATATTTTTTTCAAGCTATTGGTATTTATATAAGATTGCTTTTGGTTGTGGATATGATATTTTAAACTTAGATCATAAGCTATGGAGGATAAGAGTATGAATAAGAATAAAGATATTCAAATTCCAGAAGACTTTCTTTTGGATATAAACGGCAAGTTGTGGTTGCCTGGAAATGTTTTCTTTGCTGATGCATGGCGATTGGCAAAAAAGTTGAGAGCTGACTTCAAAAACTACCCTCATATATATTGCTTAGCCAGAGGGGGTTACTCTTTTGGCTCTGTTGTGGGTAACTGTTTTGAGAGGAATGATATTCCTTCTCTTATGGTGAAATCCTATGCTGGGGAAGAGAGTGGAGAGTTAACAATAAATAGTGAGATTCCCTTGGAACTATTGCAGAGCGGTGGCAAAGATATGCTCATCTTGGACGACCTTTTTGATACTGGTAAAACGGTGCGGAGGTTAAAGGAGATTCTCCCGAATGCAATCTTTGCTGCGGTATATGCGAAACCCCAAGGAGAGGTGGTCGCTGACTTTTTTCTCCGGAGAGTGCCGGACATTTGGATTGTATTTCCTTGGGAGGGAGATATGAGAGACTTTGTCTCGGCTTCGTAATTCGCTTTTGATATTTTTGACACCGCCCAATGATATGGGCGGTGTCTTTTTGTTGTAGTAATTATTATTTGTGTATTGTATAACATGATATGTAGTGTATCCTTTAAAATAATATGAAATACATAGGCATAGATTATGGCACTAAAAAGGTTGGTGTAGCTATTAGTGAAGGTGTTGTAGCCTTACCCAAGGAGGTGCTTGTTAACGATGCTGATTTGGTGAGCGTGATAAGTGGTTATATAGAAGATGGTGGAGTGGAGGCCATTGTGGTTGGTAAATCAATGACATTAAGTGGAGGTCTAAATAATTTGGCATTAGAGGTAGAGGATTTTATTAAGAAGTTAAAGTCTATTACAAAAGCAGAGTTTGATGTGTATTATGAGGATGAGAGATATACAACTAAACAAGCCCGCACATTGCCACAAGAGGGAGTTAGTAGAGGAGAAGTGGCTAACAAAAGATTAAATAAAAATATTAGTGCCAATGGGTCTTTGGCTGATGCTCAAGCGGCTACTATAATTTTACAGAGTTTTTTAGACAAACAAAATAATTTAAGTTAAACTATGTATTATGAAGATTAAAGATGAAATATCATATGAGGATTTTGCAAAATTAGATATTAGAGTAGGTTTAATTAAGAGTGCCGAGATGGTTCCGGACACAGATAAACTTATAAAATGTATAATAGACTTTGGAGAAGATATTGGCGAAAGAGTTATAGTCTCGGGTATAAGAGAATGGTATGAACCAGAGGATTTAGTAGGTAAAAGGTTGCCATATTTGATAAATCTTGCACCACGCAATTTAAGAGGAGTTGTTAGTGAGGGTATGTTATTAGCCGGGTCGATTATAAAAGATTCAGGAGATAAGGACCTGGCACTAATGGAGTTATCTGCAGGAGTACCGCAAGGTACCACTATTGGATAGTTATATATGGGTATATTTTTATATTAAATTGTAACTATTTGGTATAATAAATGCCAATGGCTAATAAAACACATAAAATAAATCCATTATCTAGCTGGGTTATTGATGCTTTCCCAACTCCTAAATATATGAGGATGCCATCGGCAGCTATAGATATTTCTCCCAACTCTGTTAAATATTTAGATAGTAGATACACATCTAAAGGGGTCCTACCGACTGGGTTTAAGGAAGTATTTTTACCAGAAGGTACTATAGTAGATGGCGTTATAGATGATGAGAGAGCTTTTGTGGAGGCCCTTAATGAGTTGAGGCAACATAGTAAGCACCAATTTGTATTTGTGTCTATGCCTGAGAGCGCTCTATATTTGTATACTATGGTTGTAAACAGAGGCTTAAATCGCAATAACATATTACAACAAATAGAGTTTTCATTTGCAGATAATGTACCTATCAACATAGAGGAGGCGGTTTACGACTTCGATATTATAGGAGAGTCTAGAGAGGGTGTCGCAATTAGTGTTACAGTAGCTCCCAGAGCTGTAGTAGAGGACTATCACAAAGCATTAAATGAGGCAGGGTTTGTTACAAGATCTTTAGAGTTAGAGGCCTATGCCATAACTCGCAGTGTATATACTTGTGATGTAGCAGGAGCAGTGGAGATGATAGTGGATGTTGGGCATACTAGAGCTGGTATAATAATTGCAAAGAGCGGATTACCGATCTTTAGTATTACTGTAAAAGGAGGCAAGGATATGCTCAATAAGGTTGTTGATGAGTGTAAAAAACAATATACCTTTTGGGATACACAGACAAATACAAAAGGTAGGAGGGTAGATCGTATTAAAAAAGTTTTAATTTGTGGAGGGGCCGCAGAGGAGATTTTAGAGCCTTTAGAGAAGAGGTTAGGAGTGCATATAGCATACGCAAATGTGTGGCAACACCTATTTGATATAAATGATTTTATCCCTGACATAACCTTCCACCAGTCGTTGACTACCGCAACATTGGCGGGGCTCCTATTAAATAATAAGATATAAAGCAGTATGACGAATATACTACCTCCAGAAATTAAGAAGATATTAGAATGGCAAAGGATGTTGCGCAGAGTTATTGTGTTTATGGTGGTTGGATTACTTGGTATACTCCTTGCTTTTGCTTCAATTGTGCCTATGTATGTTTATGTACACATAATAAAACTCGGTGTAAGTGATAAGTTAACGTATAAAGATGTAGATATAAGTACAAAAAGACAAGAGGTATCAAAGAGACTTAATAATGCCAAAAAGTTAGTAACCACCACTTATAGTATGTCTAAGATGCCAGATACAAAGATTTTATTAGATAGTATCTTTGACTCTATGTCGAAGATAAAAGATATTGATATACGATCTATACATTTAGTGGGTGATATGGAGAAATATCAATATTTAATAAGAGTATCCGGCGTCTCTAAGAGTCGTGAGGGAGTTGTTATGGCCAGAGATCTTTTGCGTGATGATGGGTTTGACATTGTAGACTTCCCAATAAGTAATTTAACTCTGCGGGGAGGAGGTTATAATTTTGTTATAGAAGTAAAAGCAAAATAGATGAACAAAATAGGATTACAAAAAAATATAAGTACTGCAGTCGCATTATTATCAATGATAGTATTTTTCTCATTTTTATGGTTTTTTTGGGTTAGTGCTTCTAAGATATATACAGATTTGATTGTGATTAATAGCAATAGTAATCCTTCAGGAGCTAAGTTGCAGTCTATGCGTAAAGAGCTAAGATATGTGTCTAAAGATATTGTTTTATTAAAAAGCTTAACCGTCGAGGAAGGCCAGATTCCCGCACTTTTAAATACGATAGAGAGAATGGGCAACAAGGGGGTCGGAGTATCTGTACAGTCAGTAGATCTTATAAAAGGTGATGAACTTGTTGAAATATCAATATCTCTTGCCGGGAACCTAAAAGATGTTAGGGAGGCTATGGATGATATTATTTCTATGAAATACGCAATATCTCCTAACTCTATAGACATCAGGCCTCAGGAGTCTTTTGATGAACCTTCAAATAATTGGAATGTAAATTTAAGCATAAGGTTGCCTCTGATTAAAAATTAAAATCGTATGAAGTTAAATATTAATAGAGTAGAGAAGATAAGGTGCTCAGAGCCAGGTAGCAGATTGTCTTTAGTAGTTTTTGTGTGGCAGAGTATATTGTTGTTTGTATTTGTGTTGACGTTGGCACTAATAACCTTTTGGTATTATAGATTTTATACTGTTGTAAACATTGGCAAAGAGCAGTTAAATAATATAGAGGTATATAAACCTATTGTAGATAAGAAAATGTTAGATAGTGTGTTGGTTAGGTATAAATTAAGACATTAACGTAAAACTGGATTTTGTATATAAAAGTTGATAGACTACCTAAGTTCTTGCTCCTGTAGTTTAATGGATAGAACAGCGGGTTTCTACCCCGCCGATGAGGGTTCGATTCCTTCCGGGAGCACAAAATACAAAGTGTTGGAGCATGGTTTTGACACTTAGTAAAATATTAAAAAGCGAGAGATTGTTTTGCTTTTTATTATGGTGCGTTTATTTTACCAAGCTCGGACTCATTTCCAAAATCACAATTAAGGAAAAGGAACGCACGGAGTGCGTGCTGTCCATTGTGTGCGCCTGAGGGCGCACACTCTCCACGGCGAGAGCGCATGGTAACTCTAGCACAAACTCTCCGCAAGGAGAGTGTAGTGGTAACTCTGCCAACAACACCGCACCACTCTCGCCTCGCTTCACTCGGCGAGCCGTCCGCCAAAACCATTTCCTTTCAATTTTTGTTCGGCTCCTCCCCAAACCCCTCCGCCGCCGCAAGGCGGAAATTAAAAGGTAAGGAAATGGTTTTGCGGTCGGGTTCGCT
>JALWOZ010000031.1 GCA_027083345.1 Candidatus Kaiserbacteria bacterium
GGCTTGGCCAATAGAATCCGTAAAAGTTGCCCCAGCTAAAGTTCCCGTTCGGATAGTATTTTAGAAGAAGCTTCATTGCCGAGATTGTTGAATTAATTATCAAGGATTTAATGCTCCCATTGTATATTAGGTGTTCCGTTTCCTTCCATCAGCATATGGATTATATCTTCGTCAAAAGATGCTAATCCAAAAGTGTTTGGCCAAGAACCTGATGCAGGTCCAGGTCTTATGTTACTAAATTCTGGCCAGAACCCAGTTTTATTAAAGAAACCATAAATTACTTTGAAGTAAATTTCGGAATAAATGTAGAACCATATGGTAGCAGCTTTTGAATTAGGGGCCATTGTACAGTTCCAAGTCTCTAAATAAGATAGGGCTTTCTCGGCGTAGGGGTTTGTCGAATTTTTAAGTGCCTTTATTATTGTTGGAAGGGACCAAACCGCTGCAAGGTCAGTTATATTTGACTGTAACCTCATCATGTCTTTTATTGTTATGTTGTTATGACTTTTTAAATAATCGTAAACTACCCATGCCCTTGTCCCAGGTGAAAAACTCATGGTATTGCCATACCAATAAGGGTAAGAAGGCCCAACCTGCCTTTGGTTTGAGCTTACTACTATTCCATTTGAGGGATTGTAAACTTGCGGTATTTTGCTATAGGGTATCCAACCTGAAACATATTCCTGACCATCACCAGGCATTATCGCGTCTGGACTGTAAGGGATGCCATTATTGCTAGAAAAAATTGGATAAATCCCTGCTGAAATGTCACCGATGCTCTCATTATCTGCAAATGCAAAGTTCTGGTAAGGCGCATGCCAATCCCTTAATGCATTATAGAACTCTTTCCAATTAGAGGAATTGGCTATGTTTAGCAAAACACCAAGGTCGTTGCTGTAGTTGTTTGCAAGCCAATACATCACCAAAGCTATTTTTCCTTTTTTAATCATTATCGGCCCCCAATTCGTCCAGTTTAATTTCACTCCACTTACATAATAGTGCTTAATTGGGTGCCACGAACCATTGAAATAATAATCAGTTCCATTAACTTTTTGTGCAAAGAAATACGTCCCCCAAGATATTGCCTGTACATCCGTTAAGGTCCAGGCTATGTGTTTGTTAAATCCTATTACAGGCATAGGCACCCCAGGAAGGAAAACGCCAAAAACATCTATACCAGGGGCAACAAGTTGCGCCTCGAACCATATAAATGGTAGGGAAAAACCTAAAACAGGACCACCCACCAAAATTGGTGCATACGTGCTACTCTTTTCTCCGGAGACTACCCACTCATTGCTGTGTCCTTGGGGATGATTATTAATGAATGGCGGATCCCACTCTTCATATAGTTTGTAAGCCAAATTGGCAATGGTGGAATTGATAGGCCAAATGTTCATGGCTTCTTTCAACACCTTTTCATTGGGCATGCCATTGTAGCCTGCATAGTAAACTTGTGGTATTTGGGAGAATACAGGTATGAGGCTGTTTGTCAGGTTTCCAACCTTGTAATACAACAATGATAGCAAGAGAGAATCGTCACCAAACTCAAGGCTTTCTGCCATATATTGCTGAATAGCAAAAGTATCTATAGGAGACCATTTCTGAGGCAAATAGTTTAGCAATGTAAATGTCGTAGGCAATTCATGGTGAGCTTCTGCATAGGATATGTAATCGTTAACGCCTTGTGAATAAGCTTCTAATACTGCAACTGTCTCATTTGCAGTTTTGCTACTATTCGCTAGGAGAAGCGTTTCGTTCCAATCTTTTTCCGCAGTAATGAAGTTTCCAATCTTTAGCTGAAACAAATCATATGAATCATAAGATGAACCTAATATCGGGGAGAGGTTTCCTATGGCTGCCCTCCTCATCAGGTCTAGTTGTGTAAGCCTGTTTTCAGCCTGTATGAAGCCAAATGCAAGGAATAGGTCGTGGGTGTTGTTAGCGTAAATATGATAGACACCATATTTGTCTATTATAACCTTAACAGGGCTATAAAGCCCTTTAATCCTTAGTGTTTGGTTCTTTACAACGGCATTTAATGAGTAGCCATATATCCCTTTATAAGGATTGGATGAACTTACTAGGGTTCCAATAGGAGTAAAAAGGGATGTTGCAACAAGGATTATTATGATTACTATAGCTGAAGCCAAGGCTGCATGATCCTTTCTGCTAGGTTTTGAATTCCTTTCTTTTAGGATTTCTGTCATGTTATCCCCTCTATATACCCACCTTAGATTAGGGCTTTGATTTTAAAAAAACTTTGCGCAGAATATCATTATACTTAACGGTTAATTGTAATCCTATTAAGGCTTATATCCTTAAGGTTAATGTTTTTAAAATTGTTCTAGACCTAGCAATTGTTTTGTTCAAAGATACCTTAGTTTCACAAGATCAATCATTTTAAATCGATGCTACTGCCTTAGCCTAGCTATAGCGTAACTGTCAAGCATTACCTTTAAGCTCACTTTTTATTAATAGCTTTCTGATTTCTACCAACGCTAAAACTTCTATCAAACACTCTAAAAGAGGCGCTTTTTATGACGAGGCGAGAGCATGTATAGGTGGTATAGAAAGAGCTTGATAAAAGGAGATTCAATAGCCGATAGTTTTGTTCTCCTTCAAGACTATCCCTATGCCTTTTTGATATCTTGCTTTGGATAACAAGGCATAGTACATAGTGTCATTTAACATCTTTATACACCAGCCCATTTGATAGAGGTATGGAGTTGCATAGCAGAGATAGTAAAAAAGCAGGTAATTAGATTAGGAGCAACTACCTATTCATAAAGCCCAATGAGGATCCATTATCACCTAGCCAACAACGGCAAGTGCAATAGTTGCTAAATTAGCCCTTGAAATTGTTGCCCGGAAAAGTTTATATTTTGATCGCTCATTAAAAAATCGGTGAAAGTTGGAGAGAATACGTGACGTGAACGTCATTATACCAACATTAAATGAAGGCGACGCTATAGGTCCTACTATAGATGAGGTAATGC